>NZ_CP087184.1:3896358-4545751 GCF_024749045.1 Pseudomonas sp. B21-028
CCCGCTTACCGCTCCGCAGCTGGACATCTGGCTGGATCAAGTGCTGCACGGCGACAGCCCGCTGTACAACATCGGCGGGTATGCCTGCATCAACGGCCCGGTCGACGCCGAAAAGTTGAAACAGGCCATCGACCAGGTGATCAGTCGCCACGACGCCCTGCGCATTCAATTGGTGCCCGGCTCGGCGGAGCACCCGCTGCCGCGGCAGCGCTTTCTGGAATCGGCCGGCGCGCCGTTGACCTTGCACGATGTCTCGGCAGACGCCGATCCCCAGGCCAGCGCCCTGGCCCTGTTGCAAGTCAACCTGCAAACGCCGTTTTCCTTTGAAGGCGGACTGCTGTTTCGCATGGACCTGATCAAGGTTCGCGAAGACCTCCATTACTTTTTCGCCAACTGCCACCACCTGATCATCGACGGCTGGTCCTTCGCCATGATCAGCCGAGCCATCAGCGCAGCCTACACTGCAATACTGCACCCGACGGAAACGCCGCCGCCGGCGCCGACCTACCAGGCGTATGTGGAGCAGCAGCAGAACGACAAGGACTCACCTGCCTTCCAGCGTCAGCGCCAGTACTGGCTGGACAAATACCGCAACGTGCCTGAGCCCTTGCTCGCGCCGCGTCACCCCGGTCGATTCGAACAACGCCTGACCCCCAGCCAGAACCACGCCTGGCGCTTGCCACGGGCGCTCTACAATCGTCTCGGCGAGCAGGCCAGGGCCTGCGGGCAAGCAACGGTCTTCCACGCCATGCTGGGCCTGCTTTACGCGTACTTCGCACGGGTTACGCAACGCGATGAGATCGTGATCGGCATGCCAATCCTCAATCGCGCCAACGCCGCACACAAGGCCACGGTCGGCCTGTTCGTCGGCATGAGCCCGGTGCGCCTGAGCCTGGGCACCGAACTGAGCTTCGGCGAGTTGGTTGCCAGGATCGCCCTGACACTCAAGCAGGACTATCGCCATCAACGCTATCCGTTGAGCGAACTGAACCGCGAACTGGGCCTGCAGAACATGGGGCGGCGGCAACTGTTCGACCTGGTGGTGTCTTACGAACAGGATCAGGACACCTGGTACGGATCCGCGCCCGCCCAGCCGGTCAAGCTCAGCAATGGCTACGAACAGATGCCCCTGGCGATGCACATTCGCGAAGCCGAGCCGGACGATGATGTGTGGATGCACTTCATCTACAACGAAGCCTGGTTCGACGCGGAGCAGATCGAGGCCTTGCAACAGCGCTTCATGACCGCGCTGCACGCAGTGGTCGATAATTTCGAAGTACCGGTCAACGCCCTCGACATCATGCCCGCTGTCGAGCGCTACCGGGTGGCGAATGAATGGAACCACACCCCGGTCGACTACCCCAGCGACGTACTGCTTCATCAACTGATCGAAACCCAGGTAGCCAGGCGTCCCGAAGCCACAGCGGTACGCTTCGAAGACCGGACGCTGCCCTACGCTGAACTGAACCGACGGGCCAATCAGGTGGCCCACGCCCTGCTCGAAACAGGTATCGGCCCGGACGCACGGGTCGCCATCTGCCTGGAGCGCAGCCTGGAAATGGTGGTGGGCCTGCTGGGCATTCTCAAGGCGGGCGGCGCCTACGTGCCGCTGGACCCGGGTTATCCCGCCGACCGCTTGCGCCACATGTTGAGCGACAGTGCCCCCAGCGCCCTGCTGACCACCCATGTGTTGCTCAGCAGCCTGCCCGCCGTGACGATGCCGGTGCTGTGTCTGGACAGCGATCTCGAGCACCTGTCCCGGCAACCGCAGCACAACCCGGACCCCGTTGCCCTTGGATTGACGCCCCGGCACCTGGCCTACGTGATCTACACCTCCGGCTCCACCGGCCTGCCCAAAGGCGTCATGAACCAGCATGACGGCGTGGTGAACCGATTGCTCTGGGCCCGCGACGCCTATCAGCTCGATGAGCACAGCCGCGTCCTGCAAAAAACCCCGTTCAGTTTCGACGTGTCCGTCTGGGAGTTTTTCCTGCCGCTGCTCAGTGGCGCGCAACTAGTGGTCGCCGCTCCCGGCGGGCATCAGGACCCTCGCTACCTGCTGGAGATCATGGACAGCGCCGGCATCACCCTGCTGCATTTCGTGCCGTCGATGCTGCAGGTGTTCCTCGATCAGGTCACGGCGCAACCATTGCCGGCCCTGGAAAAAGTCCTGTGCAGTGGCGAAGCCTTGCCCCATGCGTTGCAGGCGCGCTTTTTCGAACGCCTGCCAGGGGTGCAGTTGCACAACCTCTATGGCCCCACCGAGGCGGCCATTGACGTGACCGCCTGGCATTGCCGGCCCGATGTACACCCGGGCATCGTCCCTATCGGCCACCCGATCGCCAATACCCAGCTGTACATTCTCGATGCCAACCTGCAACTGTTGCCGCCGGGCATCGCCGGCGAACTTCACATCGGCGGCATCGGGGTCGCTCGGGGCTACTTGAATCGCGAGCAATTGACCGCCGAGCGGTTTATCCGCGACCCGTTCCAGGCTGACCCGAAAGCGCGCCTGTACAAGACCGGCGACCTCGGTCGCTGGCTGCCCGACGGCAGCATCGAATACCTGGGCCGCAACGATTTCCAGGTAAAAATCCGTGGCCTGCGTATCGAACTCGGTGAGATCGAAGCACGCCTGGCGGCTGGTGAGGGCGTCAAGGAAGTCGTGGTCATTGCGCGCCAGGAAACCGAAGGCGATGCCTGCCTCAGTGCCTACCTGGTGGGTGAGCCCGGCTGTGTGCTGTCACCCCAGGCCCTGAGTGCAACCTTGCGCCAGCATGTGCCCGACTACATGGTGCCCCGGCACCTGATCCAGCTCGAACAATTGCCTTTGAACGCCAACGGCAAGCTCGACCGCAAAGCCTTGCCGGAGCCTGCGCAATCCTTTGGCAGCACCGACGCGACCGCGCCGCGCAACGCCCTGGAACAGGCACTGACCCAGCTCTGGGCGGACAACCTGCAACGCCCCGTGCCCGGCATCCACGACAATTACTTCATGCTCGGCGGCGACTCCCTGAAGGTCATCCACTTGCAGATCAAGGCCCGTGAACAAGGGATCGCCCTGACGCTGGCGCAGGTCTATCAGCACCCGACCATCGCTGAACTGGCTCAGAGCCTGCCGGCACAAGCTGGCGCGTCGGCGGAGCTGTCTCCCTCGTCCCATGTCGCGCCGTTCGCCCAGGTGCCGGAGGCGATCCGCCTGGCCAGCGAAGGTGAGTTCGAGGATGTTTTTGCCGCCTCGCAACTGCAAGTCGGGATGATCTACCACTCGATGATGCACCCGGATTCGGCGATCTATCACGACATCTTCCGCTACCGCCTGCGCCTGCGCTGGGATCCGCGCGCCTGGGACCGGGCCTGTCGCGCGTTGATCCGCCGTCACCCGGCATTGCGCATGTCGTTCGACATCGGTCACGCCGATACCCCCATGGCCCGGATTCATTCAAGGGTCGAGCCGCCGGTGCAGATCATCGACGCCGTGTCACTGAGCCCTGAAGCACGGGCCCAGGCGATTGCCGCCTATGTGGAGGAGCGCAAGCGCTACCGCGAAGACTGGCAACGGGCGCCGCTGTATCAGTTCTGCGTATTTGTCGCGGCCCAGGAAATCGACCTGGTGTTGAGTTTCCATCATGCGATTCTCGATGGCTGGAGCGTCGCCACCCTCATGCGTGACCTGATCACGCTCTATACCTCGGAGCCCGATACGGACGTACTGCCCGTGCTGAGCACCACACCCGCCGATTTTGCCGCCCTGGAGCAGGACGCCATGGCGTCCGACGTCCACCGGGACTTCTGGCGCGAATACCTGCGCGACGCACCCGCCGCCTCCATGACCAGTTGGGTTTCCGTGGTTGCCCCCGACCCGGCTCCGCACCGCTCGGCCTGGCGCGAGCTGCCCCCGGCAGACCTGGCGCGGCTCGAGGCGTTCTGTCGAGCCCACGACCTGCCGCTGCGCGCCGTCCTGCTGGCGGCCCATGGTTTCGCCCAAGCCATTCTGTCCAACCAGACCGATGTGTTGTGTGGCGTCATCAGCCACGGTCGCCCGGAATTCGAAGATGCGGCCTCGGTGCTGGGCCTGTTCCTCAACACCCTGCCCGTGCGCTTCAGCACCCAGGGCCACAACTGGCTCGAGGTGATCCGCGCGCTGATCGCCCAGGAGCAACAGGTGTTCGCCCACCGACGCTATCCGTTCGCACTGATCCATCGCGAAACCGCCGTCGCCCTGGACGTGGTGTTCAACTACGTCGACTTCTATGTGCTCAAGGACATGCTGGCGCAGAACCAGGAAATCCTCACCGAATGGGACACCACGGAAGCCAGTAACTATGACCTGCTGACCACCATCGGGCGCCATCCCGCCAACGGTTCACTGATACTGAAAATGGATTACTGCACGGCGCGGGTCGCCACCAGCCAGGCCGAGGCCTACGCCGATTACCTGCTGCGCACCCTTGAACTGATGATCGCCGGGCCCGGTTCGGCGCCGAGCATACCGGCCTGGTTGCCCGACTCCGTCCAAACCATGCCAACGCCGGTCACGGCCATGCCCCATGACAATCTGTCGTCCTTGTTGCTGGATCGCCTGGCGGGCCATGACGAACAGATCGCCGTGAGCTTCGAAGAGACCCGCCTGTCCTATCGCCAACTGAGCGATACCTGCGCGCAACTGGTGAGCTGGCTGCACCGGCAGGGTATCGGCCAGGGCGACCGGGTGGCGATCATGATGCCCCGCTCGCCCGAGCTGATCGTCGCCCTGCTCGGCGTCGTGCAGGCCGGCGCGGCGTATGTGCCGATCGACCTGAGCTATCCCCATGAACGTATCCGGCTGATCCTTGAAGACTCCCAGCCGAGCCTGCTGCTGTTCGCCGATGCGTCGGCCACGCTGGCAACCGCGCTGGCCGGTGAGACGGTCAAGTGTCATTGGGACGACGTGGCTGCCGGATTCGACAACGACCTGGCCCACAGTCACGCTCTGGTCGCCCACATTGCCGCCGGCATCGCGGGCGAAGACAACGCCTACCTGCTCTATACCTCGGGCTCGACGGGACGTCCCAAGGGCGTGGCCATGCCGCACCGTGCGCTGACCAACCTGGTGCTCTGGCAGAACCGCCAGCAGGACGCCGGCATACCGTTGAAGACGCTGCAGTACTCGCCCATTTCATTCGACGTCTCGTTCCAGGAGATTTTCTCCACCCTGTGCGGCGGTGCAGAGCTGGCCATGATCGATGAAGGGCTGCGCTACGACTTCATCCGGCTGCTGAAATTCATCCAGTTGCAGGACATCAATCGGCTGTTCCTGCCCTACGTTGCCTTCCAGGGGCTGGCGGAAGTCGCCCAGCAACTCGATATCCGCCCCGTCTCGCTGCGCCAGATCAGCGTGGCCGGCGAGCAGCTGAAAATCACCGCCGAAATCCGCAACCTGCTGGAAAGCCTCGACGATTGCCGAGTGGAAAATCACTACGGCCCAACCGAAGCCCACGTAGTCACCCGTCTGAGACTGGAAGGCGCCGCGGCGTCCTGGCCGAGCATGCCGCCGATTGGCGCGCCCATCGACGGGGTCCGCACGCATGTCCTGGATGCCATGGGCAACGCCTGTCCGGTCGGGGTTACCGGAGACTTGTTCATCGAAGGCATCTGCCTTGCCAACGGCTACTGGAATCGACCTGACCTGACTGACGAACGCTTCATCTATCGCCAGCTGGAAGGCAAGACCCGGCGTCTTTATGAAACCGGCGACATCGGCTTCTACCTGCCGTCTGGCGATCTCGTCTATCAGGGCCGCAGCGACGCGCAGGTGAAGATCCGCGGTTATCGCGTCGAACTGGGAGAAATCGAAGTGGCCATGCTCGGCTCCAGCCGATTCGGCGCCGACATCCAGCAGGTTGCGGTCATCGACAAGGCGGCAGCGGATGGCAGTCGCTATCTGGTGGGCTTCGTCCAGGCCATGCCGGGGCGCGAGCCGGACCTGGATCAACTCAGGGCCGAGATGCGCCTGGCGCTGCCCGACTACATGGTGCCGACCACCCTGGTCGGCATTGCACGGATACCCCTCGGCCCCACCGGCAAGATCGACCGCCGGCAACTGCACAAGGTCGAGGTGCAGACCACCCTGCTGCGCCCGTTCACCGCGCCCAGGAACGCCACGGAGGACTTGCTGCAAGCCTACTGGCAAGAAGCCCTGGGCCTGGAAGACATCAGCGTGCACGACAACTTCTTCGAGCTCGGCGGCAATTCGCTCAAGGCCGTGCAACTGGTTGCCATGCTGACCCGGCACCAGGGCCTGGAGCCGTCACTGTCCGACTTCATCCAGGCCCCGACCATTGCCGAGTTCGCCCAGGTCCTGCAGCGGACCGACACCGCGCCCTCCGACACCGGCGCGCTGGTGGACTTCAAGAATGCCAACCGGGCGCCGACGCTGTTCCTGGTCCACCCCATCGGCGGGCATGTGCTGTGCTACGCCGCCCTCGCCCGGACGCTCAAGGACCAGGTCCATCTCTATGCACTGCAAGCGCCAGGAACCTGGGATGCCCGTGCGCCGCTGCAATCGGTGCAGGCCCAGGCCGTGTGCTACGCGGACGCCATTGAACAGGTCGCGCCTCAAGGCCCGCTGAACATCGGCGGCTGGTCCTATGGCGGCATCGTGGCCTATGAGCTGGCGAGCGAGTTGCGGCGACGTGGACGGCGCCTGCACAACGTGTTCCTGCTGGACACCATCGTGCGCGTCAAACAGGGCGAGGTCCGGATAGAACGCAGCGAGTTCATGAACTGGTTCATGTGGGAGTTGCTCAGCGGCGACGGCCAGAAGGAATACGACTACCAGGCGCTGGACTTCTCCTGCATGACCGACGCGGACGCCTTCGATGCGATCAAGCAGCACGGTATCGGGCAAGGCATTTTCGACAACAACATCACCCGGACTGCCTTGACGCAACTGTTCCAGGTGTTCCATGCCAACTGGCAGTCGTTGCTGGACTACCGTTTCCCGCCGCTGGACCTGCCGATCACGCTGTTCGCCGCGGATGTCGAGCTGCCCGACGTGTTGCAGGCGCCCCATGAGCTGGTGGGCACGGCCTTCCACGACCCGTATCGCGGCTGGCGGACGATTGCGCCCCAGGTGCAGCGGGTGGCCGTGGAAGGCGACCATCTGACCATGATGCGCGAGCCGTACATCGAGCGGGTGGGCGACATCATCCGCTCGCGAATGGACGCGGCCCGGGCCGCACACGCCGGCGCCCTGGCGGCGTTGGCCTAGATGCTCAAGGGGCCAACTGAAATTAAATCTGTGGCGAGGGGATGAATCCCCTCGCCACAATGATTCATACAAACCTCAAGTGAATAGCACCACGAAACAGGTGAAACCAACATGACAACACCCAGGAAAGCCATCGTGGCGGGCGCCGGTATCGGCGGGCTGACCGCGGCCATCGCCCTGCAACGAGCGGGCTGGCAGGTCAAGGTCTTCGAAGCGGCCCAGACGCTGCGCACCGGTGGCACCGGTTTGTCGATCATGGCCAATGCCATGGCGGCGCTGCATTCGATCGATGCCCACGTGCCGGTGGAACAGGCGGGCCAGGCGATCCGCCAGTTTTTCTTCAAGAAGCACAACGGCGAGCCCATCACTCGCATGCCGATCCATGAGGTCGGCGAGCAACTGGGCCATGCCAATGTGAATATCCAGCGCCCGTTGCTATTGCGCGCCCTGGCCCAGCAGCTCGCTCCCGACAGCCTGACCACCGGGGTGCGTTGCGTGGGCTACAGCCATCGCCCGGATGGCGTGACGGTGCAGTTCGAAGATGGCAGCACCCAGGAGGCCGACCTGCTGATAGGCGCCGACGGCCTGAACTCGGTCATCCGCCGGCAGATGCTCGGCGAGACCCCGACACGCCCCTCGGGCTACATCGCCTGGCTGGCGGTAACGCCGTTGCGTCATCCGGTGATGACCGAGGGCTACGTGGCGCATTACTGGGGGCGCGGCAAGCGGTTCGGGTTGTGTGACGTGGGGGATGGCCACGCGTACTGGTGGGGTACCTGCAACCGTGCCAATGCCGCGGATGACGCCTTGAACGTCAGTAAACAGGAAGTGCTCGGCGCCTATGCCGGCTGGGCACCGGAAGTGGTTGCCGCCATCGAGGCCACGCCCGAGAGCGCGCTGTTGAAAATGCACGCCCGGGACCGTCATCCCGTGAAGCAATGCCGTGACGGCCACGTGGTGCTGCTGGGCGATGCCGCCCATCCAATGCTGCCCAGCCTGGGCCAGGGTGCGGCACAGGCCATCGAAGATGCCGTGGTGCTTGCCGATTGCCTGGCGCAGACGCCGGACCTTGGCAGCGCGCTGGCGCAGTACCAGTCGTATCGACTCCCCCGGGCCAACGGCATCGTCAATGCCGCACGCTTCATGAGCGGCATCGAACAGGCCGAGTCGACATTCGCCTGCTGGGCCCGGGAATGGTACTTCCGCCTGACACCACAGAGCAGCTGGCGCAAAAAGAACCTCGACATCCTGTCGTTCAAACCCGGCTTACAACCGGCAGCAGCCCGCGTCAATGACTGAAATCGACTCACGCATAGACAAAAAATGAAAAAAATTCAAAAATAGGGGGCGTCCTGAAAATTTGGAACTTTAATTCTGGACGTTTAACCCAGGAAAAAAGCCCTGTCGGGACGTCGAAAACCAGACGCAGGCACCGCTCAATGATCCAGGCACCGCTGTAACATCATGTTTTTAAATGTAAAACAGAAAAAGCCAGACCAGTCTGGATGCCCGTACGGACCCAAGGGTTTTTGCAAGAGAGAGGTTTTTGCCAGGAATCGTCAGTTAAACAGGAGCGTTGGACTGTCCCTGTTTTCCCTTACAGACTTTTCCTACATGAGAATGCTTAATAGTCCCACCGGCTGAATCGTTTTTCATGTGAATGGATTCACAGGTGATTTTGATCCTCAGGTCTTAAATCCAGAAAAGGCTTCAGCATTTTAGGAAGCGATCGGATTTTTCTCCGTCAACGGTCACTGAGATGCGGAGCAGTTTCAATATGCAGGATAAGCATATGAATCGACATGCGGTTTTTGGAGGTGCGCAAAACACGCACATCTACGCGGAGCTAGGAAAGCTGATTTCAAGTGTCGGACACGAGAGTTTCTTGACCAACATGCACCAACTGATCGAAACATCGGTGCCTGTCAGTCGGCTCGAACTGAGTGAGTGGACAATTGACGATGCCCAGGCGACCGTCCTCGATGTGCAGTTGCTCGGGGATGCAGGCCAGCCGAAAAGCCCGCAGATGCAATCCGTTTGCCCTACCACTGCGATACAGCGCAACGATCACCCTCTGGTGAAACGGGTGCTGGAAGTGGAGGACGCCCTGCTGATCCACTTGGGCGCGCGGATGAAAAACGAAAAAGACAACAACTGTCTGGGTACTTCCCACCAATGCAGCCTGATTTCGCGCAAGGGCAATCGTCGTTGTGTGATCTCACTGCACCGTCCCCAGGCACAACGCGACTTTTCCCTCCAGGAACTGTCCTTTTTGAAATACCTGTCCGAAACATTGTTACCGCTGGGGGAGCGCCATGCCCACCTCAACCGACAATCGTCTATCAGGAGCCCGGGTAGCGCCTCTCATCCGCTGAACATCGCCGACCAGACACAGTTGCAACGGGATTTCGATGAACGATTGAGCCCGTGTGACGTGACCCTTTCGGTGCGGGAAAAAGAGGTCTGCCTGGGGCTTCTGGCAGGCGGTACCGTTCCGGAGATAGCGGAAAAGCTGCAAGTCAAAAACAGCTCCATCGAAACCTACCTCAAACGCGCCGCCGCCAAGCTTGGTGTCAGCGGACGGCATGGGCTGGCGAAATGGATGATCGGGTCCTGATGCGCAGGCACTGGCGAGTACGGATCTAACCGAACCCCTGCCCGTGCCACCGGGGCCTGGCAGGCATCACGATGAGACAGGTCGATGCGTAAACTCCTGAGCCCCTTGACTGCCGCGACACTCCTGCTCGGCGGTTGCTCGCTGATCCCGGACTACCAGCGCCCCGATGCCCCTGTCGCCGCGCAATATCCCCAGACATCCGCCTACGCCCCGGCGCTGTCGGGCCCCGCCGCGGCCGATCAGGGCTGGCGAGACCTGTTCCATGATCCGGCGCTGCAACAACTCATCGAAAGCGCCTTGGCCAACAACCGCGACTTGCGCGTGGCGGCCCTGAACGTCGAGGCCTACCAGGCGCAATACCGGATCCAGCGCGCGGACATCTTCCCCGCAATCAGTGCCAACGGCACCGGCTCGCGCCAGCGGCTGCCGGGCAGCCTGACGGGAACCGGCAAGCCGGCGATCAGCAGCACGTATTCCACCACGCTGGGCATCAGTTCCTATGAGCTGGACCTGTTCGGCCGCATTCGCAGCCTCAGCGACCAGGCCTCCCTCACCTATCTGTCGAGCGAAGAAGCCCGCCGCAGCACTCAGTTGAGCCTGGTGGGCAGTGTCGCCAGTGCCTACCTGACCTGGCGTGCCGACCAGGAGTTGCTGGCCCTGACCCGTGACACGCTGCAGTCCTATGAACAGAGCCTGCGCCTGACAGAACGAAGCAATCAGGTGGGCACCGCCTCGGCCCTGGCCCTGAGCCAGTCACGCACCTCGGTGGAGGACGCCAGGGCTCGCCTGGCCCAGTTCCAGCGCCAGGTTGCCCAGGACTTCAACAACCTCACCCTGCTGGTCGGCACCTCGGTCGAGGAGGACCTGCCCGCCCGCCCCCTGGCCTCCGAGCTGCTGAGCGAGGTACCGGCCGGCCTGCCTTCGGACCTGTTGCAACGCCGCCCGGATGTGCTCGAGGCCGAGTACCTGCTGCAAGCGGCCAACGCCAATATCGGCGCGGCCCGTGCCGCCTTCTTCCCGAGCATCAGCCTGACTGCCAACGCCGGCACCTCGAGCAACGAGTTGTCCGGGCTGTTCAAGGGCGGGTCGGGCAGCTGGCTGTTCCAGCCTCAGATCAACCTGCCGATCTTCAATGCCGGCAGCCTTCGGGCGAGCCTGAACTATTCGAAGATCCAGAAGGATATCCGCGTCTCCCAGTACGAGAAATCGATCCAGACTGCCTTCCGGGAAGTCTCCGATGGTCTGGCGGCGCGCAAGACCTACAAGGAACAGCTGGTCGCGCAGGCCGATCTGGTACAAGCCAACCAGGACTACTACAGGCTGGCGGAGCGTCGCTATCGCATCGGTGTCGACAGCAGCCTGACGTTCCTCGATGCACAACGCTCGCTGTTCAGCGCCCGGCAGACCCTTATCGTCGACCGGCTGTCGCAACTGCTCGCCGAGGTCAACTTGTACAAGGCGCTAGGTGGGGGTTGGGTCGAACGCACAAACACCATGACTGTGAGGTGAATGAAGATGGGCACATTCGAACCTGGAACACTTGTCCGTTTACGCTCGGGAGGCAAGACCATGGTGGTCAAGCCTGCCTCATCGATCGGCCAGTTGCCCGATACCTTGCTGCTGCTCTGCGAGTACCGGGCCAAGAATCGGCTGGTGCAGGGGTTCTATGCCATACGCGACCTGATCCCGGCGTCCATGGCAGCCGATGGTGAAAAAACCTGACCTGGCTTGGGCATGCTCAACATCCATGCAGGCTGACCCACCGCTATCGCGAGCAGGCTCGCTCCCACAGGGGATCGACGCCGGACGCAAATACCGGAGGCACCCCCGGATACTGTGGGAGCGAGCCTGCTCGCGATGACGGCGGCACATTCAACACCTTCGTGACAGACACTCCGCTATCGCGAGCAGGCTCGCTCCCACAGGGGATCGGCGCCGGACGCAAATGCCGGAGGCACCCCGGATACTGTGGGAGCGAGCCTGCTCGCGATGACGGCGGCACATTCAACACCTTCGTGACAGACACTCCGCTATCGCGAGCAGGCTCCCTCCCACAGTGAAGCTTCATCACTGGTGGAGCTTCATCACTGCCTCAAACCGTTCGCGAATACTGAACCGTCGGGGCTGCTTCCAGATAAGCATCGAAGGCCATGGCGACGCTGCGCATCATCAGTTGCCCTTGGGGCAGCAGTACCAGCGCGTCGGGGTGGATTTGCAGTAATCCATCGCGCACCTGCTCCTGGAGCCGGGCCAGCGCATCGGCGAAGTATTCGCTAAAGCAAATGCCATGACCCGCCTCGACCCGGCCGACATCCACCCGCCCATGGCACATCAGTTCGTTGATGACTTCACGCCGCAAGCGGTCGTCATCGCTCAGACGATAGCCGCGTTGCACCGGCAGCAACCCCTGGTCCAAACGGGCGTAATACTGCGACAGCTCCTTGACGTTCTGGTTATAGCTGTCGCCGACCTTGCCGATCGAAGACACGCCCAGGCCGATCAGGTCGCAGTCGGCGTGGGTGGAATAGCCCTGGAAATTGCGCTGCAGGGTACCTTGGCCACGGGCATGCACCAGTTCATCGTCCGGCAGCGCAAAGTGGTCCATGCCGATGTAGACATAACCCGCCTCGCTCAACCGATTGATGGTCAGTTCGAGCAGCTCCAGCTTGCGCTCCGGCGGCGGCATGTCTTCAGGGCGAATCATCCGCTGCGCCCTCACCCGCTGCGGCAGATGCGCGTAGCTGTAGGCCGCAATCCGGTCGGGACGCAGGGCGATGATCTTGTCCAGGGTGACATCGAAACTGGCGAGGGTCTGCAACGGCAAACCGTAGATCAGATCGACGCTGACCGACTTGAAGCGCGCCTCGCGGGCCGCCGCCACCAACGCCGCGACCTGGGCTTCGCTTTGTACCCGGTTGACGGCGGCTTGCACCCGGGCATCGAAATCCTGGACGCCGAAGCTCAGGCGGTTGAATCCCAACTGGCGCAGCCCCCTGATCTGTTCGGCAGCGATAGTGCGTGGGTCGACCTCGATGGAGAACTCATGGGCGTCGCTGTCATCCATGTCGAACGACTGGTGCAGGCAGTCCATCAGCTCGGCCAGTTGCTCGTGGGTCAGATAGGTCGGCGTGCCGCCCCCCAGATGCAGCTGGGTCAGCTTGCGCGTGCGGTCGAACAAGCTCGCTTGCAGGGCGATTTCACGCTTGAGGTACGTCAGGTATTCTGCGGCGCGATGGGTCTTGCGGGTGATGATCTTGTTGCACGCGCAGTAGTAGCACAGGCTCTGGCAGAACGGGATATGGATGTACACCGACAATGGCTTGGGCACCAAGGCCTGGTTACTGCGCCGGGCAGCCTCGCGGTAGTCGTCCATGGCAAAAGCCTGGTGAAACTGCGGTGCCGTGGGATAGGACGTATAACGTGGGCCCGGGCAGTCGTATTTCTCGACCAGGGCACGATTGAACGCGGATGGGGAATTCATGATGGATTCAACCTTTCAAAAAGCCTGGCAGGTATCGGTTCGAAGGGGATGGCGACGGCATCGTCAGGGCACCGGTCGAACAGATTGCAGATCGCATCCACGCTTAACCGGCCGGCCGGCAGGATGCCGATGAAGCGGCTCGACAATTCAATCAATCCATCGATATTCAAGGCCTCCAGCTGCGGCCAGATAGACGCGAAATACTCGCGAAAAACCAGTCCGAAACGGGCCTCGATGGCCGGGATGTCCAGTTCCAGGTCACAGGACAGCTGTTCGATCACCGCCGCCCCGACCTGATCCCCAGCCTCACGGCGCCAACCACGCCAGACCGGCAGTTGCCCGGCCCCCAATTGCTGGCGGTACTGCAGCAGATCAGCGGTGTTCTGCACGTACAGATCGTCGATCTGGGTGATGGCCGCCAGCCCGAACCCCACATGATCACAACAACCATGCCGGGTGAAACCCTGGCAGTTATGGTGCAAGCGGCCATGTTCCTGGGCGACCGCCAGGTCATCGTCGGCCCGGACGAACAGCCCTCGGCCGATGTAGTGGTAGCCCGCGCCGATCAGTTGTTCGCAACTGACCCGGCGCATGGCGTCCTTGTCCGCCTGGCTGCAAAAGCTGCCGGCCATCGCCGCGTCCGTCGAACGGTAGCGATATGGCGCCCGGGCATAGTCGAAGACATGCAGCCGGTCCGGCTCCAGTTCGATCAGGGTGGCCAGCTTCAGCGCGAAGCTGTGGGGCGTCTGCCAGGCGTGGCCATAACCGAGGTCGATGCTGATGGAGCGAAAACCGAAGGTCCGCGCCGCGTCGATCAATGAATGGATCGGGGCCGGGTTCTGGTAGCGATCCACCGACAGCTCGCGGTCGGCGCCCATGTCCGGAACACCGATGCTGACGTGGGTAAAGCCCTGGTCGCGGATCAGGCCCATGGTCGACCAGTCGGTGTGATGCAGGTCCAGCTCGATGCCCTGGTCGCCGCTTTCGGAAAAGTCGAAACGCTTGCGCAACTCCCCCATCAGTTGCTGCAAATGAACGATCACCGGTGTGCCGCCGGTCAACCAGAACTGATCGACCCGTCGGCCCGTTCCCAGGTGACAGCCGACCAGGCCCATCTCGTGCATCAGTGATTGCAGATAGACGTCGATCCCGGCGCATTGGCAAACGCTGGCAAGGGGCGAACACGACGTCAGCCTCAGGCGCGACGGCAGGTGCACCGACAACGAGAGCGGCCGCCGTTTCTGGCGGCTGTGGCGCAACCCCCGGAGCAGATCGAGGGAGCCGACGCCTCCGTGGAATTTATGTAACGGGTCGAACATGACAATCTCCGAGTGGCTGCGCGGGGACATTGTCCGGCTTCACCCACCACGCCACCTTGACCTGTATCAAGCGCCTTGAACCCACGCCACCCCGTTACCAAGTGACGTAGAACATGCCCTTGGCCAACAGCACGATTGCCACCAGGTGCAGGAACACCCGCGTGTGGATGACCTGGACGTAACGGGCGTTCATGCGTCCACGCCTGAACAGCCACATGGCCCAGAGAAAATGCCCCAACACACTGCCCGCCAGCAGGACCTTCAACCCAGCAACAAACCGAACGACGATTGCCACGGCGACATCAACACCGGCCAATAACGCAACCAGACCATCCCGCCACCCGCACCGAACAGCACCAGCAACACCCAGGGCATCAACTGGCGGGCACGCCGGCTGATGCCCTGTTCGAGCAGCACCATGACCTTGGCGGGCAGTTGCTGGCTGATGCTCTCCAGGAACAGCACTTCGAAGAACACCGTGCCGATGAACACCAGGGCGGCGAACAGGTGCAAGGTCAGGAGCAGCGGATAGATCATGGGGGCCGTCCGGTTGCACTCGATGGTTTACCCGAGACTAACGCGTGGGCCAGATCCCGGGGTTGATGCCAATCAAGGAACCGCCTATCTCGCCATCATCATCCAGCCTGTGGGAGCGAGCCTGCTCGCGATTGGCGGCGGCACATTCAGTATCCATGCAAACTGATCCACCGCTATCGCGAGCAGGCTCGCTCCCACAGGGGGCGCGGCGTCAATGAAACGTAACTTTTCCCGAGCAGGGTTCCCGACCGCTGATCAGGTAGTTCAGCTTTTTGACACCTCCCCGACATTCGGTCACAACTTTCCCGCTCCGTCAGGTCATAACCCTGTGGTCGCCGATGGAATATTGGCATCTACCGTGGTTCCAGCCCGATACGGAGATAAACTCATGATTTTCAACGTACAAAATTTTGGCGCCAAAGGAGACGGTATTACCGATGACACCGCGGCCATCCAGGCAGCGATTGACGCGGCGGCAGCGGCAGGCGGGGGGCAGGTGTATGTACCGGCCGGGACCTACATCGTTTCGGGGGCGAGGAACCTTCCGATGGCTGCCTGATGCTCAAGAGCAACGTCCACCTCTATGGCGACGGCATGGGCGAGTCCACCATCAAGGTGGCCGACGGCTCCGACACCAAGATCACCGGTATCATCCGCTCCGCCTACGGCGAAGAGACCCATGATTTCGGTATCAGCCAACTCACCATCGACGGCAACCGCGACCACACCACCGGCAAGATCGACGGCTGGTTCAACGGCTACATTCCCGGCGAAGAAGGCTACGACTCCAACGTCACCATCGACAGCGTCGAGATCAAGGACTGCTCGGGGTACGGCTTCGACCCCCACGAGCAGACCGTCAACATGGTCATCAAGAACAGCGTGTCCCACGGCAATGGCCTGGACGGCTTCGTGGCCGACTTCCTCAGCGACAGCACCTTCGAAAACAACGTCGCCTACGACAACGACCGGCACGGTTTCAACGTCGTCACCAGCACCCACGACTTCACCCTCACCAACAACGTCGCCTATGACAACGGCGGCAACGGCATCGTGGTACAGCGCGGCAGCGAGGACATCCCCTCCCCCAGCAATATCACCATCACCGGTGGCGAGGTGTACGGCAACGGTGCCGAAGGCGTGCTGATCAAACTGTCCAGCGAGGTGACAGTCACCGGCGTCGACATCCACGACAACGCCAGCGCCGGGGTACGCATCTACGGCAGCAACCACGTCGAGATTCTCGACAACACCCTCAACAACAATTCCCTGGGCGGCGCCGTCCCCGAGATCATCATCCAGTCCTACGACGACACCCTGGGCGTCTCCGGCAAGTACTTCAACGGCAGCGATAACACGATCCAGGGCAACCTCATCAGCGGCAGCGACCTGTCCACATACGGCGTGGCCGAGCGCAACGAAGACGGCACCGATCGCAACGCGATCATCGCCAATACCATCAGCCACACCAGCAAGGGCGCCACCCTGGTCTATGGCGATGGCAGCTACGTCAGCGCCACGGCGCCGATGACCACCGTACAAGGCACGGCCGGCAACGACACGCTGCTGGGCACCAGCGCCAGCGAGATCTTCTACGGCGGCGCCGGAAACGACACGATCAACGGCGGAGCCGGTGGCGACATCCTGGTGGGCGGCGCGGGCGTCGACAAACTCACCGGCGGCACGGGCGCCGATACGTTCCGCTTCGCCAGCCAGTCCGACAGCTACCGCAACGCGACCACCAGTTTCGACGACACCATCACCGACTTCGACGTCACCCAGGACAAGATCGACCTTGCCGGCCTGGGCTTTACCGGCCTGGGCAATGGCCGTGGCGGCACCTTGCAGGTCAGCTACAGCGCCAGCAGCGACCGTACCTACATCAAGGACTTCGACGCCGATGCCAGCGGCAATCGCTTCGAGTTGATTCTCTCCGGCAACCTCGCCAGCACCCTGACGGCGAACAACTTCATCTTCAACCGGGTGGTCACCGGCACCAGTGGCAACGACTCGCTGTCGGGCAGTGATTCGGCCGATACCCTGCTCGGCCTGGCGGGCAACGACAGCCTCAGTGGCGGCGCCGGCGATGACAAGCTCGACGGCGGGGCCGGCATGGACACCCTCACCGGCGGCGCCGGGGCGGACACCTTCGTGTTTTCCAACCGCCTGGACAGCTACCGCAACTACAACACCGGCGGCGTCAACCTGGGCGACCTGATCACCGACTTCAATGTCGCCTCCGACAAGATCGACCTGTCGGCCCTGGGCTTCACCGGCCTGGGGGACGGCAAGAACGACACCGTGTACCTGGTGCTCAACAGCGCCGGCACCAAGACCTACATCAAGTCCCTGACCGCCGACGCCAATGGCAACCGCTTCGAAGTGGCCCTGGACGGCAACTACCTCAACACGCTGACCAGTGCCAACTTCGTGTTCGCTACATCGTCACCGACCAACCACGCGCCAGTGCTGGCGACGCCGCTGCTGGACCAGAATGCAACGGAGAACACACCGTTCAGCTACGTGGTGCCTGCCACCAGTTTCAGCGACCCGGACAACGACAGCCTCAGCTACACCGCCAAACTGGCCGACGGCAGCGCCCTGCCCAGCTGGCTGGTGTTCGACGCCGCCACGCGCACGTTCAGCGGTACGCCAAGTGACACCGCTTCAGGCACCTATTCCATACAAGTCACCGCCACGGACGGCAGCAACGCCACCGTCAGCGACAGTTTCACCCTCGCCGTGCAAGATGTGCCCGCCTCCGTCGTCATCAACGGCACGCCGAACAACGACACGCTGACCGGCACCGCGGCCAACGAGCAGCTGTTCGGTGGCGCCGGGAACGACACCCTCAATGGCGCGGCCGGGAACGACATCCTGGTCGGCGGTACCGGGGTGGACAAACTCACCGGCGGCACGGGTGCCGACGTGTTCCGCTACACCTCGAAGCTCGACAGCTACCGTACCAGTTCCACCAGCGCCAGTGACCAGATCCTCGACTTCGACGTGGCCGCCGACAAGATCGACGTCTCGGCGCTCGGCTACACCGGCCTGGGCAATGGCCTGAATGGCACCCTGCAACTGACCTACAGCGCCTCGACCAACCGCACCTACCTCAAGGACCTGACGGTCGACGCCAACGGCAACCGCTTCGAAGTGTCGCTGGCGGGCAATCTGGTCAGCAGCCTGACGGCCAGCCACTTCGTGTTCGCCGACCAGAACACCCCCGGCAACGTGGCGCCAGTCGTGGCTATCCCGCTCCTCGACCAGACTGCCAGTGAAAGCACGCCGTTCCGTTACACCGTGGCCCACGACAGCTTCACCGACGGCAACCAGGACGTATTGACCTACACCGCGACCCTTGCCGACGGCAGGGCCCTGCCCGCGTGGCTGACGTTCAATGCCACCAGCCTGACCTTCAGCGGCACACCGACCAGCACCGCATCCGGTAGCTATGACGTGCTGGTCAAGGCCACCGATCCTTCAGGTGCCTCGGTCAGTGACAACTTCGCCCTGGTGGTGGCCGACGCACCGGCCAATACCATCACCGGGACCAGCAGCGCCGAGACCCTGAACGGTACCGCCGGCGCGGACCTGATCCTCGGCCTGGGCGGCAACGACACGATCAAGGCCGGCACCGGCGCGGACATCGTCGACGGCGGCGCCGGACGCGACTCCCTGTACGGCGGCGACGGCGCCGATACCTTCCGTTACACCAACGTGCTCGACAGCTACCGCGACTACGACACCGGCGGCGTGACGGCCACCGACACGGTCTATGACTTCACCGTGGGCGTGGACAAGATCGACGTCTCCAGCCTGGGCTTCACCGGCCTTGGCGACGGCACCAACGGCACGCTGTACATGACCCTGAACTCGGCCGGCGACAAGACCTACATCAAGTCCGCCGAAGCCGATTCCGATGGCAACCGCTTCGAGATCGCCCTCAGCGGCAACTATCTCAACACCCTGACCGCCAGTGATTTCGTGTTCGGCGAGCGCGCCCAGCAAGACATCCTCTACCTGCCGACTCTCGGCCAATCCAATGCACGCCTGCTGCGCATGACCGAGGATGACGATCAATCCGGCACCTCGATGCTGGTCAACGACCTGGAGCGCTACACCCCCTACGACGTACGCAGCCAGTTCACCGACGCCGACGGTAATGGCATCGACATCGCGGTGGGCGGCAGCACCGTCAACGGTTTGTCGACACTGAGTCCCGAAGAACTGAAGTTGTGCTGGTGGCTGACCGACACCAACCAGCCCGGGCCCGCGCTGTTGCGTGCCGTGACGTTGCTCAAGGACCAGCTCAGCGAACTCAAGGCCATCGATAACGTCACCATGGGCATCATCTGGGGCCAGGGCGAGGAAGGCGCCCAGGAGATCGCCCGCGCCACCGACAAACAGGCAGCGGCCGCAGCCTACAAGGCCGCGACGCTGAAGGTGTTCGACTACCTGCATGCCCAGCTCGGCAATTTCAGCGTGTACCTGATGGAAACCGGCCACTACGAGCAGGACGCGGCGCGGGCCCGTGGCTATTCCGAGGAGAAGATTGCCGCGATTGTCGAAGGTGTCGACTATGTCCGCGCCGCCCAGGAAGCCATGGCGGCCGAGCGCGCCGACGTCAAGCTGGCGGTGGACTACACCGACCTGCCGTTGCGCTACGAAGTCGATCCGCTGGTGTACCCGGACGACGTCTGGCATCTGCACGAGGAGTCGGCGGAAATCGTCGGCCAACGGCTGGCTGACTACATCGCTGATGACCTGGGCTTGCATGGCAATCCCGACGACAACAACAGCGTGCAGGACATCTTCGACAACGCCCAGAACCAGGGCGGGATGATCTTCGGTACCGACCAGGCGGATACCCTGGTGGGCAGCTCGGGCAACGACACCCTGGATGGCGACCTGGGGGCGGACACCCTGACCGGCGGCGATGGCAATGACATCTACGTGGTCGATAACGCGTTCGACAGCGTGGTGGAAACCAACACCTCGACCTCGCAGATCGATACGGTAAAGGCTTCGGTGAGTTGGACACTGGGGGCCAATCTCGAGAACCTGGTGCTCACCGGCGTCTCGGACATCGATGGCACCGGTAACGAACGACGCAACTTCATCACTGGCAACATCGCCAACAACGTGCTCGACGGTGCTGCCGGCAACGACAGCATGAGCGGCGGCGATGGCAACGACACCTACTATGTCGACAATACCGGCGACGCCGTGATCGAGACCAACAGCAATGCACTGTCCGGAGGCATCGACAGTGTGCACAGCCGCCTGGCGACCTACACCCTCACCAGCAATGTCGAGAACTTGTACATCGACACGCCTGACGCGGCCAACGGCACCGGCAATACGCTGGACAACACGTTGTTCGCCGGGACCGGAAACAACGTGCTGGACGGGCGTGAAGGCAACGACACGGTGTCCTTCGCGCAGGCGCAGGCCGGGGTGACCGTGACGCTCTCGACGTCCTCGCAACAGAACACCGTAGGCTCCGGCCTCGATACGTTGAAGAACGTCGAGAACCTGACCGGCAGTGCCTACGCCGACACCCTGACCGGCAACAGCGGCGGGAACATCCTGAATGGCGGCGCGGGCAACGATACGCTGGTGGGTGGCTCGGGGAATGACCGGCTGATCGGCGGCGCCGGGACCGACAACCTCACCGGTGGCACCGGCGCGGACACCTACGTGTTCGGAGCGCTGGCGGACATGGGCACCGGGGCGTTGCGCGATGTGATCAACGGTTTCAAGAGCGCCGAACTGGATCAGCTGGACTTCACCGGACTGGACGCCAACCCACTGACCGCCAATGTCGATGCCTTCACCTTCATCGGCAGCAACGCCTTCGACGCCACCAACGCCACCGGCCAACTGCGCTTTGCCGACGGCATTCTCTACGGCAGCGTCGACGCCGACGCTACCGCCGAGTTCGAGTTCGAACTGGTCGGCGTCAAGGAGCTGCACGCCAGCGACTTCACGGCGTGATCCTTATGTGAGGGTCGGTCTTGCCCGCGATGGCAGTGGCAGATTCACCGCCGCCATCGCGAGCAGGCTCGCTCCCACAGGGTTCTGCGGTGTGTGCAAATCCTGCATTCACCCAGGAACCATTGTGGGAGCGAGCCTGCTCGCGAAAGCTGTGGGTCAGCTTGCACTGATGTTGAATATTCCGCCGCCTTCGCGGGCAAGCCCGCTCCCACAGGGTTCTAGGGTGTGTGCAAATCCTGCATTCACCCAGGAACCATTGTGGGAGCGGGCTTGCTCGCGAAAGCTGTGGGTCAGCCTGCACTGATGTTGAATATTCCGCCGCCTTCGCGGGCAAGCCCGCTCCCACAGGGTTCTGCGGCGTGTGCAAATCCTGCATTCCCCCAGGAACCATTGTGGGAGCGGGCTTGCTCGCGATAGCTGTGGGTCAGCTGGCACTGATGTTGAATATTCCGCCGCCTTCGCGGGCAGGCTCGCTCCCACAGGGTTCTGCGGCGTGTGCAAATCCTGCATCCACCCAGGAACCATTGTGGGAGCGGGCTTGCTCGCGAAAGCTGTGGGTCAGCCTGCACTGATGTTGAATATTCCGCCGCCATCGCGAGCAGGCTCGCTCCCACAGGGTTCTAGGGTGTGTGCAAATCCCGCATTCACCCAGGAACCATTGTGGGAGCAACTGTCTTACTTCCGCCACCCGTCACCGCCACTCAGTGCCGTCTCGAAGCATGGCATTCAGTCTGATTAGCAATATTCGCATGCAGGCGATGAGCGCGACTTTCGCGCTCTTGCCTCGCTCTCGAAGTGCTTCATACCGGGCCTTGAAGTCGGCGTGATAGCGGATGACAACCCAGCACGACATATAAAGCGCACGTCTGACCCGCGCTCTTCCTCCGTAAATCTGACGTTTGCCGCTGTGATTACCACTGTCGTCGTTGTAGGGGGCGATTCCCGCCAGGGCCGCGATCTCTCTGCGATCAAGCTCACCGAGTTCAGGCAGGTAAACCAACAAACTAGCAGTCGCCACAGTGCCGATCCCTTTAACTGACGTGAGTCGGTCGGCCTTCTCCGCATCCAGCTTACGCATGCTTTGATTAATGGCTTTGCCAAACTGCTTGATTTGGATTTGCAGGTAGCGAATATGGTCTTTGATCACCTCGATAACCGCCGGAAGCTGAGCCTGCTGCAGCCGGCGCTTGTTGTCATCTCGCTGCTGGACGAAGTGTTCGCGCAGCTGAATCAGCTCACGCAGTGCTTCACGCTCAGGTGAAATGGGCTTTTCGTGAGACGCGTGCAGAGCTTCGGCAAAATCGGCAAGAACAGCCGCATCGATGGGGTCGGTCTTGGCATTCTTGCCCATTGCTACAGCGAAGGCTCTAGCCCGGCGAGGGTTGATCCTGAGCACATTGAAACCTGCCTCCTGCAGTGCTGCCATAACCTTTCGTTCATAGCCGCCCGTGGCTTCCAGTAACACCCGGCCAATCGTGTACTGGCTTAGCTGTTCGACCAGTTGTGCAAAGCCCTCAAGCGTATTGGGGACCTCATAGCCTTGGTTCTGTGGTCGAACCCAAACGACGAGATTTGATTTGGATATATCGATACCGACCCAGGAAATCATGGCAAAACCCTCTTACACTCAGAAATGAGAGTGCTCTGGCTTTGCCCACGCTTGTGATTCGAGTGCCGCTCGTCCAACTGTTCGGGCTTATGGGCCAGAGTAGAAAGGTAGATGGCAGCTTTGCTCCCACTCGTGCTTCAAGCACCGCGGACTCACAGCTTGCCATCTACCCCTCTCAACCCAGAGTTTATTCCCTTACTCAGACACAAGCGGGCTTGCTCGCGATAGCGGTGGATCAGTTGGCATCGAGGCTGAATGTGCCGCCGTCTTCGCGGGCAAGCCCGCTCCCACAGGGTTCTGCGGCGTGTGCAAATACAGCATTCACCCAGTAACCACTGTGGGAGCGAGCCTGCTCGCGATGGCGGCAGTCCATCAAACCTCAATGGCGCTGCCGCCCCCGCGACCGTCAGAGCGCCTCGCGGCCCGGTACCCCGTCCACCAGGCGCTGGATTCCCAGCGGATTGGCATTCTTCAGCGGTTCCGGCAGCAGGTTGTCGGGGTAGTTCTGGAAGCACACCGGCCGCAGGAAGCGGTCGATGGCCAGGGTGCCCACCGACGTGCCACGGGCATCGGAGGTGGCTGGATAAGGGCCGCCGTGAACCATCGAATCACACACCTCGACACCCGTCGGGTAACCGTTGAGCAGGATCCGGCCGACTTTCTGCTCCAGCAGCGGCGTCAATTCGCTGAACCGCTGGAAATCATCCGGCTCGCCGATCATGGTCGCGGTGAGTTGACCGTGCAGGCCGTTCAATGCGGCGCTGAGCTGCGCCTGGTCGGCCACTTCGACGAACACGGTGGTCGGGCCAAACACCTCTTCCTGCAACGCCTCGTCCCCTTCGATCAACAGGCTGGCGTCGGCCTTGAACAGCTGCGGCTGGGCCTGGTTGCCCTGCTGTGCGCGCCCGGCCAGGTGCTCGATGCCCGGGTGGGCCAGCAACTTCTGCAAGCCCTTGCCGTAACTCTGCAAGGTGCCGGCATTGAGCATGGTTTGTGGCGCCTGGTCACCGATCAGCGCGGCGACCTGCTGGGTAAATGCAGTGAACTGCGGCGAGCGGATGCCGATCACCAGGCCCGGGTTGGTGCAGAACTGGCCACAGCCCATCACCACCGAGGCGGTCAGGTCGCGAGCAATACTGTCGGCGCGGGTCGCCAGCGCTTCAGGCAGGACAATCACCGGGTTGATGCTCGACATCTCGGCAAACACCGGGATCGGCTGCGGACGCGCGGCGGCCATGTCGCACAGGGCACGCCCGCCCCGAAGGGAACCGGTGAAACCCACGGCCTGGATCGCCGGATGCTTGACCAGCCACTCGCCGACACCACCGCCGTAGATCATGTTGAAGACACCGGCCGGCATCGCGGTTTTTTCGGCGGCACGGATGATTGCATCGGCCACCCACTCTGCGGTCGCCATGTGGCCGCTATGGGCCTTGAACACCACCGGGCAGCCAGCCGCCAGAGCCGACGCGGTGTCACCACCGGCCGTGGAAAAGGCCAACGGGAAGTTGCTGGCGCCGAACACTGCCACCGGGCCCAGGCCGATGCGGTACTGACGCAGGTCCGGGCGCGGCAGCGGTTGGCGCTCCGGCAGGGCGCGGTCGATACGCGCACCGTAGAAATCACCACGGCGCAGGACTTTGGCGAACAGGCGCATCTGCCCGCTGGTACGACCCCGCTCACCCTGGATCCGAGCAGCAGGCAACGCGGTTTCACGGCAGACCACGGCGACGAACTCATCGCCCAAGGCGTCCAGCTCATCGGCAATGGCCTCGAGGAACTCGGCCCGGCGCACCGCGCTCAGGCTGCGGTAGGCTGGATAAGCCGCGGCGGCCGCCTTGGCGGCTGCGTCGACCTCTTCAGCCGTGGCCTGGATGAAATCACCCGGCAAGGCTTCGCCAGTGCTGGCATCGAGGCTCTGCAAACGCGTCTGGCCGGCCGCGCTGCGCGTCCCACCGATGTAGTTGTGACCAAGGATCTGGTTCATCGCAAGTCTCCTCTTAAAGTGTGCCGATAGTACCCGGGTTGAACACCGCGTCCACCGGGGCAATGCCGTTGACCAGCGGCGCGCCGAATTCGGCCTGGCTGATTTCGAACACGTCCCCCGGCTGGGTACGGATGCCATCGGCGAACGACAGGGTCGCGGTGCCGAAGAAGTGAACGTGCACATCCCCCGGACGCAGGAACTGACTGTACTTGAAATGGTGGAATTCCAGGTTCTCGAGGCTGTGGCACATGTTGGCCTCGCCGCTGAGGAATTCGTTCTGCCACAGCACTTCGCCGTTGCGCAGGATACGACTGGTTCCGGATAGATGTTGAGGCAATTCACCGACACGAAGTTCCGGACCAAAACTGCAACTGCGCAGTTTCGAATGGGCCAGGTACAGGTAATTCTTGCGCTCCATCACGTGATCGGAAAACTCGTTGCCCACCGCGAAACCCAGGCGATAAGGCTTGCCGTCGAGGCCGATGACGTACAGGCCGCTGATTTCCGGCTCTTCGCCGGCGTCTTCGGCGAACGGCGGCAACGGGAACGGATGACCCGGACGGACGACGATGCCGCCGTCGCCCTTGTAGAACCACTCCGGTTGCACGCCGGCCTGACCGGCCTGGGGCTTGCCGCCCTCGACCCCCCACTTGAAGATGCGCATGGTGTCGGTCATGGCGGTTTCATCGCCGGCCTGCTGGTGCATCTTGTCCCGGGCCGAGGCGCTGCCCAGGTGGGTCAGGCCGGTGCCGCTGACCAGCAGGTGCGCCGGGTCCGGGTGATCCAGTGGCGGCAGGATACGCAGCTCGGCGAGCAACCGCGGGTAATCATGCTCGGCACCGAACCCGAGGCCATTGACCTGCTGCTCCAGCTTCACACCCGCCTCGATGGCCGCCAGCGCCAGCTCACGCACGGTCGTCGCGCACTGCACTTCCCGCACCCGGTCGCCGTCGACCACACCGACGCGGCGCTCACCGTTATCCAATTCGAACTGAACTAAACGCATGGTTTTCTCCTGTAAACAAAACTCAAATACAGCGCCAAGCCCCTTGTGGGAGCGAGCCTGCTCGCGATGACGACGGCACATTCAACAGGGATGCAAGCTGACCCACCGCTATCGCGAGCAGGCTCGCTCCCACAGTGGATCGGGGTGACCTCTGAATCAGATGCGCGTCGCCCCCCGCGCACTGGCCGCGAACTGATCCGCCGGCAGCACATGCTTGCGCTCCAGCAGGCGATACACAACGCCGGTCAACACCAGGCCGAACACCATCACACAGGACAGGAAATACAGCCCCGAGGCCAGGTTGCCGGTGTATTCCTTCAGCGCACCGATCACGAACGGCCCGATGTAGCCACCCAGGTTACCCACCGAGTTGATCAACGCGATGCCCGCCGCCGCACTGGCGCCGGCAAAGAAGCGTCCCGGCAAGGTCCAGAACACCGCCGTGCAGGAAAACAGTGCAAACGCCACCAGGCACAGCGCCGCCAGTTGCAGCACCGGTACCGACAGCCACGCGCTGAGGAACAGCCCAATGGCGCCCAAGACATAGAGCACGGCCAGGTGGCCGTAGCGGTCATTCAAGCGGTCGGAGCTGCGGGGAATGACCAACAAGCCGATGATGCCGAAAATATAGGGCACCGAAGACACGAAACCGGTCACCAGGTCGCTGCCGCCGAACTGCTTGATCAGCGTCGGCAACCACAGGCCCAGGCCATAGATACTCAGGGTCACCGGCAGGTAGAACAGCGCCAGCAACAGGACCCGCTTGTCCTTCAGGGCATGCAGCGGATTACCGTGGCGGGTCTGGCCGTATTCCTGCAGATCCTTTTTCAGTTCATCGGTCAGCCAGTCCTTCTCGGCCTGATCCATCCACTTCACCTGTTGCGGGCCATCCGGCAGGTAGCGCAGCACCGGCCAGGTCAGCAGCATCGCCGGCAGGCCGATGACAATGAACAACCACTGCCAGCCGTGCAGGCCCAGTACACCGTCCATGCCCAGCAAGCCGCCAGACACGGGACCGGTGATCAGCATGGCGATGGGTTGGGAAAGAATGAACAGGCCCAGGATCTTGCCGCGATGGCGAACCGGGAACCATTGGGTGATGTAATACAGCACGCCGGGGAAGAAACCGGCTTCGGCCGCGCCGAGCAAAAAGCGCATCACATAGAAGCTGTGGGGGCCCTGCACAAACGCCATGCCGATGGTGATGGCGCCCCAGGTGATCATGATCCGGGCGAACCAGCGCCGGGCACCGAAACGTTCGAGCATCAGGTTGCTGGGAATCTCCAACAGGAAATAACCGATGAAAAACAGCCCTGCGCCAAGGCCGTAGGCGGCATCGCCGATACCCAGGTCGGCGCCCATGTGCAGCTTGGCGAAGCCCACGGCAGAGCGGTCTACATAGGCGATCAGGTACAGCAGGATCAGGAAGGGAATCAGTTTAAGCGTGATGCGACGGATAAGCCGCAATTCCTGGCTCATGGGACCGGTCTCCAATTGTTGTTGTTATGGAACCACGGGGGATTTCTCTCGCGAATGCACGCCAGGACAACCCCTCCATTGAGCCGGACTATATAGTAATACTATTTACCCAACAACACTTCCAAACCGCGCAAATTGCGCTTATGTTACGCTTCATCCAGAAAAATATAGTCATACAATAAGAGAATCGATCATGTCTGATAAAAAGCCCTCCCTGCGCTCGGCCCAATGGTTTGGAACCGCCGACAAAAATGGCTTCATGTACCGCAGCTGGATGAAAAATCAGGGCATCGCCGACCATCAGTTCCATGGCAAGCCGATCATCGGTATCTGCAACACCTGGTCAGAGCTGACCCCGTGCAATGCGCATTTCCGGCAGATCGCCGAGCACGTCAAGCGCGGAGTGATCGAAGCCGGGGGCTTCCCGGTGGAATTCCCGGTGTTTTCCAACGGTGAATCGAACCTGCGCCCTACCGCCATGCTGACCCGCAACCTGGCGAGCATGGACGTGGAAGAGGCCATTCGCGGCAACCCGATCGACGGCGTGGTGCTGCTCACCGGCTGCGACAAGACCACCCCCGCCCTGCTGATGGGCGCCGCCAGCTGTGACGTACCGGCCATCGTCGTCACCGGTGGCCCGATGCTCAACGGCAAGCACAAGGGCCAGGACATCGGTTCGGGCACGGTGGTCTGGCAATTGAGCGAACAGGTGAAGGCCGGCACCATCACCCTCGACGATTTCCTCGCGGCCGAGGGCGGCATGTCCCGCTCGGCCGGTACCTGCAACACCATGGGGACCGCCTCGACGATGGCCTGCATGGCCGAAGCCCTCGGCACGTCGCTGCCCCATAACGCCGCGATTCCGGCCGTGGATGCGCGTCGCTATGTCCTGGCCCATATGTCCGGCATGCGCGCCGTGGAAATGGTTCGTGAAGACTTGCGGCTGTCGAAGATCCTGACCAAGGAAGCTTTTGAAAACGCCATCCGCGTCAATGCGGCCATCGGTGGCTCCACCAACGCGGTGATCCATCTCAAAGCCATCGCCGGGCGTATCGGCGTGCAACTGGACCTGGACGACTGGACCCGCATCGGTCGTGGCATGCCGACCATCGTCGACCTGCAACCGTCCGGACGCTTCCTGATGGAAGAGTTCTACTACGCCGGTGGCCTGCCCGCCGTGCTACGTCGCCTCGGTGAAGCCAACCTGATCCCCCACCCGGACGCCCTGACCGTCAACGGCAAAAGCCTCGGCGAAAACACCAAGGAAGCCCCGATCTACGGTCAGGACGAAGTCATCCGCACCCTGGACAACCCGATCCGCGCCGATGGCGGTATCTGCGTACTGCGCGGCAATCTGGCGCCATTGGGAGCGGTGCTCAAACCCTCCGCCGCCACCCCCGAGCTGATGCAGCATCGCGGTCGCGCGGTGGTGTTCGAGAACTTCGACGAGTACAAGGCGCGGATCAACGACCCGGAACTGGATGTGGATGCCGACTCGATCCTGGTCATGAAGAACTGCGGGCCCAAGGGTTACCCAGGCATGGCCGAAGTGGGCAACATGGGCTTGCCGGCCAAGCTGCTGGCCCAGGGCGTGACCGACATGGTGCGAATTTCCGATGCACGCATGAGCGGCACCGCCTATGGCACCGTGGTGCTGCACGTGGCACCAGAGGCCGCGGCCGGCGGTCCTCTTGCAGCGGTCAAGGAAGGTGATTTCATCGAGCTGGATTGCGCCAGCGGCCGGCTGCACCTGGACATTTCCGATGCCGAACTGGCCGCGCGCCTGGCCGACCTGACCCCGCCCCAGCAACTGCTGGTGGGCGGCTACCGTCAGCTGTACATAGACCATGTACTGCAAGCGGACCAGGGCTGCGATTTCGACTTCCTGGTGGGCTGCCGCGGCGCCGAGGTGCCGCGACACTCCCATTGACCATCAGCCCCTGTGGGGCTTTTGTGGGAGCTGAGCTTGCTCGCGATAGCGGTGTAACAGACAACAGAGATGTTGACTGGAAAGGCCTCATCGCGAGCAAGCTCAGCTCCCACAAAAGCCCCACAATGGATCGGCATCTAAATCAAAAATCGCACTAGCGACCCGCCCTCGCTGCGCCTGCTATCATGCGCAGCATCTCCCCCACAGGATCGCGCCGCGCCCCATGGATTACCGCAAACCCTCCGACCGCAAAAGCATGCACGCACGCATCGTCCAGGAACTGGGCATGCAGATCGTGTCCGGACGCTTCAAGCCCGACGACAAATTGCCCGCCGAAGCCTTGCTGTGCGAGGAATACGCCGTGAGCCGTCCGGTACTGCGTGAAGCCACGCGGGTATTGGTCGCCAAGGGCCTGGTGTATTCGCGGCCGCGAGTGGGCACGGTGGTCAAGGCCCGGCGTGAATGGCACATGCTTGACCCGGACGTGCTGCACTGGCTGATGCAGAGCAGCCCGCAGAACGAATTCTTCGGGTTGCTCACCAGCGTGCGCAGCATCATCGAACCGGCCGCCGCCGCCCTGGCCGCACAGTTCGCCACCGACGCCGACATCGCATCCATCCGCGAAGCCTACGAGCGCATGGACGCGGCACCGACGCCCGAAGCCCTGCTGCAACCGGACCTGGATTTCCATAGCCGGATCGCCGACGCCACCCACAACGACCTGCTCGCCAACCTGTGCAACATGTTGTCGGTGGCCATCGCCGAAGCGCTCAAGCACTCCAACCAGCGACCCAACCTGCATGAACTGGCGATGCCACGGCACAAGGCGATCCTCACCGCCATCGAGAACCGTGACGCCCTCGGCGCCCGCCATGCGACGCTGGTGCAACTGGATGATGCCCGCAGTGCACTGAACGTGGTGCTGGGCAACGACCACAGCTGATCCTCCGCCATCGTTGCCGAACAGGCCTGGCACACTCCTTCCCTGGCGCGGTGGTATCTATCTACCACCCGCACCAGACTGAGCAGTCGATACTTTTCTCGCCGTCATCCCGACGGCCATGTTTTGTGAAAAGGACTTCTCATGACCGCCCCCTCCTCTGCCGGTTCGATCCCCGCGCTGGCCCAAAGTGTCAGCCTGCAATTCGCCAGTCGCCCGACCCTCGAACAGGTCGCCCGGCGCATGCTCGAACAAGCGATCAAGAAAAGAGACCCCTGGCTGGAGATCGACCTCTCCAAGACACAATTGGCAATGCCGGACCCAGCCACCCGCGGTTGGCATTTCCGGCCCTTGATGTCCGCGGTCCTCGATTACCTGGCCAGCGGCACGCCCCCGGACTTCGACCCACAGGGAGCACTTGACTGTTTTCTCTCCGACAGCCCGCCACGCCGCCTTTGGTCAGGCGCTCGGGGACTGGACATGCAGCTCATCAAGAAATCCATACTTGAACTGGCCTGGACACTGCCGATCGGGCTGGAAGATGCGCTGGTCCGCTACTGGAACGAGGACATCGGCAGCGCTGACCAAACCGCTGCGAGCAGCCGCTGGCGCTGGCTCAGCGACGTACTCAGGAACACATTGAGCATCCGCGGGCTGCAACAGCCCGGGCTCACGGATACGGCGCGGGAGGCCCTGGACCAGATTGTCCGTTGGCCGGACCGGGCGCTGCGCTTATGTCTCGACCGACAGGCACCTGTGTACGCCTACCAACTGGAAACCTGGCTCACCCGGGGCGCCAGCCGCAGCGTGCTGGTCAGCGGCAATATCCTCCTGGTCCGCGTCAAGAACGGCAGCACCGAACTCCTGCTGTGCAGCCCCGGCAACGCCGTGCAGTCCTTTGCCTGCCTGGAGGCCTTCAACCAGCATTGGGGCGAATGGATTGCCAGCCTGTACACCGTCGACACCATCACCTGCCAACGCTACGAGATCAGCGGCAACGTCTTCGAGCGCCAGGCGGCGCTGTTGCTGGAGCAGCAATTGGCCGACCTGAAGGCTGTGCGACTGCCCGCCCGGATCGACCTGCCGGAGCTGAAGCGCCTCTACGCCGACTTGAGCGACCCGGCCCGCTCGCTGCTGGAGGCGCCCCGACCGTCGCCCGACACCTCGTTACGCCTTGGGCCGCTGTTGCCCGAATGGCTGAAAAACGCCTCCATCGTCGACCAGACGACATTCCAGCACTACAGCCTGGCCCTGGCCAGCGCCAAAAGGCGCCACCAGGGCCAGACCTTCCTCGGCGGCATCGACGACATCAAGGCCTTTACCGCCGACGCCTTGCTCAGTCGCCTGCGGGATGCCAACGACAGCCGCGCGGACAAGCTGCCATCGAGCCGCTACCAGCCCGACGATGTGCTGCTGACGTTCAGCGTGTCCGCAGGCTATCCGGGAACCATCGGTCTGACCGAGAAACGGCAGATGAGCCTCACCGAACTGGCCATCCACAATCTCGTCGCCCGCCCCAGCGGCACTTTCACCCTCAGCCATCGCCTGGGCCAGACGCTGCCGGCCTGGCTGACGCCGGGGTTCATAACCCGGTTGATCGAACAGGTCGATATTGGCGCGACCTATCCTCGCTATTTGCAACAGCACTTACTCGGCGAATCGCCCCAGGCACAGAACCGGCAACGAATCTTCGCCGAGCAGCTCCCGGCGCAACTGATGCTCGAAGCCCTGAAGCAGAACCTGAACCACGAAAACGGCATGACCCGCCAGGGCCTGCGCCGGTTGGAAGCCGTCCTCCAGCCCGACGCGGCGGGCCAGCAGGTCGACGGTCGCCCGGTGGTCATTCGCCACCTGGGTCTGCTGCGCAAGCCCCAAGCCCAGCCCGATATCGTGAGCAACATGTTCATCATCGAAGCGCAGGACATCACTAGCGGCCCGCACCTGTTGTATCGGCCGCTCTACGCGCCCTCGCTGCAGGAGTTCGCGACACGCGAAGCATTGCTGCAGGCCATTGCCGCCCCTGGGAAACTGCAGGAAAGCCTCCTGACCTGGTTGCCCGACGCCGCACGCCCGATCTACGCCAACGGCGGATTCCTGGAACCGCATATCGTGCGGTTCTTCAGCGGTGACGAATTCAGTGTTCCCGACAAACCCGCCCCAGCCACCCTCGCCGTCGACGATACCCGCGGCGAGCTGCTGCAATCGCTGCACAACGGCGAGCTGATGCAGTACCTCTACGGTTGCAACGCCCAGGCCCTGGTCACCCAGGCCGACCGGGACTCGGTGTCCAACAGCGAGAGCCGCTGGGCGGTGTTGCTCGAAGGTGGCGGCCTGTTGTTCAACACCTTGCTGTTTCCCTTGCTGCGCGGCCCGGCCATGACCACCGTCTGGCTCTGGAACCTGATGGCCAGCGCCCAACAGGACATTCCGGCGCTGACCGGCGAGGACCCGGTGGCCCGGGAGCTTGCTGCAGTCGATCTGCTGGTCAACCTGACCCTGCTGGTGAGCCAACTGCCCTCCGGCCATGGGCCAGCGGCGCGGGCGAGCGTGCCCGAATCGATTAAGGAACAAGCCATGCGCCCCCCCGCGCCACGCGCCATTGCCGAGCAGTGGCCTGCACCGGCGGCGCCCATCCTCTTGGAGGGTACCGTGACAGTGCCTGACGCCAACATCAATACGGGTGGGCGCCTGGACTTCAATTTCGTCAGGGCCGGTGGCCAACCGACGCCGCAACAACGGGCGCGATTGCAGCATTTGCAAGTGCCACGCCCCACCTCGCCACCCGACCCCATTGAGAACGGCCCGTTCAAAGGCCTGTACGTGATCGACAGCAAATAGCATGCCGAGGTCGAAGGCGCCTTCTATCGAGTCACGCCCGAATACGATGGTAGTGCAACCATCGTCGACCCACTCGCTCCGCTCGACGTCGACAAGAACGGCCCGCCGTTGCGAGTCGATGCCCAGGGCCATTGGCACCTGGATCTGCGTTTGCGCCTGCTCGGCGGTTCACCGCCCAAGCGGGTGGAAGCACAGCGCCGTATCAACCTGGAGCGGGCCCAACAGTTGACCGATGAATTCGACCAGTTAGTGGCACGAGATGCCGATCGACAAAAAGCCCTGGACGTGGCCCTGCAAGTCATGACCCGGACCGAGGAAGGCGGCAACTACACCGAAGCCCAGCGGGCGGCGAAACGCAAGATTTTCTATGACCTGCTCCAGGAGCAGACCGAGATGTACCTGACGCTGGCGAACAGTGCGGCCGAACGCACCAGCCTGGGCATCGGTTTTCCATCTGGCTACATGCACGTGCTCATGGAAAACTTGATCAACAATGCTCGCAAGGCATTCCTGATCACCGAAAAGGAGCGCGTGGCCCTCTATCGGACACATCCCCAGTATGGAGAGCATGGCGACATCAGAGAAATTCTCGCCCGCGACTTCGAAGCCTACATGAAGTTTCTCGACACCAAGAGCGACATCAATGACCGAGCGACCCACTGGCTGGAACTCAAGGACGATTACCTCGAGCGGCTATTGAACCTCGATGCGTCGGGCGCACGAGCGTTCGAACGGCTGACCCGCAACCGCCCCCTGGACGAGAGAAATGCCATCGGCAGCAAAATCCTGCAACTCGCCACGCTCCCCATACTGTCGGTGAAAAACCGGCAACCCCTCCTGGCCGACCGCATGCTTCGCATTCTCATGCCATTGATGGAGCACATGCGTTCTCACGACTACCTGAGAAGCTACGACCCCTCCCCGTCGGAAAAGCTCGAAGTGCTGGAAAGCCTGACCGAGCACTACGGCAAGACTCTGGATACGTTGAAAGGGACAAAAGCCCTTTATCTGGATGACATCAACGAATCCTATTTCGACAGACTGGTCAAACTGGTCGAGGGCCTTTACCAGGACGTCTCCGGAAAACTCGCCGCTGAAATCAAACCCGAGCCAAAGCCGCGCAAGCGCGCGCCGAAACGCCCCAGGACCGGCGCCGGGCTCTCGCAGAAAAAGTTGATCAGGACCCGCCACAATGGCGTCTTGATCGGCGACCTGAAACCCGCCGGCACGAGCCTGCCAATCGAAGTCGTCGAGATGCGTTCCGAAGGCGACAACCAGATACTTGCCACCTATTCGCGCCACGAGGATGTCTGGGACGTGGTCGATGTACGCCGCCCGACCCCGGCGCCCCAGACGCGATCGATCAAGGCGATCCGGGCCCATGCACGAGAATTGCTGGACGAGCTGGGCAAGCGTATGAACCGCGCTGAAAGCTACAAGACCCACTGCCGCCATCCTCAGGAAATCGAGGAAATCCTCAACAATGAGGCGAGTCACTTCCGCACGCTTTCCGAAGAGCTCGACCGGGCGCTCACCGCATCGCCAGCCTCGCGCACTCCGGCAACCGAAGCGCTGGGCCGACTGCTGTCAGACGCCGCCACCCAGCTGACCACCAAGGGCAGCGACCTGCGCACCGAATTGAGCCTGAAACTGCCGCCCACCGACGGCAACCTTCGCTTCCTGTTCGAGAAGAACCTGATCCAGGTGGCCCGGCTCGGCGACCGCACGGCTCTGCAAGGAACCCGCAAGGATTTCCTCCAGGAATACGCCATCAACGACCGTGACGGTTTTCCGATCTGGTACGCGCACTTTCATTACGCAGCGGCCGACACGCCGAAAGACAACTTCAGCGTCGCGCACCTCAAGACCAAGGAACAACGCAAGGAGCACTACCACTCAATGCTGGCCAAAGCCACCAGCCCTTATGCGGTGGTGAATGTTCATCGAGGACAGATCAGCAAGTCGATGGCGCAGGGCAGGTTCTTGCCGCTGGCGCCTTGATTGCCATCGACAGAAGCTAGGCGCCGTTCCTGTGGCGAGGGGATTCATCCCCGCTGGACTGCAAAGCAGTCCCATACCTGACACACCGGAGTGTCAGGTTGATTGAGGTGGCAGAGTTGGGGTCGCTTCGCGACCCAGCGGGGATGAATCCCCTCGCCACAGGGTGATTTGCCAGGCTGATCCATCAATGGGCAAATCAGGAACCGCGCCAACGCCGGCAGCAGCCACAGCGCCGAACATGTCCCACAGCAACATGAAGGTGACGCTGCTCCTGTGGCGAGGGGATTCATCCCCGCCGGACTGCAAAGCAGTCCCAAAACCTGACACACCGGAGTGTCAGTTAATTGAGATGGCAGAGTTGGGGTCGCTTCGCAACCCAGCGGGGATAAATCCCCTCGCCACAGGGTGACTCGCCAGGCTCATCCATCAAAGGGCAAATCAGGAACTGCGCCAGCGCCGGCAGCAGCCACAGCGCGCCGAACATGTTCCACAACAACATGAAGGTGACGCTGCTCCTGTGGCGAGGGGATTTATCCCCGCTGGACTGCAAAGCAGTCCCAAAACCTGACACACCGGAGTGTCAGGTTGATTGAGGTGCCAGAGTTGGGGTCGCTTCGCGACCCAGCGGGGATAAATCCCCTCGCCACAGGGTGATTCGCCAGGCTTATCCATCAATGGGCAAATCAGAAACCGCGCCAACGCCGGCAGCAGCCACAGCGCGCCCTCATGTCCCACAGCAACATGAAGGTGACGCTGCTCCTGTGGCGAGGGGATTTATCCCCGCTGGACTGCAAAGCAGTCCCAAAACCTGACACACCAGTGTGTCAGGTTGATTGAGGTGCCAGAGTTGGGGTCGCTTCGCAACCCAGCGGGGATGAATCCCCTCGCCACAGGGTGACTCGCCAGGCTCATCCATCAAAGGGCAAATCAGGAACCGCGCCAACGCTGGCAGCAGCCACAGCGCCGAACATGTCCCACAGCAACATGAAGGTGACGCTGCTCTCGTGGCGAGGGGATTCATCCCCGCCGGACTGCAAAGCAGTCCCAAAACCTGACACACCGGAGTGTCAGGTTGATTGAGGTGCCAGAGTTGGGGTCGCTTCGCGACCCAGCGGGGATGAATCCCCTCGCCACAGGGTGACTCGCCAGGCTTATCCATCAATGGGCAAATCAGGAACCGCGCCAACGCCGGCAGCAGCCACAGCGCCGAACATGTCCCACAGCAACATGAAGGTGACGCTGCTCTCGTGGCGAGGGGATTCATCCCCGCCGGACTGCAAAGCAGTCCCAAAACCTGACACACCGGAGTGTCAGGTTGATTGAGGTGCCAGAGTTGGGGTCGCTTCGCGACCCAGCGGGGATGAATCCCCTCGCCACAGGGTGATTTGCCAGGCTCATCCATCAAAGGGCAAATCAGGAACCGCTCCAGCGCCGGCAGCGGCCACAGCGCGCCCTCATGTCCCACAGCAACATGAAGGTGACGCTGCTCCTGTGGCGAGGGGATTTATCCCCGCTGGACTGCAAAGCAGTCCCAAAACCTGACACATCAGTGTGTCAGGTTAATTGAGATGGCAGAGTTGGGGTCGCTTCGCAACCCAGCGGGGATGAATCCCCTCGCCACAGGGTGATTTGCCAGGCTTATCCATCAATGGGCAAATCAGGAACCGCGCCAACGCCGGCAGCAGCCACAGCGCCGAACATGTCCCACAGCAACATGAAGGTGACGCTGCTCTTGTGGCGAGGGGATTTATCCCCGCTGGACTGCAAAGCAGTCCCAAAACCTGACACACCAGTGTGTCAGGTTAATTGAGGTGGCAGAGTTGGGGTCGCTTCGCAACCCAGCGGGGATGAATCCCCTCGCCACAGGGTGATTTGCCAGGCTTATCCATCAATGGGCAAATCAGGAACCGCGCCAACGCCGGCAGCAGCCACAGCGCCGAACATGTCCCACAGCAACATGAAGGTGACGCTGCTCCTGTGGCGAGGGGATTTATCCCCGCTGGACTGCAAAGCAGTCCCAAAACCTGACACATCAGTGTGTCAGGTTAATTGAGGTGGCAGAGTTGGGGTCGCTTCGCGACCCAGCGGGGATAAATCCCCTCGCCACAGGGTGATTTGCCAGGCTCATTCATCAATGGGCAAACAACGAATTCCCCCGCTGCCCCGCCAGCTTCTCCGGCTTGATCAGGAACCGAGCCAACGCCGGCAGTAGCCACAGCGCGCCGAACATGTTCCACAGCAACATGAAGGTCAGCATCAAGCCCATGTCCGCCTGGAACTTGATGGCCGAGAAGATCCAGGTGCACACACCGATCGCCAGGCACAGGCCGGTGAACAGCACGGCTTTACCGGTGGACTTCAGCGTCTGGTAATAAGCTTCCTGCAACGGCAATCCAGCCCGCAGGAAGCTTTCCAGGCGGCTGTAGATGTAGATGCCATAGTCCACGCCAATCCCCACCCCCAGCGCCACCACCGGCAGGGTCGCGACTTTCACGCCAATGCCCATGAAAGCCATCAGGGCGTTGCCCAGCACCGAGGTCAGCACCAGCGGCAGCACGATGCACAGGGTCGCCGCCCAGGAGCGGAAGGTGATCATGCACATGGTTGCCACGCAGATGTACACCAGGATCAGGATGGTCAGTTCCGATTCCTTGATCACTTCGTTGGTGGCCGCTTCGATACCGGCGTTACCGGCGGCCAGGATGAACTCCAGGCCATCGCGGTTGTTTTCCTTGGCGAAGGTCTGCACCGCCTTCACCGCACGGTCCAGGGTCTCGGCCTTGTGGTCGTTGAGGAACACCAGCACCGGTGCCAGGGAACAGCTGTTGTTGTACAGGCCATCGGCCCGGGCGATAGAGTTGTTCAGCACGTCAGGGTTGCGCGACAGGGTTTCCCATTTCAGGTTGCCCTCGTTCATGCCCTTGATCATCTGCTTGGACACGGTCACCAGGGAAATCGCCGACTGCACGCCCTCGGTGTTCTGCATCTTCCACATCAGCTCGTCGATCGGCGCCATGGCTTCATAGCGTGAGCAGCCTTCGGTCTTGGTCTTGACCATCACCACCAGCACGTCGGAACTGGTGGAGTAATTGCTGATGATGAAGTTGTTGTCCTGGTTGTAACGCGAGTCCGGACGCAGTTCCGGCGCACCCTGGTCGAGGTCGCCGATCTTCAGGTTCTGGCTGTACCACAGGCCTCCACCGAAGGCGATCACCGCCAGGGCAATGGACACCGGCGCGACCTTGGCGCTGGCGAAGTTCGACAGCGACCGCCAGAACGGATGCTCGCGGGTCGCGTCTTTCTTGCTGCGCTCGATGGCGCGCTTGCTGATGCCCACGTAGGAAATGGCCACCGGCAGCAGGATCAGGTTGGTGAACACGATCACCGCCACACCGATGGACGCCCCGATGGCCAGCTCGCGGATCACGCCGATGTCGATGATCAGCAAAGTAATGAACCCCACCGCATCCGCCAGGATCGCGATCATCCCCGGCAGGAACAGTTGCCGGAAAGTGCGCCGCGCCGCCGTCAGGGCGTTGTCCGCCTCGCTGGACTGCAAGGCGATGCCGTTGATTTTCTGCACCCCGTGGGAAATCCCGATAGCGAAGATCAGGAACGGCACCAGCATCGAGTAGGGATCGAGGCCGAACCCGGCGGCGTGCATCAACCCCAGTTGCCAGACCACCGCCACCAGCGTGGTGCTCAACACCGCGATGGTGCTGCGCATGCAGTGGGTGAACCAGTACAGCAGGATCAGGGTAATGACGAAGGCCACGCCGAAGAACATCACCACCATGATCAGGCCATCGATCAGGTCGCCGACCTTCTTCGCGAAACCGACAATGTGGATCTGTACGTTGGGGTTCTGGGCTTCGAACTTGTGGCGGATCTTGTCTTCGAGCTCGTGGGAGAATTTCTGGTAGTCCAGTTTCAGCAACTTGCCCTGGTCCTGGGGATCCGGGTAGGACTCCAGCAACGGGATGTCGACGATGCTCGATTTGAAATCGTTGGCCACCAGCCGCCCGACCTGGCCGGACTTGAGCACGTTGTTGCGCAGCAGGTCGAGGCTGTCGGCCGAACCGTTGTAGCTCTGGGGGATTACCTCACCGCCGGCGAAGCCCTCCTCCGTCACTTCGGTCCAGCGCACGCTCGGGCTCCACAGCGACTTGAGGCCGGAGCGGTCGACGCCGGAGATGTAGAAGACCTCGTCATGGATCTGGCGCAGGGTCTCCATGTAGTCCTTGGAGAAGATGTCGCCGTTGGTGGCTTCCACGGAAATCCGCACGGTGTTGCCAAGGTTCGCCAGGTCGTTGCGATGTTCGAGCATCTTCTCGATGAACGGATGCTCAAGGGGGATCATTTTTTCGAAGCTGGTGGACGGACGGATCAGCGTGGCCTGCCAGAACAGAAAAAGGCTGACCAGCAGGCAAATGACGATCACTGCCGGGCGGTTGTTGAAAATCAGGCGCTCGAGGAACGTCGCCTTGTCTTGGTGATGACTGCTCATGGGGTCCGCCTTCTTGTTATTGTGCCCGACTCATATGCGCGGCTCATTTGTTCAGTTCAGCGCCGCTGGCCGTGGTGATGCGCACACCCCCCTGTCCGGCTAGGACCAGGTTGCCATTGCCCGCCGCCGTGACGGCCGCCACGGAAATCCGGTCCGAACGGTTGAAGACGCTGAAGGTCACGCCGTCGTCGGTGCTGCGCACCACGCTGCCGCCGTTGCCGACGATCACGATGGAACCGTCCGGCAACAAGGTCGCCCCTGACAGGCCGAACTCCAGGGCGCCCCGGGCGGCCTTGAGCTCGACCTGCTCCCAGGAGCCGCCGAAATCGGTGGAGCGATAGAGGTTGCCGCGCAAGCCGTAGGCCAGCAGCGTCGAAGGCTGGGCGGTGCCGATGACGCCGAACAGCGAACCTTCGTACGGGCCTTCGAGCTTCTCCCAGGTCTGGCCCTCGTCGGCGGAGCGGAACATGCTGCCGGCCTCGCCGACGATGAACAGCCCGGCGTCCTTTACCGCAGTGATGGCGTTGAGGTGGAACTGATCTTCGTTGTCGAGGCGGTCGCTGGCGTCTTCCCAGTGCTTGCCACCGTCGGTGGTTTCGAGCAACGCGCCGTAGGCGCCCACGGCGAACCCCTGGCTGGCATCCTTGAACCAGACGTCCAGCAGCGGCGCTTCACGGGTGAGGTCTTCGAACTGTCGGGTCCAGGTGCTGCCACCGTCTTCGCTGGCGAGGATCTGCGCATCGTGCCCCACGGCCCAGCCATGCTTGTCATCGACGAAGAATACGGCTGTGAGCAGTTGGCGGGTCGGCACCTTGGCCTGGGTCCAGGAACGGCCCTGGTCGTCGGAATAGACAATGTGCCCACGATCACCGACCGCCACCAGGCGCTGGCCGGCGTGGACGACGTCGAGCATCAGGGTCTTGCTGGCCTTGGCCGACTCGACCGAATAGATGACGTCGGTTGTCGTGGCTGCAACGGCCAGCGCCGGAGCCGACAACACCACAGAGCCCAGCAGCGAGAGCGCCGAGGCCAGCAACGCGACTCGGCGCAGCACCGGCTGGCGGGCGCGACCCATGGCCATGACAGGCTCGTTCATAGACCTTTCCCCCATTATTATTGTTAGGCCATGCGGCCTTTCAGGGCGCCGTAGGCAGCTCGATCGGGGCGCAAACCTGCAATCTAGAGCCACTTCGGAAGCTGACCTATCCTATCGGGCTTTCGGAAGACCTGACAATCGACGCCGCGTTATCTTTTGTTAACCAGGGGGGTTGGCGCAGGGGGTGAATGACGGGGTATTCGGTGGGGTGATAAGCGGGAATTTCGGAACGGGCATTGTGGTGCGCCCAATCGCGAGCAGGCTCGCTCCCACAGGGGATCTCGGATGATCACACGATGTGTGTTCACTGAAGATCTACTGTGGGAGCGAGCCTGCTCGCGATTGAAGCGCCGCGGTCTACCAGGCAAACCGCGGCCTCAAGGTCAAGCCAGACTCTTGCTCACCACCTCGAACACATCGCTGGACAACCCGCCGGATGCCAGGATGCGCTCCAGCTCGGCTTTCATCAGCGCCTGGCGGGCGCTGTCGTATTTGCGCCAGCGGGTCAGCGGCGCCAGTTGTCGCGAGGCGATCTGCGGGTTGAAGCCGTTGAGCTGGATGACCAGGTCCGCCAGGAAGCGATAACCCGAGCCGTCGGCGGCGTGGAAGTTGATCAGGTTCTGCCCGGCGAATGCACCGATCAGCGCCCGCACCTTGTTCGGGTTCTTGATGTTGAACGCCGGATGCTCCATCAGCGCCTTGACCCGCGCCAGCCCACCCGGCAGCGGGCTGCCGGCCTGGACGCTGAACCACTGGTCCATGACCAGCGGGTTGCCCTTGAAGTTCTCCGCGAACACTTCCAGCGCCTGGGCCTTCTCGGTTTCGTACGGAGAATTGACCAGCACCGCCAGCGCCGTGAGGCGTTCGGTCATGTTATCGGCGCTGTCGAATTGCTCCAGGGTGGCACTCAACACCTCGGGCTTGTCCGTCAGCATCAGGTATGACAGGGCGATGTTCTGCAATGCTCGACGGGCAAAATGCTCGGCTTCGGCCACATACGGTGTGCGCTTCGACAAGTCGCGGTTGGCCTCGTAGCGCAACCACAAGGCTTCGAACAGGTTGTCGGCCAGTTGCTGGCGAGCGAACTCACGGGCGGCATGGATCGCCTCGACGTCGGCCACTTCGCTGATTTCCGTCAGATAGGCTTCGCTTGGCAGCGAGAGCATTTCCGCGACCATGGCCTGATCCAGGGATTCGTCCGACAGTACTGTGCGCAATGCGCTGACCAGACGTGGGTCCAGTACCAGGCTCTCGCCCTTCTGATGCTGGGCAATCAGTTCCTGCAACACCTGCACAGACAGTTGCTGGCCGGCATCCCAGCGGTTGAAGCCGTCGCTGTCGTGCTGCATCAGGAACATCAACTGGTCGCGGTCATAAGGGAAGCTCAGCTTCACCGGCGCCGAGAAGCCCCGCAGCAAGGACGGCAGCGGTTTTTCGGCGATGTCGACGAAGGTGAAGGTCTGCTCGGCTTCGGTCACCGAGATCACTCGGGACGTGCCGTTTGCCGCCGCCTCGCCGCTCAGGCGCAGTGGGATCTCGGCACCCTGGCTGTCCAGCAGGCCCAGCTCGACGGGAATCACGAACGGGAGTTTTTCCGCCTTGTCCGGGGTCGGCGGGCAGCTCTGGCGGAAGGTCAGGCTATAGGTCTTGGCGGCGGCATCGTAGGACTCGCTGACCGCCAGCCGTGGCGTACCGGCCTGGCTGTACCAACGCTTGAACTGGGTCAGGTCGACGCCGTTGGCATCTTCCATGGCCTTGACGAAATCGTCGCAGGTCACGGCCTGGCCGTCGTGGCGCTGGAAGTAGAGATCGCTGCCCTTGCGGAAGCCTTCTGCCCCCAGCAGCGTGTGGATCATGCCGACCACTTCCGAGCCCTTTTCATACACGGTCAGGGTGTAGAAGTTGGAAATCTCGATGAAGCTGTCCGGGCGCACCGGGTGGGCCATGGGGCCGGCGTCTTCGGCGAACTGGTGGGTACGCAGGTAGGCCACGTCCTGGATGCGCTTGACGGTGGCGGAGTTCATGTCGGCCGAGAACCCGGCGTCGCGGAACACCGTGAAGCCTTCCTTGAGCGACAGCTGGAACCAGTCGCGGCAGGTCACGCGGTTGCCCGACCAGTTATGGAAATACTCGTGGGCAACGATGGCCTCGACCCGCTGGTGCGCGGCATCGGTGGCGGTTTCGGCACGGGCCAGCACCGCGCTGGAGTTGAAGATGTTGAGGCCCTTGTTCTCCATGGCGCCCATGTTGAAGTCGTTGACCGCGACGATCATGAAGATGTCCAGATCGTATTCACGGCCGTACACCTCCTCGTCCCAGCGCATGGACTTCTTCAGGCTGGTCATCGCGTGCTGGCATTTGTCGATGTTTTCCGGCTCGACGTAGATGCGCAGCGCCACGGTGCGTTCGGTCATGGTGGTGAAGGTGTCTTCGACGCACCACAGGTCACCGGCCACCAGGGCGAACAGGTAGGCAGGCTTCTTGAACGGGTCTTCCCAGGTCACCCAGTGCCGGCCGTCTTCGCCGGGGCCGCTGGCAATCGGGTTGCCGTTGGACAGCAGCACCGGATAGCTGTGCTGCTCGGCCACCACGGTGGTGGTGAACTTGCTCATGACATCCGGACGGTCGAGATAGTAGGTGATCTTGCGGAAACCTTCGGCCTCGCACTGGGTGCAGAACATCCCGCCGGACTTGTACAGGCCCTCCAGGGCCGTGTTGGTTTCCGGGTGGATCCGCACGGTGGTGTCGACCGTGAAAGTCTTGGCCTTGGGTTGCACGGTCAGGTGGCTGTCGTCCAACTGGTAGTCGGCCGACGCCAGGTCGGTGTCGTCGAGCTTGACGGAGACCAGCTCCAGATGCTGCCCGTCGAGCACCAGCGGCGGCAGCCCGGCACCGCGCTCGGGGTTGCGACGCATCACCAGTTGCGCATGGACCAGGCTGTGGTCCTCGAACAACTCGAAGGTCAGGTGTGTCTCGTCGATCAGGTACTCGGGAGCCTGATAGTCCTTCAGGTAGATCAACTTCGGTTGTTCGGTGCGCATGGGTCGAATCCTTCTACTGATGCACGGCGAGCTGGTAAGCCGTGTATTTACGAATGTTGATCACGCCGGTGTCGAAAATCAGGTACTGGCCCTTGATCCCCAGCAGCGTGCCTTCGGCAATCGGGTCCTTGTCCAGGTTGAAGCTGACGATCTTGGCCGGATATTGCTCCACCGGATAACGGATCTCGAGCGGTTCGACGTCCGCTATGGTCTGGATCGCCTGCAGGCCGAATCGTTCCTGCAAGCCCTGCAATCCCGGGGCGCAACTTTCAAACAACGAATCGCGGATCCGCGGCAGATCCACCGCAACCGCATCGCCCTTGAGCAAGGCGCGCCAGTTGGTCTTGTCCGCCACCTGGCTGCGGAACAGGTCTTCGACGAACCCCGACTGCTGACGCGTGGCCACCCGCAGGATCGGCAACGCCTGGCTCGCGCCCTGGTCCAGCCAGCGGGTCGGCAGTTGCGTGGCGCGGGTAATCCCGACCTTCACGCCCGAGGAGTTGGCCAGGTACACCACGTGATCGGTCATGCAGAACTGCTCGCCCCACGCCGGCTCGCGGCAAGTGCCCGCCTCGAAATGGCAGCGCTCAGGGCTCATGATGCAAATATCGCATTGCGCCAGTTTGGTCATGCAGGGGTAGCAATAACCCTGGCTGAAGCTGGTCTTGGTCCGGCGTCCGCAGTGGCTGCAGTGGATCGCGCCGAGAAACTCCAGGCGCACCGTACTGCCGATCAACGGGTTGACCGGCACCTCGACATCGCCCAGGCGAAAGGCATATTGAACGGTCGGCCCATCCAGGCGCGCCGACATCTTGCTGATTGCACCGCGGCCAATCTCGATCAATGGATGGCATCCGACTTGAACAGGATGTTCGGCACCTCGATCGACTTCGACTGGCACTCCTGCGGGCCCATGTAGCCGGTGCGCTCTTCTTCGGGCAGGTTCTGGATTTCCCAGGCGATCATCGCCTGCAACGACAACTCGCGTTGTTCGGCGGTGAGCTTGTTGCCATCGGCCCATTTACCGATTTCCACGGCCAGCTTAAGGCTCTTGTAGATGTCGGGGGTGATGTTCTGGATCATTTCATTGAACGAGGACATGGGGTCTCCGCGCGTTCGTTTAAGTGCCAATAATAAAAAAGGTAAAGCTGACTATTGGGGCATTCGGATCATTGCCGGGGCATTTTACGACGGGCAAACAGCCCGCCCAACAAGCCCGTGAGGCAGCCGACGAGCAGGCCGCCGACATGAGCCCCGTTGGCGATTTCGCCGAAGCCGATCATCGAGACCAGCCCGGACAGGCACAGTGCCAGCCACACCAGCATCATCACCAGGACCCCACGGGGCAAGTGATAAGCCGGGTTCGGCGCCAGCAGTTGATAGATCCAGCAGTGGCCCAGCAGACCGTACAACACACCTGACAAGCCACCGAACAGCGTCGCCCCGCTGACAGCATACTGGACGAAATTGGACACGAGACTGAACAGCAGCGTCAGCCCGAGCAGGTTGATACTGCCCTGGCGCGCTTCGATCCGCCGCCCCAGCTCCCAGTACCACATGCCATTCATGGCGATGTGCAGGAAGCCGAAGTGAATCAGCATCGGCGTCACCAGGCGCCACCACTGCCCCGCCGCCAGGCTGTCGGCCAGGGGCGAGAACTGGATGTAGTCACCGACCACACGAAAGTCCAGGAAGGTCAGCCACCGCAACACCTGGAGATTATCTCCCAGCAAGGTCACGGCACTGACTATCAGACTCAGCAACAGTACCAGGGCGGTGACGGGGCTTCGGGTCAGTTGTTCGACGAACCCGGGCCGTCGCGTGGCGGTGCCCATGGCTGGAAGCTCCAACATCTGCTCCGGATCGCCCACCGGAAAACGCGCGTACAGGGAACGCACGTCTTCACCGATTTCGTCTGGCACCCAGAGCACCTGCTCGCCCGCCTCTTCGCTGACGCGGTGAGGCACTTGCATGCGCTGCAGGAGCTTGACGAAACCGCTCAGGTCCACCGCCAAAGGCAGGCGCAACACCGCGACAAGGCTCATTTCACCATCTCCGGCCGTTCCACATCGACCCAGACGAACTTGTTCGGATCAAGTTGGGTTTCCTGGTCCAGGCGATAGGCGGCCAACTTGCCGTAGAGCACCGCGCTGTAGTCCAGGCACGCCAGGTTCGAGCGGATCGGCGCGGGTTTGCCGCTGCGCCAGTAGTGACCGACAAACAGCAATGGCTCATCGACGCCGTAGCGCAGCAGATTGTTCTTTTCATCCGGGGACAACGGCCTGCGTGCCACCGGTTCGGGCAAGGCATCGGGCTGAAACACGATGTCCCCGTAGGTTTTCGGATCGTCCTCCCAGAACTTGGTGCGGAAGAACGAACGGGTCAGGCCATCGCCCCCGGTCAGGGTCATGCCGTGGGGCAGGCGCATGTCGGTGCCGCGCAGCAGGCGATCGAACACAGTGCAGGCGAAACTGCCCGCCTGCGCCGAAGCCTGGAGAAACGGTTCGTCGATCCGACCATCCGGGAACAGGCCCCGCAACGGTTCGATCAGGCCGGCATCCCAGCAGGCGTGGACCACCCGGAAGCGACCGGCATCGACAAACAGCGGCAGCTCGTAGAACCACTGGAGGAAGTCGTGCCATTCGTCAGGGTATTGCTCGAACTGGGTCAGGGTTTCCTTGAGCAGGCGGGCATGCCGCGGCGTGTGTTCGCGCACATGGCGCTGGCCGCTGCCGGGCGGTGCCGGCGTGCTCCAGCCCAGGGCGTTGAACTCGTGGTTGCCCATGATGCACAACGCCTGGCCGGCCACGACCATGTCGTGGACGATGTGCAGCGCCTCGCGGATCCGCGGCCCACGGTCGATGATATCGCCCAGGAACACGGCCATGCGCGACGGATGCCGCCAGACCCCGCCCTGCTTGTGATAACCGAGACGGTCCAGCAGGTGTTCCAGGGTCAAGGCGCATCCGTGTACGTCACCGATCAGATCGTAACTGCGCGCGGGATCGAGCATCAGTCGCCTCTACCTCCCAATCGACTGCCCCAGCCGAGCTTGGTCCGGCAGACTTCGTAGTAATTGTGATCCAGTGGATGGATCAGGCGCAGCTTCTGCGCCTTCTTGCTGACGGTGATGGTGTCACCCGGCGCGCAGGTGAAATGGTTCTGGCCATCGCAGGACACTTGCGGGTAGATCTGCATATCCTTGGACACGACGATTTTCAGCTCGCTGTTGCCATCGACCACGATGGGTCGCCCAGACAAGGTATGGGGGTACATGGGCACAATCACAATAGCGTCGAGCTTGGGGTGCATGATCGGGCCACCGGCGGAGAGCGCATAGGCGGTGGAGCCGGTCGGCGTGGCGACGATCAGGCCGTCGGCCTTCTGGCTGCAGACGAACTGGCCGTCGATGTACAACTCGAATTCGATCATGCGCGTGGATTTGCCGGGGTGCAGCACCACGTCGTTGAGGGCATCGCCCTGGCCGATGGCCTCGGCGTGACGGCGGACCTCGGCTTGCAGCAGGAAGCGGTTCTCCACCAGATAATGGCCGTCGAGCACTTCGGCCACCTTGGTTTCCAGCTCGTCGGGGCGGATATCGGTGAGGAAACCGAGGCTGCCGCGGTTGATCCCCAGCACCGGAATGTTGTGCCGCGCCAGGGCCCGCGCGGCGCCCAGCAGGCTGCCGTCGCCGCCGACCACGATGACCATGTCGCAGACTTCGCCGAGCATCTTGCGCGACGAGGTCTGCAGGCCGTGGCCCGGCAGCACTTCGGCGATGGTATCTTCGAGGATCACATGCAGGTGTCGCTCCAGGAGGAAGCGTTTGAGGCGGCGAACGGTGTCCAGCACCTGCGAACTGCCCAGGCGACCGATGATGCCGATATTGCGAAATTGCTCCATGGGGCTCCTGCGAGGGTCTGCGGCGGGCGAAAAACCCGATTATGGGCGAAAGCGGCCCATAGACAAAATTCTTTAAGCCTTCCCTACAGGCTATGCTCGCAAAATGATCCTGTTTCCCGAATTGCTGGACCTGCCCCGCCGCTTGCGCCATCCCGAGGTGCGCGATCTTGCGTGGGTGATACTCGCCCCGCCCATGCTCATCGACACGCCCTGGCCCCAACGTCATCCCCTGAGCGGCAGCGACTGGGTCCAACACCCCCATCGACTGGAACACTGGTTGCAGCAGCTGGACCGCGACAGCTACCCGTTGCTGCACTGGCTGTCCCAGGGACGGACCCAGCGCCTGGGCCTCTATTACGAGCGGTTGTGGCAATTTGCTGTGCAGCACGCACCGGGCATCGAGCTGATCGCCGCGAACCTGCCGATCCGCCGCGAAGGTCAGACCCTGGGTGAACTCGACCTGCTGCTGCGTGACAAGGACGGCATTCATCATCTGGAGTTGGCGATCAAGCTGTACCTGGGACCGCAACAGGATGATGGCCGGGATACAGCGCAGTGGCTTGGCCCGGGCTGTCATGACCGCCTCGACCGCAAACTGACTCATCTGCGGGAACACCAGTTACCGATCTCGGCACGCCCGGAGAGCCGTGAAGCCCTGGCGGCACTGGGTATTGAACCGGCGGGCCTCGAGCGGTTTCGCTCCGAGCTCTGGCTGGGGGGCTACCTGCTCTACCCCTGGCCCGGACAGGCCGAACCGCCAGGCGGCGCGCATCCCAGGCATCTGCGCGGCAGTTGGCTGCGTCAACGGGACTGGTCGGCATTCATCGCCCAGCGCCCGCCGGGCCGCTGGCAACCCCTGCCCCGCGCCGCCTGGCTGGCGCCAGCCCACCATCCGGCGGAGCAGACCTGGAGCATCGAGCAACTGGACGCCTGGCGGCTGGCCCTGGACCCGATGGCCCCGGCACAGTTGATGGTGCGTCTGAGTGAAAACGCCGGAGGTGAGTGGGAAGAGGCCGAGCGGGTGTTCCTGGTGGCGGATCCGTGGCCGGATGTGCCGGGCAATGGTTGAGTTTAGCGGTGCCTGGGCGGCCCTCATCGCGAGCAGGCTCGCTCCCACAATGGATCTTCAGTGAACACAAATTTTGTGATTGCCCTGGATCCCCTGTGGGAGCGAGCCTGCTCGTGATAGCGTCGCTACGGCCTAGACGGACAAGCGCAACGCCAGCGCCGCCAACGTCACCAACAACACCGGCACCGTCAACACCACCCCGACCTTGAAGTAATAACCCCAGCCAATCCGGATATCCTTGCGCGCCAGCACATGCAGCCATAGCAGCGTTGCCAGGCTGCCAATCGGCGTGATCTTCGGCCCCAGATCGCTGCCGATCACGTTCGCATAGACCATCGCTTCCTTCACCACGCCACTGGCCTGGCTGGCATCAATGGACAACGCGCCAACCAGCACCGTCGGCAGGTTGTTCATGACCGACGAGAGCAACGCCGTCAACACCCCGGTGCCCATCGCCGCGCCCCACACGCCATAGCCGGCGAAAGCGTCGAGCCAGCGGGCCAGATAGTCGGTCAGCCCAGCGTTACGCAGGCCATAGACCACCAGGTACATGCCCAGGGAGAAGATCACGATCTGCCACGGCGCTTCCTTCATGACCTTGCGGGTGGAGATCTTGTGACCGCGTGCCGCAATCGTCAGCAGCAACGCGGCGCAGACGGCCGAAATGGCACTGATTGGAATGCCCAGGGGCTCCAGGGCAAAGCACCCCAGCAACAGAATCACCAACACGGCCCAGCCGGCATAGAACGTGGCGGTGTCGTGGATGGCGCTTGCTGGATCGTCCAGTTGATGCGGGTCGTAATCTCGCGGGATATCACGGCGGAAAAACCACATCAGGATCGCCAGGCTAGCCGCCACGGCCACCAGGTTCACCGGCACCATCACCGCCGCGTAGCGGTTGAAGCCGATACCGAAGAAATCCGCCGAGACGATATTCACCAGGTTCGACACCACCAGCGGCAGACTCGCGGTGTCGGCAATGAAACCGGCCCCCATCACGAAGGCCAGGGTCGCCGCCGGAGAGAACCGCAGAGCCAGCAACATGGAAATCACGATAGGCGTGAGGATCAGCGCCGCGCCGTCATTGGCGAACAACGCCGACACCAGGGCACCGAGCAGCACCATGTACGCAAACAACTTGCGCCCACTGCCCCGCCCCCACCGGGCCACGTGCAGCGCCGCCCAGGCGAAGAATCCCGCCTCGTCCAGCAGCAGACTGATGATGATCAGCGCGACGAAGGTACCGGTGGCATTCCAGATGATCTGCCACACCAGCGGGATGTCAGATATCTGCACCACCCCGCTCAACAACGCCAGCAACGCGCCGAACGTCGCGCTCCAGCCAACGCCGAGCCCTTTGGGCTGCCAGATCACCAGGGTAATGGTCAGCAGGAAAATCAATGACGCGACAAGCATGCGCTACAGCCTTGGAAAGAGAGATTGATAAGAAGCGTCAGCAGCAACGCGCCACCGGACGATCGATCATCGCCGCCAGGCGCTCGACATCCGCCGCCAGCCAGGCCGCATTGGCCGCCAGCGCCTGCTCCAGCAAGGTGCTGATCCAAGAAGGCAGCTGTGGGTGCAGACGGTAGTAGACCCACTGCCCTTGCCGCCGGTCACTGAGCAGGTCGGCATGCCGTAACTGCGCCAGGTGTCGGGAGATTTTCGGCTGGCTCAGGTCCAGCGCAGCGGTGAGTTCACAGACACACAACTCCCCCTCGCGCGCCACCAGCAACGCAATGCGGGTCCGGGTGTCGTCGGCCAGGGCCTTGAAAACATCGACGGGATTGTGGGGATTGGACATGACGGAAAAAAGTCTGGGGAAGCGAAGGATGAATATATGGAAACGCGAATATTCAGTAAAGCAGCGATTGTGTTGCAACACCCCCTTGTGGCGAGGGGATTTATCCCCGCTGGGCTGCGAAGCAGCCCCAACACAGGCGACTCAATCCGTCTGATACACCGAGTCGCAGGGCTTTGGGGCTGCTTCGCAGCCCAGCGGGGATAAATCTCCTCGCCACAGGTTGAATGTGCCAGCTAGCGCGGATCGACGTTATCCAGCGCCCGATTCGCCAGCAATCCGCCCAGCTCGATCAATTGCTGAATGCCCAACGCCACATGCCGTCGCGAACCGTCCAGTTCGAAGGCCAGGTCGCTGATCATGGCGTCGGCCGAGGCCAGGGTTTCACTGAGGTTCGCGAGCAGGCACTCGGTGTCGATGCCGTTCACAACGGTGAAGAGCTGGCCTGGCGGTGGATTCGTGTCGGGCTCGGGTTTGAGGTAGAAATCGAGGGCGCGGTTGGCGGCTTTGTCGAAGGCTGCTGGGTTTGGATCGGTGTCTGGCGGATTGGGTGTTGGTTTGAACATGGTTGAAGCTCCAATGCAATTTAAAAAGGAGACATCACCCTCTCGCTACCAAACGAATTAGGGTGGCGGCCATACGAAGGTTGGTAGACCGGGCATTGGAACCGGCGTCTCCGGAGAGACCCTGCGCATGGCCACCAAAAGACAAAGCGCATGAATGCGCTTGCGGAGGTGACGCTATGCACCAACGACCCGGGCTACCAAACCCGATCACTGATAAATCAGCGACTGGCAAACGATAGAACCCGCGCCTCAGGTGCACAAGCCGGCGGATTCTGGCGCAGTTGTAGGCAATGGCGCAAGGCGGTGTAGCCTGGAGCGGCCGTGTCCTACACCGGGACTTACATACGTTCGATAACGAATCTGCCTGTTTTCCTGCTAAGCGTTATCCATTAAGCTCAAAGGCTACAGGGAGCTCCGGGTTTTCCAGATCAGCGCCCACGCTTTCCCCATCGCTCAACAGGTACATTGAAATGGCCTGATTATCGCCAAAGCGCCACGATAACGATCCAATGTCCCCCAGACATTTTTCACCATTAAAGTAGTACTGATCGTGTAGCAAGATGGTAAGGCGCTGCCCCACTAACAAACGAGCATTGGCTAGATCCCAGACCATCCTCTTGCGGGAAGCAACATAGCGGTCATGCACTCGGCGGTATCCTGAGGCGTTGAGAAAAAAACCATTCTAGCGAGCCCCTTGCGAACTGGCTCGCGTCCAGATGAAAGCAACTATCAGGCTGGCGGAAAGTCTTCATACGATTTCGGCAAATACCCCCAGATCCTCAAAACGTCTGCACGCACTTCAAACTCAAATCCAATCTGCCCCACAACTTCCGATATTTCATCGCTATGGTCGACTGCTGCATGTGCAAGCAACTGCCCGACAAACGGGCCGTCCTCGAACACACCTATGTCGAACCACTCGACACCCGCAAATGGAAACGGCAGGTGGTAAAACCACTCGGCATCCCAACCTGAGACATAGCCTGTCACTGACTTGTACCGGTAAGACGGGCGCCAACCCTCGCGCTGGCGGAAGTGGCTGATCAGCTCATCCCACTTTGTGTTGTTTGATGCGCTTGCCAAATTTCTTGCAGCGACAGCGGCTTTTATCTTCCCTCGCATCGCATCATCGTGGCCCGCGCCGGCCGTTGGTAGTTCACTCATAAGAGCCCTATCGAGAACAGGTAATACGTTGGAAACGTCAGATCTGGCTCCCACGGGTTTGCAGTGGACACAAATCCTGGTTCGCTTCGGAACGTGTGGGAGCGAGCCTGCTCGCGATGACGGCGGCACAGCCAACATCTCAGCGACTGACATACCGCTTTCGCGAGCAGGCTCGCTCCCACAAAGGGGCGCCTACAAATGAATCCGTCCCTGTTTCGTTGAAGATTTGAAGCGACAGATAAACCCGTGGCGAGGGAGCTTGCTGCCTCGCCACAGGTGTTTTATTTGCCTAAGGTGCCAGGGACATCAGACCTTCTTGTGCTGCTCCACCCACTGGCCATAGGCATTGATGAATTTCTGCAGGAACGGCTTCACCGACTCCGACACATGGCCCGCCTCGTCGAACGCAGTGCCGGCGTTGCTCAGGTAGCCTTCCGGTTGCTGCATGCACGGCACATCGAGAAACACCAGGGACTGGCGCAGGTGATGGTTGGCGCCAAAACCGCCGATGGCACCCGGCGAGGCGCTGATCACCGCACCCGGCTTGCCGCTCAGGCAGCTCTGGCCATAGGGACGCGAACCGACGTCGATGGCGTTCTTCAACGGTGCCGGCACGGAACGGTTGTACTCCGGCGTGACGAACAACAAGGCGTCGGCGGCGCCTACCCGCTGGCGGAAGGTGCTGTAGGCAGCCGGCGGCGAGACATCAATGTCTTCGTTGTAGAGCGGCAAGTCGCCTATTTCGACGATCTCCAGCTTCAAATTGGCAGGCGCCAGGTCCGCCAGCGCCAGTGCCAACTTGCGATTGATCGACGCCTTGCGCAGGCTTCCCACTAAAACGGCCACTGTATAGACATTACTCATTGGAGGTTCTCGGCTAGGGACAGGACTTCTACTTATAGATGATCGGGAGGATTATTGGACCAGCGGAAAACCGAAAACCTGCCGCCTGGACTATTTTTTTCTTGTAGGAAAACTTACCGCGCATGACCAAGGTCTACAGAACCGTAAATCGAGTGATCTATTTCCAGAGGTTCTAAGCAATGGCAGCAGTACTTGTCGGACAATTCCATGCGCGGGACGCCGAAGGTCGCGTCTATTCGGTGCATGAGTTCCAGGAATCGACCCCGTCGCCGGACGGAAACGGCAAGGAGCCTGTCACCACTTACAAGCTGGCCATTGGTGATCGGGTCAGCAAGCTCGATGACGACAGGTTCCTGCTGGTGCAATCCGGTATCGAACTGGTGCGTGAACCCGAACCACAAATAGCTTTATGACATAAGCAGAAGTCATGCCCGGACTTGGGTTAGGATTCAGCCATTCAATGGCTCCCCCGCCGCACATGGACTTCCTGCATGCGATTACGCCACATCGAAGTGATCCAGGCGCTGTTGCAGACCGGCCACCTGGGCACGGCGGCCGAATGGCTGCAATTACCGGTCGCTGAAGTCGAGTCGACTCTGCGCGATGCCGAGGCTCAACTGGGCTTCATGCTGTTCGCCAGCGTGCGCGGACGCTTGCAGGCCACTCGGGAAGCCCTTGAACTGCGCGACGGCATCACAGGCGTGTACGACGCCCTCGAGCCGGTGCAGCGCTTGGCCAGCAGTTTGAAACACTACCAGGCACCGCCCCTGCGGATCATCTGCACCCCGCCACTGGCCCAGCAATTGTTGCCCCGCAGCATGGCCGCCCTGCGCCGCCGCTATCCGGATGCGCCGTGCACGCTGCTGAGCCAACCGACCCGCGAGATCGTCCGCGGCCTGCTGCTGCGCGACAGCGACCTTGGCGTCAGCCTGCACGACCCCGAGCACCCCGACATCCATTGCCAGATGATCGCCCAAGGCAAACTGCAACTGCTCGCCCCTCACGGCTGGCTGCAGCCACGGCAAAAATACATTTCGCTTCAGGATCTGGCGGGCCAGTCGCTGGTGGGGCTCGATGGCCAGGACCCACTGAGCCCCGCATTCGACAATAAACTCGGAGCGCTGCGCCCGGCACCGGTGATCCAGATCCGCGTCCAGACCCACCAGATGATGCGCGCCATGGTCGAGGCCGGCGAAGGCCTGGCCATCGTCGACCCCTTTACCGCCTCGGGCGCCAAGGATGGCGGGCTGGACGTATGCCCGGTGTCGCCCGCCATTCCCATCTGCCTCTACGCCCTGCGCCTGACCGACGCGCCCGCGTCACCCACGCTTCAATCGCTGCTGGAGCTGGTTACGGAACAAGCCGAGGCGTTGCTGAACCATTGACCGACATGCCCAACGGATCGTCGAACAACCGATACCAGAACAACGCCACTTCGGCGGTATGCCGGTCGATCCCGCGATAGCGCAGTTGATCGATGCCGCCGAGCACATAGCCGCAGCGCTCATAGAGCCGGCAAGCTCCCAGGTTGTTGTTCTGGGTTTCCAGCATGATCCCCGGCAGTTTTTTCTTGCGACTCCAGAATTGCGCCACGTCGAGCAAGGCCTTGGCCACCCCATGACGACGGGCGGGGGCATGCACCGCCAGTTCGTCGATGTGGGCAAAGCCGTTCCAGTTGGTGCTGACCACCAGGTGTCCCACCGGCTGGTCGTCCAGGTAGGCCATGAAAATCTCGCTGTCCGGCGCGTCGTGGAAGCTGCTGAACTCTTCCGGGTCGATGCCATAGCACTTTCGATAGGGAACAATGGGCGTTATCGGCCATTGGCTCACGGGACGACCGATCTGCGCCGTGCCATAGGCGCTGACTTCGAAACTGAAGTCACTGCCCCATATGTACACAGCGAAGCCGTCATCGACGACCCGCACCGACAGGCCGGGGTGTTTGGGATTCATGACCGACTGCATACTGGGAAAGGTCCTCATTCCTTGAGCCAACCAATGGCACGTTGCAATCCATTGCCCTTGCCTCTCGAAACTGTGTACATCAAGCGGCTACCCATGGACTGCCGTTACCTCAGGTTAGAAGGTACTGGCGATTGTGGCGAGAAATGAATAATAAACAATGACACTACTACTCCCTGTGGGAGCGAGCCTGCTCGCGATAGCGGTGCGCCAGTCACCTCAAGAGTGACTGTTCGACCGCTATCGCGAGCAGGCTCGCTCCCACAGGGATTCAAACGTCAACGCCTCATTGGTTGGCTTCAGCCAACTGCGTCCACAGTGCCGGGGCACCGGCGGACTTGGCGATGGCTTCCAGGCGTGCGGCATGTTCGGCCAGGTCGGTTTCACTGGCACGGATGATCCGGGCGGGCCGACGGTCGGCGGGCAAACGACGAATTTCGCTGGCCTGGGCACCCGAGCCTTCGCCGGTCCCATTGCCGTCCGACGCGTTGCCCGCCAGGGACAGGCTGGTCTGGCCGCCGGTCATCGTCAGGTAGACGTCGGCAAGGATCTCGGAGTCGAGCAAGGCGCCGTGCAGTTCACGGCCGGAGTTATCGACACCATAGCGCTTGCACAGGGCATCGAGGCTGTTGCGCTGCCCCGGATGCCGCTCGCGGGCCATCATCAGGGTGTCGAGGATGGTGCAATGCCGGGTGATATCAGCCCGGTCGTGCTGGCCCATCAAGGCGAACTCGTTGTTGATGAAGCCAACGTCGAACGCCGCGTTATGAATGATCAGCTGCGCACCCTGGATGAACTCGAAGAATTCATCGGCCACTTCGGCGAAACGCGGCTTGCCCACCAGAAATTCGTTGGTGATGCCGTGGACGCCGATGGCGCCCTCGTCACTTTCGCGGTCCGGTTGCAGGTAGACGTGGAAATGGCGACCGGTCAGCCGCCGACCGATCAGCTCGACACAGCCGATCTCGATAATCCGGTGACCATCGGTCACCGGCATGCCGGTGGTTTCGGTATCCAGTACTACTATCCTGTTAACCATGTTTTGTTAATACCTCACTCGCCTTTCCACCCTTAAGGCCAATTATACCAAGCTTCTACGGAGATTTCCACTTGCATGATGCACCTGAGAAATGTAAAAACCTTCTTACAAATCTGCTCACTCAAGGAAATGTAAAAACGATGAAGCTGTCAGTGCTCGATTACATCTCCACACAGCACGTGCATTTCTCCCAGCTTTGCGACCTTGAGCAAGGAGGAATCCCCCTATTCTATCCGACCTTGTACTGCGGGCAGAACCTGTGGGGGCTTACGCACAACAGCCAGCGTGAAATCCTGCGCTCGGTGAAATGCGTTTATGAGTGGGCCGATAAGCATCGGATCGACCTGGATGAGCGCTTTACAAGTCGACAGCTGCTAACTCCAGCCGAGATCGGCACACTGGGCGATTTTCTTGCCCGCAACCGTATGTCTCCCACCGAATCGATCGATGCGATTAAGTTTAACGCCCGATGTAGACATGCCACCAATTATCTAGAATGGCTTGCTCATCAGCTGATCCATAACTCGAATACTGAGATCAGCGAGAGCATCACTCGCATGCTCAACGCGCTGGACACCCTGGTTGTGCCTACCGGCTCGAAACACCAGAGAAACAGGGAGATGATTGCCAAACATCTGACAGTTGACATGAGCGAGGCATTGATCGAGTTTTTCAGTAATCCGACTGCTCATGTTGATCGGCCCGCAAATGTTGGTGCCGCGTTTCGCAATGCCACGATGCTAGAAATTTTGTACGAAACCGGTATGCGGATTGGCGAGGTACTCACTCTCAAACTCAAAGACTTCACGCCCGCCCGTGGGGGCGACCACGCAGTGTTGCGTATTCAACGGAATCACGATGACGCGTTCGACCGACGATTGCGCCAACCTGTGGCCAAAACATTAGGCCGGGATTTGTCGATTACCGAACAGTTATCTATGAAAATCCAAGATTACCTAAAGAGCCGTGCAAACGTTCCAAACGCTGAATTCCGTGACGATGACTTCATCTTCATCAACCATCGCCCTAACGAGCACCAGGGCCAACCTTTGGAACTGAGTGCCTTTTATAATGCACTGGGATTGCTTCGCAAGAAGTACCCAGCTTTAAGTGATCTCCACCCGCATTTGCTACGTCATGACTGGAACTACCGCTTTTCAGTGTCTGCGAAAGAAAAAGGCCTGAGTGAAGCTGAGGAAACGTCACAGCGTTGTTACTTGATGGGATGGGCACCTGACTCAGATATGCCAAAGCTCTATAACTTCCGCCACATCATGGAAGGCGCTGCTAAAACAGGTCTCAGTACGGCGGATCATGTTTCTGAACGCAGGAAGCGCCGCCATTGAAAAGCCCGAGCGCGGTCACCAAAACCTCTACTCTCGAACGACCACAGCATTTTTCCCACCAACAGCGGAAAAACACCAACAATTCGGTTTTTATCACATACCATGATGAATCAATTGAGATAGTAGGACTTGGTCACGCAAAAGCCGGGGCCATATATGAAAACTTATCATTAGAGTCCTATAAAGGATTTGCTGACACCATAACTAGAATGTGTAGCGATGGCAGATATGCACCTGCTGTAATTTGGGCAAGCATCAACAATTTGAACAGACTTCTCTTGAGCTACCCATGCGAGAGTATTGGGGAGGACTGCATCCACGCCTTACAGGCACTGTCACATCTCTCGTCTGCCGGTTTCTTCCATGATGTGAAACGAATACTACTATTGTGGCATAAACTAGGTTACTCCGGGATATCAGGGGAGGCAGCTGAACTACTTTCTATTTTGCAGTCGCCGATTCCAACCCGACCCGCAGGGAGCAGGATTCGGTCCGACGACCCTACTGAGGGGTGGTACACCGAGCAGGAGTACGACGACCTTGTGTACACCCTCTGGCATGATTTAGAGAACGGGATATCTCCTCTGGATAAGTCTACGTTATGCCTTCTATCTGCACAGTATGGGAGGCGTCCTATTCAATTCGCGCATGCCAAGATCGGCGACTTGAAAGAACACGGCGAAGCTCAAGGAGTCAGCGGCAAGCGGTTCGAGTTTCCGGGTGCAAAAGAAAAGGGAGCCGGTGGATTTCGTCAGTCCGCGCCCGAAATACATCCATTAAATGACGAGTTTTGGACGCTTTGTCAGCAAACCGCACAAAAAACCATAGATGACTTTCAAAACCTATCCGGATTTACCTTAACCCGGGAGGAAGCTTTTCAACTCCCATTGTTTAGCTTTGGGTGGTTAGAGCATCGCATCGAAAAGGTAAAAAAATACGAGAGCAAACTTGAGTTCATTTATTCCAGTCGACTGCTCCATTGCCCTGTAGCTAGTATTTCTAAACTGATTGCTCGGCGAGAGTATGGAACGAAGATCGTTTCCGAAAGGACCGGCGAAATCCTGAAGGAAGGTGCGTACCGAAACCGATATACCCGAATATTGCAACTTGCACGCTCAGGGGTTCCGAGAGCACAACTGCAATTTTGGATTGGTCACAAGACCGACAAAACCCTTGATGTTTACTATAAAGATTTTGCCGAACAAGCTAGAGAGTTACGAGTCATCGGCACAGCCATGGCGCCAATTGTAAGGGCATTTACTGGACCCATTCGAGACAAGGAAAGTGACGCAACACGCAACGACAAAGCCAGCAGAGTCGCGCTGAACGGTCGATCGGACTCAGGCCTAGGAAATTGCGGTGAGCGCGATGCCTGCGCAGCAGGTGTTCCAATCGGGTGTTATCGCTGCCCTAACTTCGAACCCTGGCTTCATGGTCCGCACGAGCAGGTCTTAGAGATGCTGATAGAAAAAGAAGAACGGCAACGCCAAGTCCCCCTCTTTGGTAGCGGCCATAACATACTTGCTCATATTGACTATGAACGAGAAAAAGAAGCCGTAAGACACGTAATTGCTATGTGCAAGGCGCGCGAACTTATGCTTGAGGACCATAACCTTGGATAACGTTATACTTTTTAGACCAAAGGCTTCCTTGGTCGCTGAAGAAAATCTGGTGCGATTTATTGACCTCGCAAAAAACAAAATAACTCTTTGGTCGGATTTTCCTGGATTCAGCTGGTCTGACTACTGCTGGCAAACACCGTTGAGAAAAATTCGCTTTTTAAACCTTAAGGGTCGAAAACTTCACAAGACTAAATCCCCTCAACCCGAGGATCTCATGTCGGCTGAATTTGGGGATTTCGCCAAAGCCTACATTCGGTATACCCAGCACATCAAACCTACACAAACATTCACACGTAGCATTTTGGCGCTTCAGCTACTTGAAGAAGCGATGATTCGTTTAGATGGCCATGCGTCTATCTACAATGCTGAATCTCGACACTTTGTTACAGCTGGCCACATCTTGCTAGAAGAAAATATTCAAGATCGCTCCGGAGTGGGTGGTGCCTTGGAAGTACTAGGCTTGACCATATCCTCAAACAAACTCACAACCAACCGGGTCATCTGGACCCACCCTTTTGTTGGTAAATTGAAGAACCCTGGCGCCCCAGAAAATCTGAGCCAAGAGCAAAAAGAGGCAAAACTCCCCTGCTCCGATGCTATTTGGGCTATCGCTGAAGTGTTCGCCAATGGCTATACCACGCAACAAGATGAAGAAGATATCTTTATTACCTGTACCACGGCTCTCTTGCTGTCGTTTCCAGTTCGTATCGGTGAGTTAGCTTTTTTTCGAACAACGCCCCACTCCTATGAGCTAAACAAAAATGGAGAGCCTGAATTAATTCTGAAAGGCTTTTCTCCAAAAACAAAACGATACATGGTGAAAGCGGTCATCGACGTTGTAGCCCCCGTGACTGAGGAGGCGATTCATCGCCTTCAAGAAATTACAAATGAGGGGCGAAAGCTTGCACTATATTTAGAAAGCGGAAATAAACGCTTCTACCGTCACGGAAGCTGTCCTGATGTTGCAGACAACGCATTGCTCACACCGACCCAGGTAAAAGACGCGCTTGGGTTCAAAACCATTGGCTCGGCTGAAACGTTTCTACTTAAGTACACCGGCCATTACTCTTTAACCGGATTCACCCTAAATTCACTTTGGCAAATCGTGGTAAAACACAACCAAAAGCTCAACCCGAATTTCCCTTACCAAGCACCAGAAATTAAAGGCCATCATCGACTAAAGATGTCTGAGTCGCTAATGTGCCTTCGATACAATCAACTCTCATCCTATCTGTCATCCAGCCCAGTGTTTCTCGCACCCTACAACCGAGATTATTACGGCAAAAGGATAACTAACCAGATATTACAACGCCGCAACAAAGAAGTAACGATGAGTTTTTTTCACAAGCATCATTATGGAGATATCAAGCTAAACTCACACCAGTTTCGCCATCTTCTAAATACAATGGCTCAGCAGGCAGGTGTGCCGATTGAAGTCATCACAGAATGGAGCACTCGTGCCTCAAAGCGGCAGACGGCTACCTACATGCATGAAAATCCGGAGCGAATTGCACAAAAAATTGCAGAAAACCGAATCCCCGTGATCACTATTCCCCATGAACCGATCACACCAGAGGAGTATCGAAACGCACGGCCAAAAGGACCTACCATTGTGACTCCTTATGGAATCTGTAATCACGACTGGACCGTGAGTTATTGCAATAAATTTAAGGATTGCTTGAACTGCTCAGAACACGTTTTTTGTAAAGGACATAAGCGTTCAATTGAAGAAATTGAGTTTGAGCGAGATTCAATCAAAGAAAACCTTGACGCCGCATTCGCAGAGATAAAGGCTGGCAACCGTGCAGCAGATCGATGGTATGAGTCGCATTATATTCGCTACAACCGGTATATTGAGTTGGTGAAAATCATGACATCGCCCGAAATCCCTGACGGCACGCCAATCCAAAGTACTGCACTAGACTTCAGTCACGAACAGCGGATTATCCAAAAAGTCTCATCAACATCAATAGAACAGCCTTCACTTACTAATAGCACCCTCAGTGACGATGTACTGGACTGCTTAAAATTATTAATGGAAGAGAACAATGCCAGCACCAATTCCCAATAAAGTCATTAAAAAAATTGCCGAAACCATCCGCTCCTGGCCCAGTGAAGAACGACTTTCTTGGGATGCCATATGCCAGTCCTCTAAGTTGTATTTAGATTACATACCAACCAGACAAGCGCTATCATCTAAATCCGTTCTGAGCTTTGAATATAAAGCCAAGAAGGAGGAGATTCGCGCACGAACCCAAAAATCTCCAAATCAGCCTAAAAATATGGCCACCGCCGTTCATAAAATTCAACGGCTTGAGAAAGACATAAACTCACTACAATTTCAGATTGACATGCTCCATGAAACTTTACAGAGAATGATCTACAACTCCGCACTTCACAAAGTATCTAAAGTTGAGTTAATGAAGCCAATCCCTACAAAAGACAAATCTCAATCAAAAATTATTAAATGCTAAGGGTTCGCTTGGACTGAACGCGAGCCAGGGTGTGCCGGATATGGCAGGGTAGTAGCGCGATGGGAGCCGCGAAAATGACCAGGAGGAGTTCTTGGGGGACTAGGAGGCGACTGCTAGGGTTGGGCAAGTAGATGAGGATGGCAGGAAACCGCATTAAGGAACGAACCTGCTGCCTCTAGAGGATGTAATATCGATGGGCTAATTCTTGTTAAAATCCCCCATTTCAACTGGATCGTTCGCCTTCATGAGGTCGAGTAAAAATAAGGTGATTCAGATTCATTTTTCCATTGTTCTGCATTTTCCTGCTGCCCCGGTCACTTTTCAGTTAGTCCGAACTGTCTGTAAGAATATGGACGAGGCTTCGTTTTCGCTATAGCAACAAGGTGGCCGGCTGGACCACCTTGCAGGTTTCAGCCAGGACTACCCGGCGCGGAGCGCTGGCTGCGCAACCGCTTCGACTATCGCGGGTTGAAGACGAAGGCGGAGATGGCCGCAGTTGCAACTATCGTCTCCGCCTCCAGGGAGATGGTCTGGAGCATAAACAGGAATAAACTCGACGCGACCGACACCTGCATCTACCAAGACAATAACCTCACTGCCGCAGTTGCAGTACTTCAGGCCAGCCAAATAGGCGCAGTGAGCGCAGACGACAACGTGTTCATCCGGGTCGTGTTCATGGTTTCGGGAAAGCTCAATATGGGTTGCGTTACGATCCCGACAATGCTCACAACGGATAGCTCCGGCTGAATCAAGGTCAGCCGCGATGGAAAAGATAGGCATGATGGCCCTTCCTCAAAAAAAGATGACGTAATGGCTTTTTTTTGGTGGAGGGGTACTAGCGAAGTCGGTGCCGGAACTTGCTTAGCTCAGGACCATAGGCGAAGAGAGGCATTCTGAAGCAGGCGGAATCAGAAGCTTTTTTGAGTTTAAGAAGCAGGTTGGCAGTTGATCGTGCAGCCTTTTCGAGAAGACGGATAGCAAGGGCAGCCGTAAGCCCATTACAAAGTGCGAATAGATGGCTTCGACGCGAATGCAGTCTCATCTCGCGCTGAGAAAGACCGCGGATATACCCTACAGCTTCGTGCGGTGAATAGACTCGCCCTACGATTACGGACATCGCGTAATCGAGGTAGCTCTGTTTGAGTTCGTCCTCTATGTTTACGGGAAGTATGTTTCGTGCCAGCTCTCCAGTGGTTTCTGCTCGATCTAAGGCCTCAAGTGCTTCGACCGTACGGGTAATGTTGTCCTGGTGAACACTCGCTTCGAGAAGCGCGATTTCGCGAGATACCTCTTTCTCGCCCCAGGAGTCAGCCTGAGCGACGCTGGAAGCGTCCTCCTTGCTGATTATCATGATAGGTTCAGGGCGGTTCATGGTGCTAGGTTCCTAGGGAAAATGCTGTTTTATTCCTACAGCGCACCCACTATATATTGGATCCCGAATGCTTCAACCCTTTTTCCTTGGGGTCATGTCGCGTTGCAGGCGCGGGGCTGCCGAGCCTTTCAAAAAATATTGAGGGAAACGAACCGTGCACAAAGCCACCGGACACCCCTCGTCTTGTCGCCCCCTATCTAAATGCTTTTCTGATGCCCTTGCCTTACGGCAAGATCCGCATGCGTGCGCAGACCTCATTCGGGGCCGGCTTGATGTGAGCTTCTATTACGATTTGGCGCTGCTTGTGGGCCTGTCACCCAAAAGGCTTTTCTCCTTGCTCGGCGCTTCTCTCGCGACTCAACGCCGATGGAGGGAGGCGAAGCAGCTGACCATGAGCGAGAGCGATTACGCTTTTCGCCAGGCGCTAGTCATACAAGACGCCCTGGGGCTATTCGAGGGCAATAGCGAAGCGACGCTCAATTGGCTGACCAAGCCGAACATCGCGTTGGGCAGCGCAACGCCGGCAAGCCTGCTTTCTACATTCGTAGGAATGAGTACCGTCGAGTCGCTGATATGGAAAGTTGAGAATGGCGTGTACCTATAAGAGGTTCGCACGCCCCCCTGTGCTCGTATGGCAAATAAAGACCGTGCGAGGCTCTAAATTACCCCGATCATCGGGCGCCATGTAGTTCTTCGATAATGAAACTGCTCGTAAGGTTTGGCGCATCATATGACTGTCATCAACAGCTCGCATTAGATCCCTCAATTAGCCCTTCGATACCCCGAAGTGTTCTCGATTCGACATCGGGGAAGACTTTATCCGCGAGCGCTCGAACCAGCATTTCGACTTGGCGGTCTGCGCGGCCTCAATAGAAGCGTCGACATCGTCCTGACACCCGACCCTGCAAGAAAATACAGCCGCTCAATGCTCCAGTTTTGATAGTTCGGAAACAGGGCTAACAACGGTTTCAATGCCCGTTACCTAGCAATGCCTCTCATAGGCTCATTCCACACTTTTACATTCCAGCTGCATAACAGCACCTGCAAGCAGAACGGACAGCTTACTCAGGCTCTTGCTCGGTAACCGCGCCCGGAACCGGCTCGGAATATTCGTACGTCAGGTCCTGCTTTATTTTTTCCAGAAGGCTGACGAGGTCCATCTCTGGATTTTTATGCAGATAGCACTCAACGACCAAGCTCGCAGGGTGCACATCCAAAACGACGGCTAAATCTTCGATTTTCGCCAACCCCGGGCATCTGCGCCCTTGCTCCAAATGCGTCATGTAAGCACGGCTCGTTCTTCCGAAGAACCTTTGCTGCGGCATGTGGCGGAGCGTCCGCATACCCTTTAATGCCGCCGCGAAAGCATCATTCAGCTCCATTGATCACCCCTTGCAAAGGGAATGATAAAGCCATAAAGTCAGCTTTTTAGCGCCCTACAATAGTAGGGGCTTATTAAAATCACTAGATATAATAATACAAAAACTATCGCGACCATCCGGCTGCGGAACGACTGTCAGCAAGATTTTACGCAGAGAGCTTTATAGAAATGTCACAAGCCAGGTTTCATCGTGAGGTAGGAAAGCATGCATTCGAGCAAGGCGTTCACAATAATCTGGGCGCCGGCCTGTGGCGATCGATGAGGATTTCTTCATCGGAACGAAAGCCCTCGCTGACAAGGAACGTGAGCAGTGGTAATCCCCATTCATGCATGAGGAATTCCCCATGAGCCCTGAACACGAAGAGATGCTTTGCAAACCAAATCTAAACCTGTTCCCAGACGCAACATTCGTTAACGGAAGGTTTTTTTGGGGGTTTGAATGCTTAGACGGTTGGTATGACCTTCTGAAGAATGCTCTTTCGCTGGTTTCCGCTCGGTGTGACATTGCCCCAGATTGCGAACCGGTCACCGTCTTAGAAGTGAAAGAAAAATTCGGTGGCTTGAGAATTTACTATCGCGGTGGCGATGATTATGTGTGCGGCGTCTTCAATTTGGCGGAAGTGATGTCGGTCAACATTTGCGCTATCTGTGGCTCGCGTGTTGGGAATAGACGTATGCACTACCACCATCCACGCTGCGATTTGCATTACGAGGATTGACCATGAAATTCGCTATGGCGAATCAACCGGGTTTGCTAGAAGCATTGCGCAAACATCTAGTAACCGACAAAAAACCAATCGACGTCGAAACCGTTCGTAGCTATGTATCGTCCCCTCGGCTTATGGATTTCAGCGTACGAAATTTTTCGGATGAAAAATTTTTGGCTGTTGGGGATACGTTTTTAGATAAGCGAACAATGCTGGCTGACGCGCCCCAAAAAACTTATGGGATTTTCTTAGGTGATTGGGAGGTACTGAGGCCGCAAATTGAGCTGGTGGACGATTACCCTCACAACGACAAAAGCGTCATGAATTTCCAAGTTTGGGCCTTCGATCCCTCCTCGCTCGACGAGGAACAGGCGAGGCTTGCAGTCGCGCTTTCCTATACACGATTGGAGCTATACGCAGAGCCCAGAATAGTTGGCGCGCTGAACGACATTTTGGAAGACGTCGGCTTTTTTGTGGACTGTGAACTTTACTGAAAATCTTCTTCGCAGGGCAGCGCTGATGCTCTAATGCCTCGACCGCGGTAGCATTATGACCTATTTATCTAAGCCGTCAGAAAGGGCCCTTTCTCCCTGCCCCCTTCCTCCGATAGAAGGGAGATGATCGTTCATGCGAATGTACCCAGGGCTGGTCGGTGCTTGGTACGATCCCAACGAAACGGGCGGTGACGCAATGGAAAAAATCACTGCCGATTCCGATACCCCTGAAGAAGATCAACACGGCTTCGAGCGTCTGATGAAAATCAAAGCATTGAGGAGTGAGCGCTTAGCGGTGCAGAGATCAGCATCGCAGGCTGCGTACGAAGCGCTGAGCCCAGAGGAAAGAATTCTCGTCGATGAGAAATTTCGAGAGGCAGCTCAAAAAATTGCGGCGCAATTTGGCAGGAGCCGACCATTCAAATGTAAAAGCGAACAATCGTCATCGGGTAGCTCGAACACGACTGACTCCCATGACCCACACGATAGTTACGACTAGCGGCGGTCTAAGTGATTTGTGCCGCTGATTGTGTCTTAGACCTACACGTACTACCCTGCTGGGTTCAACCAAAGCGGTTTGAATCCCTATCCTTGTAATTGGTTTCCCAATGACCGTATTCAACCCAAAGCGACCGATCACCATCGGCTGACCCGGCAAGTAGCGGTCATTGAGTATCTACAAACGCCAGGGCAATTCACACCGGTCGATAACCTAGGGATAAAGATCAATGACACCTTGGAAATGGCGGAACAGACCGAAAGTGTATCCATGCATAGCGATGGTCGAATCCGGTCGTCGATAACTGGCCAGAAGTGAAAGTCTCAAAAGAGCGAACCCTATATCAGCACAGACAGCCCAGCTCTGGGCGTAGATGCGGGGTTGTAACCCAATAGCAATTGGCTCGGTCATGCCATTAGGTAAAAAATGCGGCGGACGGGTCCTCTAGGGACACATCCTGTCATTCGAACTACATCTTAGATACTCGCGCCAAGTGCAGCAATATGACTTTAAATCGCAGCGCGCAGCCACGCTGGAAGATTTCGATTAGCTCGAAGACGATCTCTGAGCGTCTTGTCGTCTACCGATGTTAGAGGCTCCAGCTTCATCGGGTCTACATCGCCGGGGTAAATCGGTTCGGCCCCCGTAACAAGCCTCATAGCATATTCTTCGTCTAAGTCGAGATGCAGGGAAATTCGGTCCGTGCTTCCAAGAAGCTCATGCTGCGCGGCGAACTTTCCTGCAAGCTCGGGTAAGTGCTCCAGCGCATATGACAGTATCGCAATTGACGTCGCCAGCGACATCTTGGCGAGGGTATGTGTGGGGCTCTCAGCAATGTCCAGGACCATGTCTTGACCCGCAACGCGTATAAGTTCGACACCGGCTTTCGTAGGGACGAGAATTGTCGCCCGACCGGCGCGGGGGCGGCCGTCGATGATAACCGCGCACACCTTGTCTTCAGTCGCTTCAATTAGGTTCGCGTACGGGTCGCCGGACGCGCCATCTAATACCAACAGGTCCGCGACCTTTCCAACCTCGACCGAGCCTAGGTACGGATCCCAACCAATCATTTTTGTTGGGGTGCTTGTCACCATCTGAACAAGCTCCAGATCACTGAAAAGCCCGTTTAGATGATTGCTGACTGCCTTGGCGATTTTCAGTTCTCCAAGCAGGTTTTTGGTGCCGCTGGGCCCCCAGTCTGAACCGAGCGCGATCGGCACGCCTGCGGCGCGCAAAGCGGTGACGTCCGTCGTTTCGCCATATAGCAAGTAGTTGCTGAGCGGCGACCATACGAGTCCCGCGCCTGTCGCAAGCGCCTGGATCTGTACTGCATTGAGCGCAGTCCCATGCACTGCGACAAAATTTTTGCCGATCAATCGCATGCCGTCCTCGCGCTTAAGGAACTCGAAAACCCTGCGGGCGTCGTCGTCCGTTCCCTCGGACACATGCATGATGAATGGCCGCGCACTGTCATTGATAATCGGCCCGTAAACTTTATTCGCCTCCTTAATGCTCGTAAAATCGTCGATCTGGTCGACGGCGGCGGGCCAACTAGTGTCATCCGGAAACTCCAGATTTCGCACGAGCCCCCGATAGGCGTCCTTAATCGTAGGATCCATGTATTTGATACTCAGACCTTGAGTCGAGGTCACTCCACCCAGAAGGGCTCGACACTCGACGAAACGGATCACTGCCAGCGCGGTCTGAGAAGCGGGGTCGTGTGTTAACAAGGCGGCAGGCGATTTCACTTTTCGTTTATAATTCAAGTTACTACGCCATTTACTGCGATTCTCGAAACATTCGGGTACATCCCAGAGCGGGATGGCGTTGTAACTAGGATGGTTATGCAGTTCGACTAAGCCTGGGTAGATTGTCCCCCCCGTTTCTGTGATTGGAACAGACGCGAAGGCCGGAGGTAGCTGTTGACCAATAGGGCCTATATGAACAATTTGGTTTTGTTCTATCGCAACCAAACCATCAGTGAGGACCGACGCCGCGGCATCGAGTGTGACCACCCGCCCCCGAAGAACCAGCCTTGATATTCCCGTCTCAAGTGCTTGTATATGGGCCAAAGGAGCGGCAGTCTCGCTGCGAAACCAAGCCATGTTCTATCTCTCCTGTTTAGTGCTGCTATGCCTTCTTCATTTTCTCGATGAAGGCATCCACGCCGTCAGGCGTTTTGATTCCCGAGTGCTTGATCATGAAGTGCAGCAAGTCATCATCCTTGCCGTGTTCGCAAACGTCGTGACCGGATCCAGGGTGGGCTTTCAACTCCTCTTTACCAGTTGCTGATTCGAAGTGCGCGATCGCGCCATCGCACAACCGATGCAGAACACCAAGCAACTTGTTTTCGCTGAAGAGTTCGATCTTGCCGAAGTGCAGGAAAAAAGCGATGAATAGGTTGTTCTCCTCGTCGAAGTCGATGCCATACGCAATGCCTTCGTTGCCGCAAAGTGGTTCGTGAGCCTTGATCATCTTTTTAGTGATCTCCCTGAGCGCTACCAGGTCATCCGCAAGGAATGACAAATCGACTACATCTGGCTTGACATAGCAAGTGCCTAGACACGGCTCGTATTTCATCCGAAACGCTTTTCGCATAACTCATCCTCTTGGTATATCGAAAATGCCTGTCGCAATCGAACTACTGAGTGAATAAACGATAACGAATTTGTCACTCGAAAATGACGCCACTGACCTAGGGATTTTCGCGACGTATAGTTTTTTTACGCCGACGAAGCTGTATTCAATGTAGTCGATTTGGGAGGATGGTGATGGAAAAAAGATTTGTTACTCGCGTTACGGACTTGCGGGCCACACTAGGAACCTAGGTATTCATCGTCCGCCCCCTTTAATGCCCGCGTCGGGGCGGTGATAGCCCGGCCGAATGACCGCGCTTCTGCCCGATAGCGGCCGCCGAGCGGCGAGTAATTGCCCGGGCACCGTTTACCGCCTTGACGCTATGGCCGGTTAACTAGGATTAGATGCTGGATGGGACTTTTTTGCCTTGCGCTCCGCGGAGTACAACAGCTGTCATTCCTTTAATGCGCGGCTCTCCGCAGTTTTATGGTCGCCACTCTTCAAAATGCTCGCGAGCGTGCGGTTAGTTCCTAGTTCGTCAGACCATGGGCAAGGACTCGCTTTGCTCTGGGCTAGCCCGGCTAATGACGTCGAAATGTATCTCCGATGAGCGCTCAAAAACTATTCGTTCATGAGGAGCTAGTTTATTTGGGTCGAATTCGACGATCGTCCCATCATGAAGGATTTTGTAGTCAGTTGATCGAGAGGTTCCCGAGGCGAAAGCTCCCATGAATCGGTTATGACTTGCGTCGAGGAAGTCTTGGCGGTGCTTCACAAACTACGCAAAATCTAGCCACCCAATACATAAAGCGGCGCGATTTTGTGCATGGTCCATGAGACAAAGGTCCCACTTCCACATCGCGCCAACCTTGTTTCGGATTGCCTGATCAGACTCGCGCACCGCTCGACGCAATTCCTCAAACGCTTGAGGCTTCATTTCCACCTCACAGATCGTAAGGTGCGTCACGAATTTCTCTCCAAACACACATTGAGTCGACCCCGGCTTAGTCGATGGTAAGTGACCGCTTTTGGCCCAGGCTGTTTGAAAACGTAGCAGTGCCTTTAGGGCTTCCAGAATCAGCGCGAAAATCACGCCTGTACGCAAAACCTAGCTCTGCCAATCAGCCAAACATTTACGGATTTCACATAGAAACGCTCTGTCGAATTCGCCGATGACGTTTTCACACAGCCTGTGTCGATTTGGGTCAGTCATGAAAAGCAGGAATCGGCCAACAAAGTCCAAAAAACAGCGCCATTGAGAGTATTGCTAGCAATCGACGCAGTGCGTCGCAATCTTCTCACTCCAGCGCAATCTTTCACCCACTATTGAACGCGGACTCAATCGTCTGAAAAATGCGCCTTTATCTACGATGCCAAACCGCTCAGAGAACCCCGACAGACGGACGACTTCCCCGGACACCAAAGGAGCCTCCAAAAATCAATTGCAACTCACTATCTGAGAGGGCCGCGAGACCTTTGCACAGCGCATGATGCCAAGAGTTGTAATCTTTTTTTCTTTCACTGATGTAAATCTCATCATCGATTACCTCGGCGCGGAAGATTGCAGGCGAACTATATTTCTCCGCTGAAATTCTCAACGTCTCCAATGAATCTAATGTCCTATTGATATAGGATATTTCATCTAAAGATATTTCAATATGGTAATCAATACGCAGTTGCTCAAGTTCACTAAAGGGTGAGCGATCATATGTAAGATGAAAACCAGGAACGCCACAGTCGAGACTGACAGCGGTATAGGCATCCAGTTTGTTTAATATTTCCTTATCAAAATAAGGATGAAGAGGGCTTGTTGTCGCCCCGTAAGCATTCAACGAATTTCGCTTGCTATTACAACTACCACAAGATGGCAATAAGTTCAGGCTGTAAACCGAAAATTCAGGATAAGAAGTCTGTGGCAAATAGTGCTCGATAGTACGAGCGCCATCACCTCCGCAAAATGGGCAGCTATTTAGCCCGTTGATGTACAATCCTGAAATCCAACTCAAGCCTGCTCCGATTGGTTTATTGGAGTATGCATTTTCAAAATCTGCTCGCTGTGCTGCGTTGAGGCTGATGGGCACTATAGACGGTGACCCTTTTTTTAATACATACTCACGATAGGCTTTTTTTATTTGTGTTCTGACACCGGACAAACTGGTGTAGTGAGCAAATACTCTTTCCAGTATTGATCTGTCAAAAATTCGTTTATAGGAGAGAGATCTCAATCTCATTCTCCTTGAGATTTCATGATTTCTCGTATTTTTACGAGCATATCCATACTTAAAAAGTCACTGTACTTATCTACAATCTCGTTTAGGGTTAGAGTCGAAGCTGCAATTTCGGAGGCTATCTTATTGTGAAACGACGTGACTAGGCTGTCTCCGAAAACCGAGTTTGATAGCGCGGTAACGCTAGCGCCCAGAGTATTCATATATACACCCTCAACGCTTACATTTTTTGAACTATCAGCCTTTATCACGTGCACACAGTGTGATGGCACCTCACGGACGACATATGCAGAGTGAGTAGCAATTAAAGCAACAGACGAAGTTGCTTCGAGAACCATGTATAACAAATTCATAAATTCGGTTACAAGATTCGGATGAAGGTGCGTTTCTGGCTCGTCAATTAAGACAATTGTGCCTTGGCTGGCAGATGTTAAAAAATGTGTTGCAAATCGGAAATACATTTTCTGGCCACTACTCAGAGGAGTGGCCAGATTATTATCGACTCGAAATGCAAGATCACGAGAAAAATCAATTTGGCCCAGTATTTCCAAGGTCCTCATTTCTCCTCCTTGGATCTTATTTATTCCCACCCACTGATTACCTCCTTCATCAATTATATATGACGAATTGGTAGCCCCCTGAAGAATAGGAACAAGTAGCTGAGCCGAAGGTATTACTTTTTGCAGGATTTTATTTAATAACGCAAATCGACTTTCAGCGCCAATCAGGTCGGCATCGTCTCGTATTATGTCGACCAGTAATCTTGGGAGACTTTCTGAGCTATCCAAACCAATATCGAAATATTGATAATCAAGAGGCCCTGTAAGATTTGTTCTGCGCGGCAAAATATTCCCATGATCAGAAGAGTAAGCGATTACTCTGCTATATGTGGGAAGTTCAAACCATTCGGATTCTTCCATCCCGATTTTTAATGCGCTTACAGAGTTATTATTAGAGTCGTAAAACTCGGACTGTTGATCGCCAGGCAATGTTGAGTTCAACTTCGCCATTATGCCTAGAACGAGATTATTTAGGTATCTGGTTTTTCCGACCCCATTCACACCAATGAGACAGTGTATTCTATCTGGTATAGAATCTATCTCGTGATATGGAAATCCTATAGTATGCTTGTTTTGAAAGCCTTGGAGCTTCGTTGAGAAGCTGAATGGAATTTTTGCTTCTTCTTGTGGCTGTCTACGAAATGCTGATTTATAACCAAAACGAAAAGCTTTGTATGGTCCTAAGTCTCTAAGCACCGCTACGCAAAAGTGCGGCGTTTCAAGAATTTTCTCATATGTGCTAGCGCTGATAATACCAGCACGTGCTATAGCATTGATTTCTTGGATAGCTATGAGGAGGCTTTCAAAATCCTCTCTTGTCATTTTTGAGGCAAGATCGTTATAGCTCTTTTGAATTGCCAATACCAAGACATAACTGGGAAATATTTTGTTTTGTTCTTTCCATTTCGTTTTATCAGCGTTTGCGTCCCTAAGATATTTTATCCACTCGATTACTGAGGGTTGAGGGGTATCCTCCACGAATGGTAATAGCCTTGCAGGAAAATCTGTATGAACTCCGTTAATTAGGATTCTGATATTCACACGCAACGTATAGCCGAAATCGTTCCACCCCGATCCAGTCGAGTATATTAAGACTTTTTTTGAGTCATCGAGCAGCGTTGCTTCGTGGTGATAAAAAACTTTCCACATTCATTTAATCCTTGAAAATAAACCTTGAGCGATTCGCTACCTTAAACAGTTAGTAGCTTTTAGCTAAAACGGGTCTTAAATGCGATTATTAAGTAATTGTAATGCACACAATACCCTATTCCCAGATGCTATCAGAATGATATCTATTGGCGCTAGTGTGCATGTTGTTCGAATTCCCGCTGATCATAGCTAGCATCGCCGATGTTGACACCCGTTTACAGAGGCCGACTACTTTATATCTAGAGATCGCTGATTTCTGGGAAGGACACAGGGGCTGCGAATCCGAGAAAGTCGGGCCCGCTATGCAAGCGTTCCACTGCATTTCGTTTATGAACCTCGGCAATTTTATGAAAATCCAAAGGCCGCTGTGGGTCGAACTCTTCCATTGCTCACCGCAAGCTATGGGTCCGGGCCGTGTGAATACGCAGCAGTGCCTTTAGGGCTTCCAGAAACAGGGCGAAAATTACGCCTGTACGCAAAATCCAGCTCTGCCAATCAGCCAAACATTTACGGATTTCACATAGAAACGCTCTGTTCAATTCGTCGATGACGTTTTCACACAGCCTGGGTCGATTACGCCCCTCGTGACACCGAGATCGCCCCATAGCTGACGCTCGCAAAGGACTGCATTCAGCGAGAATGCTGTAACTCGAAGGTGTCATTGACCGAGGGACTATTCAGTCACTGACGACCCGGAATCCGAACTGGTTAGCTAACTTTGATCTCTGAGAATACTGTTGGCAATTGTGATAAAGCTTGAGCAAGAGTTTCTGGGTTACTCTTGAGGATTTTGTAATCGATGATATTTGTTCCAGTCATAATTTTTTGCAGGCTATTTGCAACGAACTTGGATACCTCCCTATCCGCATAGCCTTGGCCGTACAACCAGATGTGGAACTCATCTGAAAGACCAAGCTTGAGCTGATTTTGAAGCGTTCGTGCATTGGCTAAGACCGCATTATTGAGAGATCTGCCCTCTATTATATCTGCGAGGCTACCTATTATTAGCATTCCATCATAAGAAAGTGCTGAGCAGAAGTCCACAATATGCTCTTGAGTAATCCGATAAAGTCTTGATTTAGCCTGGACTTTAGTCCCATTATTTTTTGCATACGTAAAAATGGCATGATAGCTTTCCCCCTTGCACCACAATTTTGCGATTTCTCCACTCTTGTCATTGGGGCGGATATTGCAAACTATCTTTGCGTTGGAAAACTTGTCTATTAACGGCCAGCAAACATCAAGTAACTCTAGTGGTGAATCACAAAACTCCAGTTCCCATAGGTTATCATCAATCCACTGCTCGATAAAAACTAGCTGATCCAGGCCGAGTAGGGTTCTTCCATAATACGAGAACTTTTCTGGCGGTAGAGATTGAAGTCGCATATGAATAATTGAAAAAATCTCCAATAACCGTGCCCTTTCGCTACCTTCCGCCAAATAATAAGCTAGAGTATCTTCAGCCAAGCTTAAAAAAGCTTCGAGCTGGAGTAACGAGCTGTTATCTTTTAACAATGAGAGAAAGTAGCTCTCAATCGCATTAAGCGTTTGCTCCTTATAGTCCATTTCCGCCAGAAGATCGGTAACATCAATATTGTTATTTGCCCCCCATTGTACCCATTGAGATCGGCGAGCAGCAGGTCGTTGAATGAAATTCAAGAGGTCATCAGTTGCGTGCTCAAATCTAAACGGAGCTATAATTTCACTCAGGCTACTTATGCAGGCTTCCGAATTATTGAAATCCAATAATTTCAGAGTTCTAATCCACCTAGGCCGACCCTGCCACGAATGGCGCTTATCATAAATCTTAGGGTCGGTGAAAATTATACTTCCTTCTGTGTGATAACCAGACCGCCCGGCTCTCCCGATCAGATTTTGAAATTCTCTCGTAGAAATCCTGCGCCCTGCTTGCATGGTGCTTGATACAAGCAAATACTTAATTGGAAGGTTCACCCCTTGCGCCAGAGTAGACGTGCAGACCACTAAATGCGCTGCCTTTCTGTCCATTGCCCATTCGACTGAAATTCGTAGGCCGTTTGGGACTGCTGAGCTATGAGGTAATACGCCTAGCGGGATAGCTTTAGAAAAAATATGATTTTCCGAGAAGTGTAGATTGGATAAAAAAGTGATTTTCGACAGTTCGCGACGATCCGACATATCGCTCGGTTTTGGAGTCGACAGTCCACGTTCATAAACGTCCACAATTGTTGTGCAGAGGGTAGTTATTGACCTCTTATCACCGCAAAATATAGCGACAGGACCTTGTCGGCAGAGTTTAAGGCCTAAGTAGCAGGAGATCGTATGTGTTTTATCTTTGACGGGGAATATTACATCACCGTTTTCTCCCTCTCTGCGGCCAAGGTTTACCTGCTGAATTATCTGCGGGACATACAATCCGCTGTCAAACTTATTATCTCTCCCTAGATAGCTCAACTGCCCCATCCCGGTAACCCAACTGAGGAATGCGACGCTTTTAATAGAATGCAACCAATTACTACCTTGGATGTGTTCGCCTGATTCGCCATTGAGCCACTCGCCAATGGTTTTTGCGTTAGACATCACAGCAGAAATCAAAACTTTCTGGGCATCCTTCGGAACTGAATCTTTAAGCGATGCGATAAGAAGCTCGTAGGTTACTCCACGTTTCCCACTATCAAATTGATGCCCCTCATCGAAAATTAGCAAGTTGATTTTTTCTGCCAATGCTGGTTCATGACGGAGCAAATAAACCAGCTTCTCAGGTGTAGAGACGATTATGGTATGGTCGTATTTCCCCTTGTAGGCTTCTCCTAACAGAAACTTCAGAAACTCCTGTTCATCTTCATCAACGTTCGTGATGTCTCGAAGCTCGTTAACGTTGACTGAATCGTGTTCGAAGGACTGTAAAAAGCCATAGGTGATTTCTCGGCATAACGCTCTAAATGGTGCTACTACAACCGCAAGCTTTGCCCTCCCGGAAAGAAATGCACTTCGAATAATAAGCTCAGCTGATTTTGTTTTCCCGGCACTGGTAGGCATCTGCATCACAGCGGACACACCTTTCAAAACGCCTAGCTCGCCTACGAGTCTCTGACCAGGCCAAAACTCTTTCATAAAGCGGTCGTTGGAAAGAGCAGGTTTCCATTGATCCAAGCTGAGACCAGTATATTTCGGAAGGCAAACGAGTGAAGAGTTATGCATCTTCCGCTTAACCAATGCCATAATGGTATCAGCAATTAATATCTCGCGATCTGTACCATTGGAGTAGATCAAGTTTCGAAAACCGAACAGTTCCTCTTCCACATCCCACGCGTCGGCCTCCATGTTTATAAACGCTCGGTAGGCTAACGCGGTGCTTTGTATCTGATCGTTATATCGACCGGTTGGACTCAGGGTGAAATTTTTGCTTAAATCCGATCTTAAAATCCATACTAGAAACCGTTCTAATTTGCTATCTGTTAAATGGCACGGCGAATCAGAAATGGAACGAGCCAACACTAATGAACTTCCAGGCATGTCAGCGAGGTAATATGACGCGGAGCTTAGAATCCTTAAATACTCGTCTGTCTCAGGTGTCAATCTCGCGGTGCTCATAGACTCAAAAAATTGACCAGCTAATACCAACTGCTCTTTTAGAATATCTCTGTAGTCGTGCCGGTCGTCATGCTCCCTAGACTCCGAAGCTGCTAACTCACCAAGAATGCCCACAGTAAATACTAAAAGTCGTTTCGGATCCTGAGGAAGGTCAATATGAAACTGTTCCTCGATACCAAACTCGTACTGCTTCGCTTTGGCGCGGGTGACGTCAAGGATAACTCGTGCTTTGACCTCAAGCCTCATCTGCTGCTCTCCGATAAAGCTCATGTATTAGCGTCATCAGCTGGGTGCCACTTATAATGAGAAGCTCCAGTTTATCTGCGTTTGGATGGTTACTGGTGGCTGAATTGGTCACCACTGTTTCGTGCATTGAGGATTCTGTATAGACTGCCGCGGCGCCATACCGCCGCTTGCACGGGTGATCCGGTTCTCTTTGGAATCTATCTACGATTTGTAGTCCATCCCAGTCCTTTCTGTCGTACAGTTTTTGCCTCATGGCATTTAACGACTCTGCAATTCGAATCTCATCTTTCACAGAATGATCGATTGCATCTTGGAGGACATTAGCCTTCGCCGACTCACTTGCTTTAGCTTTTACTTCAAAGATCAGCATTTCGTCATTATCGCTAATAACATCTGGTATTTTTTTGAAAGCAATAACGTCAGAGCCTTTGGTTGATTCGCTTGCAATCCCCTTACGATCATACCGAGTTCTAGGGATCTGATAGTTCCGTATAAACTGTAGATAGTCTGCTACCAAAATCTCCGCGAAATCACCTGCCCTTATGCTCGGCCCAGGAGCAATCGAAACATGAGGAAACTTTTCGGTGAGCAAGTATTCAGAATTTGTTTTTAAAGGATTTTTCAGGAACTGAAGCTCGTCGTCCTGACAGTAATGGTTCCTGAAATGCTTCGCCCATGCCGACATGATTTCGTGGTTCAAGGCATCATGTTCAAGCTTGAAAGTCGGGATCGGTTTGCCACACGCAGATGTTAATGTACCGACTTGTTTGAGCCAGGCAAGATGGGTGGCCTCTAACGTCATTTCACATCCTATGTGCATACAGACAGATTGGCGAATTGCTGTCCCTAAGACGCCCCCTGCGAGGCAGCGGTAAGCATATGAGCCCTCCCAATCATGCCTCAGGAGGTCTTTCATTGCTAGGAGCTGATCCACGCTTCGACTCACCGAATAGGACGGTTCGAAGTAGGTCGTTGGGTTATGCTGGTCAGTCTGAGATCGGCAGACGACGACCAAGATTTGGAGGGACGAAGAGGGCGAGATCCTCTAGCTGTTAGGCAGGTTAGCGAATCTCACAGCTAATGGAGAGCATTGTCCCAATGGGGCTGACAGCCGGCATCAAACTCCTTGTGATCTCGTCCGACCGTGGCGTTGGGCTCATGCAACTGCCACCGCGGAGGACACAGGGCCGTTAAAAAAGCCCCCTCGAAACATCGCTACATGAGTGTAGGAAGTCTCAAAGACCAAACGTAAACGGTTGGAGGCATCGTCACTAATACATTAAGAAACTATCCCTCCTGAGCCGGCAGGGAGACGCGGTCGAAGATCAAGCACCTTAATCAGTAACCGGAGACTGTTGCCCATTTCGCTGACAACTCTAGAAGCTTCGGATTCAAGCAGTTCTCGCAGCCCCTTAACGCCAATTAATTCGCCAGTTTCCGGATGCTCCCATCTGCGTTCGCTCGCGACAGTCACGAGAAGACAGCCGGAACGGCAGCTCTCAGCCGCCATGTATCGATTAACGAGTTGGTTTTTTATCGTGTCACGCAGTACACGACCTGACCAATTTTCGCCAAGCTTGAGTTCAACCGTGGCTTGCTGCCCCGACTGCGCTCGCATGCGGATGTCCGTTTCCTTTTCGTCAGCAGTGACCGCTTCTTGGTCGACCGTGTAGACATGATTGGATGCGCCCCGTAACACCCTAGCAATCTCACGGCGCATCACTTTTTCCTCACGGATCAAAACCCAAGCATCGCGTGGCGTGACATCCTGAAGCATCAAATCATCGAGATCCTCGAACCGGTCGACAAGTACGGCGAACATGTCGTCGCTGGTGGTCGGTGGTGCCTCACCGTATCTATTGAGAATCGCCACCTCTGACTCGTTGAGCACCGCACCATCAACTTCTTCAGCCGATTTTTCGCGAGCAAGGAGCGCGAGACGATCACGAAAATGGGCAAATAATGGATCTTCAAGCATCTCCAGTTTGACCCTCCATGCCTCATCACCTTGAATATCGAGAATTGCAGTGAGGAGCGCATTTCGTGCGTTTTGCGCCTCGTCTCTAGGACCAGGTGAATAGGTCCCCACATGAGTAATGTCGTCGCAAGGACGAACATACTGATATGCAAGTCGGAGGAGCCTGAGGAGCAACTGGGGGGTGAAGCCAGATGTCCGTAAATCGACCCGCAGGGTAGAGAAGCGGTCTCCAAACAAGGTACTGAAAGCGTTGATAGCGAAACCAGTTGGCATGGGCTCAAGCGGAGCCAGCAATAGCTCCAACGCTTCCACCCCAGCCACGGGATCAAGACGCATCAATGTAGTGAGCCAAACCTGGGTAAATGGCCCGTTGTCGGAAACGGTCAGTTGATTCACAGCCAATGTGCGAATCCTGTTATGCACTGCTTCTCCGCCGTGCAGGAGGAGAATTTTTAATACTCGCTCAAGTCGACCTAGCGCGGCTTCCACGTCTTCGGTATGACAAGGATTGTCGACATAAGCATCAAGCCAAGTGATCAAACGAGGCACGAACAATTGCGCGACAACATCCGAAGCATAGCCCACGTCCTGAAGTAGCATGACGAACGAATTCGTCTTAGCGACTTCATTGAGTTCAGCAGACAAGTCGGGACCAAGTGTCTCTTCGACCGCAGCGGGAAACTCCCGCGCGAGGGACTCAAACCATGCTGGAAAACCGCTGCACTCAATTCGCGCGTAGCGTGTGGCTAATTTAGCCTCATCGACGGAAAGTTTTCGCACCCAATCAGGGTCTTCAGCTTCGGCGGCTATCGCAGCCAATCCGAGCTGCCATTTAATAAGAAATGTACCTTTCTTGTCCGCAGGTCTCTCGTAACGAAGTGTCGGATGATCCCCGCGCCACATAGAGCGCATGCTGTCACGCAGTCGTTCGGCGGTCTCTTTACCAAAGTGGTCCTCGATAAAACGACGATCCCAACCGGAGGCACGGCTTTTGTTTCCGGAACGTTGCATTGCCTGCCACAAATTCCAAGCAGTATTGCCTTCGCGTTCGGGTTTGAAGGCGTCCTCAGGACGTTCGGCAACCTCACACCAGAATGCCACCCAAGCTGCATGCTGCGCTGCTTGACGCTCTTCCGCGGCTTTGCGTTGCAGATCTCTGCGTGCCTCTATCGCGACCATCTTCGGATCGATCTCCGCCGGAGCGAGAAACAGGTCGATCATGGCGATCAGCACAGGCTCATCGGCAACATACTGCTTCAGTCCTTCGATATGATTTCGAGAATCGCCGGCACCATCCCACATGCCACGCATTGAGGCATGGAGCATCATTGCGCGCTCAGGCAACGGGCGATTACAGTCAGCCAAAACGCGGCGAACCCAAGCTGCATCTTGTTCGTAATTTAAATGGAGGGGACCGTTGAATGAAGCATGAAAAAAACGCTCCCAGGAGTCCGCTCTCGGGTGCAAGCTTTCATTGAACTTATCGTCAGCCCAGAAAATCGCCTCGCGCTGCATTGCGCCCAATTCCGCAAGCGCTTTTCGTAGGCTCTCCATTGGCTCGTCGTGGCTATGATCATTAGGCTGGAGACGCAACGCAATCGTCGAAGAGCGGAGAACTTCTAACCGAAAATCGTCCCCGCGAATAAGCTTTAAGCAAACCGCAGCAAGCATCGATATCAAATGTGAACGCTTACTGACGAGATGCGGCCACTCACTCACCCAAGCCAACTCCTCTGTGACCAGGTCGGTCAAACCTTCGCGCAACGTCTCCAAAAAACCTGGAGGGAACTCAAGTTCTGCAATGCTGTACGGTAGCGACCACTCTTGCTCAAAATCCGTACTTGATGACTCTGAAAGGCCCCTCAAGATTCCACAGAGTCGATCAGGCGTAAAAAACAGAGGGAGCAATCGAACGACCGCTCCACGAACCACGGAATCAGGCCAGGGGGCTTGCGCCTCCACCATCGACTGTGTGAGTAACTCGACCCGAGAGTCGCCAAGACGAGCAAGTGCCGTAATCGAATCTAGACGCTCCCCCTCCCTAGCTGATTCATCGAGTGCGACTGAATAAGCAATATCTGCACACGCTGGCATTGGCCCTGCGCCAATTAGATCGAGCAATAGCTCACGGACTTCCTGATTCTCAATGCCCTCCCCCCACAGCTGTAAAACTTGTTCCTCCAAGTCAGGTGTAGCAAAACGATGGATCTGTACCTGCGGAGCTTGCAGCCCACGCCATCCTCCAGATCCGTAATGCCTCACATAGGCTCGCAATGCGTCCTGGCGCTGAGAAAGCGTGAGCGATTCTGGGTCAGCGTGGTCCAGTAGGACGTTGGGCTCGCGATCACGAACTTCGGAAAAAATAGTAGGCTGTGATGCAGCTAGCCATGCGGCGACCGGGCGCATAGTCGGCCGAATGACCTTATCGTTTTGTTGAGTCTCAGCGAAGAGCAGTCGCTTCACCGCCTTGATCGGCATGCCCTGGCTCAATCGATGGTCAAGATACTGTGCCGCAAGAAATTCAAGTACCGAGCGGTGATGGAATCGGACTCGCCCGTAACTCGCAAATCCGAACAAAGCACGCTCCAGCAATGTCTCTCGTTCCTGCGGTGTCCAATCATGTAGCAGCACTTCGGGATCTAGCGCTCCACCAGGCTCACCGCCACGATCTGCTTCCACACTGAGGCGTATAGTCAACTTCCGGGTGAGCAGCGCAGCGAGCGCAAGCCGGCTTGCGCCCTCTAATGCTTTGTCGGGTGAGAGTTGTGCGGGCTCACCACGATCAGAACGCGGCTTGAGCTTGACGCGGATATTGTGCTCCACCTGCTCTCGATGGGTGCGAATGCGGCGGTGCTCGCGCCAATCAGAGCAAAGCTCGACAAGGTCTTGCGGTCGCCGCGCAAAATCTTCAGCGTTCCGCTTCCGTATATCCGCAAGTAAGGCATCAGCATCGTCGACACCCTCAATGACCGCCATGTCTCTAATCTGCCGGTCGGACAACGGCATTAACGCGACGTTACGCCATACCGGAGGTACGTCCTCCTTCTTCGCGGAATCACGCCGCACACGCCCTGTCGCGATGTCTGCAAAATCATCCCTGCTTGGTGCCAGTTCAATCTGAACCGGCACTGGTAAATGGCGCTGGATCAGTGTCTGATCTACAGCGATTGGACGGGTTGTTATTACGATGCGCACCCTTCCGAGCTGACTGCCAATGGCCTTACCCAAACGCTTCAGAGCCCCCTCAAAAGAACCGAGGGTCAGCTTTAACTCATCAACCGAGTCTAGAAAAAACGTGGCGATTTCGGATTGAGAAGCCAGCCAAGCCTCAAACCGCTCCTCTTCTTCTCGTGACAATAGGTCCAGTAGGTTGGTTGTTGCGAGCTGCGATAGCTCCAGAAAAAACGCAGGCTCGCCTTGGTCCCACAATGCTTGCTGCTGTGTTTGACACTCATAAGTTTTTCCGGCGCCGGCTTCCGAAACGATCAGAATACGCTGCGACTCAAGCAGCGCTTCCCAGCCAACATCTTTTGCCCAACCCAATCGCGACAGCAGTGATGCCTGGTCAATGTCCGCGATCTCTTCCTGAGATAAATTGCGGAAGGTACGCTGAATACGTTGGTTGGTTTTTTGTAGTGATTGCATCAGCGACCTATATCCATATCAGTTTTACGCATGGGTGCCAAAGCGAAGGAGGCTTGCAACGAGGAGGAGTCTATATACGGACAGTTAATCAGACCTTCGTCACGAGTCTCTCATCTCCGTTTCCGGTGAGTTCTCTTACCCAGCATCCTCGTCGGGCTGGAGTTGTTGCTCGGCCAAAGCACTTCGGTGGAGGAAAACAAACTGGTGAGCAGTCATTCGCGCAGAGGTCCCCTCTTGGTGATACTGCGGGTCATCCAGCTCGGCTCCATAGCGGGAGCGCAGGTTCGCGGCGATGTAGTCCGGTGAAATCAATAAAGAAATATCGTCGTAGGTGTTGCGTCGAAGATCTGATCGAACCGGTAGACCGCTCTCTAGCTCCCACCCCTCCCCAATATAGGTGTCTAGGAAGTCATCCATGCAGGCTGGGTTAGCATCAAATAGTGCCCGTAGATTCGCTTCCACCTCCTCCTGATTTCGACCTTTCTGCCAGTACCAATACAGATGCGGCGCATCGCGCCCTGCCTTAACAAAAAGTGGCTCAACAGCGTTTGCCTCCCGGACGCGGTCGGCAAACAATCTGTAGATAATGTCATTCGCCTCGTCTGGAAGTACTCGATGTTGCTCCTGTCTATCAGACGAATGCGTAAGCCAGCGAACGCATTCAATCCCCATTTCTAAAGGCGACGCTGCCAGGACAGCCGCTTCGGCAGCAGCTTGCCTCTCTGGTAGCGGAATACGCCTCAAAAGTTGGGAGATAAGTATTCCAGCCTGCATCATCGTGCCACCAAGTACATATGGTCCACGCTCACGGGGAAGTAGATCCCCATTTCTTGCAACGGCGACTGCAATCTGCAATGCAGAGGCCTCGTCCAGAAAATCCGCGCGATTTCGCAACGCCTGGATCAACTGCGGCATAGTCCGCTTGGAATACGTACTCAGAAGAATACGCTGTGCGTCCGGAGCGGCTGCGACGAGAGCTTCTGTCAAGACAGTCAGTTGACTATCCGCTATATCCCCTTCGGGTACTCCGTAAACGAAATAGCGCTTAAAGTATCGACCAGAGCAGATACGTTGCTCTCTAGCCCATTTTTCCTCCCATTCCCCCCCGTACATCATGTTGCCAATTCGAGGAAATAACGGTTTCAACAGTCCTTCTCGTACCTGCTCACGCTCTTCTGGAGTGGACGCAGGCATCGCGATTTCAAGAAGCCTGTTAAGAGGCGAAGACGGCCGCTCCAGGCCTCTTGGAGCCTCACGAGGCTCCCCTTTCAGGAATAGGTCGGGATTGTCACGAATAGCCGAATAGAGTTTTGGGTACAACACCCGCAGCCCCTCAATGAGCATGAATTCGGCAATGTTCACTTCGCCGTTCACAAGAGGTAACGCGAACATCAGCGCATTTGTGTAAAGCTTCGCAACCCTTGGGGTCTCTAGCTTCGATTCAAGTCCGTCCACAAAATAACGCGAGAACACGTCGACCTGGCGCTGGTCTAGAACAATGCCTGCTTGGCCCAGAGCATGATCGACACCTTCAAAAGTGATCTGACGCAGACTCATCCGGTCGGCGGGCGGCAGATGCAAAGGCACTTGGATGATCTTTTCAAGAAACGCACGCCCGGCTTCTTGCCCACCAGCACCGTATCGTTCACCTAATGCGGCGGCGACCACATCGTCGTCGAAAGCCAATACATAGCAGGTGTACTTAAAACTTGCCGAGAGCTTTACCAGCTTGAAGATGGCATTTGTTTCGTCTCTATCTAACCGGTCAATGTCATCGATAAGGATGACCAGCCTTTTTCCACTCTGGCCTAGTAGAACGTCAATCTGGTCTTTGAGTTGTTCGAGACTGACCTTGGATAAGGACTCACCGATATTCTTCGCAGCTTCGCCGGGATTGATTTCTACGCCCGGTAGAGCGACTGAGAGGACAGATAAAATACCGCCGTAGGATTCAAGCAGTGCTGCCGCTTTTTCTTTGAAGGCCGGCTCCTTACCTAGGGCCTCTGCCAGGGTGGCGAAAAATCCACGCAGGAGCGCATCCTCAGAAGGGAAATGCCAAGGGTTGAATCGTATCGTGATGACTTGCTCATATTGATCAAGCGACTCTTCCATCATTTTGAGGACGGAAGTCTTGCCATCGCCCCACGGGCCGAATAGGCCAATGACGATACTGGATGGATCGCGACGCTTGGCTATCGTCTCGGCAATCCGCGCGGCGAATAACGCTCGTCCGAACCGGTCGTGGGCTTTAGACGCGATGGGCTCATCCGAGAAATATTGATTGCCCTCTTGATCATGTTCTGATTTCTGAGTCCCGGGGTCATTAGCCGATGATGTCGAATTTGGCGTTTGACGGTCAAAAAGCTTGCGAATCCATTTCATTGCCTTCCCCTTAACGCTCCTCGGGTTTGTGTACGTTATCGCGGACAGGTGAGGCAGTAACCGAGCGCTAGAAATAACTCAGGATGTATTCGACTGTCCATGCTGCTATTGTCAACCACAGCCACCTGACGTGGTTTCGACCGGTGCGGGCCGAGAGTAGGAGCGATGCGTCCAACGCTTTTGGCTATCGGATAGTGGCCGATCGCATCCGCCGATGTTGCACCAACTGACTTCAATGTACTGTCGACCTTGAGGCACCGCGCGGTTTGTTCTAGCCAAAACTTGGCGCAACAGCTGTAGCAAGCGACCGAACAATTGGCACTTATGCGTAAAACTGATCGCTTACATTGCGATCAATTATTTTTAGCACCTCCAGATGAACTCTGCATGGATCGAGGCTTCAACAACGTCAGGGAATAAGATGTTATGAACAAAGAAAACTTAAAAGAGGTCAATGTTTTCCTGTTGAAGGGTATGGAAGCTACTGCCGCCCGCATGCGCGAACTGATTGTCGCCATGCCTCCGCACGATCTACTCGGATACATCTATGCCCAGCACGTAATGAAAGCGATGGCAGATCAAAGTGTCACTCAGGTGGGGCAGGAGGCGGACGCCCCAGCTGATCTGATCAACGAAAATCAGTTCCTGCTGGAGTACGTACATGCGGTTCTCGCTTCAGACGTCTCCCCTCCGGACGTAAAATTCGACGAAGCCAAGTGCGCCTTGCTGTTTGAACTTAGCCGAAAATTACGAGAGCAGGCCATGTTATTCGCCATGGCCTCGTCCGTCGGGACCAAAGACGGCGTCTTTGGTCCCGACACGGCCGACATTGAATTTCGTGCGAAATCCACGTGGGTCATGCTACGAGGGAACCGCTACCAAGTCTTAGAAGGTGAGTTCTATCGCTACGTTTTGGCGCCTCACGATGATGTCCTGAAAGAAGTGTACGATGTTAGTTCCGCCGATATCGCGGAAGGTTTCCAGGCCATGGCCGACGCCACGCGAACAGGGCATGCCAACGCAATCACTGTGATGATGAACCAATTTGAGGCAGCACACGCCTTCGCTGCGGCAAAAGGCAAGCCACTGGAAAACGTCATGGAAGCGTGGGTTGCGGCCAATATGGAACAAACGGAAGCAGCCAGGCGGGCAATCGATGACATGTTTCGGGGTGGTATAGCCAACGTAAGCCTACACACGAAGCTGCCGCAGACGCTGCTAGCGGACTTGGCGTACCAGCGCGGAGAAGAAACCGAGTTCTTCGCAGCAGGTGATTTCGCGGGGACACCCTACCGGACACTACCCGCCCGGAAGAAACCACTAATTCAGCTTGGTTCAGACTACTACGCCGTTGATCCATGCTTCACCCGTGATGCGGGATATCGCGCGCTTCTCTATAACCTTCTTCAGCGAAAACCTGACTACAAGAAGATCTTTGAAAGTCGGCAGAAGACGATGAGCGAAGCTGCCTTCGCCGATGTCCTGGCCACTCAGCTACCCGGCGCCGCAGTTTTTCAGGAGGTCTACTACAAAGACCCTGCTACCAAAAAGTGGTCCGAAAATGACACCCTCATCCTGATGGATGACGTGCTGTTCTTGGTTGAAGCCAAGGCTGGCGCGGCCGCGACTATCGCATCGCCAGCACTTGATTTCGGTCGCCACGCCCAGTCGGTTCAGGATTTGGTACTCAAGGCCTACAAGCAATGTGAGCGCTTTTTCAATTATCTTAATTCTGCGGATGAAGTGCCGCTTTACCACTTGGTGGACGGCAAATACGAAAAGTGCGGGTGTGTCCGCCGCTCCGACTACCGCGTGATGGTGCCGATTGGGCTCACGGTCGAGTCGTTCTCTCCCTTCTCGGCATACTGCAAGGAACTGCCGCAGATTGAGCCGTTACTTGGGAAGCATGCCTTCGTTTCGTTGTCCATTGATGACTTATTCGTGCTCAAGCGCTTTCTGCCCACCCCCGGCGAGTTCTCTCACTACATGGAGGTGCGGCAGGCCGTGGCGGGGAAACGCCAAGCTCATCTCTTCGATGAGTTCGACCACCTGGGTGCGTACCTGAAGATAAACCGTTTCGATCAGACTATTGCCGACCAGTTAAAGGGGGGTAAGTCGAAAATGCTTATCTGGGACGGCATGAGCGACATCGTCGACAAGAGCTTTGTGGGTGAAAGTTGGGAAGGCACGCCGTATCCAACGCAGGACTTCCCGAAGGAGGTGCTGAAGCTGCTTGAAGCGCTTGACGCCAGCCGAGCACGTGGATGGCTTTCAGCGGAGAGTCATATCCGTGATTTAGGAGAGGAAAATCGAAATAATCTGGCAAAGATGCTATTCGACCTACGCCAAACCCTGAACCAGCACCCCGCTCGTTGCTTTCTAGTATCCGAGGGCGGCGAGCCGATATTCATTTGGCTACAATTACACGACCATCAAATTAATTGGACTAAGGCAAATGACAAGGCCAGAGCAGCTGCGTTGGCAGTCAAGGCCTCTAACATCATCGGCATCGTCGCGGAGGTTAGTACCGATGGAATCTATCGCCGGGCGCATTCTTTCAAGGTCCACATACCGATAGAGCGAACGGAAGAAAACACCCATATTTACGAAGACGCCGAGCGAATGGCTCAATCCACGCAGCCGGTAAACCTCAGTCAACCGAAAAATGTTATCCCTGTCTTGAAAATTAAAAAAACGGGGCGAAATGATCAGTGTCCGTGCGGCAGTGGTGCAAAATTTAAAAAGTGTCACGGCCTTTAAAAAAATTCCACCCGCTTACACTCGCCGTATTCTCAAAGACTTTCAGACAACAGGTGTGTGCATGACAAAATTGAAAACGTATGCTGCCTTAGTAGACGACATTTTCGGCCCCGGAACAGCAACCTTCAAAACAGAATCAACCACATCCAACGATGTCGTGGGGGCGATTGCAAGCACGACGGATTTCGAGGTCTTTAGGAAAAACTTCGAAGAACGTCTTCGCAGGCTCCAGGGCGCAATTCAGTTAAATCAGAAAATTTCCTTTCCTATAATCAACGCGGTAAATGGTGTCGCCAAACTTGGTGGCTGGGAAGGCTACTATGCAGAGTTAGTAGCTCTAGATTACTTCCTGAGTGACGCAGAAACTGGGCCTGGAGAAATCGAGCTAGACGTCACAGTTCCCGCGTTGGACGCTATCGCATCCGAATTTAAAATGCAGAACATTAATTATGACCTCTGTATTCCTTCCTTAGGCATTGTCACCGATGTCAAGATTCTTTCTGACAAAAGCGGTGGAATTCTAGACGGAATTTTCAAAGAATTTCGTTCCGTCAAAGGAATAACGCACCTCACGATTCAGCCTGAGTACTCCGAGGACGAAGATTACGATGTCTTTCAAGGCCACCGCAGCAGTCTATTGAAGGAACTTATTGAAGAAATCGACACCACGGCCAGACCGCCTTATTTTCGTAGCAAGGTTATCGAGGGTCTTTCCTATCGATTTGCGTGGGAAGCGGGTGTAGTCATTGCTGAAAGTAGTTACGACTCCAAAACACACGCGTCTAACCATCAGCGCTTGCTCGTTACACACGCAAAAAAGTTTTCACGAAGAGAACCTACAATAATTATCTTTGTTGTCTTCCCATGGGCTAGTGAAAGAATAATGTTATTTAGCGAAATGAGGATTGCTCAAGAATTCATCCATAATCTTGGCTCTATATTTTTTGATATAACCGGGCCCTCTACTGTTGAAGCCCGAAGCATCAACAAGAATATAAAAACTAGCATCAGCCTTGCTGACGTATCTCGTCATCTGTCCGGCATTTTGCTGATCGAGGACAAAAGTATATTGGCTAGCGATGATGATCTCATTGCAGATGCGAGTTACATTTTTAACGAAAATGCGGTACACACACTCAATGGGAGTAAATTAGAGAGCTACTTGAAACGAAGGAATGCGACAAACCTGATCAATTTCCTCAAAACTTGAAGTTACCCATTGAGAATTGAGTCCTAAAAGCATGCCGCGGCGCACAGTTGCGGCAATCCACACGTATAAAATATTCACCAGCCTCATTCTGAGGCTAGGCGCTCATAAACAAGTTCATAGATATTTTGCGCTAGAGATGCATCGAAGGCGATTCTGAAGCCAGTGACAGCCATCCCCTCGCTGCTCCAGACACCACCGTCTGATGTGTCGGTGTAGATCCACCAGATGGATTGATCCTTCACCACAGCAAACCAATTTGAGTAGCCAGAAGGAAGATTTTCTCGCAGTAAGGGTGTTGCTTGTCTCTCCTCAACCTCTGCCCAAGTACGCCACCTGCTGACTTTCTCGCCAGTCTGAGCTATGTGTTTTTGAATACTGCTGCGCGTGCGCATCAACCCCCCTCACGTAGTGCAAGAATCCTGAATGGGGATCTGCATACCAGATCGAGCGACCCACGATTGACTCCGCTACCGGCAGCCAGACCTTGACAGGGCGTCCATCACCTTTCCTATCGCACGCTCGCTTTCGTGACCGTCTGATGATGGGGTCAAGAAACGGCCGGGAGGAAAAATCGCGCTGATCCATCCTTCAGGAATGCTTTGTAGCTGATTGAACAATTCGAATTCCTCTAGGAAAACCTCATAGATAATTTCATCCGTTTCCGAACCTAAGTCGTCATGCAGATACGCACGGGGCAATTCCACTTTGGAGATTGTTCCCTCTCCGCAGGTAATTTGGCTGAAGCTACTCATTATTGAACCGCCACCACCTGGGTAGTCGTAGTGTGTTGATAGGGGCTTCAGCCCCCACAGCAAACCGCCTGACGGCAGTGGCACTGTATCGGCAAGCACAAGGTATGATCCCATGCTCGTATCACAGACTCCGGCGATGTTGCCGTTCAGTTTTAAGCGCTCCAGCTCTTGGGCTATCTTCGGGTGAACTACCTTCAAGCTGGCTCTCAGTCCTTCCAGCTGTGTCCGTCGATACGCAATGAATTCCACCTCACGCTCAATGCGGCGCGCCTCCTTTTCCTTCTTGAGTTGCTCACGTGAAATCATAGTTTGCGAAGGCTCAAGCTGCCTTTCGATCAGCGCGGCTAGCTCCCATCCACTGACCGTTTCGTGTGGATGTAGGTCCTGGTTATCTTTGAGGTATTGCAGCAAGCGCGGCCAGCAACTGGTGCTGAACCATTCGCTTGCGCCGTCTGCGCTCCCTCCACTGGCGACCACTGCAAGAGGATCAACGCTAGCAAGACGAAATGTGCGGTGTAGGATTTTTTCTAAGATGTATGCATCGGTTTCAGATGCCAGGCGAAGGCCAAGCGATTGTGGAAAATCAATGGATTCCCACCGGAAACTCCGGGCTCTGGCGAGGATATTGTTCGCTTTGCCAATCTTGAATCGAGGGTGTTTTAGGTCTCGCAGAATGTAAACGTGGGAAGCCAAGTGCCGATCCTCGTGACTAGACCAAAGGGCCTTATTCGTAGATTCCATTAAGATCTAGGAAGGTTTGGACTCTCGGTTTGCTGTTGAACCGCGCGTACCAATTGCTTGCCTCGGTTTTAGCTTTCGTTACGAGCGCGCTCCCACCTTGTTTAGATGCGAGTAACGAATATGGACCACTCTGTGGGGTGGTGAAAAACGAAGACACGACACCACTCCACACGGCGGATTTGTATGCATCTGCCATTGGGTATATCACGAACATCCCCCATAAATAGCTGGCTGATGCCCTGCTGCCGTGAAGAAAAGCACTCTGGTAGTACTGCTCCGCAAGCAACCCATCTGCCTTGTTTTCAGATTTTTGAGAAAAACCGGCGAAGGCGCTCCCTAGCTTTTCCATCGCTGACACTGAGCCTGCACCAGCAGCGGCCTGAAGAATATTTATCCCTTCTTGCTGGTTCTGAGGCACGCCAGCCCCTTCTAGGTAATCAACACCTAAAAAGTACATTGCATCAATGTCACCTACGTCGCTCGCCTGCTTGAAATACTTCGCAGATTTTAAGGGATCGTCTTTTCTAAAAATTCCTCCAAGGCGCACCTGGGCTCGATACTCTCCCTGTTCTGCAAGGTGGATGTAAGTCTCCGTACGAGCGGCTCCCAACGGCATAGCCTCGGCCTGTTCAAATGTTGCAGGCATACTGCATCCGAGAGTCAGAACTGCCAAGATCAGCGCTACAGTCCATCGCATTTAATATCCCTATTGGCTGCTTTATAGGTGAGTCCAGAGCAGTCATCTGCACTCCCCTCTGATAGGTCGGACTACCTTTGAACTGCGTTGGCTGCTTCCAAAAAACTTATCCTAGCAGTCATTTCTCTGTCGGCCTCTCAGACACCACCAGCACCCGGGTCTATTTCCAGTATCCTCCCCGCCCCCAGTCCGGACCTACGAACCGACAGCGCTGCGCGTCAGAGAAAGCTTCATTCTTGGCAGGGCAACTCATGCGGTAGTTACCGCGCCAAGCAAACCAGAGCAGGCAGTTGCAGCGAAATTCGACCTGCTCCTCACGGAAGCATGTTGAACCGTTTAGTGAACTGCCCTAGGAGGACGTTGTTGCGTAACGATGTTGGACTCAAACAATCAACCTGCCCCATTCTCGGCTAATGGCCACGTCTCGGAGCGATCATTCTGACGCAAAATACGGCCTATCGATTACTCAGACACGCCAATGCCCTCTGACCAAATAGGGTGGTCACTCAACATGCGAACCAGCTTTTTTTGAAGGTGTCATCGAAGGGAGAAGGTTACTGAGCGCGGTTCGAAACAGATGGCCGTACGTAGAGCACTCGCCCGACAAATGCCGTCGGGGGTGGCGACGCAGGATTGCTAGACTTTTTCGAGAAGGGAAGAGGATTGGAGCATCAAGCACATCGCGAGGGCTTCACAGGAGTGATGGGCAATCTGCGGCCACTGCTCCGGTTAATCGGCCATTTTTACTTAATTTTGTCGATTTTTTTTGCTTGTAAAATAATACCCATATAAATCAGCAATTTAGCCACTGATCAGGTTTTTACAAAGGGGTTGACACGGGAGTCCAGTACAACAGATCTGTTGGCCATCAGTGTTCAGCTCTCAACGGGCATGCTTGCAAAAGCCGGGATGGTAACACGCTCAAGGAAATGGCTCGCCACAAAGGCATACATACCTATTAAACAGGGCTGCATCAGCCCTGCTTGTAACCCCGCACCTCATCCACCCCACGATTGGCCAACTGGTCGGCCCGTTCGTTGCCGTGATGGCCGATGTGTCCGCGCACCCACTTCCAGGTCACGTTATGGCGGCTGACCTGTTCGTCCAGCAGCTTCCAGAGGTCGGCGTTCTTGACCGGTTCCTTCGCGGCCGTCTTCCAGCCGCGCTTCTTCCAGTTGGCCATCCACTCGTTGATGCCCTTCATCACGTACTGCGAGTCGGTCACCAGCAGCACGTCGCAGGGGCGCTTGAGCTCTTCCAGGCCGCGAATGGCGCCCATCAGTTCCATGCGGTTGTTGGTGGTATTGGCTTCGCCCCCCCAGAGTTCCTTCTCTACGCCCTTGAAGACCAACAGCGCGCCCCAGCCGCCCGGACCGGGGTTGCCCTTGCAGGCGCCGTCAGTGAAGAGTTCTACGCTATCGCTCATGCCCATCCATCCAGAAAAAATGCAAAGGCCTGCCAGGCGGGACCGCCAACCTCCAGGTTGACGATGCCGGGCAGGCCATCAGAAACGGTTATGGCTCGATATGGCGACGATTGACCTTGGCCATCGGCAAGGGAATCAGCTTGCCCATCGGCTCGCGTCGCACCTGGCGCACCGGGCGTAGCCCGACCGCGATCTTGCGCGCCACCAGCAGATAGAAGCCGCCACCGGACAGTTGCCAGTCGCCGGCCCTGCGCTCCCACCCGGCCAGGCGGGCTTGCCACTTGGGCGACGCAAGCGGCGGACGATAGCACCCGAAGCGGCGTTTCTCCAGCGCGAAGCCCAGCAGGTTGAGCCAGTCGCCCACCCTCGATGCCGAGATGCAGCGGGCCTGGCGCAAGGCGTCATGGGCAAAGACATGGCGCAGCCCCCAAGTGCTCCAGGGGTTGAGGCCGATGATCAACAGATGCCCCCCCGGACGCACGCTGCTGGCGGCTTCACGCAGCAGGCCGTGGGGGGACAGGCAGAAATCCAGGCCGTGCTGCATCACCACCACATCGGCGGCGTGCTCGCTCAACGGCCAGGCCTGCTCCTCGCAGACGATCTCCACCCCGGGCAGCGGTGCGCCCAGGCGCACGTTGCGCTGGACCTGCGGTGCCGACGGCGGCGTCTGCGCCGACGGACCGTAGTGCACCAGATAACCGCCGAAGAAGCGACCCAGCTCGTCTTCGAGCATGCGCCGTTCCTCTTCCAGCAAAAATTGCCCGACGGGGCCGGACAGCCATTCACGGGCTGCGCTGATCAACGCCAGCCAGTCGGGATCAGCCTGAGCGAACGCTTCGTCAGTCATTGCATTCTCCAACGCGTCAGGAAGTTCTAAGATGCGCCTTTGTTTTCCGCTTGGCGAATTCCGCGATGATACAGATCAGTGCCCTGCCCGCCTTCACCGATAACTACATCTGGTTGTTACAGGATCACGCCAGCCGCCGCTGCGCCGTGGTCGATCCGGGTGACGCCGCGCCGGTCCAGGCCTGGCTCGAGGCCCATCCGGGCTGGGTCTTGAGCGACATCCTGATCACCCACCATCACCATGATCATGTCGGCGGCGTCCAGACGCTGAAAAATGCGACGAACGCCACCGTCCACGGCCCCGCCAGCGAGAACATCCCGGCGCGGGACGTGGCGCTCAAGGACAACGACCAGGTCAAGGTGCTCGGCCTGGACTTCGATGCCTACGCCGTGCCCGGCCATACATTGGGGCATATTGCCTATTACCACCATGGTTTGTTGTTCTGCGGCGACACCCTGTTCGCCGCCGGTTGCGGACGGCTCTTCGAAGGCACGCCGGAGCAGATGCACCACTCCCTCGGCCGCCTCGCCGCCCTGCCGGACGATACGCTGGTCTACTGCACCCACGAATACACCCTCAGCAACCTCAAGTTCGCCGCCGCGGTGGAGCCGGGCAACCCGGACATCGCCGCCCGCCTGGAAAAAGTCGGCCGGCAACGCAGTGAGGGCATCATGACCCTGCCGTCGACCCTGGCCCTGGAAAAACTCACCAATCCGTTCCTGCGCACCACTGAAACATCCGTTAAACAAAAAGCAGACGAACGGAACGGCCAGCGAAACGGGACGCCGAGTGAGGTTTTTGCGGCCTTGAGAGCCTGGAAAGACAAGTTCTAAGGACCCCATCGGCTGATACAAAAATTCTGAATGGTTGACCTGTTGGGGTGCGCTTTCTAGAATCGGCCGACATTTTTGCCCGGAACTTACTTCCAGCCAATGTCGTCATCCATACGTAGGTCCGTCCCGTCAGCTACATTGACCCGCCTGGCTCAAGCCATCGCGGTGGCTGTGTCCGCCATTCTGGCGGGCTGCCAGAGCTCGGGCCAGATGCCCCAGGCCGACGCGGTCGCGCCAAAGAACATGGCGGCCCGCGCCAAGCAGAAGCCGGTCTGGCTCAGCGAGAAGCCCACCCCCCAGGTACCCCAGGACATCTGGGAGCGCATGCGCCAGGGTTTCCAGTTGCAGGAGACCGCCGGGGTCAACCCGCGTATCGAGCAACAGCGCCTGTGGTTCGCCAGCAACCCGTCGTTCCTCGAGGGTGCCGGTGAACGCGGCAGCCTGTACATGCACTACATCGTCGAACGCCTCGAAGAACGCAACATGCCCCTGGAGCTGGCGCTCCTGCCGGTGATCGAAAGCGCCTACAACCCCATGGCCTACTCCCGGGCCAACGCCGTGGGGCTGTGGCAGTTCATCCCGTCCACGGGGCGTTATTTCAACCTGCGCCAGACCCGCTTCTATGACGGGCGTCGCGACATCACCGCTTCCACCACGGCGGCCCTGGATTACCTGACGCGCCTGCACGATATGTTCAACGGTGACTGGCTGTTGGCGCTGGCCGCCTATAACGCCGGCGAAGGCACGGTCAGCCGCGCCATCGAGCGTAACGAAAAACTCGGCTTGCCCACCGATTACTGGAACCTGCCGCTGCCCGCCGAGACCCAGGCCTATGTGCCCAAGTTGCTGGCGTTGTCCCAGGTAGTGCTCGCTCCGGAAGCCTATGGCGTGAACCTCAACCCGATCGCCAACGAGCCCTATTTCCAGGTCGTCGAAATCAACCGTCGCATGGACCTGTCCAAGGTCGCGGAAGTGGCCAACATCGACGAAGACGAACTGTTCCAGCTCAACCCGGCCTTCAAGCAGCGCACCACCATCGACGGCCCGCAGCACCTGCTGGTGCCCACCTCCAAGGCCCAATTGCTGACCGCCAGCCTGTCGACCATGCGCCCGGAAGAGTTGATCAGCCAGCGCCCGCTCAAACCGGTTTTCGAAACCGCCGATGACGGTGAAGTGGAAGGCGTCAGGCGCACCTACCGCGTCAAGCGCGGTGACAACCTCGCCCAGATCGCCAAGGCCAACCACGTCCAGACGAAGGACCTGCAACGCTGGAACAAGCTCAGCGGCAGCAAGCTCAAGATCGGCCAGACCCTGGTGATGCAGGACACCAAAGCGACCAAGACCACCGGCAAGCGCATCAACACCGTGGTGGCCTCCACCACTAAGGGCCGGAAGAAGCAGCAGACCCAGTACAAGGTCCAGCGAGGCGACTCGTTGTATGTGGTAGCCAAGCGCTTCAACGTCGAGATGCAACACCTCAAGCGCTGGAACCCGCGGATGGGCAAGGCCCTCAAGCCGGGCCAGATGCTGACGGTCTACTCCCCTCACTGACCCACAGACCTGTGGAGCAAAGCCCTGTGGGAGCAAAGCTTGCTCGCGATAGCGGTGCACCAGCCAAAACAGTTGTCGACTGACACCCCAATCGCGAGCAAGCTTCGCTCCCACAGGTTTGCGGCTTAACTGACCGGCATTCACCCCAGGCCTCCTTTTTCCTGCCGATACAAGCTGTTACTGTACAGGCCATAAAAGCCCAAGCCGCCTGGATCGGATACCAGACTTGATACGTCCCCTCCTCCTGTTCCTGATCAGCCTGGCCCTGAGCTTCCCCGCCAGCGCAACCATCAGCGAAAGCCATGGCTACGCACAATTCGGCACGCTCAAGTACCCGGCCAGATTTACCCACTTCGACTGGGTCAACCCGCAAGCGCCCAAGGGCGGTACCTTGCGGGTCATGGCATTCGGCACCTTCGATACGCTCAACCCCTACACCTTCAAGGGCAGCAGCCCGGTCTCCACGGCGAACTTCCTGCAATACGGCATCAACGAGCTGAACGAACCGCTGATGGTCGGCACGGGCCAGTACGCGCCTTCCGGCGACGAGCCCACATCGAGCTATGGCCTGATCGCCCAGAGCGTGGAATACAGCGAAAACCGCAGCTGGGTGGTCTTCAACCTGCGACCCGAGGCGCGATTTCACGATGGCGTGCCGATCACCGCCTATGATGTGGCGTTCTCCTACCGGACGCTGCTCAAGGAGGGCCACCCGCAATACCGCACCAGCCTTCAGGAAGTGCTGCGGGTCGACATCCTCAATCCGCGGAAAATCCGTTTCGTCTTCAAGCGCGCAGGCAATCCGTTGTTGATCCTGCGCCTGGGCGAGCTGCCGGTGCTGCCCCAGCACTACTGGGAAAACCGTGATTTCAAGGCCACCACGTTCGAGCCGCCCCTGGGCAGCGGTCCTTACCGCATCACCAAGGTGCAGCCTGGCCGCCAACTGGTGTTCGAGCGGGTCAAGGATTACTGGGGCAAGGACCTGCCGGTCAATCGCGGCAAGTACAACTTCGACCGGATGGAGGTGGAGTTCTATCGCGACAGCGACGTGGCCTTCGAAGCCTTCAAGGCGGGCGAGTTCGACATCTACATCGAGCACCAGGCCAAGAACTGGGCCAACGGCTACGATTTTCCGGCGGTCAACCGCGGCGATGTGATCAAGGCACAGATTCCCCACCAGATCCCGACCCAGACCCAGGGTCTGTTCATGAACACCCGGCGCAGCACGTTTGCCGAGGTCAAGGTGCGAGAGGCCCTGGGGTTGATGTTCGACTTCGAATGGACCAACCGCACGCTGTTCAGCAGCGCCTATAAACGCACCCTCAGTTACTACCCCAACAGCGAATTCTCCGCCAGCGGCCTGCCGGTGGGGCACGAATGGCTGTTGCTCAAGCCATACCGTGAACAACTGCCGCCCCGGCTGTTCACCGAACCCTTCAGCCTGCCCCATACCGACGGTCGCGGCATTCCCCGGGAAACCCTGCGCAAGGCCCTCGAGTTGCTGAAAGAGGCCGGATGGACCCTCAACGGCCAGCGTCTGATGAACGCCGACAGCAAACCCCTGAGTTTCGAGATTCTGTTGGTGAACCCGAACCTGGAGCGCATCCTCCAGCCCTACGTCGAGAACCTCACCAACATCGGCATCCAGGCCCGCCTGCGCACGGTGGATCGCGCCCAGTACAAACAACGCCTGGACCAGTTCGACTTCGACATAGTCCTGCTGACTCTGAACCAGACACTCAGCCCGGGTCTCGAGCAGTGGCAGTACTTCCACTCCAGCCAGGTCGGGGTCAAGGGCAGCAAGAACTACGCCGGCATCGCAAATCCGGTGGTCGACCACCTGCTGGAAAAACTGCTCGCCGCCCAGACCCGCGACGAACAGGTCGCCGCCGGCAAAGCCCTGGACCGTGTACTGTTGTGGCAGCACTACTGCATTCCCAACTGGTATCTGAATTATCATCGCCTGGCCTACCGTAACCGGTTCGCCTTTGTCACCACGCCGCCCTACACCCTGGGCCTGAGCGCGTGGTGGCTGAAATCTTCGGAGAAAGATCAATGAAGCCTTTACGCGCCCTGCTCCTGCAGGCTGGCGGCCTGCTTTTCGCCGGGCTGGCCTGTGCCGCGCCGCAGCACGCCCTGACCTTGTACAACGAGCCGCCGAAGTACCCGGCCGATTTCAAGCACTTTGACTATGTGAACCCCGACGCACCCAAGGGCGGGATATTCCGCCAGGGTGGCTTTGGCGGTTTCGACAGCCTCAACCCATTCATCAGCAAAGGCGTGCCGGCCGATGACATCGGCCTGATCTACGACACCCTGGCCAAACAAGGCCTCGACGAACCCTTCACTGAATACGGCCTGATCGCCGAAAAAATCGAGAAAGCCCCGGACAATGCCTGGGTGCGCTTCTACCTGCGCCCCGAAGCCCGGTTCAACGATGGCCATCCGGTACGCGCCGAGGACGTGGTCTTCAGCTTCCAGACCCTGACCAAGGACGGCGCACCGATGTTCCGCGGCTATTACAACGACGTCGCCGAAGTCATCGCCGAAGACCCGCTCAGGGTGCTGTTCAAGTTCAAGCACACGAACAACCGTGAACTGCCGCTGATCCTCGGCCAACTGCCGGTATTGCCCAAGCATTGGTGGGCGGATCGCGATTTCAACAAGGGCAACCTGGAGATCCCCCTGGGCAGCGGCCCCTACCGGGTCGCCGAAGTAGAAGCCGGACGCTCGGTCCGCTATGAGCGGGTCAAGGACTATTGGGGCAAGGACCTGCCAGTCAATCGCGGCTTCTACAATTTCGATGTCCTGACCACCGACTACTACCGCGACAACACCGTCGCGGTCCAGGCCCTGAAAGCCGGGCAGTTCGATTTCTGGCTGGAAATGACCGCCAAGAACTGGGCCAACGCCTACAACATCCCGGCCGTGACCGAAGGCCGGCTGATCAAGGAGCAGATTCCCAACGGCAACCCCACCGGCATGCAGGGCTTCGTCTACAACCTCCGTCGCCCGGTGTTCCAGGACGTGCGGGTGCGCAAGGCCCTGAGCCTGCTGCTGGACTTCGAATGGACCAACAAGCAACTGTTCAACAGCGCCTATGCCCGCACTCGCAGTTATTTCGAGAACTCGGAAATGGCCGCCACCGGCCTGCCCGGCGAGGACGAATTGAAGATCCTCGAGCCCCTGCGCGGCAAGATTCCCGAGCAGGTCTTCACCGAAGCGTTTCAGCCTTCGATATCCGATGGCAGCGGCATGATCCGCGACCAGCAGCGCAAGGCCTATCAATTGCTGCAGGAAGCCGGCTGGCGCATCGTCGACGACAAGATGGTCGATGCCCAGGGCAAGCCGGTGGTGCTGGAATTCCTGCTGGCCCAGACCGAGTTCGAGCGGATACTGCTGCCATTCAAGCGCAACCTGAGCGACCTGGGCATCGAGCTGGTGATCCGTCGGGTCGACGTGTCCCAGTACATCAACCGCGTGCGCTCCCGGGATTTCGACCTGATAGTGGGCAGCTTCCCGCAGTCCAGCTCGCCGGGTAACGAACAGCGTGAGTTCTGGATGTCGGCCGCCGCCGACAAGCCCGGCAGCCGCAACACCATGGGCTTGAAGGATCCGGCCGTCGACCAGTTGGTGGAACAACTGATCAACGCCGATTCGCGCAAAAGCCTGGTCGCCCACGCCCGTGCCCTGGATCGCGTGCTGCAATGGGGCTACTACGTGATCCCCAACTGGCACATCAAGACCTGGCGCGTGGCCTACTGGAACCATATCGGCCACCCGAAAGTCACGCCGACCTATGACATCGGCACGACCACCTGGTGGGTCAAGCCGGACACCAAGCCTGCCGATGAAGTAAAGCAAGTAATCGAACAACAGAACAACGCTGCCCCGGCGAGCGTGGAGTAACCCGATGCTGGCTTATATTTTCCGGCGGCTGCTGCTGATTATCCCGACCCTGTTCGGCATCCTGCTGATCAACTTCATCATCATCCAGGCCGCGCCCGGCGGGCCGGTGGAGCAGATGATCGCCAAGCTCGAAGGCTTCGAAGGCGCCACCAGCCGCATTGCCGGCGGCGGCGCGGAGGTGTCGGTGGCCGGCTCCTCCTATCGCGGCGCCCAGGGCCTGGACCCGGCGCTGGTCAAGGAAATCGAGCGCATGTACGGCTTCGACAAGTCGGCGCCCGAACGCCTGTGGATCATGATCAAGAACTATGCCCACCTGGATTTGGGCGACAGTTTTTTCCGCGACGCCAAGGTCATCGACCTGATCAAGGAAAAGATGCCGGTGTCCATCTCCCTCGGGCTGTGGAGCACGCTGATCATGTACCTGGTGTCGATCCCGCTGGGGATCGCCAAGGCCACGCGGCATGGCAGCCATTTTGACATGTGGACCAGTTCGGCGATCATCATCGGCTATGCGATTCCGTCATTCCTGTTTGCCATCCTGCTGATCGTGGTGTTCGCCGGTGGCAGCTATTTCGACTGGTTCCCGTTACGCGGGCTGACCTCGAACAATTTCGACCAATTGAGCTGGGGCGGCAAGATCCTCGATTATTTCTGGCACCTGGCCCTGCCGGTGACCGCCCTGGTAATCGGTAACTTTGCCACCATGACCCTGCTGACCAAGAACAGCTTCCTCGATGAGATCAACAAGCAATACGTGGTCACCGCCAAGGCCAAGGGCCTGACCCGCAACCGGGTGCTCTACGGCCATGTGTTCCGCAACGCCATGCTGCTGGTGATCGCCGGTTTCCCTTCGGCGTTCATCGGCATCTTCTTCACCGGCTCCTTGCTGGTGGAGGTGATCTTCTCCCTCGACGGCCTCGGGCTGATGAGTTTCGAAGCGGCCATCAACCGCGATTACCCGGTGGTCTTCGGCACCCTGTTCATCTTCACCCTGCTGGGGCTGGTGGTGAAACTGATCGGTGACCTGACCTACACCTTCGTCGATCCACGCATCGACTTCGAAAGCCGGGAGCATTGAGATGAACCTGTCCCCCCTCAATCGCCGCCGGTTCGAACTGTTCAAGGCGAACAAGCGTGGCTGGTGGTCGCTGTGGCTGTTCATGATTCTGTTCGTCCTCAGCCTGGGCGCCGAACTGATCGCCAACGACAAGCCCCTGGTGGTGCATTACGACGGCGGCTGGTACTTCCCGGCCCTCAAGCGCTACCCGGAAACCACCTTCGGCGGCGAATTTCCGCTGGAAGCCAACTACAAAAGCCCGTACATCCGCGAATTGCTGGCGGCCAAGGATGCCTGGGTGTTGTGGGCACCGATTCCGTTCAGCTACCAGAGCATCAACTACGACCTGAAGGTCCCCGCCCCCGCGCCACCCTCCGTGGTGAACTGGCTGGGCACCGACGACCAGGGCCGCGATGTACTGGCCCGGGTCATCTACGGCTTCCGTATTTCGGTGCTGTTCGCCCTGACCCTGACACTGCTCAGCTCGATCGTTGGCGTCATCGCCGGGGCCTTGCAGGGTTTCTATGGCGGTTGGGTCGACCTGGCCGGCCAGCGGTTCCTGGAGATCTGGTCCGGCCTGCCGGTGCTGTACCTGCTGATCATCCTGGCCAGCTTCGTCCAGCCCAATTTCTGGTGGCTGCTGGGGATCATGTTGCTGTTCTCCTGGATGAGCCTGGTGGACGTGGTGCGCGCCGAGTTCCTGCGCGGGCGCAACCTCGAATACGTGCGCGCCGCCCGGGCCCTGGGCATGCAGAACGGTGCGATCATGTTCCGGCATATCCTGCCCAATGCCATGGTCTCGACCATGACCTTCATGCCGTTCATCCTCACCGGCGCCATCGGCACCCTCACCGCCCTCGACTTCCTTGGTTTCGGCCTGCCGGCCGGCGCACCGTCCCTGGGCGAGCTGGTGGCCCAGGGCAAATCCAACCTCCAGGCGCCCTGGCTGGGCATGAGCGCATTCGCGGTACTCGCGATCATGCTGAGCCTGCTGGTGTTCATCGGCGAGTCCGCTCGCGATGCCTTCGATCCGAGGAAGTGACATGAACCAGGACAATCTGATCGAAGTACGCGACCTGGCAGTGGAATTCGTTGTCGGGCAACACCGCCAGAGGGTGGTCGAGGGCGTCAGTTTCGACATCAAGCGTGGCGAAACCCTGGCCCTGGTAGGGGAAAGCGGCTCGGGCAAATCGGTGACCGCCCACTCGATCCTGCGGTTGCTGCCCTACCCGCTGGCCCACCACCCCACCGGCGCCATCCAGTACGCCGGGCAGAACATACTGGGGTTGAAGGAAAAAACCATTCGTCATATCCGCGGCAACCGGATTGCGATGATCTTCCAGGAGCCGATGACATCCCTCAATCCGCTGCACTCCATCGGCAAGCAGATCAATGAAGTACTCGGTATCCACAAGGGCCTGACCGGCAAGGTCGCGACCCGGCGGACCGTTGAGTTGCTGGAGCTGGTGGGCATCCCCGAGCCGCACAAGCGCCTCAAGGCCCTGCCCCACGAACTGTCCGGCGGCCAGCGCCAGCGGGTCATGATCGCCATGGCCCTGGCCAACGAACCAGAACTGCTGATCGCCGACGAACCGACCACCGCCCTGGACGTCACCGTCCAGCTGAAAATCCTCGATCTGCTCAAGGATCTGCAGGCACGATTGGGCATGTCGCTGCTGCTGATCAGCCACGATTTGAATCTGGTCAGAAGAATTGCGCACCGCGTATGTGTCATGCAGCGCGGTTGCATCGTCGAACAGGCATCGTGCGCAGAGTTGTTCCGCGCCCCGCAGCATCCGTACACTCGGGAACTGCTGGCCGCCGAGCCCAGCGGCAACCCGGCAAGCAACGTGGTCGGCCCGCCGCTGTTGCAGGTCGAGGACCTGAAAGTCTGGTTCCCGATCAAGAAAGGCCTGTTCAAGCGCACGGTGGATTACATCAAGGCCGTGGACGGCATTCGCTTCAGCCTGCCCCAGGGCCAGACCCTGGGCATCGTCGGCGAAAGCGGCTCCGGCAAGTCCACCCTGGGGCTGGCGATCCTGAGATTGATCGGCAGCCAGGGCGGGATCCGCTTCGAAGGCAAGCAGCTGGACAGCCTGACGCAGCAGCAGGTGCGACCGCTGCGCCGGGAGATGCAAGTGGTGTTTCAGGACCCGTTTGGTAGCCTGAGCCCGCGGATGAGTGTGGGCCAGATCGTCGGTGAAGGCCTGCGGATCCACAAGATCGGCACCGAAGCCGAACAGGAACAAGCGATAATCGCGGCATTGAAGGAGGTAGGCCTGGACCCGGACACCCGGAACCGCTACCCCCATGAATTTTCCGGTGGGCAACGGCAGCGTATCGCCATTGCCCGGGCCCTGGTGCTCAAGCCGGCGTTGATTCTGCTGGATGAACCGACGTCGGCCCTGGACCGTACCGTGCAACGCCAGGTGGTGGAACTGTTGCGGTCGCTGCAAACCAAGTACAACCTGACGTACCTGTTTATCAGCCATGACCTGGCTGTCGTCAAAGCGCTGAGCCACCAATTGATGGTGGTCAAGCATGGCCAAGTGGTCGAACAAGGTGATGCCCGCAGCATATTCGCCGCGCCGCAACACCCCTATACACAGCAGTTGCTGGAGGCCGCCTTCCTGGCCCCAACAACTGCCGAATAACCTGAAAGAGGAGCAACACATGGGTTTTCTCGCCGGTAAGCGCGTACTGATCGTCGGTGTCGCCAGCAAGCTGTCCATCGCATCCGGCATCGCCGCCGCCATGCATCGCGAGGGCGCTGAACTTGCCTTCACTTATCAGAACGACAAACTCAAGGGTCGTGTCGAAGAGTTCGCACAAGGCTGGGGTTCGAGCCCTGAGCTGTGCTTCCCGTGCGACGTGGCCAGCGATGAAGAAATCGCCAAGGTCTTCGAAGAACTGAGCAAGAAGTGGGACGGCCTGGACTGCATCGTGCACTCCGTGGGCTTCGCCCCGGGCGACCAGCTGGACGGCGACTTCACCGAAGCCACCACCCGTGAAGGCTTCCGCATCGCCCACGACATCAGCGCCTACAGCTTCGTGGCCCTGGCCAAGGCCGGTCGCGAAATGATGAAGGGCCGCAACGGCAGCCTGCTGACCCTGTCGTACCTGGGTGCCGAGCGCACCATGCCGAACTACAACGTCATGGGCATGGCCAAGGCTTCCCTGGAAGCCGGCGTACGCTACCTGGCCGGCTCCCTGGGCCCGGACGGCACCCGCGTCAACTGCGTCTCGGCAGGTCCGATCCGCACCCTCGCCGCTTCCGGCATCAAGAACTTCCGCAAGATGCTGGCCGCCAACGAAGCGCAAACGCCGCTGCGTCGCAATGTCACCATCGAAGAAGTCGGCAACGCCGGCGCCTTCCTGTGCTCCGACCTGGCGTCGGGCATCAGCGGTGAAATCATGTACGTGGACGGCGGCTTCAACACCACCGCCATGGGCAACATCGAAGAGTAATCTTCACCCGGCATGAAAAACGCCGCTCGCCCTGAAAAGGACGAGCGGCGTTTTTCATTCCCGGTTCCGCAGCTACCCCATTCCCCCTCGTAGGAACAAGCCTGCTCGCGATGGCAATCCGTCAGTCGTATCCATAGTGGCTGAACCACCGCTATCGCGAGCAGGCTCGCTCCCACAGGGGGATTGGCAGTGGGCAGAGATTTTTCGGCCAACCCGAACCTGTGTGGGAGCGAGCCTGCTCGCGATGGCAATCCGTCAGTTGCATCCATAGTGGCTGAACCACCGCTATCGCGAGCAAGCCCGCTCCCACAGGGTTTCAACGAGTCGGGCGACTCATGGGGGCATTTGCCGGCGAGGGCCTATACACTGCGCACAGGTTCAATAAAAGGTGCCGACCGATGAAGCTCATCTCCCAGGGTTCCGCCCCTCGTTTCTGGCGCGATTCAGCCTTGCCCTTCATCGAAGCCCGGGCCATCGCGGATGGGCGCAAGGTTTGTTACTCACGGCATTCCCACGACCATTTCTCCATCGGGGCTATCACCGCCGGATGCAGCACCTACGTGCATGGGCAGTCGAACTTCAAGATCGAGAGCGGCACCGTGGTGCTGATGAACCCTGGGGACGTCCACGCCTGCAATCCGATTGACGACCAGCCATGGTCATACGTGATGCTCTACGTCGACACCTCGTGGCTGAGGGACCTGCAACGGCGGATCGGCTTTGACGAACAGCTGGATTTCCAAGGCTTTGCCACCACCCACAGCCGCGATGCCGAGCTGTTTGCCGCACTGCAAGGGTTGTACGGGCAATTGGTGGACGAACGGCTCACCCCTTCGTATAAACAGGCCGCCGCCGAGGCGTTCTTTACCGATCTGCAGCAGCGTCTCAACCCGGCGGGGCGTCCGGACCGGGGCAGCCATCCAGGGTTGATGCGGGCGGCGCAGTTTATCCATGACCATTGCACCGAAGCCTTGAAGCTCGAAGACATCTGCGCCGCCGCGCAACTGTCGCCGTCGTACCTGAGCCGCGCCTTCAAGCGCCACTACGGGATGACACCCCACGCCTTCCTGGTCAATCGCCGGATCCAGTTCGCCCGCCGGCAATTGCGCGAAGGCAAGCTGATCGCCGACGTCGCGCTGGACAGCGGATTTGCCGATCAGGCGCATTTCCAGCGCGCCTTCAAGCAGCACCTGGCGGCGACGCCAGGGCAATATCGAGGCTGACACGAGGCCATCGGGTGATCCCCTGTGGCGAGGGGATTTATCCCCGCTGGGGTGCGAAGCAGCCCCTCTAAAACGTTCAATTAAGCGTACCTGACTCACCGCGTTGCAGTTTGCAGGGGCTGCTGCGCACCCCAGCGGGGATAAATCCCCTCGCCACAAAAAGCTTGCAAGTCAAAACACCCGTGACACCTCAAGGCAACAACAAATACACCGCACTGCCCACCAGCAACCCCGCCATCGTCCGATTGAACCAGCGCATGGTCGCCGGATTGCCCAGCCAACTGCGCAGGAAACTGCCGGCATACGCCCAGCACCCCACCGAGACGTAGCAGATCACCAGGTAGACAGCTGCAAATTGCCAGACCAGCCTCGCCTCGCCATCGGCCACGAAAGCCCCCATTCCCGCGACACAGGCTAACCAGGCCTTGGGGTTGAGCCATTGCATCAGTGCTCCGTGGAACATCGAGGGCGCACGCCCTTCGTCCGCACTTCCCAGGTGTCCATTATCCCGGGCCAGTTTCCAGGCCATGAACAACAGGAACGCCACGCCGCCCAATTGCACCACTCGCGTAAGGCTGGGCCAGCGCTGTAGCACTTCATGCAGCCCCAGCCCCATCAACACCAGCAGCAGGACAAAGCCCAGGGTTGCACCGGCCACATGACGCAACGTCGCACGAAAGCCGTACCGGGCCCCGGAGCTGAGGGCGACGATATTGACCGGGCCCGGCGTGATGGAGGCAACAAGCGCAAACGCCGCCATGGAGAAAAACAGAGTCATCGCATACCTTCTTCATGTTGGTGAGATGCGCACACAGTAAATCTGCGCAAGCCGCAGGTATTGAACAAAACTGCCCCATCGCAACCACGCGATATCGCGGTGATTTTTTACGCAAAATTTATGCAATATCCGGCCTGCGGAGCCGATACTGTGCGGCTATCTCAATCAGGCGTGCCCTATGTCCTTTGCGGTATTGCGATTCATTGGCTTCATCCTCGGTATTTTCCTGATCACGCTGGCCGCGAGCATGGTGATTCCGCTCGTCACGCTGATGATTTATGGACGAAACGATGACCTCTCGGCATTTTTATGGTCGAGCCTGATCACCTTCACCTGTGGCATCGTACTGGTCGCTCGCGGACGACCCGCGCACACGCAGATGCGCCCTCGGGACATGTACCTGTTGACGACCGCCAGTTGGGTCGTCGTCTGCGGGTTCTGCGCGCTACCACTGGTGTTCATCCAGCACATCAGCTACACCGACGCCTTTTTCGAGACGATGTCAGGCATCACCACCACCGGCTCGACCGTCCTGACCGGACTGGACAGCGCATCCCCCGGCCTGTTGATCTGGCGCTCGATGTTGCACTGGCTTGGCGGGATCGGCTTTATCGGCATGGCGGTGGCGGTCCTGCCGCTGCTGCGGGTCGGCGGCATGCGACTGTTCCAGACCGAGTCGTCGGACTGGTCGGAAAAAGTCACTCCGCGCTCCCATGTCGCGGCGAACTACATTCTGTGGATCTATATAGGATTGACCGCTCTGGCGGCCCTCGCCTTGTGGCTGGCAGGCATGACGCCCTTCGAAGCGATCAATCATGGGATGTCCCTGATCTCCACGGGCGGCTTTTCCACGTCGGACGCCTCCCTGGGGCACTGGCCTCAACCGGCCATCCATTGGGTATCGGTCGTGGTCATGATGGCCGGTTCGCTGCCATTTACCTTGTATGTAGCCACCTTGCGCGGCAACCGGCGAGCCTTGCTCAAGGACCAGCAAGTCAGAGGCTTTGTCGGCTTTCTGGTCGTCACCTGGCTTGTGGTAGGCACATGGCTGAGCCTGAACAGTGACTACACATGGTGGGACGCTGTCCGTATCGTGGCCGTCAACGTGACCTCCGTGGTCACCACCACGGGCGTTGCGCTGGGTGACTACACCCTTTGGGGCAGTTTTGCCTTGTTGTTGTTCTTCTACCTGACGTTCGTCGGCGGCTGTTCCGGATCCACCGCCGGCGGCCTGAAGATCTTTCGCTTTCAGGTGGCCCGAGCCTTGCTGATGGGCAGTTTGAAACAACTGATCCATCCCCGGGCAGTGATCCAGAAAAAATACAACAACCACCCCATCGATGAAGAAATCGCCCGCTCGCTGCTGACGTTTTCATTTTTCTTCGCCATCACCATCGGCGCTATCGCCCTGGGGCTGGCACTGATCGGGCTGGACTGGACAACCGCCTTGACCGGCGCGGCCACCGCCGTGTGCAACGTGGGGCCGGGGTTGGGCCCGATCATCGGGCCGGCGGGCAACTTCTCGACATTGCCGGACGCCGCAAAATGGCTGTTGACCGTTGGCATGTTGCTGGGTCGCCTGGAGATCCTGACCGTCCTGGTATTGTTCACGCCCGTGTTCTGGAAGTACTGAACCCCTCGGTTCTTGCAAAGTACGAGGCACAAAAAAAATGCCGCGACACCTCGATAGAGGCGTCGCGGCTTTTTTATCGGACGATCAGCGGTCGTTCTTGATCGAAGAGCTGGTCGCCTTGGTCAGTCCCTTGGTGTTGTGGGTACCGGGCGTGGCATCGGAGATAGCCGAAGCCTTGGTCAAGCCCCGGGTGTCGCGGTCGTTGGCAATGCTCGAGGTGACCGAGGCATGGCTCGCACGGTCAGTGCGAGTGGTCCCGGTGTGCTTGCCGCTTACGCCATGATCGCGGGTGCGCGTGGCAGTGCCGATGTGGTCGCTGCTCAGGCCTTTGCCATGACCGCTGGAATCGCTGGATTTGCCGCTGCCCTTGCCGCCGCCATTACCACCGCCGCTGCCGCCTCCGTTGCCACCGCCATGACCGCCACCATTTCCACCCCCGGCAGCGTAGCTCGCGCCAATGGGCGACAGATCCGCCGGCAGCAAGGCAGAGGCCCCGAGCATCAGGGTGCAGACTGCGGCGGCAATCAATGACTTCTTATGTTTGGACATGTTGTCTCCGAAAGACAAAATCAACGGTTGAACCCTTGAGACTCAAAGGTTCAGTTTTTGTTCGCGGTTCTCCAACCAACGAGAAAAAATTCACTGTCGATTTTTCGGTGGAGCTGGACCGGAGGCGGTTCTATGCTCAGCCCCATGAACAGACAAGACTCGCTGCTCCCACCCCACGCCGAGATGGTCCGCGCCATGCTCGAACGAGACACCGCCTACGAGGGGGTGTTCTTCACCGCGGTCAAGACCACCGGCATTTTCTGTCGCCCTGCCTGCACGGCGCGCAAACCCAAACCGGAGAACGTCGAGTTCTTCGCCCACGCCGACGAAGCCATGTCGGCCGGCTACCGCGCCTGCCTGCGCTGCAAGCCCCTGGACGCGGCCGCCATCGCACCGGACTGGATCCAGGCGCTGCTCAAGGCCGTGGACGCCGATCCCGATCTGCGCTGGACGGACGCTCTGCTGCTGGAACAAGGCATCGAACCCTTGAAACTGCGGCGCTGGTTCAAGCAGCATTTCGGCATGACCTTTCACGCCTACCTGCGCACCCGGCGGCTGGGCATTGCCCTGGGTGGCATCAAGGAGGGCAACTCCATCGATAACGCGGCGTTCGATTCGGGTTACGAATCCCTGAGCGGCTTTCGTGATGCGTTCGTGAAGTCTTTCCACATCACGCCCGGCCGCGCAGCCCACAGTGAACCCCTGCTGTTCACGCGCCTGACCACGCCATTGGGGCCGATGCTGGCCATGGCCGAACGACGCGGGCTGGTGCTGCTGGAGTTTCTCGACCGTCCGGCCCTGACCCGGGAAATCGAGGAACTGCAACAGCGCTACGGCTACACCGTCGCGCCGGGGCACAACGCGCACTTGCAGCAGATCGAAACCGAATTGACGGATTATTTCGCCGGCAATCTCACGGCGTTCAACGTCCCGTTGCACATGCCTGGCAGTGCCTTCGCCGTCCGGGTCTGGGCCGAACTGCAAAAGATCCCTTATGGCGAGACTCGCAGCTACGGCGCCATCGCCGCCGTACTCGGCAGCCCTGGCGCCAGCCGCGCCGTGGGGCTGGCCAATGGGCAGAATCGCCTGGCCATCGTTGTACCGTGCCATCGGGTGATCGGTGCGGACGGCTCCCTGACCGGCTATGGTGGCGGGCAACCGCGCAAGGCCTTCTTGCTGCGACTGGAAAAGGCCGCCGTGCAGGTTTCCCTGCCCCTGGCGTTCTGATCAGCCCGAGGACACAGACCCGATGCCCGTGCCGTACCACGATGCCAGCGTCTTTCTTGCCAATCTCGATGAAGATTGGCGACACCATGTCGAAACGACCGGCCCCTGCCTGCTGCAACCCAAGCCGGCCCGCGATCCCTACGAAGTCCTGGTGCGGGCCATTGCCTACCAGCAACTGCACGCCAAGGCCGGCGATGCGATCTTCGGTCGACTGCTGGCGTTGTTCCCGACGCAGCCGTTCCCCAGGCCTGAGCAGATTCTGGCGACCGACTTCGAGAAGTTGCGGGGTTGCGGATTCTCCGCCAGCAAGATCGCGACCATCCAGGGCATCGCCCAAGCGGCTCTGGGTGGCGTAGTACCGGACTATCCGACCGCGTTGGCCATGGACGACGAAGCCTTGATCGAGCGCCTGGTCACCCTGCGCGGCGTCGGTCGCTGGACCGTGGAGATGTTGCTGATCTACAGCCTGGAGCGACCGGATATCCTGCCGGTGGACGACTTCGGTGTGCGCGAAGGCTATCGGCGCCTGAAGGGCCTCGAACGACAACCCGGTCGCAAGCAGATGATCGACATCGGCCTGGCCTGGAGTCCCTATCGGACGGTGGCGGCGTGGTACCTGTGGCGGGTGCCGGTGCCTGGCCGCGGGACCGCGTGATCGTTCTTCGCGAGCAAGCCCGCTCCCACAGTGGCCTGCGTACACCAATCAAAATGTGGGAGCGTTCTTCGCGAGCAGGCTCGCTCCCACAGTGGCCTGCGTACACCAATCAAAATGTGGGAGCGTTCTTCGCGAGCAAGCCCGCTCCCACAGTGACCTGCGTACACCGATCAAAATGTGGGAGCGTTCATCGCGAGCAGGCTCGCTCCCACAGTGGCCTGCGTACACCGATCAAAATGTGGGAGCGGGCTTGCTCGCGAAGGCGTCGGACCAGTCACCCTGAACACCAACCGTCTACGCTGTCCTGGGTCATTTCATCTCCATCGGAGGTTCCCATGCAGCTCGAAGGTTCCTGCCATTGCGGCGAGGTGTCATTCAGCCTGACCTGTGCCCACCCCTACCCTTATCAACGCTGCTACTGCTCGATCTGTCGCAAGACCCAGGGCGGCGGCGGCTTCGCGATCAACCTGGGCGGCGATGCCCGCAGCCTCAAGGTGCGCGGTCGCCGGCACATCTCGATCTACCATGCGCGGCTCAAGAACGAAGGCGATAAACGCGCCCACCGCAGCAGTGCCGAACGGCATTTCTGCTCCCTTTGCGGCTCGGGTTTGTGGCTGTTCAGCCCCGAATGGCCGGAGCTGATTCACCCTTTCGCCTCGGCCATCGACACGCCGCTGCCGGTTCCGCCGGAACACACCCACCTGATGCTCGGCTCCAAGGCACCCTGGGTGGAAGTCGAAGCACATCCGGACGACCAGCGGTTCGAGGTTTATCCCGAGGAGTCCATTGCCCAGTGGCATGAGCGCCTGGGGTTAACGGCTTAACGCCCCCATCGCGAGCAGGCTCGCTCCCACAGGAGGAATGCGTTTCCATGTGGGAGCGAGCCTGCTCGCGATGGCGCCAGTACAAACGACGCAGGACTAAAGCGCCGGTACCCCACTGTGAAACCGAAATTCCATATCCGGCGACTCGATCAGGTCCCGCTCGGCCTCACGCACCTTGTCGATCACCTGGGCGATGTCCCTGGCATCGCCATACTGGTAGGCCAGCTTCAGGTAACCCTGGAAATGCCGGGCCTCGCTTTTCAGCAGGCCGAAATAGAACTTGCCCAGTTCTTCGTCCAGATGCGGCACCAACGCCTCGAAACGCTCGCAACTGCGGGCCTCAATGAACGCACCGACCACCAGGGTATCCACCAGCTTGACCGGCTCATGGCTGCGCACCACCTTGCGCAGGCCCGAGGCATAACGCCCGGCGGAGAGCTGGCGCAAGCCGATCTTGCGCTTTTTCATCAGGCGCATGACTTGCTCATGGTGCACCAGCTCTTCCCGGGCCAGACGCGACATCATGTTGATCAGATCGACATGGGAATGGTACTTGGCGATCAGGCTCAGGGCGGTGCTCGCGGCCTTGAACTCACAGTTCTTGTGGTCGATCAGCAACGTGTCCTGATCGGCCAACGCAGCCTGGACCCAGGCGTCGGGGGTGCGGCAGCCAAGGAATTCGTGGATTTCGGGAAGGATCATGGGGCTCACGGGCAAAAGGTAGTCGAGCGAAGGGCGCCGATTATACCGGGCTGCCCCCAGACCACCAGTCACCGCCGTTGATATGCTTCAAGTCAACGACGCTTCGCAACAACTAGAACTATAGTTGAGCAACGCCACGCCTTTTCATCGTTGGAGACACCGATCATGCAAGCCATTCGCAGTATCCTGGTGGTCATCGACCCCGAACACTCGGAAAGCCTGGCGCTCAAACGCGCCAAGTTGATCGCCGGCGTGACCCAGGCCCACCTGCACCTGCTGGTGTGCGACAAGAAGCACGACCATGCCGGCATGCTCGGCGTGCTGAAGGCCGCATTGCTGGCAGACGGCTACAGCGTGACCACCGAACAGGCCTGGAACGAAAGCCTCTACGAAACCATCATCGACGTGCAGCAGGCCGAAGGTTGCGGGCTGGTGATCAAGCAGCATTTCCCGGACAGTCCGCTGAAGAAAGCCCTGCTGACGCCAACGGACTGGAAACTGCTGCGCCATTGCCCGACCCCGGTATTGCTGGTGAAAACCGCAGGTTCCTGGCAGGACAAAGTGATCCTGGCCGCCGTTGACGTGGGCAACGCCGACGGTGAGCACCGGCACCTGCATACCACCATCATCGACCACGGCTATGACATCGCTCGCCTCGCCAAAGCCCACCTGCATGTCATCAGCGCCCACCCTTCGCCGATGCTCTCGGCGGCCGATCCGACGTTCCAGCTCAAGGAAACCATCGAGGCCCGCTATCGCGATCAGTGCCGCTCGTTCCAGGCGGAGTTCGACATCGATGACCAGCACCTGCACATCGAGGAAGGCCCGGCGGACGTACTGATCCCGTTCATGGCGCACAAACTGCAAGCGGCCGTGACCGTGATCGGCACCGTGGCCCGTTCCGGGCTGTCAGGGGTGCTGATCGGCAATACCGCCGAAGCGGTGCTCGATACCCTGGAAAGCGATGTACTGGTGCTCAAGCCGCAGGAGGTGGAGGATCACTTGGTGGAGTTGGCGGTAAAGAGCTGAAGCGGGTCGCCATTGTGGCGAGGGGATTTATCCCCGCTGGGGCGCGGAGCGGCCCTAAACCAGGCGACTCGTGGGTCGATTAGATCCGGGGGCTGCTTCGCAGCCCAACGGGGATAAATCCCCTCGCCACAATAAATCCCCTCGCCACAAAAATGTTTCAGCAGGATCCCTGGTGGAGCATCACCGCCCCATCGCATCCTTCAGGAACCCCGGCGCGATGTAGCGCTGGTAATGGGCTTCGGACAGCAGGAAAAATTCCCGATCGATGGCATCGCGCAGGTCCGGCAGCTCCCAGTCTCGGAATTCCGGCAGCAGCACCATGCCGTAGGCTTCGAGGTTGTTGATCACCCGGGCGCCCCGGGCGATCAACTGGTAGGCCCAGCAATACTCCGACTGGTGTGCCACGAAGCGGATCTGGCGCGCCACCAGTTGCTCGCGCAACAACCCGGCGTCGAACACCTCGAGTTTCGCCACCATGACTTGCACCAGCAGTTGCTCAAGACGCATCCACACCGCGCGTTTCTCGTCCTCGTTGTAGCCGTTCCAGTGAATCACCTCGTGGTGGAAGCGCTTGCAGCCACGGCATACCAGGTCACCGTAGACAGTGGAGCAAAGGCCGACGCAGGGGGTCTTGATGAGCTGGTTGGGCATAACGGAACGCACACGCAAAAGCAGGACAGGCCGGCATGTTAGCCCTTTGTCTAAGATTGATCACCCCTCAAACTTCCCGGCCCAACTTACCTTTAACTTTTTTTTCCCGTAGAATCAGCCAGCCTTTTAAGGCGCCAATGTCCGTTAGAAGCTGTTTTCAAAGCGTCACGAGCACAGTCGTTCCTTCAGAGCGGTGTTGGCGAAGGGTCTTTCCAGCGGGGAAAGCCCAACGCCAACCCTCATCAGCTCCCCGTTCTGCAGGCGTAAAACTTTGAAAGCAGCTTCTGTGAGGAACCCCGGAAACCCTGGCGTGGTGGCTCAAAAAGCCCCCGACGTGCATGGGTACCGCGGTTTCTGGATGAGCGTCCCGGACACCCATTTGGGACCACTGATGAGGGTAATACTGTGCTTGAAGCCTACCGCAAACATATCGAAGAGCGTGCAGCACTGGGTATCGTTCCCCAGCCGCTCAACGCCGAACAAACCGCAGGCCTGGTCGAGCTGCTGAAGAATCCCCCGGCTGGCGAAGAAGCTTTCCTCGTTGACCTGATCACCAATCGCGTTCCACCGGGAGTCGACGAAGCCGCCTACGTCAAGGCCGGTTTCCTTTCCGCCCTGGCCAAGGGCGAAGTCCAATCCCCTCTGCTGGACAAGAAGCGCGCCGTTGAACTGCTCGGCACCATGCAGGGCGGCTACAACATCGTGACGCTGGTGGATCTGCTGGACAACGCCGAGCTGGCGCCAGTGGCCGCCGAAGAACTCAAGCACACCCTGTTGATGTTCGATGCCTTCCACGACGTGGCTGAAAAAGCCAAGAACGGCAACGTCCACGCCAAGGCCGTGCTGCAATCCTGGGCCGACGGCGAGTGGTTCAAGAAGCGTCCGGTACTGGCCGACAAGATCAGCCTGCGGGTCTTCAAAGTCACCGGCGAAACCAACACCGACGACCTGTCCCCTGCCCCGGACGCCTGGTCGCGCCCTGACATCCCGCTGCACGCCCTGGCCATGCTGAAAATGGCCCGTGACGGCATCGTTCCGGACGAGCAAGGCAAGACCGGCCCGATGAAGCAGATCGAAGAAATGCGCGGTCAGGGTTTCCCGATCGCCTACGTCGGTGACGTGGTCGGTACCGGTTCCTCGCGTAAATCCGCCACCAACTCGGTGCTGTGGTTCTTCGGCGACGACATTCCATACGTGCCGAACAAGCGTGCTGGTGGTTTCTGCTTCGGCAGCAAGATCGCCCCGATCTTCTACAACACCATGGAAGACGCCGGCGCCCTGCCGATCGAATTCGATGTGTCGAACATGAACATGGGCGACGTGATCGACCTGTACCCGCATGCCGGCAAGGTCTGCAAGCACGGTACCGACGAAGTCATCACCACCTTCGAAATGAAGACCCCGGTCCTGTTGGACGAAGTCCGCGCCGGCGGCCGTATTCCGCTGATCATCGGCCGCGGCCTGACCGAGAAGGCACGTGCCGAGCTTGGTCTGCCACCGTTCGACCTGTTCAAGAAGCCTGAAGCGCCGGCTGAAAGCACCAAGGGTTTCACCCTGGCGCAGAAAATGGTCGGCAAGGCGTGCGGTCTGGCAGAAGGCCAGGGCGTGCGTCCTGGCACCTACTGCGAACCGAAAATGACCACCGTGGGTTCCCAGGACACCACCGGTCCGATGACCCGTGACGAGCTGAAAGACCTGGCATGCCTGGGCTTCTCCGCTGACCTGGTGATGCAGTCGTTCTGCCACACCGCGGCATATCCAAAGCCGATCGACGTGACCACCCACCACACCCTGCCTGACTTCATCATGACCCGTGGCGGCGTTTCCCTGCGTCCGGGCGACGGCATCATCCACTCGTGGCTGAACCGCATGCTGCTGCCAGACACCGTCGGTACCGGTGGCGACTCCCACACCCGTTTCCCGATGGGCATCTCGTTCCCGGCCGGTTCCGGCCTGGTGGCGTTCGCCGCCGCCACCGGCGTCATGCCGCTGGACATGCCGGAATCGATCCTGGTGCGCTTCAAAGGCAAGATGAAGCCTGGCATCACCCTGCGTGACCTGGTTCATGCCATTCCTTACTTCGCCATCCAGAACGGCCTGCTGACTGTCGAGAAGAAAGGCAAGAAAAACGCCTTCTCCGGCCGCATCCTGGAAATCGAAGGCCTGGAAGGCCTGACGCTGGAACAGGCTTTCGAACTGTCCGACGCGTCGGCCGAACGTTCGGCTGCCGGTTGCACCATCAAGCTGTCGAAAGAGTCGATCACCGAGTACCTGCAATCGAACATCACCCTGCTGCGCTGGATGATCGGCGAAGGCTACGGTGATGCCCGTACCCTGGAACGTCGTGCCCAAGCGATGGAAGCCTGGATCGCCAACCCTGAGCTGATGGAAGCCGATGCCGACGCCGAATACGCCGAAGTCATCGAAATCGATCTGGCCAACATCAGCGAGCCTGTGCTCTGCGCCCCGAACGACCCGGACGACGCCCGTCTGCTCTCCAGCGTGGCTGGCGAGAAGATCGACGAAGTGTTCATCGGTTCGTGCATGACCAACATCGGTCACTTCCGCGCTGCCGGCAAGTTGCTGGATCAGGTCAAGGGTCAGCTGCCAACCCGTCTGTGGCTGTCGCCGCCGACCAAGATGGACGCTCACCAACTGACCGAAGAAGGCTACTACGGCATCTACGGCAAGGCCGGCGCACGCATGGAAATGCCAGGCTGCTCGCTGTGCATGGGTAACCAGGCACGCGTGGAGCCGAACAGCACCGTGGTGTCGACCTCGACCCGTAACTTCCCGAACCGTCTGGGCGACGGCGCGAATGTCTACCTGGCCTCGGCCGAGCTGGCATCCGTTGCGTCGATCCTGGGTCGCCTGCCGACCGTCGAGGAGTACATGGAATACGCCGGCAAGATCGACAGCATGGCAGCGGACGTGTACCGCTACCTGAGCTTCGACCAGATCGCCGAGTTCCGTGAAGCGGCTGCAAACGCCAACATCCCGGTCGTTCAAGCCTAAGGCTTCGACGCTCGACTGAAAACGCCGCCCTTCTTGCGAGGGGCGGCGTTTTTTTATGCCTGGGCTTTGATGCAAGCCGCACCGCCGCTATCGCGAGCAGGCTCGCTCCCACAGGGGATCTGGGGTGAACACAATTCCCGAGAACACCTCACAGCCTGTGGGAGCCGAGCTTGCTCGCGATGGCGGCGGCACATCCAGCATCACCGCAACTGACCCACCGCATTCGCGAGCAAGCCCGCTCCCACAGGGGATTTGTGGTGTCAGGCCGTGAGGGAATAGACCAGCGCGGTAATCGCCACCAACCCCACCGATACCACGAAGACATTCGAGGCCTGGCCACGATAGCGGGCCATGGCCGGGACTTTGCGGATGGCGTACATCGGCATCAGGAACAGGATGGCCGCGATCACCGGGCCGCCCAGGGTTTCGATCATGCCGAGGATGCTCGGGTTGAGCGTGGCGACGATCCAGCACACCAGCAACATGAACGCCGCCGTCAGGCGGTCCAGGGTCTTGGCTGCCGGGCGATGGCCGCTCTTGGCGATCAGCCCCTTGAGGCCTTCACTGGCGCCGATGTAGTGCCCCAGGAACGACTTGGAAATCGCCACGAAGGCAATCAACGGCGCTGCAAACGCGATGGTCGGGTTGCTGAAATGGTTGGCCAGGTACGACAGGATCGACAGGTTCTGCGCCTTCGCTTCGGCCAGTTGCGCCGGCGACAGGGTCAGCACGCAGCTGAACACGAAAAACAGCACCATCACCACCATCAGCACATGGGCGCGGGACAGGATCTGCGCGCTGCGCTCCTCGGCGCCGTCCCCGTGGCGGCGTTTCTGGTCCACAGCGAATGCCGAGATGATAGGCGAGTGGTTGAAAGAGAACACCATCACCGGAATCGCCAGCCACAGGGTATGCAGCAGCGCCGAAGGGGTCGGCAGCGTGGACGCGGTGCTCAGGATGCCACCGTTCCAGTGCGGGATCAGGAACACCGCCAGGAACAGCAGCGCAACGATGAACGGGTAGACCATCAGGCTCATCGCCTTGACGATGGCCTGCTCGCCACACCGCACCACCGCCAGCAGCCCCAGGATTAACACCAGGGACAGCACCGCGCGGGAAGGCGGCTGGATGTGCAGTTGATGCTCCAGAAAGCTGCCCACCGTGTTGGTCAGCGCCACGCTGTAGATCAGCAGGATCGGGAAAATCGCAAAGAAGTACAGCAGGGTGATCAGCGCGCCGGCCTTGATGCCGAAATGCTCCTCCACCACCTCGGTGATGTCCGCGCCATCGCGGCCGGACAGCACGAAACGGGTCAGGCCCCGGTGTGCGTAGAAGGTCATGGGAAATGCCAGCAATGCCAGGATCAGCAGGGGCCAGAAACCGCCCAGGCCGGCATTGATCGGTAGAAACAGCGTACCGGCACCGATGGCGGTACCAAACAGGCCCAGCATCCAGGTCGTGTCCTGGCGACTCCATTGGCTGAGGGTGGCTGGGGCTGTCGATTCAAAGCGCTCTTCAACGCTATTGGCCTGATCATTCATCCGGTCGGATCTCCGCTTTCCGGTCATGTGCACCCGGCCGGGACGAGTCGGAAACCCCGACAGGCAGCGCCCTGGCCGAAACAGGGGCGCGATTGTCCGGGATTAGCGAGCAGAAGCAAAGACTTAGCTGAGGAGCGGTGGTGAATGGCAAAAAAATGCCAGCGCATGAGGTATCGCCGCTTTGCCCCAGCTCCTACACTCACAAACAGAATCCACAAGACCTGTGGGAGCGAGCCTGCTCGCGATGGCGACCGTCAGCCAACATGGCGTCGACTGACTCACCGCCATCGCGAGCAGGCTCGCTCCCACAGGGTGTTCGTCAGTACGATTGCCCACAGGAGCCCAGCATGACCGCAACCGTCCTGGTACTGGTTGAAACCGTCAACGACTACCTGCCGATCCTCGAACGCCAGGGTTATCACCTGGAACTGGCGCCCACGCCGGCCGAGCGCAAGGCGGCGATTTTCGACCATGGCGAGCGGTTCAATGCGGTGCTGACCCGCGGCCCCCTGGGCCTGACGGCCGACGAAATGGCCGCCCTGCCCAACCTGCAGATCATCTGCGTGATCGGTGCCGGCTACGAGCAGGTGGACCTCCAGGCTGCCCGCAACCGCGGCATCGTGGTCACCAACGGTGCCGGGGTCAACGCGTCGTCGGTGGCCGACCACGCCATGGCGCTGCTGCTGGCGCTGGTGCGCGACATCCCCCGGGCCGACGCCTGCATACGCCGGGGGGAATGGACCAAGGTCATGCGCCCTTCCCTGGCCGGCAAACGGTTGGGGCTGCTGGGTCTTGGCGCGGTGGGCATGGCGATTGCCAAACGCGCGGCCCTGGGCTTCGACATGAGCGTCAGCTACCACAGCCGACGGGTGCGCAACGATGTGCCCTACACCTTCTGCGCCACGCCCACGGAGCTGGCCCGGGTGTCGGACTTCCTGATCGTTGCCACTCCCGGGGGGCTCGACACCCGGCGATTGATCAACAAACAGGCCCTCGATGCCCTGGGCCCCAAGGGCTTCCTGGTGAATATCGCCCGGGCCAGCGTGGTCGCCACCGACGAACTGATCAACGCCCTGGAACATCGACGCATTGCCGGAGCGGCCCTGGACGTATTCGATCATGAACCCGAAGTGCCCGACGCCCTGAAGCACTTGCCCAATGTGGTCCTGACACCCCACGTCGCCGGCCTGTCGCCAGAATCGACCCGAGCCACGGTGGAACTGGTGGGCCAGAACCTGAATGCGTTCTTTTCCGGCAAACCGGTGCTGACGCCGGTGCCAATGCCGGAGCCGAATTGATTACAAGCCTGTAGAACTGACACTGAACCTGAGTGATCACTGAATCTGTGTGATCACTCACCCTGTGGCGAGGGGATTTATCCCCGCTGGGCTGCGAAGCAGCCCCAATACAATCAACACAATCTATCTGTTGCACCGAGGCGTCAGGATTTAGGGCTGCTTCGCAGCCCAGCGGGGATGAATCCCCTCGCCACAAAAGCCGTTCACCTGTACTGGCACCACTCAGAGAACCCCCAGCAACGTCCACAACCGCCGGGACTCGGCATCGGCGCTGATCAGTTCTCCCAGCAACTCGCTCAACGGCTTGTTGCCCCACTCCACGCCCCGCCGGATCAGGTAAGGCACCGGGCTGTGGGGTTCGGTGCGCGACAGGTAGCCGGCGATGACCAGCAACTGCCGGTAGGCCTCTTCGCGACTGGCCGGTTCCTGGAAGACTTGGGCAGGTGCTGTGCCCGCCTGGGCCTGGACAGGCGACGGCGCGGCCGAAGGTGATGCTTGCGCCGGCACGACGGTGGGTTGCTGTGGATACATCGCGATGAACTCCTCTACCAGCGTCAGCAAGGCCTGCATCACGTCCTGCAGGGATTTGTAGCCCGGGGCCAGGTTGCCCAGGTAGGCGTCGCTCCAGGCTTCGAGCCGTTGCAGGTGTTGCTGGCTCAACATGAGGCTGCCCTGGCGATGGAGCCAGAACGACAACGGCGTGCCGCGAATCAGCTCAGTGAGCTTCTTCTGATCGCTGCGCGCCGCCTCCGCCGAAGCCTTGGCGTTCTTGCTGTCGTTGGCCTGCACCTGCTGACGCTGCAAGCGTTGCCAATCGTCCAGACAGAAGCCGTCGAAGGCCGAGTCGCGACCATTGAACAGCGGCACCCGCGTCAACAGCACTTCACTGTAACGCCGGGCCAGCCATTCCAGCGGGATCACCCGCCACGACTGGTCGCCCTCTTCGGCCTGGGGATGCAACTGCTCGGGGTAGCGTTCACACAGGCCTGTCACCAGCGCCAGGCTGCCCGGCAAGCCCTCCAGCCCGGCCAGGTGCAACCAGGCCTCCCCCAGCCAGGCGCTGATCATCAGGTCCTTGCTGCGCTCAAGCAGCAGCGCAGTGGCGAGCTTTTCCAGCTCCGGCCACTGCGCGCGCTTGACCTGGGACTGCCACACCCCGGTGGGCAGGCTGGTGTCGTCTTCCCGGCGCAACTCCCGCAGTTGATCGTATTCCGGTTCATAGCGCAGATCCTGTCCGCAGGGCGATTCGGCGCTGACCGGTTCGAGCAACTGGCTGATCAGCTCGGGCAAGGGGGAGATAGGTACGCTCACAGGCCCTCCTCACGGGTGGCGATGGCGGGGCTCGACGAGGTCGCCATGAAAGGTGAACGGGGTGCCTGGGTCGGCAGCGGCGGCACCGACAGCGGCAGCTTCGAACCCTGGCTCATCAACGACAGGCGCAGGAACATCAACGTCTGCTGCGTCGTGCGGGCCTGGAGCTGGGCCTGGGCCGGGCTCTGGGCTGGCATCTGGCCGGTTACCGGCAGTTGCAGGGTCAGCGGGAAATCGGTGTAGTCGACATTCGGCTGGCGTTGCACCGACACCAGCGAGCGCATCAGGCGCAGCAACGACCATGGACCCTGGTATTCCCAGCCGGCCTCCAGATCACGCACCACCAGGTCCGGCTGCAACGGATCGTTGGCCGGTCGCTGGTAACCGTTGCGGGCCCAGCGCAAGGTCAACCGCACGGGCTGCCCGACCATCCAGCGCAGGTTCTGCTGGGCGTCGCCGGGGTAGCTGATCTGTTGGTTGCCGGCGTTCAGTGCCCAGGCGATCACCTGGTCGGCGCCACGCTCCTCGTCGCGGTCGGTGCGCCAGCGCACGTCCATTTCCACGCCGAGAATGCCGCTCTTGTCGCGCACGAACAGCGGCCCCAGCCAGGTACCGGCCTGTTTCAATTGGTTGAGAAAATCCTCGGCGGCCAGGCGCTCCGGTGTCTGGCTCAGCGCCAGCCCAGCCTGGGCCAGGGGCAGGCGTGTATCGATCAATTCCAGCAAACGCCGCACCCGCGCCGGATCGGCGTCACTGGCCCGCAGGTTTTGGGAAAACGGAAAGCGCCCGGCCAGGTATTGATTGAAATAGTTGGCCACGTCGTTCCAGGCCGTCGCCGCCTGATTCTGTTGCAGGTACAGGCAGCGTTGCAGCGCACTCTGCTGCAAGCTCACGGCACGCTGGGCCAGGTCGCCACGACCACCGGACAGGTTGGAGGTCTGCAGGATCTGCGCGCAGGAGGCGGTGTCCATCTGGTTGAAGTCCCGGCTCACCAACTGTTCCAGTTGCGCCGCCGAACTGGCCGGGTTCTGGCTCTTGTATTTGAGCAACTCGTCGTTGATCGCCATGAACCGCGACACCCGGTCGTGCTCCAGGGCCGAGAGGTCGTCCTGCTGGACGATCAACCATTCCAGGGCCGGCATGCGTTGCTCGGCGATCTGTACCATGGCGTCGAACTGCTGGTTCAGGCTCAGTTTCAGACCTTGTGGATCGCTGGCCCCGTAGAGCTGCAAACCGAAATTCTTCGAACCGTCCCAGCGCTGGATATCGGCTCGCTGGCTGAACAGGGGCTGGGCTTCGATTTCGTCCAGGCCACTCTTGATCTGCGCCAGGGCGCGACGGTTGAGCAGGCGCTGGAACCGCGTCGCCAGGTCGGCACGGTGCACGTCCATGAACGCCTTTTGCACCGCGACGGCCTGGTTGGTCTGGACATTGAAGCCCATGCCTGGCAACTGTTCCTCGCTTTCATCCAGGCTCAGCCACATCGCCTGGGCGGCGGCACTTTCAGCTGCCTGGATCAGGGCGTCGCGGTAGTCCGGCGGGATGCGCGGCAGTTCCTCGCTGGTATAGCTCTTGTAGCTGGCGAAATAGTTCAGGGCGACGCTGAAATCGTCGCTGCCGTCGCCTTGCCCCATGGCATCGGAGTTACCGCCAGAGGGATCCTTCTGCAGGGCCAACGCCACGAAGTCACGCTTGAACAAGGCTTTCACCGCGTCATCCAGGGCCGTGACATGCTCCTGCAACACCAGCAAGCCACTGCCCTGCTGGACCAGCAGGTTGTCCCGGGAACCGGTCTGGACGATCCACTGGTCGCGAAAGCTCTGTTGCAGCTTCGCCGCCTGGCTTTCCAGGTCCTGGGCAAGCTCCGGCCCGAGCAAGGTGCTGTGGCTGACTTTGTCCATCATCTGGGTGTAACCGGGCACCAGGTCCTGGCCCTTGCCCCGCCCCCAGGCTGCGTTGGTCAGGTTGACCAGGGTCTGCAAGTCGTCGACCAGTGCCATCAGGTCTTCCAGCTCGCTCAGCGAGTTACCGCTTCCCGCCTCCAACCGTTGCAGGTGCAGCTTGAGATAACCGGCCTGACGCACGAAGTTGTCGGCCAGGAAGTAATGATCGAGCCAACGCTGCATCAGGCCGGTGAAATTATCGCCGATCAACGTACGCGCCGCGTTCAGGTCCAGCCCCTGCAAGTCCTGTCCGTACGCCCCCATGCCATGCGGGTCGAACAGCACCCGGTTGTAGAACCGCGCCCGGCTCAACGTGCCGGTATTGAGGCTCAGCGAGAGGGCGTTGTTGCTCAATTGCACCAGTTCATCCAGCGGTGCCTTGGGGTTGCTCACCGCCTGGCTGAACATCTGGTTCTGTTGTTCGAGGCGCACCGCACGCTCCACCAGGTCCTTGGCCTTCACGTAGCTCTGCCATTGCGCCGGGTCTTCGCTTTCCACGTTGCCCCGCCGCTCGGTGTTGCGGATGGTCTTGAGCTGTTCCAGGTCCGACGCCAGCAGGTCGCGCAGGGGCAAAACCCAGTGGTGCCGGGCGGTCAGGCGCAAGCCTTGCTCCAGCTGAGTATCCACGGAGGAGAACCACGAGGTGGGAAACACCACCGCGACGTAGCGCCAGCTCGGAGCTTTCTCCAGCATGTTCCAATAGGTCTGCACGTTGTAACGGGTAGGCTCCAACTGCGGTTGGTCAGGGTCGACCACCAGGTAATTCTTATGGGTGCGCAGGATCAACTGCGACAACGCCTCGGCCTCTTCCACCGAATCGTGCCAGATCCAGAGCATGCCCCCCAACCAGACCAGCCCGACCACCAGCGCAACCACGCCGGCCAGCCGATGCCAGCGCTGGCGCAAACGCAACAGGCGCGGCACGGGCTGGGCCAAGCCGCGTTCGGCGACGAAACGCCGCGCCCACAATTGCCGGGCGAACACCGTCTGACGCAAGCCCTTGTCGCTGGCGGCATAACCGTCCCCGGTCACAGTCGGCGCCTGGGTCGCGGTGAAGTACACGCCGCGAAAGCGTGGCGCCTCGCCCTGGGCATTGCCCTGGAACACCGGTTCCAGAAGGATCTGCATGGCCCGCCGCAACCCCTCGAAGCGCTCCGGCAAGCCGTACAGATCGCCGCTCAACTGCCCCGAAAGCGCGCCAATTTCGATGATCGACTGCGACAGCGCGGCGTTGACCTGATCCAGCGCCTGGTCGCTCCAGTGCGACTGCCACGCCGCGTCGGGCGAGTACGGTGACGACCAGCCCAGTGTCGATTCCCGGGCCTCGGCGGGCAGCGCGCTGACCAGCTCCTGGAACCCGGGCAACTCTTCCATCCCGGTAATCACCACGTACACCGGCAGACTGAGGCCGAACCGTTGCAGCAGGTCGATGAAGCAGCGGCGCACCTTGAGGCTCAGCTCGGTGGTGTGCTCGATATCGTCGAGCCTGCCGAACGGCACGGTCCAGATCACCGCGTCCATCGGTCGTCGGCTGCGCAGCCGCAGGATCAGCCCCAACAGCCGCCACCAGTTGCCCCGTTGCCGGTTCAAGCCTTCATCGGGCAGGAACAATGCCTGGGGCACCACCAGTACCGCGCCCTCGGCATCCGACCACCAGCGCCCGAACCACGCGGCCTTGTCCGTCGGCTGCAAATGCCACTGGGTACACAACTGGGCCCCGTCGGTTTCGTTGCCGAGCATCAACAGCCAGGGGATCTGGTAGCGATCCCGGGTGCCCTGCTCCTGCTCCATGTGCCGGACTGCCCCGTAGAAACTGCGAATCGCCGCGCCGCCCTGGGTCCGCAGCCACCAGATCAGCGCCGCGATCACCAGCACCACGACGATGACCAGCAGCACCACGGCGACGATGCTCAAGGGGTTCATGAGTCCTGCTCCTGAACCACCGATTCGTTCAATTGCAAGACCGGTTCGAGCTCCGAGCGGATGTCACGCCAGAACACCTGTCCCAGTCCGGTCAGCAACAACACCATCGCCAGGATCGCCAGCCCCAGGCGCAATCCGTCCGGCAGCGATGTCTGTGCCGGCATGCGTATCGGCGGTGCCGCCGCGGACATCGCCAGGCGCTGGGTGACGTCGGCATAGTCCGGCTCATGCTGCCAGGCGAAGGTGAACAGCGCCGCGCGCCATTTTTCATGCTGGACCTGGCCGGGCTCGCCGCGCAGCCGTCCCTGAAACCCGAGGACCAGGCATTGCAGGTAGACGTTCGCCAGGTCCCGGGTGCCGGGCATCTGTTCATCCAGCAGTTTCTTGATGGCCGCGGGCAGCCGTTCGCCGGCCTGGCGGCTGGAATACATGCGTGATTCAAGGGGATGTTGCTGCCAGGCCAGTTGCCCCGGCCAAGGGGTGAATAGCAAGGTCTCGTCCACCAGGGCGACGAAGGCATAGACCAGCGCCTTGACCTGCTCGGTCGCCGAGTCGCCGACAGTGGCAAAGGCCACCCGCCACAAGCGCTGGGCGCTACGTCCGGAAAACTCCACCACCCGGCTGACCAGGGCCGCGGAGTCGTTGTCCTTGGGCAAGTCCTGCCATTCCTGGAACCATTTCAGCCAGGCCTGCCGAAACGCGCTGCTCAGCGGCGCCTCATGCAGACCCCGGACCGCCCCGCCACTTCCGTCAGGCATACGACTCCCCTCTTGCAATCAGGCACTTTCACCGACTTGCGGGACAAACAACACCACTTGCCACGGGCTGCTGGCCTGGGTCGAGGCCGGCGCCACGATGTGCAAGGGCAGTTGCCCGTCGAACCACTGGCCGCTGGCGGCCACCACGAACAACCGGGTGTCGTCGCCCACGCTGTAGGCCACCTGCTCGTTGCGGCTCATGGCCTGATGGGGCAGCCCGCTCATGCGCTGCCGGCTCAACAGCGGGACGTGCGGCGCGGAGGCGATGATCGCACCGCGCAACCAATCGGCCGCCGCCTGCTCGCTGGCGCCGTTGGGCATGCGCAGGCCGATCACCAGGCGCTGGCTCGGCTGGTCATCGGGCAGCTGGATGGAGAAAACCTGCTCATCGCGCTCGAAAGCCAGGCTGCGATAACCGGCGCGGACCAGCTCCAGGGTGGTGTCGAGCCAGTCGAGCAGCGGTTCGTAACCGCGTTGCAACTCGAGGAAATCCAGCGGTGCAAATGCCGGTACACCGGCCAGCGGATCGAGGGCCGACCAGGCACCTGCCAGCCCCAGCAACAAACCGTACAACGCCTGGGGGGTGGCCACCCGCGTGTTCAGGCTGCCTTCGACTTCCGGCAGGCGCGCCCACAAGGCGGTCATCTGCCGGCGGATCTCCAGCGCATCGTCCTGGTTGCCGGCCGCCTGGGCCTGGCGCAACCGACCGGCGAGGAACAGGCACTTTTCCCGGGCCCGGGCACACAGCCCGGCCACCCGCCGACCGAGCACCGATTCGGGTAACAACACCGGCGTGGGCGGCGTATAGGGCATCCGCAGAAAGCCGCCGCCTTCCTTGCGAATGCGCAGCAGCGGCAGGCAGATCGAATCGGCCTTGCTCAGTTGCGTGCACAGCCGCGGGTTCGGACGCCAGACGGTGATCGATTCGGGAAACTCGCCACTGGTGAGGTCCGGCAGCGCATCGCCGACCACCGATTGCAGGCGCCCCTTGAGCGGCAGCAATTGCCCGGCGCGCCAGAGCGGGCTGATCGCCAGGTAGACGGTGACGGTAGCATCGTCGGTCTTGTTGACCGCCTCGGTGATGTCCAGCTCCAGGGTCGGCCCGACACCGGCCTGGAGATTGACCGGCAAGCCGTCCGGCAAGGTGCCCTGCAGCTGCAGCAACCGCACCTGCCCGGCGCTGAGGGCCGAAGGGTCGACCTCCAGTTGGCCGACACCCCAGAACCAGGGATTGCAGGCGGCCGCGACATGGGCGGCCAGGGCCTCGGCGCGCAGCCCCTGCAGTTGAAAATGCTGGGGCAACAACTGCATGCCCTCATGCCAGCACACCGCGTCAGGTAACAGACTCATACGACTCCCTTCGACATCCCAGTGTCGCCGCACAAGGCGGCCCGCGGTCATTCAAGGCTGACTGGCATTGAGCTGGCCATCGTCGACGAGGCTCATCTCGCGACTGTCGAACTTCAGCCAGGCCTTGCGCTGATCGTCCAGCCGGAGCCGGTGGGCTCCGGGAGTGTTATAGCTGGCGAAGACCAAAAGTCCAGCGGCCCGCCGGCCCTCCAACGGGAAGGGTTGGCGGTCGATGAACTGCCCCGGGACCAGCTCCAGCCCCCATACCGACATGAGTTGACGATAGTCGCGCTGGAATTGTTCGCGCTCGGCGAACCACTGGCGGGCGGTGATCGCTGACAGTTGCTTGAGCAGGTCAGGATCGTTTACCGCGATGAAATCCACGGCGATGGGCGTGTCGTCGTTGGCGCCGGGCGCGACGTCGAGGGTCAGGCTGTTCAGGTCGACGCTGGGCGCAAAGAACGAACAACCGCTGAGCGCCAGGCTGAAAAAAAATCCATAAAAAAACCCACGCAAAATGAATCTTCCTTTTCGTTACGGTCAAAAATTGTTTTTGCTTGCATTTTTATAGACCTGTTCTAGCTTCTTGGGTAGTTCGACCTGCACGGTTGAATGCACCAGGTTCGTCAAGGGAATGACAGATGTTCTGCCCTTCATTTGCAACCTGCGGATCAGCAAGGGAATGCGATGAGCGGGCCCCCCGACGCATTGCTCCCACATGCTTCGGAGTCGGCCGCCATGGCAGAAAGTACCCAGCACAAGCTCGACAGAGTCCGCCCCCCCCGCGTCCAGATCACCTACGACGTGGAAATCGGCAACGCCATCGAAAAGAAAGAATTGCCACTGGTCGTCGGCATTCTGGCCGATCTCTCGGGCAAGCCACTGGACCCGCTGCCCAAGCTCAACGAGCGGCGCTTCACGGAAATCGATCGCGACAATTTCAACGAGGTGCTCGCCTCTATCTCCCCCCGCGCCACGCTCCAGGTGAACAACACCCTCAGCGGCGACGACAGCAAGCTCAACATCGAACTCAACTTCCGCCACATCGATGACTTCGACCCGGTCAAGGTCGTGGAGCAGGTCACGCCGTTGCGCCGTCTGTTCGAAGCCCGCCAGCGTCTGCGCGACCTGTTGACCAAGCTCGACGGCAACGATGACCTGGACAAACTGCTGCGCGACGTGATCGCCAACACCGAAGGCCTGCAAGAGATCAAGTCGGCCCGGCCCCAGGACACACCGCAGGAGCTGCCGACCGTGGCCGCCAACGATGATCCGGCCCCGGCCGAACCACAGGCCTGATCGTGCTCATCACTCAAGGGAGATAAAGCCATGCCTGCTTCATCCAGCACTCAAACCAGCGAGAGCACGACCCAGACCCTGTCCCTGCTGGACAAGATCATCGCCGAAGGCCGTATGGCCCATGACGACAGCCAGCAGGATTACGCCCGCGACATGCTGGCCGAATTTGCCACCCAGGTCCTTGACGAAGGCATGGCCATCGACAAGGACACCGTGGCAATGATCAACGACCGCATCAGCCAGATCGACCAGCTGATCAGCGCCCAGCTCAACGAAGTGCTGCACCACCCCGACCTGCAGAAACTCGAAGCGTCCTGGCGCGGCCTGCACCTGCTGGTGCAGAACACCGAAACCAGCACGCGGCTCAAATTGCGCCTGCTCAACGTCACCCAGAAAGAGCTGCAGAACGACCTGGAGAAAGCCGTCGAATTCGACCAGAGCGCGCTGTTCAAGAAAATCTACGAGGAAGAATACGGCACCTTCGGCGGGCACCCGTTCAGCCTGCTGGTGGGCGACTACACCTTCGGCCGGCACCCGCAGGACATTGGCCTGCTGGAGAAACTTTCGAACGTCGCCGCCGCGGCCCATGCCCCATTCATTGCCGCCGCCAGCCCGCGCCTGTTCGACATGACCAGCTTCACCGAACTGGCGGTGCCCCGGGACCTGTCGAAGATTTTCGAGAGCCAGGAGCTGATCAAGTGGCGCTCGTTCCGTGAAAGCGAAGACTCGCGCTACGTGTCCCTGGTGCTGCCGCACTTCCTCCTGCGCCTGCCCTACGGCCCGGATACCCGGCCAGTGGAAGGCATCAACTACGTCGAGGACGTCAACGGCACCGACCACAGCAAGTACCTGTGGGGCAACGCGGCCTGGGCGCTGTCGCAGCGCATCACCGAAGCCTTCGCCAAATATGGCTGGTGCGCGGCGATCCGGGGTGCCGAGGGTGGCGGCGCGGTGGAAGGCCTGCCGGCCCATACCTTCCGCACCAGTTCCGGCGACCTGTCGCTCAAGTGCCCGACCGAAGTGGCGATCACCGACCGCCGCGAGAAAGAACTCAACGACCTGGGCTTCATCGCCCTGTGCCACAAGAAGAACAGCGACATCGCAGTGTTCTTCGGCGGCCAGACCACCAACCGGGCCAGGGTCTACAACACCAACGAGGCCAACGCCAACGCACGGATCTCGGCGATGTTGCCCTACGTGCTCGCGGCCTCGCGTTTCGCTCACTACCTGAAGGTGATCATGCGCGACAAGGTCGGCAGCTTCATGACCCGCGACAACGTGCAGACCTACCTCAACAACTGGATCGCCGACTACGTGCTGATCAATGACAACGCGCCCCAGGAGATCAAGGCGCAGTACCCGTTGCGCGAGGCCCGGGTGGACGTGACGGAAGTGGCCGGCAAACCCGGGGCCTACAACGCCACGGTGTTCCTGCGACCACATTTCCAACTAGAGGAGCTGACCGCCTCGATCCGCCTGGTGGCGACCCTGCCGCCACCGGTTGCGGCCTGACCGCTGAAACCTTTGGCGAGGATGCTTGTTGTGGCGAGGGGATTCATCCCCGCTGGGGCGCGAAGCGGCCCTAAATAACAGCAACTCGGTGCATCCGGCAGGTTGAGCCGGCTGCTCATGGGGCCGCTTCGCGCCCCAGCGGGGATAAATCCCCTCGCCACAGGAGTTTGGCGTTCGTTTCTAACGGTATTGGGTATCCCCTACGTCTTCTTCTGGAGTTCCACACCATGGATGCAATCATTCTCGACCTCGGCGGCGACATCAAGGGCGACAGCCTGCTGGAAGGTTTCACGGACAAGATCGAGGTCATGTCCTACAGCCACAACGTGGCGATGCAAGTCACCAACGACGTCAGCAACTCGGAGCGCACCTCCGGTCGACCCCACATCGGTGAATTCACCCTGACCAAATTCATCGACAGCTCCACCCCTTCCCTCAACGAATATTGCTGCGCCGGCAAACCGATCCCGCAAGCCGTCATCACCATCGGCCGCAACGCCGCCGAAGGCAGCGGCCAGATCATGCCCTTCATCGTCTACACCCTAAGCAACGTCGTACTGTCCAACGTCAGTGTCAGTGGCGGTACGGGCGGCAAACCGGTGGAAACCCTGTCGCTGAATTTCACCAAGATCAAATGGGAACTCACCGCCCAGAAAGACGATGGCACCAAGGAAGGCACGGCGGGCACGACCTGGGACCTGGCGGCCAACAAGATGACCAAGTAAGGGCGCCGCCGTCATGGCTGGCTTCGGGCTTCGCCCGCCGCTGTTCGAACGCCTGGCCATCCAGGCGGATGAACACGGTCGGGTGTTCGACCGGCAGGCGCTACAGGACTCGGTCCACGCCGAACTGCAACGCCTGTTCAACACCCGACGCGGTCCCCGGACGCTGACCGATCCGCCGAGCATCCTGGATTACGGCATTGCCGACTGGACCGCGTTGCAACAGCAGCGCAGCGATGACCGGCGCCTGCTGACCCGGGAAATACACCAGGCCATCAGCCATTTCGAACCGCGCCTGCAACTGGGCGAGGTCCAGGTCGTCCCAGTACCGGGCCACCCGCAACGACTGGGCATACGGCTGTCGGGGGTGCTGCGTGGCGACCCGCACTCATGGCCCGTGGCATTTGTCATCGAGCACGCCGGCGACGGTCTTGAGGTGCGACATGAGCGACTCGATTGACCCGCAACTGCTGGATTACTATCAGCGCGAACTGACTTGGCTGCGCCATGCCGGAAGCCTGTTCGCCGAACGCTATCCTAAAGTCGCCCGGCGCCTGGAGCTGTCTCCCGGCGAATGCCCGGACCCACACGTCGAGCGGCTCCTGGAAGGCTTCGCGCTGCTGGCCGCCCGGCTGCAACGCCGACTGGACGACGACTACGCCGAATTCAGCGACGCCCTGCTCGAACAGCTGTATCCCCTGGCCATGCGCCCGTTGCCTTCCTGCGCCATCGTGCAGTTCGAGCCCGACCCGAGCAAAGGCAACCTCGACGACGGCTACCCCCTGCCCCGGGACACGCCGCTGTTTGTCACCACCGACAAGGGCCAGAGCATTCACTTTCGCACCACCGCCGCCGTGCACCTGTGGCCGCTGGAAGTCAGCGAAGCCGTGCTGCTGGGCAGTGACGAAGCCCAGGCGCTGACCGGTGTGATCCAGGCGCGTTCGGCCTTGCGCCTGAACCTGCGCTGCCTGGACGAGCGCCAATGGTCGACCCTGGAAATCGATTACCTGCGGGTGCACCTGGCAGCTTCGCCGATGATCAACGCCTGGCTGTACGATCTGCTTGGCGCGCACACGGTCAAGGTCCTGGCCGGCGCGCCGGGCAGCGTGCCGGAACCGCTGGCGGGCCTGCCGCGGATCGTCGGTTTCGCCAGCGACGAAGCCCTGCTGCCGGATGAGGACGGCGTGCATCCGGGCATGCGCCTGCTGGCGGAATACTTTGCCTTCCCCGACAAGTTCGGTTTCTTCGACCTGCCCCTGGCCGGTGCGACCAGCGACAGCTCGTCGCTGTACCTGTACATCGTCTTCGATCGCGCCCCCGCCAATCGCCTCCCGCTCCAGGCCAGCGACATCGCCCTGGGCTGCACGCCGGTGATCAACCTGTTTCCCAGGACCAGCGAACCCCTGCGCCCGGACGGCACCCGCAGCGAATACCGGCTGGTGGCCGACAGTCATCGGGAAAACAGTGTCGAGATCCACAGCATCCGCACCGTGCGTGCCACGTCCAGCCAGGGCGTGCGCAAGGTGCCGGCCTATTACGGCAGCCAGCACGGCAACGACCAGACCTGTTATTGGCATGCGCGACGGGTCAGCGGCATGAGCCCGAACCGGCTGGGCACCGACTTGATGGTCAGCCTGGTGGATACCCAGCTCGACCCACTCGCCGATACCCGCGACTACAGCCTCACCGCCGAACTGCTGTGCACCAGCCGGCACCTGGCCCAGAGCCTGCCGGCGGGCACGCCGCTGGGTTTCGAACGTCCGGGGCCGGTGGCCTGGGCGCGCCTGCGCAACCCGCCGAGCCCACAGAGTCTGCCACGCCTGGACGGTGAATCGCGCTGGCGGCTGGTGTCGCAATTGACCCTCAACCATTTGTCCCTGGTGGAAGGCCCCCAGGCGCTGGATGCACTGCGCGAGATCCTGGAGTTGCACAACCTGCGGGACGAGGCCAGTGCTCACCGCCAGATCGAAGGGGTCATGGGCCTGGGTTGCGACCGGGTCATCGCCCACGTCGGCGAAGACGCCTGGCGCGGCTGGCGCAATGGCCTGGAAGTCCGCCTGCAACTGGACCCACAGCATTTCGTCGGCAGCAGCGCCGTATTGTTCTCGGGCGTGCTGGCGCAGTTCTTTTCACTGTATGCCACCGCCAATCGCTTCGTGCGCACGGTGCTGGTCCAGTCCGACAGGGAGGTGAAGACATGGCAACCCCAAGCCGGCAAACCCCTGACACTCTGAACCTGAGCCAGCGCCTGCGCCGCGATCCGCAGCGTTTCGAATGGCTCCAGGCCCTGTTGCTGCTGGAGCGTGAGCATCCCCAGGCCGAACCCCTGGGCAGCGGCACCGCGCCCCACGCCGAAGCGTTGCGCCTGCGGGGACCGTTGACGCCGCTGTTCGCCGCCAGCGAAGTCGAGAACCTGAGCGAGGAACCCGGCTCGTCGCCGGTGCTGACCACGCCGATCTTTGGCCTCGGCGGCCCCGACGGCCCGTTGCCCTACGCCTATCAGGAATGGCTGCAACAACGGGCACGGGCGCGGGATCATGCGCCGGCGGAATTTCTCGACCTGTTCCAGCACCGTCTGCTCAGCCTGCTCTACAAAGTGATGCGCAAGCACCGCATTGCCCTGGGCTTCACCCCTCCGGGCGCCTCCGCCGTGCAGGCCCAACTGCGAGCGCTGACCGGCCTGCTGCCCAAGGCCTTGCAGGAGCGCCAGGCCGCCCCCGACTCCGCCGCGCTGGCGTGCAGCGCGCTGTACGCCGACGGCCGTCGTTCCCTGGCCGGGTTCGCGGCCATTGTCCGCGAGCAGTTCGGACTGCCAGTGGAGCTGAGCGCGTATGAAGGTGGCTGGCGTGAAATCCCGTCGGCCAGCCGCAGCCGCTTGCAAGCGGGCGGCCGCAACTTGTGCCTGGGTCGCAGCGCAGTGGCCGGCACCCGGGTCTGGGACGAGCATGCCGGCGTGCGCCTGACCCTCGGCCCATTGAGCGCAGCCCAGGCCGGCGGATTGCTGCCCAATGGCGAGACCCATCCGCTGCTTGCCAGCCTGTATGCCCTGTATTTCGGCCCCGACCTGGATTGCACCCTGGTGCTGCTGGTCCGTGGTGCCGGCCCGTTGCAACTGGGCCGTCAGGCCCCGCCGCGACTGAACTGGAACGGCGGCCTGCAACGGCAATCGAGCCTGGCCCTGCAACGGATCGAAACCCGCCTTCGTCAGCCGGAGATCGCCTGAAATGGAACTGGCCAGCCTGATCGGACGCCTCAACCCGGACAACCGCCGCGCACTGGAACGGGCCGCGCAGCGCTGCATGCAGCGCAGTCATCACTACGTGGAAATCGAGCACCTGCTGCTGGAGTTGCTGGACATCGAAGGCGGCGACTTCGCCTGCCTGCTGCCGCGCTTCGGGCTTGAGCGTGACGCGGTGGCGGCGGAAACCAACAAGGCCCTGGACCTGTTCAAGTCCGGCAGCACCCGCACACCTGCGCTGTCGGCGCAAACCATCGGTTTGCTGGAAGACGCCGTGGTCCAGGCCAGCGTGCTCGGCCTGGACAGCATCCGCTCGGGGCTATTGCTGCTGGCGCTGCTGGACCGCGATGAGCGCCGTAGCCTGTTGCTCAACAGCGCCTCGTCGCTGCTGCGCATTCCCCGGGACGCCCTACGCGCCCATCTGCTGGAATGGACCGAAAGCTCCCGGGAGCATGTCGGCGTTGCCCGTCCAACCAAACCCGGGGAGGCAGCGCAAAAACAGGATCCGGTGCTCGACCAGTACACCCAGGACCTGACCGACGACGCCCGCAACGGCCGCATTGACCCCATCGTCGGGCGCGACGGTGAGATCCGCCAGTGCATCGACATCCTGCTCAGGCGCCGGCAGAACAACCCGATCCTCGTGGGCGCGCCGGGGGTCGGCAAAACCGCCGTGGTGGAGGGCCTGGCCCTGCGCATCGCCGCCGGGGATGTGCCGCCGTCACTGCAAGAGGTCACGCTGCGGGTGCTCGATCTCGGCCTGTTGCAGGCCGGCGCGGGGGTCAAGGGCGAATTCGAACAACGCCTCAAAGGCGTGATCGACGCGGTACGCAGCGCCGAGAAACCGATCATCCTGTTCATCGACGAAGCCCACACCCTGATCGGCGCTGGCGGCGCAGAGGGCGGCAGCGACGCGGCCAATCTGCTCAAACCGGCCCTGGCCCGGGGCGAACTGCGCACCCTGGCCGCCACCACCTGGCTGGAATACAAGAAATACTTCGAGAAAGACCCGCCCCTGGCCCGCCGCTTCCAACTGGTGCAGGTCGAAGAGCCGGACGAACTCACCGCCGTGGAAATGCTCCGTGGCGTGGCGAGCAAGCTGGAACAGCACCATGGCGTGCAAGTGCTGGATGCGGCGATCCACGAAGCAGTGAAGCTCTCCCACCGCTACATTTCCGGACGGCAACTGCCGGACAAGGCCATCAGCGTGCTCGACACCGCCTGCGCCCGGGTCGCCCTCGGCCAGCACGACGTACCGCCGCCACTGGAAAGCCTGCGGCACCGGCAGAACAGCCTCAAGGACGAAGTCGACCGCCTGCGCCGGGAACAGGCCACCGGCCTGGATCATCGCGAACGCATCACCCTGCTCGAAGGTGAATCCACCGCCAATGTGCAGGCCATCCGCGAACTGGAAACCCGCTGGGGTGAAGAACGCGAAGCCGTGCGCGAACTGCTCGACACCCGGCGCGAACTGCTGGCCCTGAGCGAACGGGCCGACGCTGAAAAAGCCGACACCGAAGTCGACAATCGCATCGACCACCTGGCCGCCGAACTGCTGCGCCTGGAAGCCGGCCTCGATGCCATTCGCCAGGACGATCCACTGGTGCCCGAGCAAGTGGACAGCAAGACCGTGGCCGCCGTGATCGCCGGCTGGACCGGCATTCCCGTGGGCAAAATGCTCGCCGATGAAGCCCATGCCGTGCGCACCCTCGGCCAGCGCATGGGCCTGCGGGTCATGGGCCAGGGCACCGCGCTCAACACCATCGCCCAACGCCTGCAAGCCTACCGCGCCGGCCTCACCGATCCGCAAAAGCCGGTGGGCGTGTTCCTGCTGGTCGGCCCCACTGGGGTGGGCAAGACCGAAACCGCCTATGCCCTGGCCGACGCCTTGTACGGCGGCGAACGCAACCTGATCAGCATCAACCTCTCGGAGTACCAGGAAGCCCACACGGTCAGCCAACTCAAAGGCGCCCCGCCCGGCTACGTCGGCTACGGCAGCGGTGGCGTACTTACCGAAGCGGTGCGGCGCAAACCCTATTCGGTGGTGCTGCTGGATGAAATCGAAAAGGCCCACCCGGATGTGCTCGAAGCATTCTACAACGTGTTCGACAAGGGTCTGATGGAGGACGGCACCGGCCTGGTGGTGGATTTCAAGAACACCGTGATGCTCGCCACCAGCAACGTCGGCGCCGAACTGCTACTGGACACACCGGCCGCGCAACTGGGCAGCGATGCCTTCAACGAAGCCCTGCACAAGGTGCTGCTGCAAGCGTTTCGTCCGGCGTTCCTGGCGCGCATGACGGTGGTGGCGTATCGACCGTTGGATGAGGCGACGCTGGAAGGGATTGTATTGGCGAAGTTGGAGAAATTGCGCGGACGCTACAAGGCGGCGACGGGCAAACAGTTCGAGTTCGATGCCGGGATCGTCAAGGCCGTACTGGCCAAGTGCAGCGCGGCGGGGGCGCGGGATGTGGAGAATGTGTTGATGACGCAGGTGACTGGGAAGTTGGCGGAGTGGGTGTTGGAATGAACACATATTTGCAGCAGCCAGGAGTTAGAAATGATATCTGACGAAATCAAACAAAAAGTGAGAGTTGAATTACTGAGAAGGGAGAGAGCTTACCAGCACACCGCCGCCGCTGGCGTTGTATTGTATGACGATACCAATTATGGAGAGATTCATTTTGGACACAGCGGTTACATACCCCCTGGCAAACATAACAGCACTGTTTCCGACCACCGTTACATTGCTGGAAAAAACAAGAATGACGCCGAGGTTACCGTATTCAATGAAGTTGGCTGGGAGATCATCTATTGGCTGAAACAGAAAATAAAACCAAGTGAGATGTACATCTATATTGTTGGCCCGCACGACATGTGCAAACAGTGCAAATCATTAAAATTCAAATTTGCCATGTCATTTGGAATAAAGCCGGGGAATATTAAAAAAGAGTACGCACAAAAATCCAATTAACGAAGCGCACAAATTACTCCGCGATTTCAGTTAAGGTACTTTATGCCCCGCGACACCGACAGCAACACCACCCTGTCCCTCACCGCCGCCACGGTGTCGGCGCTGTTTCCTGAATCATTGTCCGGTGAAGAACGCCTCAATGCCCTGGGCTCGCATATTCTCAATGGCGTCGTCGACGGTGCCCCGCTGACGCTCGCCAGCGCAGTCGCCAGCCACGTCACCACCACCCTGCACAAGGACGCCCTGCTGCGCCCGCTGGATTGGCTGGTCGCCGAAATCCGTCAGCTGCCCGCCGACGCCACCGCCGAGCGCTATCAACTTCTACTGCGCCCATGGCTCTGGTGGCTGAGCCTGGCCAGCAACAACCGGGTGTTCCAGAACCTCGCCACGTCGGACATCGTCACTACGATTTTCAAGGCCCACGGCTTTACCGATTTCCAGCTCAAGCTCAGCGGCAGCTACACGCCGAGGGAGTACTGCGTGCAGTACGGCGAAACAGATCTGGCCTTCGTTTCCCGGCTGTTGGAAGAAGATGGGATCTTCTGGTTTTTCACTCATGAAGCCGGCAAGCACACCCTGGTGCTGGCCGACAGCAACGACGCCTTCGCACCGATTCCCAACGGGCCGACGGTGAACTATCTCGGGCAGGGAATGGGCGAGCGGGAGCTGCATGGCATCCGCTCGGGCCACGTGTCCTTGCAAGCGGTGGCCGGGGTCTATCAGGCGACCGACTACGAATTCACCACGCCAACGACCTCGCTCTACAGCCAGGCCGAAGCCGTGGCCGGACCCAGCTCGATGTACGAACATCCGGGCGGCTACAACGCCAAGGCCCAGGGTGATGCACTGACCAAACAGCGGGTGGACGGTTTGCGCAGCCAGGCGCAGCGGTTTGTCGGCGAAAGCGATTGCCGCTGGCTGGTGCCTGGGTATTGGTTCACCCTCGCCGGCCACGAAGACCCGTCGTTGAACATCGACTGGGTGGTGACTTCGGTCAGTCATGAAGCCAGCCACGACAGCTACCGCAATCGCTTCGAAGCGATTCCCAAGGCCACGACGTATCGCCCGGCCCGCCTCATGCCGAAACCACGCATGCACACCCAGACCGCCCTGGTGGTGGGCAAGGCAGGCGAAGAAATCTGGACCGATGAATACGGGCGGATCAAGTTGCAGTTCCCGTGGGATCGCACCGGCAAGAACGACGAAACCTCGTCCTGCTGGGTGCGGGTGGTCCTGCCCTGGAGCGGGAAGGGTTTTGGTATGCAGTTCGTGCCGCGGATCGGCCAGGAAGTCATCGTCACCTTCATCGATGGCGACCCCGACCGACCGCTGGTCACCGGTTGCGTCTACAACGGCGACAACGCCCTGCCCTACGCGCTGCCGGCGAACCAGACCCAGTCCGGGATCAAGACCAACTCGTCAAAGGGTGGCGGCGGCTTCAACGAGCTGCGCTTCGAAGACAAGAAGGATGCCGAAGAGGTGTTTCTCCAGGCGCAGAAGGACTTCAACATCAACGTGCTCAACGACACCACCGCCACCGTCGGCCATGACGAAACCCTCACGGTACAGAACGCCCGCACCCGCACGGTCAAGGACGGCGATGAGACCGTCACCCTGGAAAAAGGCAAGCGCAGCGTGACGATTCAGACCGGCAGCGACAACCTCGATGTGAAAGACACCCGCACCGTGACCGTGGGCTCGGACCAGACCCACAGCACTGGCGGTAATTACACGCACAAGGTCACCGGCAACTACGAACTGACCGTGGACGGCAACCTGACCATCAAGGTCAGCGGCACCCTGACCCTGCAAAGCGGCGGCAGTTTCGCCATCAAGAGCGGCGCGGACCTGGCGGCCCAGGCCAGCACGTCCATCAGCCAGAAGGCCGGCACGGCCCTGAGCAACCAGGCCGGCACCTCGCTGGAGAACAAGGCCGGCACCACCCTGACCAATGACGCCGGCATCAGCCTGGTCAACAAAGCCGCCGCCGAACAGACGGTGGACGGCGGCGGCATGCTGACCATCAAGGGCGGCCTGGTGAAGGTCAACTGACAGGAGCGCAACGATGGTCTCGAAGAACCTCGATGTGGAACGTGGCGACAGCCAACTGAGCGGTCAGTTGATCGACGGCCGGCTCGACGGCCCGCTGCACATCGAAGAAGCCCGACGCCCGCAAGCGAAACTCAACTACAGCCAAGGTGAATTGCAAGGTACCAGCACTCTGTATCACCCCAACGGCAAGGTTTCGGCAGTGTTGCCGTTCGTGAAAGGCAAGTTGCAAGGCGTTGCGAGCTTTTACGCGGCCGAAGGCGGGTTGCAGCGCCAGGCCACCTATCGCGGCGGATTGCTGCACGGTGAAGCCAACAACTATTTTCCGGATGGACAATTGGCCGAGGCCGAGTTCTATCGCGACGGCGTGCGCGACGGCCGCTATCGCCGCCTGCACCCCAACGGTAACCCGGCGGTCGACGCCCGTTACCTCAACGGCCAACTGCTGGAACCGGCCCACGCCTACGCCGAGGATGGACGACCGCTGGATACCGACGGCAAGCCGATTTCCCGGGTACGCTGGTGGTTCAGGCGCTGGAATGATCCGGCGCAGGCATGAGCGCCTAGCTTCTGCTGGACTTTGCAGCAGACACCAGACCTGAAACCACCGGCAAACCCTGTGGGAGCGAGCCTGCTCGCGATGGCGTCGGCACACTCAACATCTTCATGACAGACACTCCGCTATCGCGAGCAGGCTCGCTCCCACAAGGGATCGATTTATGCCGGAAAAACCAGACCGGCTGTAAGGCGGCCTTGCTTTTGCTTTGCTTTGCTTTGCTTTTGATCTTGGGCGCCCCGTTAAACCACGCTGGCCGAACGCAGGCATTGCGTAGTGGGTACCCCGGCATGGATGCCGGGGTAGCCGCGCTGGGCCATGGATGGCCCTTCGCGGCGGGCCCACGGAGCAATGCCGGAGTGAGGGAACACCTCGCCTTGGCGAGGTGCCGAGTGGTGGGGCAAGAGCGTTTTGGTTACTTTTGCGCTTTTCAAAAGTAACCCGCCGTCAGGGCGGAACCATAATCAGCCATTACCGCAGCAATGGATATACACCCGGTCAACAAGATCCACGCAGACCCAGTCAGGGAATCAACATCTGCACCTGCCCCGGCACAACAATCTTGATCACCCCCGCCCAGCTGCACATCAAGGTGCTGTTGGCATCGATCGCCGGCATGTTGCCCAACAACAACGTTGGTGCCCCGCCCGGGATCCAGGGCGCAGCAGTAGCCGGAATACAAGGCATGGGCGTCAACACCCCCAGGGCCGCCGCAGTCGCAGCGGCTACGGTAGGGTTGGCCAGGCTCATGCACATCCCGAACGTGGTGACATTCACCAACGGGATGTGATCCATGATATTCGCCGCCGGCATCCCACCGGTCAGCATCCGATTGACCGGCAAGACGTTGAGCACCGCCGGGGCTGCGCCGAAGCTGCATTGCAGGGTGGCGGTGCTGCAGACTTGTGGACATCCCATCGCGGCGACTCCTTGAAACGTCCCCGAAACCATAGCTCACCTGCGCGCATCAGGCCCGCTGATTATCCGGCAACACGCTAACCTATAAGACCCTGGCGTGCTTGTTACGCCTCCCACACGCCATTAGGCTTTGGACGAAAAGTGCCTGCGCGACGATCAGGCTACGTTGAAAACAGGCTCGGAATGCTCATTGACAACCAGTCAACTCCGCTTCCTCGCCTGTTTTCGCCTTGCCTGATCGCCGCTCGGCGACTTTTCGTACAAACCCTTGATTAGCCAATGATCGATGGCCTCCAGAATAAGCAGAAGGGATAAGCATGGCGTTTACTGATCAGTCCACCCGCGTACGCGACGGTGAAGAACTCGATGCCAACCTGATCGACCCGTACCTCAAGGCCCACATCCCCGGCCTGACCGGCGCACCACGGATCAGTCAGTTCCCCGGTGGCGCGTCGAACCTGACCTACCTGCTGGAGTACCCCGAACAGGAATTCGTCCTGCGTCGTCCGCCGTTCGGCCACAAAGCCAAATCCGCCCATGACATGGGCCGTGAATTCCGCATCCTCAACCAGTTACGCGACGCGTTCCCGTATTGCCCGAAAGCCTATGTGCACTGCACCGATGAGTCAGTCATGGGCGCCGAGTTCTACGTGATGGAGCGGGTCAAGGGCATCATCCTGCGCTCCGACCTGCCGCCCGAGCTGGGTTTCGACGCCGCCCGCACCGAAGCGCTGTGCAAGAGCTTCATCGACCGGCTCGTCGAACTGCACCGGGTCGACTACCACGCCTGCGGCCTGGCCGACCTCGGCAAGCCCGAAGGCTACGTGGCCCGGCAGATCCGTGGCTGGAGCGAGCGCTACGAAAACGCCCTGACCCCCGACGCGCCGAAATGGGCGACGGTCAAGGCCTGGCTCAACGACAAGATGCCCGCCGACCACCCAGTTTCCAGCATCGTCCACAACGACTACCGCTTCGACAACGTGATCCTCGACCCGGACAACCCGATGCAGATCATCGGCGTGCTGGATTGGGAACTGACCACCCTCGGCGACCCGCTGATGGACCTGGGCAACAGCCTCGCCTACTGGTTCGAGGCGACGGACCCGGCACCGGTCCGGTCGATGCGCCGCCAGCCCAGCCACGCGCCCGGCATGCTGACCCGTCGCGAGTTCGTGGATTACTACGCCGAGCGCGCCGGGATCCGTATCGACAATTTCGACTTCTATTACACCTACGGCCTGTTCCGCCTGGCCGGGATCGTCCAGCAGATCTATTACCGCTTCTACCACGGCCAGACCCAAGACCAACGCTTCGCGCAGTTCGTTCAGATGAACATACTGCTGGAGCAGATGAGCCTGCAGGTCATCGGCCAATCCACGCTCTGAGCGCCCCATGACAAGGAAACAGCATGTCCAAGACCCAGTTGTTCGACCTCGACGGTAAAATCGCCTTCGTTTCCGGCGCCAGCCGTGGCATCGGCGAGGCCATCGCCAAGTTGCTGGCCCAGCAAGGCGCCCATGTGATCGTTTCCAGCCGCAAGCTCGACGGTTGCCAGCACGTGGCCGACGCCATCATCGCCGCGGGCGGCAAAGCCACCGCCATCGCCTGCCACATCGGTGAAATGGAGCAGATCAGCCAGGTCTTCGCCGGCATTCGCGAACAGTTCGGGCGCCTGGACATCCTGGTGAACAACGCGGCCACCAACCCGCAGTTCTGCAACGTGCTGGACACCGACCTGGGCGCCTTCCAGAAAACCGTCGATGTGAACATTCGCGGCTATTTCTTCATGTCGGTGGAAGCCGGCAAGCTGATGCGCGAGAACGGCGGCGGTAGCATCATCAACGTGGCATCGATCAACGGCATATCGCCGGGGATCTTCCAGGGCATCTACTCGGTGACCAAAGCCGCCGTGATCAACATGACCAAGGTATTCGCCAAGGAATGCGCGCAGTTCGGCATCCGCTGCAACGCCCTGCTGCCGGGCCTGACCGACACCAAGTTCGCCTCGGCGCTGGTCAAGAACGACGCGATCCTGAAAACCGCTCTGGCGCAGATCCCGCTCAAACGCGTGGCCGACCCGAGCGAAATGGCCGGTGCGGTGTTGTACCTGGCCAGTGACGCGTCGAGCTACACCACGGGTGTGGCGCTGAATGTGGATGGTGGGTTCCTTTCCTGACACTGCACATTCCCCCTGTGGGAGCGAGCCTGCTCGCGATGACGGTGTGTCAGTCGACATCAATGCCACTGAGCCACCGCTATCGCGAGCAGGCTCGCTCCCACAGGGGATCTTCACCAACCAAATGAATATTTATTCCATAATTTGCAATTTGAGAATATTTATTCCATAAAGAGCCCTCCTGAACTTCACCATTCAAAGGGCTCTTTCTCATGCGCGAACTCGGCATCGGCCTGATCGGCACCGGTTTCATGGGCCGTGCCCATGCGTTGGCATTCAACAATGCCAGAGTTGTATTCGACCTTCCCCTGAACCTGACGCTGGCGGCCCTGGCCGATGCCGATCCGCAGCGTGCCCGGCAATGCGCCAGCAGCTGGGGTTTCGAGACGACTCATAGTGACTGGCAACAACTGATCGACGACCCGAAGGTCCACCTGGTCGCCATCACCACGCCCAACCACCTGCATTACCCAATGGCCATGGCGGCGCTGGCGGCGGGCAAGGCGGTCTATTGCGAAAAGCCTCTGGCGGTGTCCCTGGAACAGGCCGAGCAGATGCGCCAGGCCGCCAAGGCCGCCGGTGTGGTCACGCGGGTCGGCTACAACTACCAGCACAACCCGATCATCCAACTGGCAAGGGACATCATTCAACGCGGGGAGTTGGGGTCAATCGTCAGTTTCCAGGGCGAGTTCAGCGAAGACTTCATGGCCAACCCGGCCTCGCCATGGTCATGGCGCTGCGAAGCGGCCCATGCCGGCGGTGCACTGGCGGATCTGGGCAGCCACTTGCTGGCGATGGCCCGGCACCTCTTGGGCGATGTCGAAGCGGTGTGCGCCGACAGCCAGACCGTGCACGACCAACGTCCCGCCAGCATGGGCAGTTCCGAGCAACGCGCCATCGCGGTAGACGATCAGGTTCACGCGCTGTTGCGCTTCAGCAGCGGTGCCCGCGGCACGGTGAGCAGCAGTTGGCTCAAGCACGGCTTCAAGAACCACCTGGCGTTCGAAATCAGCGGCACCCTGGGAACACTGGCGTTCGATCAGGAGCGGCTCAATGAACTGCGCCTGTGCCGCGCCGGCGAAACCGGTTTCCAGCGCCTGCTGGCTGGTCCGGATCTTCCTGGCTATGCCGCCTTCAGCCCAGCCGCCGGGCACCAGTTGGGCTACAACGAATTGAAGACCCTGGAGGTGCAGGAACTGGTCCTGGCAATGGCCGGCGAAGCAGGTCACGGCACGGACTTCGAAGAGGCCTGGGCGGTGGAACGCCTCGCGGCGGCGATTCGCCTGGCGGCCCGGGAGCCGCGCTGGGTGACGATCAGCGAACTGTGATCGCTGTTGTGGCGAGGGGATAGTGTTCAACCTGACGCGTGCAACTCAACCAACCGCGCCGCCAGCGCCTTCGCCTGGCTCGCCACATCGGTCACGGCGGTACTTTCCCACCACATCCCGCGCAGTGGTGCGGCGGCGATTCGCCTGGCGGCCCCGGAGGCGCTGGGTGACAATCAGCGAACTGTGATCGCTGTTGTGGCGAGGGGATTTATCCCCGCTGGGGTGCGAAGCGCCCCCTCAAGCTACCCTCTCGGTGGATCAGGAATTTAGGGCCGCTGCGCGACCCAGCGGGGATAAATCCCCTCGCCACAGGGGGGGGTGTTCAACCTGACGCGTGCAACTCAACCAACCGCGCCGCCAGCGCCTTCGCCTGGCTCGCCACATCGGTCACGGCGGTACTTTCCCACCACATCCCGCGCAGTGGTGCGGCGGCGATTCGCCTGGCGGCCCCGGAGGCGCTGGGCGACAATCAGCGAGCTGTGATCGCTGTTGTGGCGAGGGGATAGTGTTCAACCTGACGCGTGCAACTCAACCAACCGCGCCGCCAGCGCCTTCGCCTGGCTCGCCACATCGGTCACGGCGGTACTTTCCCACCACATCCCCGCGCAGTGGTGCGGCGGCGATTCGCCTGGCGGCCCGGGAGGCGCGCTGGGTGACAATCAGCGAGCTGTGATCGCTATTGTGGCGAGGGGATTTATCCCCGCTGGGGTGCGAAGCGCCCCCTCAAGCTACCCTCTCGGTGGATCAGGAATTTAGGGCCGCTGCGCGACCCAGCGGGGATAAATCCTCGGCAGGCGCAGCAATTGCGCCGCCAGCAAGGCACCGCTCAGGCCACCGCCGACAATGATCACATCGGCTTCACGGGCGATGTCGTTCGCCTGTTGCTCCGGCGCTGTATCCATACCGCTCCCCCCAGGCGTCAAATCACCACGTTGCGTACAAATCGCACCGCCACCGGCCCCTCATTGCGATAAGCGTGGGGCTGGTTGCTGGCAAACATGAAAAACTCCCCCGAGCCGATCCGACGCTCTTCATCGCCCAGCACCACAGTCAGACAACCCTCGAAGACATAGAGCTGCTCGCTCCAGCCGTCGTTATCGGGCTCGGAAGCGTAATGTTCGCCAGGCTCCAGACGCCATTCCCATAGTTCGACTTCGCGACTGGCGTTGGCCTTGGCCAGGAGCACGGCTTTGCTGCCGGGGATCGCGCCGGCCCAGGCCAGCTCGTTGATGCGGCTCGGGTCACGGGCGTCGGGCGCCTGGATCAAGTCGCTGAAGGCCACATCGAGGGCCTCGGCGACACGATCCAGGGTGCTCAGGCTGACGTTCTTTTCACCGGCCTCGATGGCGACCAGCATTCGCCGGCTGACCCCGGACAGCTGCGCCAGCGCCGTCTGGCTGAGCTGCGCGGCGTGTCGCAGACGGCGGACGTTCTGGCTGACGTGTTGCAGGACTGAGGCGCGCTGGCCATTTTCTTTATGCACGGTATGGCTCATTTATCGAGGTTGCGCATTATACTGCCCAACTTCGGACGCATTGTGCGTCCCCCTCCAGTGGCGCGCAAGGTCATGGCATCGGTGAACTCCCCTCAAACTTCCTCCCGTTTCCTGCGGCTCAGCAAGGCCGAGTGCGTGCTGGTGCTGATCACCATGATCTGGGGCGGTACTTTCCTGTTGGTGCAGCACGCCATGACCGTCAGCGGGCCGATGTTTTTCGTCGGCTTGCGCTTTGCCGCCGCGGCGGCGTTCGTCGCGTTGTTCTCCTGGCGTCATCTACGGGACCTGACCCTGTTCGAACTCAAGGCCGGCTGCTTCATCGGCGTGGCGATCATGCTCGGCTACGGTTTGCAGACGGTCGGCCTGCAAACCATCCCCAGCAGCCAGTCGGCGTTCATCACCGCGCTCTACGTGCCCTTCGTGCCGCTGTTGCAGTGGCTGGTGCTGGGCCGGCGGCCGGGCTTGATGCCGAGCATCGGCATCATGCTGGCGTTCACCGGATTGATGCTGCTATCAGGCCCCGCCGGCGCGTCGCTGAATTTCAGTCCCGGCGAAATCGCCACGCTGATCAGCGCCATCGCGATTGCCGCCGAAATCATCCTGATCAGTACCTACGCCGGCCAGGTCGATGTACGCCGGGTGACCGTGGTGCAGCTGGCAAGCACCGCGGTGCTGGCATTCCTGATGGTGGTGCCGACCCAGGAAGCGATTCCGGGGTTCTCCTGGCTGCTGCTGTTCAGCGCCGTGGGTCTGGGCGCCGCCAGCGCGGCGATCCAGGTGGCGATGAACTGGGCGCAGAAAAGCGTCTCGCCGACCCGCGCCACGCTGATCTACGCCGGTGAACCGGTGTGGGCCGGTATCGCCGGGCGCCTGGCGGGCGAGCGGTTGCCGGGGATTGCCTTGTTTGGTGCGGCATTGATCGTGGCGGCGGTGATTGTCAGTGAACTCAAGACCCGAAACAAAAGTGCCATCGAACTGGCTCAAGCGCCTGAGCGCGAAGGTTGAAGCATCAACCCAGACGATATCAGTGACGAATTACCAGGTTGTCGAGGTCATAAACGCCACCGTCTTGCGTGACGTCAACCCGATGCAGGATGCGCAGTGCACGATCGTCGTCGGGTAGCTCGCTACGGGGCGCCGAACCGCTGAGCAGCAAAGCCCTGTTGGCCAGATTGAACTGAGCGTTCAATGTCGGCGTCGCCGCAACGGCTTTCCAGAAGGCCCGTTTGAACAGGTCGAAGCGCTCGAAGACTTGCCCGCGCAATTGATCGGCGATCAGCGCCGGGACAGGAGCACCCTGGCTACTCATCGCTTGCGCTTGCCAGCTATTGGCCTCCGCCTGCCCTGCTCCGCGCACGACACCCGGGCAATCCCGACGGTCATTGAACAGCACGTAGAGCGGTTCCAGGCCGGAGTCGCACGGAAACACCACGATATAATCATCGAATCGCACCTCTTCAACAGAGTCGAACGAAGCCAATTCGGGCACCGGTGACGAATGGACAAAACCGGTGGAATCCAGCCTATCCAGCCGGGTCTCGACTGATGCCCCCAGACCAAGGGGTTGCGCCCATTCGATAACGGCACCCTGCGAGTTATCCGTCGTGAAACGGTAAACCTTCTCGGCCTCGTGCCAGACTGCCGGCCTGACACGAACCTTCGCAGGCAAATACCCAGCGCAGGGAGTGACACAAATCTCGAAAAGTTCGCGTATTTGTTTCAGCCCGTAGGACATGCTGCCGGGCTTCACAGCGACCGTCGTCGTGCTCATTCGCAGTGGCAATTCCACGTCGCCATGCAGGGCGGCAAGTGCCTGCCAATCAGCATCGATCAACGAAAGTTCACTCAACGCAACGCACAGGCCAAAGCGCACCACTTTGGCTCGACTGGCGAGCCTGAACCTCAGCACGCCGGCGTATCGTCCAAGAAGCTCCTTTGCTCCGTCAGTCAGCGACCAATTGAACTCGGCGACTGCGGAACGGAGAGTATTTTGCAAGGCCGTTCGCTGAAGGGGGATCAGGGGGCGCGCATTGCTGAGCAACAGATTCGGACGTTCCAGATTGTCGGCAGCAGACAGACGAAATAACGTTGCGCCAAGGTCGGTGCCCCGCATGCGGATAAGCTGTTCCCAGGCGCTATTCAATGCCGTTTCGGCCTTGGAATGAAGATCAGCATGGCGCTGGGCGACCCGCGATAAACGCGCGACATAATGACTGTGATTGGCAGTGGCCTCCTGCAGATTGGCTTGCCAGAGAGTCCTGTCCGCCTTGCTGTAAGCAAGATCCCGCTGAGCTGCGTTCTTCGAGAATTCAACGCTCATTTTCTGGCGTTCAAATGCGCCAACCGCCATGAGCACGTCATGCTGTGCGCGCTCGACCTGACGCATGGCTTTTTCCAGCGCCTGCGGCGTTGTACTCGGATTCTGTCGGATCGTCAGGTGCTCGATAGCGTTTTCAAGCAGCAAGAATGCCGACTCAATCGCTTGCCCTGCCATTCCAATATCCGTCGCCATCTGCCGCGCTTTGGCAAGTTCGCGTTCGGCTCTTGCCGTATTGCGTTCGGCCGGCGTCGACTTGGGTGCTGGCTCGACAGACGCTGGAAGTATTCCACCTTTGAAAGGAATGACTTTCTTTTGGTGATACCAGTATTTGACGTGATGAACGACCGCAGTCGGCGAATTCGAATTGACGTCGTCCTGCGGATAAAACAACAGATCCGCCCCACTGGGATGACCGACAATGCGGTCGAAGTGATTGATGAGCCGGTCGTGGTCCTTTTTGCCGATATCCACATTCCAGATCTTATCGACAAACATCTGAAACTCGGACTCGGTGTAACCCTGGAGTCTGGGCTTAAGTTCCATCTTCGATTTTCCTTGTTTACGCGTATGCGCCTGATGACGCACCTGCTCGCGGCGTGCCGGGCAGGTGCGTTCAACGGGCGGAACTATTCTGGTTTGAAGCCGCGGCTGTTATTAGGGCTCCCACTTCTGGACTTTCAATCATTTTCAATGAAAAAAGATGCTGCTCGCTCATCACCTAGATCAATGGCGCCCTTTATCTATCAAAGTAAAGACCAAAGTTTCCACCCTCATATCCTGAGTATATTGAAATACTACTTTTTTATCGGGATACAGTTTTGGGTTCAATAAATACGACTCCCACCCCCCGGTCCCCCCTATCGGCAGTGGCATTTTAGTTGGACCTCTTGATGCCATCGGTTTCCCGAATATGGCGTGGACATCAGATTGCGTCATTTTCGACACATAGGGAGCAGGAAGTTCGCCTTTATATTCCTTCGTTGAGGGCGTGGTCCGCATGAGTGTAATGAAAAGCGTCTCGAGCTTCCCAGTTTCCCGCCAGAACTCCAACTCTAAACCCGGTTCCGGTTCAAGCCCAAGACGATCATCCTCTTCAAACATTTCGGTCAATGGTTGATCGGATAACACACCCTCTCTTACCAATATATTGTATTGACTTCCAATACGACCAATAAGCGCTTCAAGTTCAAAGTCTTTCATCAATACCACCCTTGTTTTTTATGCAGTTCATGCAACGACTTAAGGGCAGCATCTATATCTGACTCTGACGCGCCAGACTCAATAAGCCCCGGCTTCAGTGCTGCCAAGTTACCGTTCACCGCTGCCTCCAAATCTGAAGCATCGCTCATGCTTTTCTCGAAACTGTTGCGCCCACCATACGTCTCACTGAATTTTTGATGAATACTCGAAGGAATGGCAATACACGGAGCCCGTCGAATAGCCTCCCGGACTTTGGAGGTGCTCATGTCCTCATGGTTCATATCTATATAAGCCCTCAACGCCTTCCTAGACGGTATATGATCAATGTCCAAGCCATCTCCTCTGCTTCGACCACTGAGCTCGTTGTATGGCCCTACCTCCAGAGGTTCCACTGGGGGCCCTACAAACACCAACCCCAGCGAAGGCAGCTCCATGTCTGCCGGATACCCGGGAATACTGGCACCGACCTGCCCGGGTTCGACAGCCGGAAACGTCTCGTTTTGTGGTAGGACGGGGATTACAGGGTTGCCGGGATAGTCCTGCGAAATAGCAGGCGCCGTCGGCGACGCGGTTGGGCCAAGCAGTTCGATGCCCGGTGGAACCAGGGGTGTCCGGGTGCTCGTATCGATGGGTGCGGTCGGCCAGAGCAGAACGGCCGGTACGAGGCCTGGTAGACCGTGGAGGCTCTGGGGCGTGGTGATGCTGATGCGGTCGAGATCGAACGGGTTCCCGCCCAGTTCGACCCGGTCCTGGTAACGCAGCTCGAATTCACGACGTTCGCCGGCCCAGGTGCTTTTCGGCGCATAGGGAGCAAAACCTTGCTCGATGCGTTTTTTATTGAGCACATCGACATGACCGTTCAGTTCCGGACGTTCGGCCAGGGCTTGCCATATGATCTGTTCGAAGGCAGCGAAGGATTTGACTTCCCGCGCCTGGAGCAGATGGCCGACTTGCTCGGGAATGGCGGCGCCTTGAGTCTGGCTTGCGGTGCTCCACCAATCATCTGCAGGCGCCTTACCAGCGCCGGTGACGACGCCCGTTCCCAAAGGAGGTAAATCGAAAGAAAAGTAGGTCGGCGGCAGGCCCGGCACACAGACGATGCAGTCCTGAATGCGCAGGTCCACATCGGTCGGAAGGATTTGCACCTGAGGCGCCACCGGGATCAGCCCAGGCAGGCTCGCCGGCACAACCTGCACAGGGGAATCGGGTGAGAGCTGCAGGTACCGGGTCGGAAAACCGGGTACCTCAACGTTGTAGAGTCCGGTCAGCGGGTCGAGGACTCCATTGATCACGGGAACACTCGCGCTGATTTTGTCGCCGGTGCTGGCCACGTGGATCGCGGCGCCTTCGGAAACGGCTTGAGGCTTGAGCCGATACGCCACTTCAACCGAACCACCCGCATCGGCAACGGATTGCAGCGCTTGTCCATCGGACAGTCCGAATGCCTGTGCCGGCACGCCAACCCCCTGGAACAGGCGCCTGCGTTGTTCGGCCGAGAGTTCACCGTTGCCAAGTGCGGGGGAGTAGACCATCGCCGTGACGAAGACCGGGCCCGTTCTCAGCAAGACCCGCGCGGAGTCCTTCAGCGCGTCGATGGAGGCCGCAACAGCCTGTTCCAATATCGCTGCGGCATGCTGAGCCACAAACACCGTGTCTCGGGTCAGCACCATCCCGCTCGCCGCGGCCATCGAAGACGCAGGTACACGTAAGGTATGGGTTTGTCTTAACCTCTCACGCCGGACTGCCTCGTCGACTTGCTGCTTGAAGCGGATGCGTGCCGCCCGTTGTTCGGCGTATTGACGATGACGTTCCCAAACGGCCTCCCGTTCGCGCCACGCCACCGATTGCTCGGCGTGACGTCTGGCAAGCGCGTTGGACTTATCCGTAAGCGTCTTGATCTGCGCTGACAGCAGCTTCGCTTCCTGGGCTGCGGTATAGGCCTGTTCCCAAACCTTGTGGCCGTCTTCCAGAGCCGCGCCGAACTGATCCAGTCGTGTTTGATAATCGTGCACCGAGCCCGTGAGCGGGTCCCGCCCGTCGAAAGACCGCGCAACGGTGTCCCGTGCGTTGAGTTCGGCAACCTTGCGGGCGATCAGCCCGTCGATCTCGTTTTTCTCCTTGGTGATGAGGTAAAGCTGCCAGCGCTCACTGGATTGACTGGCGGGAGGTCGTTTTGCGGCGGTGACTTCTTGCTGAAGGGAGGTGTCGAGTTGTTGGGCCCTGCTCGCAAAATTGCGATCCACCTCGGCCCTGATGGTGTCGTAGCGCTGCACCATCGCCGACATCGCTTGCTGACGAGCCTTGAGACGTCCCAGTTCGGCGGCCCGGGCGGCCGCTTCGGCCTTTTCCGCCTCGGCCTTCAGCCGGGCTTGCAGCTCCCTCTGCCGAGCCTGTTCGCGTGCTTTGCGTCGGGCCTTCGCGCGTCTGCCACCTCTGCCGCCGGAGCCGCCGAATCCCCCTGAAAAACCGCCACTACCGACGCGAAAACCACCGCTGGATGAGGTCCGTCCCGGACTGATAACAACCGTTCCATCCGATCCATCGTTTAGTGTTTGTCTTGCCATACAGATTCTCCTTTCTCTGTATGGCGCAGGATGGTGAGGCAGCCCTGTCCGGGTGCGGTACATATGTATTGCCGGCGCTTTTCTTTTTCGCTGTCCCTCTCCCTTGAGAAACAACGCAAAACGGGAAAACTCCACCTATCTTGTAGGATTCTGCGACATCCCCGCGGTTGGTGATCAGACCCATGCCACGTATGATCCCTTGCAACCTCCCGCCGAATAGAAGCCTATGTCACTGATAGTTCTATTGCTTTTGCCCTTCATCGGCAGCTGTGTCGCGGCGCTGCTGCCGCATAACGCCCGTAACGCCGAATCGCTGCTGGCAGGCCTCATCGCGCTGGTCGGCACCGTTCAGGTGGCCTTGTTCTACCCACAGATCGCCGACGGCGGCGTGATCCGTGAAGAGTATCTCTGGCTGCCCAGCCTGGGGCTGAACTTCGTGCTGCGGCTGGACGGGTTTGCCTGGTTGTTTTCGCTGCTGGTACTGGGCATCGGTACGTTGGTGTCGTTATACGCCCGCTATTACATGTCACCGGAAGATCCGGTGCCGCGTTTCTTCGCGTTCTTCCTGGCGTTCATGGGCGCCATGCTCGGGCTGGTGATCTCCGGCAACCTGATTCAGATGGTGTTTTTCTGGGAACTGACCAGCCTGTTCTCGTTCCTGCTGATCGGCTATTGGCATCACCGCGCCGATGCCCGGCGCGGCGCCTACATGGCCTTGATGGTGACCGGGGCCGGCGGGCTGTGCCTGTTGGCCGGGGTGCTGCTGCTCGGCCATGTGGTGGGTAGTTATGAGCTGGACAAGGTCCTGGCGGCGGGCGACCTGATCCGGGCCCATGCCCTCTACCCCATCCTGCTGCCGCTGATCCTGATCGGCGCCCTGAGCAAAAGCGCCCAGTTCCCGTTCCATTTCTGGCTGCCCCACGCCATGGCCGCGCCCACACCCGTCTCGGCCTATCTGCACTCGGCGACCATGGTCAAGGCCGGGGTGTTCCTGCTGGCACGGTTGTGGCCGTCGCTGTCGGGCAGCGAACAATGGTTCTACATCGTCGGCGGTGCGGGGGCCTGTACGCTGTTGCTGGGTGCCTACTGCGCGATGTTCCAGAATGACCTCAAGGGGTTGCTGGCCTATTCCACCATCAGCCACCTGGGGCTGATCACCCTGCTGCTGGGCCTGAACAGCCCGCTGGCGGCCGTGGCGGCGGTGTTCCACATTCTCAACCACGCCACCTTCAAGGCCTCGCTGTTCATGGCTGCGGGAATCATCGACCATGAAAGCGGCACCCGGGACATCCGCAAGCTCAGCGGCCTGGTGCGGCTGATTCCCTTCACGGCGACACTGGCAATGGTCGCCAGCGCCGCCATGGCCGGGGTCCCGCTGCTCAACGGTTTTCTTTCCAAGGAAATGTTCTTCGCCGAAACGGTGTTCATTTCCGCCACGGCCTGGGTCGAGCTGGCGCTGCCGATCATTGCCACCATCGCCGGAACCTTCAGCGTCGCCTACTCCCTGCGCTTCACCGTGGATGTGTTCTTCGGCCCGACGGCCACCGACCTGCCCCATACCCCCCACGAACCACCGCGCTGGATGCGCGCGCCGGTGGAATTGCTGGTGTTCACCTGCCTGCTGGTGGGGATTTTCCCGGCCCAGGTGGTCGGCTCCCTGCTGGCGGCGGCCGCGCTGCCGGTCGTGGGCGGCACCCTGCCCGAATATAGCCTGGCGATCTGGCATGGCCTCAATGCACCGATGATCATGAGCCTGGTGGCCATGTCCGGCGGCGTCGTGCTGTACCTGCTGCTGCGCAAGCAATTCAAGCGCGGGCAGATCACCCATACACCCTTCATTGGCCGGTTCAGCGGCAAGCGGCTGTTCGAGCGCAGCCTGGTGCTGATGATGCGCCTCGGCCGGCGATTGGAGCGACTCATCAGTACCCGGCGCCTCCAGGCCCAGTTGTTCCTGCTGGTGCTGACTGCGCTGCTGGCCGGGCTGATCCCGATGCTGCACGGCTCGCTGGTCTGGGGCGACCGGCCGAAGATCCCCGGCTCCATCGTCTTCGTCATCCTCTGGCTGCTGGCCATTGCCTGCGCCCTGGGCGCGGCCTGGCAAGCCAAGTATCACCGACTCGCGGCCCTGACCATGGTCAGCGTCTGCGGCCTGATGACCTGCGTGACCTTCGTCTGGTTCTCCGCCCCCGACCTGGCCCTGACGCAACTGGTGGTGGAAGTGGTGACCACGGTGCTGATCCTGCTGGGCCTGCGCTGGCTGCCGCGGCGGATCGAGGACGCATCGCCCCGGCCCAACAGCGAACGGCGCGCACGTATCCGGCGCCTGCGGGACTTGCTGTTGTCCGGCGCGGTGGGCGGCGGCATGGCGATGCTGTCCTACGCGATGCTGACGCGCCAGACGCCCAACGACATTTCTTCGTTCTACCTCAGCCGGGCCCTGCCCGAAGGCGGTGGCAGCAACGTGGTGAACGTGATGCTGGTGGATTTCCGCGGCTTCGACACCCTGGGGGAAATCACCGTGCTGGTGGCGGTGGCCCTGGCCGTGTTTGCCCTGCTGCGGCGTTTCCGGCCGCCGAAGGAAAGCATGCAGTTGCCGGCGCAGCAGCGCCTGCTCGCGCCAGACGTGGTCACCGACCTGGTCAACCCGCGGCACGCCAGCGATACCGCATTGGGCTTCATGATGGTGCCCTCGGTGTTGGTGCGCCTGCTGCTGCCGATTGCCCTGGTGGTCTCGTTCTACCTGTTCATGCGCGGCCACAACCAACCCGGTGGCGGCTTCGTGGCCGGGCTGGTGATGTCGGTGGCGTTCATCCTCCAGTACATGGTGGCCGGCACTCAGTGGGTCGAGGCGCAAATGAGCCTGCGACCGCTGCGCTGGATGGGTACCGGGTTGCTGTTCGCCACGGCGACGGGCCTGGGGGCGATGGCCGTGGGCTATCCGTTCCTCACCACTCATACCTGGCATCTGAAATTGCCGCTGCTGGGTGACATTCACCTGGCCAGCGCCCTGTTCTTCGACATCGGCGTGTACGCCGTGGTGGTCGGCTCGACATTGCTGATCCTCACCGCGCTGGCGCACCAGTCGGTGCGGGCCCACAAGCCGGCCCTGCAATCCAAAGCCGCCGCCCCTCTCAAAGGAGCCACCACCTGATGGAAGAAGTCATCGCTATAGCAATCGGCGTCCTGGTCGCCTCCGGTGTCTGGCTGGTGCTGCGGCCGCGGACCTTTCAAGTGGTCATGGGCCTGTGCCTGCTGTCCTACGGCGTCAATCTGTTCATCTTCAGCATGGGCAGCCTGTTCATCGGCAAGGAGCCGATCATCAAGGACGGCGTGCCCCAGGACCTGCTGCACTACACCGACCCGCTGCCCCAGGCCCTGGTGTTGACCGCCATCGTCATCAGCTTCGCCATGACCGCGTTGTTCCTGGTGGTATTGCTGGCCTCCCGAGGCCTGACCGGCACCGACCACGTGGACGGACGGGAGCCCAGGGAATGATGTTGACGCCTCATCTGATCGCCGCGCCGATCCTCCTGCCGCTGCTCACCGCCGCGTTGATGCTGATGCTGGGGGAAAAGCACCGTGCGCTCAAGGCACGGATCAATCTGTTCTCCAGCCTGCTGGGGCTGGGCATTGCGGTATTGTTGCTGTACTGGACCCAGGACCAGGCCCTGCCCGCCTCCATCGGCGTGTACCTGCCAGGCAACTGGCAGGCGCCGTTCGGCATCGTCCTGGTGGTTGATCGCCTGTCGGCGCTGATGCTGGTGTTGACCGGCATCATCGGCGTCAGCGCCCTGCTGTTTGCCATGGCCCGCTGGCACGGTGCCGGGGCGAGTTTCCATGCCTTGTTCCAGATCCAGCTGATGGGCCTCTATGGCGCCTTCCTCACCGGGGACCTGTTCAATCTGTTCGTGTTTTTCGAGGTCTTGCTGGCCGCTTCCTACGGTTTGCTGCTGCATGGCTCGGGCCGGGCACGGGTTTCGTCGGGCTTGCACTACATCTCGATCAACCTGCTGGCCTCGTCGCTGTTCCTGATCGGCGCGGCGCTGATCTACGGTGTCACCGGCACCCTGAACATGGCCGACCTGGCGCTGAAAGTGCCTCTGGTGCCGGAAGCCGACCGGGGCTTGCTGCATGCGGGGGCGGCGATCCTCGCGGTGGCGTTCCTGGCCAAGGCCGGCATGTGGCCACTGAACTTCTGGCTGGTGCCGGCCTACAGCGCCGCCAGCGCCCCCGTGGCAGCGCTGTTCGCGATCATGACCAAGGTGGGCGTCTACACGATATTGCGCTTGTGGACCTTGCTGTTCTCCGGCCAGGCCGGCGCTTCGGCGTATTTCGGCGGCGACTGGCTGATCTACGGCGGCATGGCGACCATTGTCTGCGCGGCCATCGCCATCCTGGCGGCCCAGCGCCTGGAGCGCATGGCCAGCCTGAGCATCCTGGTATCGGCCGGCATCCTGTTGTCGGCTATCGGCTTCGCCCAGCCGAACCTGGTGGGCGCTGCGCTGTTCTATCTGGTGAGCTCGACCCTGGCGCTGTGCGCGCTCTTCCTGCTGGCCGAGTTGATCGAACGCTCGCGCTCGGCCAATGACCTGTCGCTGGAGGACGACCTCGATACCCTGCCACGACCGCTGGAATCCCTGCAACCGCCCAAGGGCACCAACCTCGATGACGAGCAGAAAGCCGTGGTCGGGCAGGTCATTCCCTGGACCATGGCATTCCTTGGCCTGAGCTTCATTGCCTGCGCGCTGCTGATTGTCGGCATGCCGCCGCTGTCGGGATTCATCGGCAAGCTGGGGCTGTTGAACGCCTTGCTCAATCCCCAGGGGCTTGGAGCCGACACTGGACAACCGGTGTCGCCTCAGGCCTGGGGCCTGTTGGCGTTGTTGATCCTGTCCGGGCTGGCCTCGTTGATTGCCTTCTCGCGCCTGGGTATCCAGCGCTTCTGGACACCGCAGGAGCGACCCTCACCCCTGCTGCGGCCATTCGAATGCCTGCCGATCATTGCACTGCTCGGCCTGGGCATCGCCTTGACGTTCAAGGCCGAACCCCTGCTGCGCTACACCCAGGACGCCGCCAACGCGCTGAACACTCCGGAACACTACGTGATGTCGGTGCTGGGCACCCGTAGCGTCCCCGGCCCCGACGCCATCAGTGCCGTGCCGGAGGTGCAGCCATGAAGCGCCTGTTCCCCGCGCCATGGCTGTCCCTGGCACTCTGGGCGCTGTGGCTGCTGTTGAACCTGTCCCTCAGCGCCGGGCACCTGTTGCTGGGAGCGGCGCTGGGTTTCCTGGCACCGCTGCTGATGCGCCCGCTGCGGCCACGGCCCATTCGTATCCGCCGCCCCGGGGCGGTGCTGCGGCTGTTCCTGCGGGTGGGGCGCGATGTGCTGGTGTCCAATCTGACGGTGGCCTGGGGTGTGCTGAACACCGGCCGACGCCCGCCGCGCTCGCGGTTCGTCAAAGTACCGCTGGACCTGAACGACGCCAATGGCCTGGCGGCGTTGTCGATGATCACCACGGTGATTCCCGGAACGGTCTGGTCGGAACTGGCGCTGGATCGCCGCATCCTGCTGGTGCATGTGTTCGATCTGGAAGACGAAGCGTCGTTCATCGCGCATTTCAAGGCCACCTATGAGCAGCCACTGATGGAGATTTTCGAATGAGTCCGTTGCTGTCCAATGCGATTCTGCTGAGTCTGTTCCTGTTCTCCCTGGCGCTGGTGCTGACCCTGCTGCGGCTGTTCAAGGGGCCATCGGCCCAAGACCGGGTCCTGGCCCTGGATTACCTGTACATCGTTGCGATGCTGATGATGCTGGTGCTGGGCATTCGCTACGCCAGCGACACCTACTTCGAGGCGGCGCTGCTGATCGCCCTGTTCGGCTTTGTCGGCTCGTTTGCCCTGGCCAAGTTCCTGCTGCGTGGCGAGGTGATCGAATGACCGGGCATTTATCGATGTGGGTGGAGATCCCGGTGGCGCTCCTGTTGGTACTCGGCAGCCTGTTCGCCCTGGTCGGGGCCCTCGGCCTGGTGCGCTTGAAGGATTATTTCCAGCGCATGCACCCACCTGCCCTGGCCTCGACACTGGGGGCCTGGTGCGTGGCGCTGGCTTCGATCATTTATTTCTCGGCGCTCAAGTCCGGGCCGGTGCTACATGCCTGGCTGATCCCGATTCTGCTGTCCATCACCGTACCGGTGACCACCCTGTTGCTGGCCCGGGCGGCGTTGTTCCGCAAGCGCATGGCCGGGGATGATGTGCCGACGGAAGTGAGTAGCCGGCGTCAGTGAAGGATCGGACGGTGCAAACCTGTAGGAGCAAAGCTTGCTCGCGATCGCAACAGACCAGTCAACATCGTTGCTGACTGACTTACCGCTATCGCGAGCAAGCTTTGCTCCCGCAAGATCTCCCACGCCACCACAGTGGTGTTGTCTTTCAGGCCCAGGCCACCGCCAGCAACCCGGCGCCCAGTACGACACACAACGGCGAATAGACCCAGGTGTCGAGCCGGGCGAAAGTCGATTCCTTGAATTCCTTGAAGAAGCCCACCAGGTTCGATTCGCCAATGGCCCGGGCAAACATCAGCAAGGCAATCGCGCTGATCAGCCATTGCAGCGCTCGATGGGTGACGGGTGGCGCCAACAGGCCGCCGCGCAGGCACACCAGCACGGCAATGAACAGCAGCGCCAGGGCCACTAACAGGGTCAACCAGCCCGAGGGCTCGAACGCCGGGCGCAGGATATCCCCCTGCTTGACCGGAACCTGGGGTACCACCGCCTGGGCCGCCCAGCGTCCACCCAGAGCCCAGTACAAATGAATCAAACTGATGGTCGCAAACACCGCGACCAGCGTCCGTGCCAATAAAAGCGTCATTCGCCAGCCTCCTGGAAAAGGTTGAACAATCATCCTAGCTCGAATTTGGCATTTCGCAGGACGGACGCAGATTGCCCGGTTCCAGCGGATGACACATTGCTCGGGATCAAGTGTTCAAACACCGGCAATCGGCACTACAGACCGGCAGACACCTTCTCCGCCACCTCGCTGGGCACCCAGGCCTGCCACACCTGGGGATGGGCCTTGAGGAACGCTTCGGCCGCCTCGCGGGGCGGCGTGCGCTTTTCGCTCATCTCGGCCAGGGCCTTGTTCAAAGGATCAATGGGCAGGTCGACCTTGCTGAAGAACTCGGCGATGTCCGGATGCTGTTGCTGGAACGGCGCCGAGACGCCGATCGACAGCTTCGACGCCAGCGAGCGGGTCGGCCTGGGATTGGGATTATCGGCATCGGTCAAGGTTTTCCAGGCCTCGGCATCGAAGGGCGGCTCCTGCAGCTGCACCAGCTTGAATCGCCCGAGCAGCGGCGTGGGCGACCAGTAATAGAACAGGATCGGTTTGCCCCGGCGAATCGACGAGGTGATTTCCGCGTCCAGCGCCGCCCCGGAGCCACTGCGAAAATTCACATAACTGTCAGTCAAGCCATATGCCTTGAGCTTCTGCTTGTTGACGACCTCGGATGTCCAGCCGATGGGGCTGTTGAGGAAGCGCCCCTTGTCGGGACTCTCCGGGTCCTTGAACACATGCTTGTAGCGCGCCAGGTCGCTGACGCTGCGAAGGTCCGGCGCCAGGGGCTTGATGCCCTTGGCGGGATCGCCCTTGATCACGTATTCCGGTACCCACCAGCCTTCCGTCGCGCCCTTGACCGTATCGCCCAGGGCGATCACCTTGCCCTCGGCTTCGGCCTTGACCCACACCGGACTGCGACCGGCCCACTCTTCGCCGATGACTTGTATGTCGTTATTGGCCAGCGCGGTTTCCAGGGTGATGGTGGTGCCCGGCAAGGTGTCGGTTTTCAAGCCGTAGCCTTTTTCGACGATGATCCGCAGGATATCGGTGATCAGGCTGCCACTTTCCCAGTTCAGGTCGGCGAAGTGGATCGGTGCCGGAGCAGCCGATGCCGGAAATGGCGAAGCCAGCACAGCACAGGTGGCCCAGGCAACCAGCCACTGTCGAACTCGTTTCATGCGATGTTCCTCATACCAGACAGCAATAGCTGAATAATTCAGTCAACTGACTGTAGCCGAGGTTCCAGCAAAACGGTCGCCGCCCCTGGGTATCACTCGCTGGCCTTGAACGTCACCAGTTCGCCCTTGCGCCATTTCGCGGCTTTGGCGGTGACCGCCTTGAGGGTCTTGGTCAAACCTTCTTGCAACTGTTCGTTCGCCGCATACACGGTCACGACGCTGTGGCCTTCCTTGAACAGGATGGCCTGGCCGCCAGGGGTCGTGACGAACGCGTACTCCCCAAGGCCATAGACCGTCAGTTTGATTTCGCGAAACCTGATCTCGAACTTGCCCCCTTCGCGACTCGGCAATACCGCTGCACGAAAATGGTCACCCACCTTGAGCTCGAGCCTGGGCTTGTCATCGACCACAAGGGCCGATTCGGTGTCGATTTCGGCGACATAGATACCTTCGGCGGTCTGCTCGGTGATGTAGACGAAACGTGACTGGAACAGTTTGACCAGTTTTGCCCGCAGGTCACCCAGTACAAATAACGCATGCGTGTCGAGATTACTTACTGCCAAGGAAACATCCCCATCTTTGAAAACGGTCCGCTCCGCAGAAAGGACGGACCACGAGAACCCGTGCCGACGTAGTGTCGCAATGGACCTGTAACTGAAATTCGAAGTGAACGGCGCACCCTGTCCCGGGCAAGAGAAGACTAAAGGATTGCCACTCTCGCCGTCTTTCCCGGGAAGTCGTCAGAAGCTGAAGGAAATAGCCACTCTGCGCATCGGAAAAGGTGGGACTACTAACTTTAGGGAAAATTCTCACTTAAAAAAGCATTTTTCTGACATCGAGCCTAAAAAAAATTGCTTTAGATAGGCGCAACCGTCCATGCAGCGCTGTTGATTCTAGAGCAGCCGGAGGGGCAGAGACTACTTGAAATACCTGGCAATTCGTCGGTAAACCATAGAAAAGGAATTCACATGGGCACTTTCACAACCTTGCTCCACCCCGCCACACCACACATCGTCAATCCCCATGACGCCTTTGACGGGATTCATTACCTGCCGGTCTCGCTGATTCAACCGCGATATCGGGTCGTCCTGGCCGGCAAATGTTTTTTCCATATTGAAGAAACATCGACTGGACGTGTAAGAGGTTTCCGTACCGACCATAACGAAGCCTGCTACTTGGCCAGGCATCTCGAGCGAAGTACCGGGACACAGCAATAATCGAACTCCTGACGCGCGCTTGCCTCAGATAAAGGGACGCAACCGACGCGCCATGACGGCGCATGCCCAAAGGAGAACCCCATGGAACAGCCTTCCCACGAGCTCAAGACCTTGTTCGATCAACTGGGCCTGCCCTCGGACGAAAAAGCCATCGACAGTTTCATCATGGCACACCCCCTGGACCCGGAGACAAAACTGGTGGAGGCCGATTTCTGGTCGGATCAGCAAAAGGACCTGCTACGGGAATGGTTGCTCGCCGATGGCGAAGAGGCGGTGCTGGTGGATCAACTGAACGTACGCCTGCACGACGGCAAATAGCGGCTCAACGGCATTTGCTTTGTGGGAGCGAGCTTGCTCGCGATAGCGGTGGGTCAGTAGGCATTGATGTCGGCTGTGCCACCGCCATCGCGAGCAGGCTCGCTCCCACAAGGTCCCGGAGCACCACAAGTCCCCTGTGGGAGCGAGCCTGCTCGCGATGGCAATAACCCTGCCACTCAGGCATCCACTGATGCACCGCTCATCGTGCCTTCTCGGGCTTATAGCCCAACCGCAATCCACCCCAGTGGCGGCCCTTGATCATGATGGGCACGGACAGGTCGTGCATCAGCTCGCCCGTGTCGCGGGTATAGGTCTGCAACAGCACCGGTTGCTGGTGGCTGCCGCATCGAATCCCGGTGCGATCGGAGAACTTGCGCTTGGTACGGTTGTTCAGCGTGTCGACGGCAGGATCGCCGGTCAACGGCTGACTGAAGACCTTGTTATGGGTCGGCACATACCCCTGCTGGGTGCAGGCAATCGCAAACACCAGGCCGTCATGCCGGGTGAGCAAAGGCTCCTGGATGGCCGGCAGGACCTGGTCGGTATAACGGTCGAAACGGGTCTGGAACTTGGCGGGATGGGTATTGGGAATGGCCTGGTAGTTACGATCGAACAGATCGTCCAGGCTGATACGTCCTTGATCGACATCCGCCTCGAATTGCGCGGCGATCTGGCTCGCGCCTTCACGCGCCAGGTCGTAGACCCGTTGGTGATAATCGTCGAGCCCCACCTCGGCCAGGCGCTCGCTGATGGTTTCAGCCTGGCCTTCCATCTGCACGGCCGCTTCGGCCAGGCGTTGGGTCTGCTGGTCGCTGATGGACAGGTCCCCGCGCATCTGTTCAATGGCATGGAACAGGCTGTCGAGTTGTTCGCGGTTGGTGTCGGTGCCCTGGGCAATGGCGCTGACCTGGGTTTCGACACCGGCGGCGAGCCGGGCAATGTTCTCCAGGTGTTGGCCGGTGTGCTCGACTTGCTGCACACCACTGTCCAGATCGGCTGCCAGCTGACGGATCTGCTCGACGACCTGGGCGGTGCGCTGCTGGATATCCGCCACCATGACCCCGACCTCGCCGGTCGCCGCCGCCGTGCGGCCCGCCAGGCCACGGACTTCATCGGCCACCACGGCGAAGCCACGGCCATGCTCGCCGGCCCGCGCCGCTTCGATGGCCGCGTTCAGCGCCAGCAGGTTGGTCTGGCTGGCAATCGATTGAATCACCAGGCTGACCCGCTGGATCTCGTCGCTGCGCACGCTCAAGGCCTCGATCAACTCGCGACTGTCGTTTGCCCGCTGGCTGAGCTGGTGCATGCGGCTGATGGACTCCACCAGTTCGCTGCGCCCGGCAACGCTGCTGCGATGGGCTTCGCTGGCGGCGCCCAGGGCTTGCTGGCTGAGTTGGGAAGTGGCCTGTTCGGTGGCGATCATCGCTTCGGCATTGCTGACGATCTGTGCGGCCGCGTCGAGTTGTGACTGGACCTTGCCGGCCAGTTGCCTGACCGAATAGGCGACGCCAGCGGCCGACAACGCGTTATGACTGGTGGTGTAGGACAGGTCACGGGTCAGCTCGGCCAGTGAGCCGGTATTCGACGACGGTTGGGGCACGGTGGCCAGGCGCGAGCGCAGGCGTGGCAACCAGACGATCAGCATCGCCAGGGGCAGGCCCAGGTACAGCGACCAGCCTCCCAGCACCATGCCGCACAGCAGCAAGGTCAGAGCAAGACTCTGCAAGGTCGGCGTCAGCCAGCGCGCCGTGCTTTTTGTAGCCGATACCGAGGCAGGCACCGCCGCCAGAGATCCATCTGTCGCCATGTTTGTCACCACACTTCTCGTTGTTATGCCAGCATTAAACGCCACTACCGAGCCATTATCCATGGTCCATTAGTCGCGTTCTTGCAGCAGATCAACGCAGCGGGGTGATTTTCGAGGGGCCGCTACAGGGTCTGGGCGGGAGCAAGCGCCCTCGCCACAAGGTCTGGTATCTCGAATGGCAGGTAGCGGATCAGGCCTGACGCTGGTGCTTGTCGATCTGCTCGTGACGTTCCTGAGCTTCGATGCAGTACTTGGTGGTCGGGCTGATCAGCAGGCGCTTGAGGCCGATCGGCTCGCCGCTGTCGTCGCACCAGCCGAAGCTTTCGTCGTTGATGCGGTCCAGGGCCTGCTCCAGTTGGGGCAGCATGCGCTGGTCACGATCGATGGCGTTAACCAGCCAGGTGCGCTCTTCTTCTACGGAAGCAGCGTCGGCCGGGTCAGCCGGGGAATCCAGGCTTTCAATGGCGATTCGGTTCTGTTCGATGCGCTCGTGGGTTTCGACTTTCATGTTCTGCAACAGCTTGGTGAAGAAAGCCAGCTGCTCGGCGTTCATGTAGTCATCCGCCGGCATGGCCAGCAACTTTTCCTTTGTCATTGATATCTCTATAAAAAAACGTGCATTAAGGCGAATTATGGAGCGTTCCGCAGCGCAGCTGCCACGCTCGTCAGGAAGGCGCCGTCTATTCCAAGCGCCACCCGGCACTCAATTTACGAGGGGCGGCAGTCTAAGGCCGAGTCGAGGCCTCAGCAACCGAAAACATGGGAAAATGTCCGACAACCCCTTCAAATGTTCTCTGACAGGCTTCTGGCGATCATCGGAGTGCGTTTATAACAAGAAATTCGCTGCGATGGCTGTATTAAGAAGACAAATGGCAACGCCACGCAGGTCAGGCGTGGCGCTTTGTCGCAGTACGGTGGCCGTTAACGCTTGAGCTTGCGCTTGTTGCGGTACTGGTCGATGACCACCGCGACCACAATGATCAGCCCCTTGATGATGTCCTGGATGTAGGCATCGACGCCGACGAACGTGAAGCCGCTGGCCATGACGCCAAGGATCAGCGCACCGATCACCGTCCCGGTGATGCGCCCCACTCCACCGGCCAGGCTCGTGCCGCCGATCACCGCCGCGGCAATCGCATCCAGTTCATAGGACATGCCCATGCCGGCCTGCCCGGTGGCGGCCCGCGCCGAGGCCACCACCCCGGCGAGCCCCGCCAGCAACCCGGCGATGCTGTAGACGATGACCAGATGCCGCTTGACGTTGATCCCCGAGGTACGCGCCGCCTGCATATTGCCGCCGATGGCATAGGTGTATTTGCCGTACTTGGTGTAGCGCAGGGCAATATGGAAAATCGCCGCCACCACCAGGAAGATGATCACCGGCATGGCGCCATGACCGATGGCGGTGTAGGAATCCGACAGCATGCTCACCGGCTGGCCTTCGGTGTAGTAACGCGCCAGGCCACGGGCCGACACCATCATGCCGAGCGTGGCAATAAAGGGCGGGATGCCGGTGACGGCGATGATGCTGCCGTTGATCGCCCCGGCCAGCAGCCCCACGCCCAACCCCGCCACTACCGGTATCCATACCGGCAGATCGGTGAGGGACGGAAACACCGCTCGGGCAAAATCCGAGGTCTGGGCCAGACTTGCGGCAATCATGGCCGACAACGCCAGCACGGAACCGGACGACAGGTCGATGCCGGTGGTGATGATGACCTGGGTCACGCCGATGGCCAGCAGGCCGATGATCGACACCTGCAGAATCATCAGGACCAGGCGCTGGGAGTTCATTAGAAAACTCTGGTCGCGCATGATCCAGCCGAACAACTCGAACACCAGGCCAATGCCGATCAGCACCAGGAAGATACTCAGCTCCGTCGGCAAGCGCCGGCGCGTCCTGGCCGGTGCGGCCGCGGGTTTGTTTTCCAGTATCGCGTTCATTGCCATTCACCTTTTCTTGTTCTTTGGCGAGGAGTGCTCTCTGCCGGGAGATGTAGCGGCCCAGCGGGGATAAATCCCCTCGCCACAGTGTTGCTCGACTTTATTTTTTGAACGGGCGCGTCAGGCCAGGCCGGAGGCCAACTGCATGACCCGCTCCTGGGTCGCTTCGCTCCGGCCGAGGGTGCCCATCAGGTCGCCTTCGTGCATCACCAGGACCCGGTCGCTCATGCCCAGCACTTCCGGCAGCTCGGAGGAGATCATGATGACCGCCATGCCCTCACCCGCCAGGTAGGCAATGAGCCGGTAGATCTCGGCCTTGGCGCCAACATCGATGCCACGGGTCGGCTCGTCGAGGATCAGGATCCGCGGGTTGGTCATCAGCCAGCGGGCCAGCAGCGCCTTCTGTTGATTGCCGCCGGACAGGGTGTCGATGCACTGCTCCAGGGACGGGGTCTTGACCCGCAGCTTCTTGCACATGTCTTCGCACAACGCGCGCAAGGCTTTCTGCTGGATGAAACCGTTGCCGACGTAATGGGGCAGCACGGCCATTTCCATGTTTTCCAGCACCGACAGGCACGGGAACAGCCCACTGAGCTTGCGATCCTCGGTCAGCAAGGCAAACCCTTTCTCGATGGCCATGTGCGGATCGCTGATGCGCACCGGTTGGCCATCCAGCAGAATCTCGCCGCCGGTACTGGGCGTTACACCGAAGATCGCCTCGGCCACGTTGGTCCGTCCCGAGCCCATCAGCCCGGCGATGCCGAGGATCTCCCCGGCGTGCAGGTCGAAGGAGACCCCTTTGAAGATGCCATCCAGGCTCAGGTCGCGCACCGACAACACCAACTCGCCAATGGGTTTGTCCCGCTCCGGAAACAGCTGGCTCAACTCCCGTCCGACCATCATCGAGATCAGACTGTCGCCGTTCATGCTGTCGGCCCGTTGCAGGCCGATGTAGCAGCCGTCGCGAAACACCGCCACTTCATCGGCGATGGCGAACACTTCGTTCATTTTATGGGTGATATAGATGATGCCCTTACCCTGGGCCTTGAGGTCGGCAATGATCGAGAACAGGTGGGCGACTTCCGTTTCAGTGATGGCCGAGGTCGGCTCGTCCATGATCAGGATGTCGGAGTCATAGGACACCGCTTTGGCGATTTCCACCATCTGCCGTTCGGCAATGCTCAGGTTGCCCACCTGCTCCTCGGGGTCGAGGTTGATCCGCAGGCGCTCCAGCAACCTGGCGGTGCAACGGTGCATCTCCCCGTGGTCGATCATGTGCAGGCCATTGAGCTGCTCGCGGCCGATCCAGATGTTTTCGGCAATGCTCATGTGGGGCATCAGGTTCAGTTCCTGATGGATCATCGCAATACCGGCCTGCAACGCCGCCAGGGGGGTGTCGAATGTGACCGGTTTGCCCCGCAGGCGCAGTTCACCGGCGTCCGGCTGGTAGATGCCGGCTATGATCTTCATCAGGGTAGATTTACCGGCGCCGTTTTCGCCCATCAGGGCCAGGACGGAACCGGGGCGTACCCGCAACTGCACGTCGGACAAGGCCACCACGCCTGGAAATCCCTTGCTGACATTGACGACTTCCAGCAGATACGGTTCGTCAGGTAGTACGCCCGGCGGGACAGTCATTGCCGGGGCGCTCGAAACTATCGCTGAGGCAAACATGTTCAGGTACTCCCTGGGCAAGGTCGGCGTGGCGTCCTTGCCTGCTTATTGTTGTGGTCGAACCAGCGGTGCGTGGAACGTTACTTGAACTGGTCGACGTTTTCCGGCGTGATCAGGCGGTACGGCACCCACACGGCCTGTTCCACCGGCTGTTTCTTGACCATTTTCACGGCCGTGTCGATCGAGCCATCGGCCTGGCCCTTGGCATCCTGGAACACCGAGACGGCCATCTCGCCCTTCTTCACGGCGTTCAGGCCATCCGGCGTGCCGTCGACCCCGGCAATCAGTACACTGCCCTTCTCCTTGCCGGCGCCCTTGAGCGCCATGGACGCGCCGATGGCCATCTCATCGTTGTTCGCCACCACCGCATTGAACTCACGCCCCTGGGTCAGCCAGTCGTTGACCAGGGTCATGCCCTTGTCTCTGGACCAGGTACCGGTCTGTTCCTGTTCGATCTTGATATTCGGGTACTTGGCGAGCACTTCCTTGACGCCCTTGGTGCGGTTGGTGGTGGAGTTGTTGGCCAGGTCTCCCAGCAGGATCACGATGTCGCCCTTGCCACCCATTTTGTCCGCCAGATACTGCATCTGCATCCGCCCGGCTTCCAGGTCGTCCGAGGCAACGGTCACCACGCCGGCCGGCAGCTTCAGGTCATCGGGACGACGGTTGACATAAACCAGCGGAATGCCCGCGGCCACGGCGGATTTGGTGATGCGTTGGGTCGCGGCGGTGTCCACCGGGTTGACGATGATGGCGTCGACCTTCTGGCTGATGAAACTTTCCACCTGACTCAGTTGCTTGACCACATCACTGCGTGCGTCTTCGAATTGCAGGGTGACGCCGTCCGGCATGGACTTGGCCTTCTTGTCCATGGACTCGCGCAGGTAAGTCAGCCAGGTGTCGTCGAACTGCGACATGCTGACCCCGATCTTCAGGTCCGCCAGGGCAGCACCGCTGGCAAACATCAACGACAGGGCCAACGAGGCGATACGGGTCTTGGTCTTCATGAACGGTCTTTCTCCACATTCTTGTTGGTTTTATGGATAAGGCGTGTCGGAACTCAGGAACGCGGCAAACGCACGATGGGCGCACCGGGCATGCAACACACCACGGCGCCGTTGCGCCGGATGCCTAGGGATTCGAACAGGGGAAGGGTTGCGGACAAGCGCGGTAGACGTGACAGGTGAAACGCAGAGCGGCTGAAGGTTTTCATCGACGGTACCTGGCTGTGTTTCTTGTTTTTGTTGAGTCCGCCGCTTGTTTAAGAAGCCGTTGCACAAGCGGGAACTGGATGTCGGTAACCTGGAAAAGACTTTATTGGAAAATATTTTCCATATCAACAAATTTTAGAATTTTATTCGTTTTTTGTTCCATGGCCGATGGGCGTGCCCAAAACCACCACTTCATGGCGTTCCGCGCTCTGCCGGGCAGCGTCCAGCAGACGAGTGGTCGCCAGTGCATCACGAGACAGGACTGGCAGCGGGCCAGCTCCCCGCAAAGCGGCTTGCAGGCGCTGATAGAATTCGATCCAACAGCCGCGCTCCGACGTCACCCGCTCACGTTCGGTGCCGTGCTCGAACCAGCCCCAGCGTCGATGCTCTTCGGTCCCCCAGCGTTCGCCCTCGGTCGCCGGACTCAAACCGGCCAGGGCCTGGGCTTCCTGCCCGTCCAATCCCTCGACGGTGTAACAGCCCTCGGAACCACTGACCCGGAACCGTGGGCGCGGCGCGTTCTGCAGGCAACTGCCACTCAAGTGCGACACCACGCCGTTGGCATGGCTCAGGGACATGAAGAAACCATTGTCGAAAACCTGGCCTGGCTGGCGGTAGTCCAGCTCGGCATACACCCGCACCACCGGTCCGAACAGCTGCAACGCCTGATCCACCAGATGACTGCCCAGGTCACGCAGGAACCCGCCACCGCTGCCCTTGCCGACGGACGTCGGCGAATAACGCTCGACGCTGGACTCGAACCGCTGGACCTGTCCCAGGACGCCGGACGCCAACAATTTGCGCACAGTCAGGAAGTCCGAGTCCCAGCGCCGGTTCTGATACACGCAGAGCGGCACGTTGTGTCGTTCGGCTGCCAGTACCATCGCCTCGGCCTGCGTGGCATCAGGGGCGAACGGTTTATCGCTGACCACCGCCACGCCTCGCTCGATGGCCTCCATCACCACTGCCGGACGACCGTCCAGAGGCGTGGAAACCACTACTACGTCGACGCCGGCCGCCACCAGTTGCTCCAGTGTGTCGAACGCCTGGACATCGGGATGTTCGGTCGCCAGTTGCTGGCGACGCTCAGCGGACCGGGTCACCACGCCCACGAACGTCGCCCCCGGCAAACTGCTGATCAGCGGTGCATGAAAGAACCGTCCACCCTTGCCATAGCCCACCAGTCCGATTCGCATGAAAGCTCCTTGTCCCACCATTGAAATGCGGCCCTGTGGGAGCGAGCCTGCTCGCTCCCACATTTAAAACAGTGATCAGCCGTAGAAACGCGGCCGCTCGGGCAATTGCACCTTGATGATCTGCCCACTGCCCTGCGCCTCGATGCAGGCATCCGCCGCCACCGCCGCGGCGAAGCCATCCCACGCCGAAGGACCGCCCACCTGTCCGGCGCGGACGCCGTCGATAAAGGCCTGCAACTCGACGTCATAAGCGGCGATGAAGCGATCCTTCCAATCCATCAGGATGGCATTGGACAGCTTGGCGTCGCTGCGCAGTTGTACCTGGGACGGCTCCGGCAACTTGGCTATGCCGGTCTCCCCCACCACTTCGCACTGGATGTCATAGCCGTACTGGCAGTTGACGAACACTTCCACGTCGATGCGCGTGCCCTTGGCGGTTTCCAGCAGGACGACCTGGGGATCGCGCAGGTGGGCCAGGGCCTTGCTGGTCTTGCGCGGGAATACCACCTGCACCGACACGTAGTCGTCGGCCAGCAGCCAGCGCAGCACATCCAATTCATGGATCAAAGTGTCGGTGATCGCCATATCGGTCTTGTAGTTCTCGCCCACGCTGGGGTTGCGGTGGGCACAGTGAAGCATCAGGGGCTCACCGATCTGGCCGCTGTCGATCACCGCCTTGAGCGCCCGATAGCCTTCATCGTAGGGGCGCATGAAACCGACCTGCACCAGTCGCTTGCCATGGGCCACCTCGGCCTCGACGATCCGACGGCAGCCTTCTGCCGTGACGGCCAAGGGCTTTTCACAGAACACCGGTTTCCCGGCAGCAATCGCCGCCAGCACGAATTCCTCATGACTTGGCCCCCAGGACGTGACGAGGATCGCCTCGACTTCCGGGGCCTTGATCAGCGCGTGCCCATCGGGATAGACCTCGGCGGTCAGTTTCAGGTCGGCCACCACTTTCGCCGCCTGGGCCAGGTTGATGTCGGTCACCGCCACCACCTGGCTGTTGAGCAAGGTCTGGCTGCAACGACGGATATGGTCCTGGCCGATGGCCCCGGTGCCGATGACGCCAAGCTTCAAAGACATTTGGAACTCCTTGTTGTTGTGATCAGTACTGACGGGCCTGGGCCAGTCGTTCATTGAGGGCCTTGGCGACGGCGTTGGTCCGGGCGCTGGTGGAGACTTGCGCCACACCGACCCGCCACCAGGACAGGTAGCCGTGGATCATGGTCTTGGGCAGGACCTTGATGTCGATCAGGGTCGAGACCGTTTGCCGCCGTGCGTCGGCCAGGGCCGCGTGCAGTTCATCGAGGGTCTTCACCTTGTAGGTCTTGCAGCCGTAGGCCGCCGCGCTCATGGCGAAATCCACCGGCACGAAGCCGCCGTCGAGCTTGCCGGTGTCCGGGTTGCGGAAGCGGAACTCGGTGCCGAAGCTGTCCATCCCGTTCCCCATCTGCAAGTTGTTGATGCAGCCGAACGCCATGTTGTCCAGCAGCACCACGTTGATCTTGCGCCGCTCCTGGATCGAGGTCGCCAGCTCCGAATGCAGCATCATGTAGGAGCCGTCACCCACCAGGGCGTACACCTCTTTATCAGGCTCGGCGAGCTTCACCCCCAGTGCCGCATTCACTTCGTACCCCATGCAGGAATAGCCGTATTCGAGGTGGTAGGTGTTCACGCCCTTGCTGCGCCAGCTGCGCTGCAAGTCACCGGGCAGGCTGCCGGCGGCGGCGACGATGATTGCGTCATCGGCGAGGGTTTCGTTGAGGGTGCCCAGCACCCGACTCTGGGTCAGGCAGGAACCGGTGAGTTCGATGAATTCGCGAAACACCGTCGGGTCCATGCCGTCGTTGATTTCCGGGATGAAATCCTCGGTCTGGTAATCGGCTTGGTAGACCCGGTCCACCTCGGCCTCCAATTGCCCCTTGGCATCGGCGATCCGCCCGCCCCATTCGGCACGGTAATCCCCCATGGCGGCGGACAGCGCTTCCAGCCCGACGCGGGCATCGGCCAGCAACTGCACGCCGTCGAGTTTCAGTGCGTCGCACGGGCTGACATTGAGGTTGAGGAATTGCACCTCTGGATGCTGGAACAGCCATTTGGAGCCGGTGGTGAAATCGCTGTAGCGAGTACCGATGCCGATGATCAGGTCTGCTTCCTTGGCCAGCAGGTTCGCCGCCAGGCAACCGGTTTCGCCAACACCGCCGACGTTCAGCGGATGGCTGGACACCACGGCGCTCTTGCCGGCCTGGGTCTCGGCAAAGGGGATGTCGAAGCGTTCGGCAAAGGCCTGCAATGCGGCGTTGGCGCCGGCGTACTTCACCCCGCCGCCACAGATGATCAGCGGCTGGCGCTTGCCCTTGAGCAGGGCCAGGGCATCGTCGAGCATCGCCGCGGTGGCCGGACGGCGGTCGATGCGATGCACGCGCTTGGCCAGGAAGTAGTCCGGGTAGTCATAGGCTTCGCCTTGCACATCCTGGGGCAGCGCCAGGGTCACCGCGCCGGTTTCGGCCGGATCGGTGAGCACGCGCATGGCCTGGATCGCGGCGCTCATCAATTGCTCGGGACGGTTGATCCTGTCCCAGTATTTGCTCACCGCCTTGAACGCATCGTTGGTGCTGATGCTCAGGTCGTGGAACTGCTCGATCTGTTGCAGCACCGGGTCCGGTTGACGGCTGGCGTAGACATCGCCGGGCAACAGCAGCAGCGGAATGCGATTGGCCGTCGCGGTAGCCGCCGCCGTCAACATGTTCGCCGCGCCGGGGCCGACCGATGAGGTACAGGCGTAGATCTTGCGCCGCAGGTTCTGCTTGGCGAAGCCAATGGCAGCGTGGGCCATGCCCTGTTCGTTGCGGCCCTGATGGACCACCAGGTCGCCGCTGTCCTGTTCCAGCGCCTGGCCCAGGCCCAGCACGTTGCCGTGGCCGAAAATGGTAAAGACCCCGGCGACGAACTTGCTCTGGACGCCATCGACCTCGACATACTGGTTATCGAGGAATTTCACCAGGGCCTGGGCCATGGTCAGTCGTGTTGTGGACATGCTTGCACCTTGTCTGGAATGCAGATCCCTGTGGGAGCGAGCCTGCTCGCGATGGCGGTGTGTCAGCCGACATCAATGTGCTTGACAGGCCGCCATCGCGAGCAGGCTCGCTCCCACAAGGGGGTTCATCATCTTGGAGGTTGTGTCAGACCTGTGAATCCTGCAAATGGCTCATGCTCGCCCCCAATGCCTGGCGGATGTCGGCCAATTCATGGACGCTCTCGGCGAACGGTTCGAAGGACAAGTAACCTTCATAGCCACCGGCCCGCAGCGCTTCGATCTGCGCGGCGTTGCCGAGGATGTCGGCCTTGCCCACCAACACCCGGTGGCCGTCGCGGATCGTTGCCAACGGCGCCTGGGCATCTTCCACGCCGGAGATGTGCACCAGCCCGGTCAGTTCGGGGAAGAACGCCTGCTCACCCGCCAGATGGTGGTGAAAGGTGTCGTGCACCAGGCGGAACACATCCAGCCCGCCGATGGCCTTGATCGCTTCCACCGCCGTCCCCTTGCGGCGCAACGAGCACTCCTCGAACCCCAGGGGCTCGATGAAGCCGTAGATGCCAAAGGCCCGCAGGATAGGCGCCAGTTCGCTGAGCGCCGTACGCAACCCCGCCGCGCGCTCGGCCTCGCTGCGTGGGTCGGCCCGCTCATTGAGCGGGCACATGACCAGGCCCTCGGCGCCACATTCACGCGCATAGTCGGCCAGCCTCAAGGCCTGGGCGCGGCGCTCCTCGTTCCACACGTCGAAGGGATAGAGGGCGTTGATCGACAACACCTTGATGCCCCGCGTCTCGCACAACTCGCGCACGCGAGCAGGCGCCATGCCGTTCTCGATCTCGACGCCTTTCAGATCGTTACGGATCTCGATGGCATCGGTTTTCAAGGCCAGGGCCAGATCGATGAATTCGGGCAACGACAGGCGCGGGGCAACCATTCGGTTCAAGGCAAAACGCAGGGGCTTATTCATCTTGTTATCCCTCCAGTATCCACACGAAACGACGCGGGTGATCGGGCCGCAAACGGTGTTCAGAGATCCAGCAACCAACTGTGCTGCGGATCGTTATGAAACTGCCAGACCCGCTTCGGGCCGGCCATGACGTTCAGGTAGTACGACTCGTACCCGTAAGGCACGCTGACCGGGTGGTAGCCCTTGGGTACCACCACCAAATCGCCGTTCTCCACGGCCATGGCCTGGTCGATACTGCGGTCGTCGGTGTAGACCCGTTGGAACACGAAGCCCTGGGACGGGTTGACCTGGTGATAGTAGGTTTCCTCCAGGAAACTCTGGTGCGGCAGGTCGTCGGTATCGTGCTTGTGAGGTGGATAGCTCGACGAGTGGCCCGACGGCGTACGCACTTCCACCACCAGCAACGAGTGGGCCGGTTCGCTGTCCGGCAGGATGTCGCAGACATACCGGGTATTCGCGCCCTTGCCACGCACGCTACGCTTCATGCCATCGGGGCGGATCAGCCGAGGGCCGTAATCGTTCTGGCTGGAACCCGGCGCGGCACAGACGGCGACCTGTACGTCGCTCAAGGCGATCACCTGGGCCTGGCTGCCCGGTGGCAGGTAAGCGGCGTAGGGCGATTTATCCTCGAACACCGACTGGCGATCGCCAAGGTTGTCCCAGGCGAAACTGCTCTGCCCCGGCGCTTCGCCCTTGAGGCTGATGCGACCACTGAGCAGCACCAGGCACAACTCCTGGTCGCCGGCGGCCACCGGCAGGGTTTCGCCGTGGCTCAGGCGGTAGGCGGCGAACCCGACGTATTCCAGCTCGCCCTGGGGCAGTTGGACCATGGTCCGGCCACCGGGCTGGTTCTTGATCAACAGACTCATGACGAACTCCTTTCCAGCAACAAGGCACGCAAGGTGTCGTAGCCCTTCTTGGCGTAGGCATAACTCGGCGCTACGGCCGGGTCCTGTTCGGCTTCCACCACCAGCCAGCCCTGGTAATCGGCGGCCAGCAGGACGTCCAGCAACGCGGCGAAATCGATGTCGCCGTCCCCCGGCACGGTGAAGGTGCCATTGACGATGCAATCCGGGAAGCTCCAGAGATGGTTGCGCGCCAGTTGCACCACCGGCTTGCGCACGTCCTTGAAGTGCACATGGCAGACCCGCTCGATGTGCTTGCGTAATACCTGCAACGGCTCGCCACCGCCCATGTAGCAGTGACCCGAGTCGAACAGCAGGCCGACCTCACTGCCGGTCAGGGCCATCAGTTTGTCGATGTCCGAGGGCGATTCGACGTAAGCCCCCATGTGATGGTGATACGCCAGGCGCACGCCTTGGGACAAGGTGAAGCGTGCCAGTTCGGTCAGCTTGTCGGCATAGGCCTGCCAGGCATCGTCGGTGTGAAAGCGCGGCCGCTCGATCAGGGGGATGCACTGGCCCTGGATCGAGTCGGCGACTTCGCCATAGACCAACACCGTGGCGCCGTTTTGCGCCAGCAACTGCACGTGGGCGGCAATCGCATCGATTTCCTCGGCCACCGAGCGTCGGGCCAGGCGGCTGGAGTACCAACCGGACACCAGCGCCAGGTCATAGGGACGCAGCACATCGCCGACACCCTTGGCGTCCTTGGGAAACTTGCCGTTGAGCTCGAACCCTTCGTAGCCGATGGCCTTGCCTTCGCTCAGCGCAGTGCTCAACGGCGTCTCACCGCCCAGGGACGGCAAGTCGTCGTTGCTCCAGGAGATCGGGTTGATGCCAATTCGAATAGCGGGCATGGCTGCACCTTTTATTGTTTTCAAACTGAATACATTTGTGAACACAGCATGGTGGCGAGGGGATTCATCCCCGCTGGGGTGCGAAGCAGCCCTAAAACCATGCGGCTCGGTGCGTCAGGCAGATTGAGTCGGCTGCTTTGGGGCTGCTTTGCAGCCCAACGGGGATGAATCCCCTCGCCACAAAGCCTGCTGCGTCGATCACGACCGGGCAGCACGCCACGCCTCGATCAACTCCACAAACGTGCCCTGCACCTGCCGGATCAGCGTTTCATCATCGATTTCCCCCGCCAGCCAGGCCCGGCTCGGCTCCTGGAAAATCGTGCGGCCCACGGCAAATCCCCGGCAAGTCGTGCTCTGGCTGGCCTGGCGAAACCCCTCGGCCAAGGCGGCAGCCGGGGCGTTGAGCCCCAGGAGCACGACCCCGCGGCAGTACGGGTCGCGCTGCTGGATCAGCTCGTCGAGTTGTTTCCACTCCTCCGCAGTCTGGGCTTCGATCTTCCACCACGCCGGGTAGATGCCCAGGTTGTAGAGGCGCTTGAGCGCCCGGTACAGCACATCAGGATGCTGCGACGGATGATTCTTCGGTGGAATGACCTCCAACAGCAATTCATGACCGCTGACTTGGGAGGCCTTGTAGAGCCCCATCAGCTGCGCCTCCTGCTCCAGGCGCAGCAGCGGTTCGTCATCGGGGTGGAACTGCACCAGGCACTTGATGATTTGTTCGCTGGGCCAGGCGATCAGGTTGCTGCCGATGGAGCGCCCGTGCTCGAACGCCAGCGGCCGCGAGCCTTGCACTTCCACCGGCCGCGCCACCCACCAGCCGCGTCCGCTGGCGGCGTTCAACGAGTCCTGGCCGAAGCGTTGATCGGCCAGCAAGCCGACATCGGCCTCGATGCCCTGGCGCTGCAAATCGGCTTCGACCCGCTCCACCGCCTGGATGAACAACCGCTTGAGTGCACCAATGCAACTCAAGTCTCGATCACCTTTTTGCGCCAGCTCCACCAGTTGCCAACGATGGTCAAAGGCAAAGATGAACAGTTGTTTCCAGGCCTTGCGCGGCACGCTGACCTGATGCAACCGCTGCAGCACGAGGTCCTGGTCCGGCCGGGTGATCGGCACCGGGCTGTCGAACAGGTAGTCGAGTTCAGCCCGGGTCGGCATCGCCGGCGCACAGCCGTGACGCGACACCACCAGGCCACCGCAGGCGTTGGCGAGCTGGCAGCAGCGCTCATCACTGGCGTCCTCCAGCCAGCCGGCGAGGAAGCCCGACATGAAGGCATCGCCGGCACCCAGTACATTCAGGACTTCAACGCGGACACCCGGATAAATGGCGCCGTCCTCGAGTCGGTCCGGGATGGCGCCGTGAATCACCGTGCAACCCTGCGGGCCGAGCTTGACCACCAGGGTCGCCGCCGTCAGCGATCGGACGGTACGCAGTGCCGTCAGCAGATCCTCGCTGCCGCCGGCAATCAGAAACTCTTCTTCGGTGCCGACGATCAGGTCGAAGCGCGGCAGGATGCCTTGCACATGCTGGCTGACTTTCTGGTCGGCGACGAAACGGGTTTCCCCGTCGGCCTTGCCCGTCAGACCCCAGAGTACCGGCCGGTAGTCGATGTCCAGTATGCGTTTGACGTTGTGTTTGGCGGCATGATCCAGCGCCTGGAGGCTGGCCTTGTAGACGCCTTCGGTGGAGAAATGAGTGCCGGTGATCAGCAGGGCCTTGCTCGAGGCAATGAAGGCCTCGTCGATGTCTTCGGCGCGCAGTGCCATGTCGGCGCAGTTTTCCCGGTAGAACACCAGGGGAAAGGTTTCCCGATCCTTGATACCCAGCAGGACCAGAGCGGTCAGGCGTTCAGGGTCGACCTTGATGCCGCTGACATCACAGCCTTCGCGGGCCAGGGATTCCACCAGGAAACGGCCCATGTGGTCATCCCCTACCCGGCTCAGCATCGCCGACCTGAGCCCAAGTCGCGCGGTGCCGAAAGCGATATTGGCCGACGAGCCACCCAGGTATTTGGCGAAGCTCGACACATCTTCCAGCCGCGCCCCGACTTGCTGCGCATACAGGTCCACGCCCAGGCGTCCCAGGCAGATCACATCCAATTGACGCCCACTGGCAAAACGAGTCTGGCCCATGCTGGCTCCTGTTATTTTTATCAGCCTGCGTTCGCTGCCGGACCGGCGCCAACGCTCTTGGTGGGTGCAGACTAAAACGAGCAAGGCTCAACAATCAATAATTTTTCTATAATATTTTTGTGTGGAATATTTTTTCCAATAAACTTCAAATCGGCTGTATCAGACGTAGCGCGTCGTTCCAGTCATGGATTGCGACGTTACCCATCATGATTTTCCCTGCGCCTACGCTGTAGACTGCGAGCAGCCAACTTATTGTCGAGAGCCGGTCTTCCAGCGGACGGCTCTATAAGAACAAGCCAGAAGGATTATCTATGACCCGCCCCGATCTGCCGGCGCCATCCGAGCGCGCGTCCGAGGCCGCCCTCGCCAGCCCACCGATCAATGCCGAGCGTCTGTTGCAACTGATCACCGATGAATATGAAAGCCTGCCGCGCCAGCTCAAACGCATTGCCAGCTACATGAGCCAGCAAAGCGACCGGATCATGGTGGACCGCATCAGTGACATCGCCCGCGAGTGCGAAGTGCACCCGTCGGCCATCGTGCGCTTCTCCCAACGGTTCGGCTTCAGCGGGTTCAGCGAAATGCAGGCTTTGTTCCGCGAGGCCTATACCCACAAGACCACGCCGGTGCAGAACTACCAGCAACGCATTCGCAGCATGATCGCCAACAAGTCGCAGAAAGCCAGCGGCGGCGACCTGGCGCGCGAATGTATCAATGCCACGCTGTCGGGCATCGAGCGACTGGGGCTGGAACTGGACGACCAGGCGTTCGACAAGGCTGTCGACCTGGTGGTCAATGCCGACAACATCTATGTGGTGGGCGTGCGACGCTCCTTCGCGGTGGCCGATTACCTGGTCTATAACCTGCAGCACACCAACAAACGCATCCATTTGGTGTCCGGGCTGGGGGGCAGTTATCGCGAGCAGATGCGCAGCGTGCGGGCCAATGACCTGGTGATCGCCATCAGCTTCACGCCCTATGGCAAGGAAACCCAGCACTGCCTGCGCATCGCCCAGCATCACCAGGCCAAGACGCTGATCATCACCGACAGCAACCTGTCGCCCCTGGCGAAACGGGCCAACACCGTACTGCTGGTGAACGAAGGCAGCTCCTTCGCCTTCCGCTCGCTGAGCGCCACCCTGTGCCTGTGCCAGGCCTTGTTCATTGCCGTGGCCTATCGGCTGGAACTCAAGGTCGATGAGATTCATGAACAGGTGGGGTTCGAGGATTAACGACCGACGTACACTCCATCCCTGTGGGAGCAAAGCTTGCTCGCGACAGTGGCAGACCGGTCAACATTGTTGCTGACTGACTTACCGCAATCGCGAGCAAGCTTTGCTCCCACAGAGTTCCCTGGGTGGCTGCAAGTTCTGCGCTCACAACACTGGCTCGCTGTCTCAGGCCAGCCCCATCTTCTTGGCTTCAGCAACCCTCGGCGTCACCTCGAAACGGTCCGCTAGGAACGGCGTGATATCCAACGGCAGCGGCTCGTTGTTCACCAGCCTGTCCAGCAAGACCCCGGTGATGGCCGAGGTCAGGATGCCCGTGCGGAAATGTCCGCAGGCATTGAGGTACCCTTCCACCCCTCGCATCGGCCCCAGGATCGGCAATTCATCGGGGGAACCGGGGCGCAGGCCGGCCCAGGTCCGCTTGAGGTTGATGTCGGCCAGTTGCGGAATGCACCGCATCGCCCCCTGCACCAGCCCCTCGATCTCCGGGTAGGTGGTGGTCACGTCGAAGCCTTTGTCTTCGGTGGTGCTGCCTATCAGGATTTCACCGTTGTCTTTCTGTGCCACGTAGCAGTCGCTGGTAGTCAGGCAGCCGTTGAGGATTTTCGGCATGCGTTCGGTCAGCAGAATCTGCCCCTTGACCGGCTTGACCGGAATCCGCACCCCGGTGGCCTGCTCGCTCAGGTCCGCCGCCCAGGCACCGGTGGCGTTGATGAGGGTCCGGCAGTGGAAGGTTCCGGCCTCGGCGGTTTTCACTCCCGTCACCCGAGCGCCGCTACGCAGCACCCCGGTAACGTGGGTGTTGAAGTACAGGTCGACACCATTCTGCCGGGCACCTTCGGTGTAGGCGTCGGCCAGCCGGAACGGGCTGACCTGGTGATCGCACAGGAACTCCAGGGCACCCCGGGCTTCATGGCTGACGCAGGGCTCGGCCTCGCGCAGGGCAGCCTGGTCAAGCCAGCGCACCTGATCGGCCAGGTGGGGAATGCAGGCGACGATGTGCTCGGCATACAAGCGATCCTCGTCGTCGTAGATCACGAACTTGAGCCCGGTTTCCTCGAATTTGATATCCATGCCATGGTTGTCCAGCAACTCCCGGTGCAACTGGGGGTACATCGCGTTGGACTGCAGGGCAAAGTCGAAGAACGACTGGGGCAGGATGTGCGGCGTGCTGGCATCCACCGCCACGGCCGCACTCTGGCTCTGGATCGGGGTCTGGCGCTTGCGGTTGGCCGACATCATGCGAAAGAAGATCACCCCACACCCCAACCCCACCGACTCGCCAATGGCCCACAGGCCGCCGGCCGAAGCGCGGGTCGCGTTGCCGGGACGCTTGGCGTCGATCAGGGCGACTTTCAGGTGCTTGCGCTTGGACAACTGGTAGGCACAGGAAGCGCCGATCACGCCGCCACCGGCGATGACCACGTCGTAGTCCTGGATTCCTGGGTGCTTAATCATGGCGGGCGGCCTCCATGCCGACATTGCGGAACGCTGAGAACGGTATCGGATCGATCGGGAAGCGTGGCCGTAGCCAGCCGACGTCGGCACGCCCGGTGGCCTCGCGCAGGCGGTCGCTGCAGTACCCTACGCACATCCGCCCCTGGCAATCGCCCATGCTCACCCGGGTGCGCATCTTCAGGCTGGCCATGTCTTGCACGCCCTGCTCAAGGGCCCGGTCGATGTCGGCGCGGGTGGCGTGTTCACAACGGCAGATCACCGTATCGGCCGCCGGCAGCGCGGTTTGCCCCGCACCGCGTCGGGTGTAGCGGTCCACGGCGGCACGGAAGCGGATGATCCGGTCCAACTTCGCCTGATACTGCGCCCGGCGTTCGAGGACGGTATGGGAATCCAGCACATTGCATTGCATCAGCACCGACAGCGCGGCAATACGCCCGCTCAACATGGCTGCTTCACCGCCGCGAATCCCGCCCATGTCACCGGCCAGGTGGATGTGCGCCTCGCTGCTTTGCTGCCAGGCATCGGACACCGCCCGCAGGTAGCCATCGTCGCTGAAACCATGCTCCAGGCCCATCTGCTGGCTCAACTGGGTGCGCGGTATGAAACCGTAGCCGACGGCCAACGTCTGGGCCGGTACTTGCTCGGCGCGTTCGAGCTCGGGCTCCCAGTCGCTGGAATACGGCGCGACGGTGACCATGTTCAATTCGCCCTCGCCATGGGCCTGCACCACGCCCCAGCCATAGCGCATGGGTATGCGATGGCGCTTGAGGTAGGCCAGCATGCTCAGGCCATCGAGGAAAAGCTGCGGCTTGTTCAGCAGCGCCAGGCTTTCCCTGGCGATCCTGCCGAATGCGCAGGCTTCATAGACCCCGGCCACGGCCACGCCCGCGGCATGCAGCTGGCACGCCACCAGCGGCAACAACGGACCGGTACCCGCGATCACCACCGGGCTCGGCGGCTTGACCACCCCACTTTTGATCTGCAGTTGCAGGCCACCGAGCAGCATCACCCCGGGCAGGGTCCAGCCGGGGAACGGCACGCTGCGCTCATGACAACCGGCCGCCAGGACCAGGTGAGAATAGGCAACCTCGCACACGCGCTCCTCGGCATCGAGCAGCATCAGCGTCCGCAACCCTTCGGCCCCGATGACGCGGTGATTGAGCCGGACGTCAATCAACCCGGCGTGCCGGTCGAACTCGCCGTGGAGCTTTTCCAGGGCTTCGCTGTAGCGCGGTCCCAGGTAGTCGAGGCTGACGCCGTCCCGCAACGGCCCGCGATACACCACGCCACCCAGGCGCGGAGCCTCTTCAAGCAAGGTGCAGCGCACCCCGTGCGCCGCCAGCTCGATGGCGGCTGCCATACCTGCCGGTCCACCGCCGACAATCACCGGATCGAGGCTCATGGTGCCTCCGTTTCGGCGATGCGGTTGGTCCGGGTTTCGATCTGCATGCCGGGGCGTACCTGGGTCTGGCAGGCGCGGCGCTTGTGGCGGCCGTCGATCCTGACCAGGCAGCATTGGCAGACGCCCATGCCGCAGTAGGCGCCGCTGATCTGGCCATGATCGTTGCGGGCTACCTGGCGCTGGCCCTGGGACTGGATAACGGTGAGGACGGTTTCGCCCCGGGCGGCATTGACGATCCGCCCATCCAGGTGCACCGTCATGTCGGGCCGGGTCAAGGGTTGGATATCGAATTTTTGGCGTAGAAGGTCTTGAGGCTGCATGATGCTGCTCTTCCTTGATGCGTTATTGAGTGCTTTATCGAAGACCGGTGAGGTCTCGGCTCCTTGCGGCAGACCATCACCGGTTGGCGTCAGTACCCGCCAGCGACAGCGCGCCAAGGCAGGCAACGGACGCAACATAATGGTGCGCACTCAATTCATGTTAGGGATTATTTGTGACCAGGTGTTGATCCAGGCCAGTGAAACCGTTTGCCCGTCCATGAACTTTTTTTCAGAAAGCCGACAGGTTTTCTTTGGCAGAATGCTGCGCAATGGCATCAACTTCTCAACCCGGTACCGCCCATGAACCGCATCCTGACCATCGAAGACGACGCCGTGACCGCCCGTGAAATCGTCGCCGAGCTGACCCGTAACGGCCTCAACGTCGATTGGGTCGATAACGGTCGCGAAGGCCTGGAGCGAGCGGTGAGCGGCGACTACGACCTGATTACCCTCGACCGCATGCTGCCTGAGCTCGACGGCCTCGTGATTGTCACCACACTGCGCACCATGGGCGTGGCGACGCCGATCCTGATGATCAGCGCCCTTTCCGATGTGGATGAGCGCGTACGTGGCCTGCGGGCCGGCGGCGACGACTACCTGACCAAACCGTTCGCCACCGATGAAATGGCCGCCCGTGTCGAGGTGCTGCTGCGGCGTAATAATGGTGCCCGGGAACCGGAAACCATCCTGCGCGTGGCCGATCTGGAACTGAATCTGATCAGCCGCGAAGCGAGCCGCAACGGGCAGTTGCTCAGCCTGCTGCCCACCGAATACAAACTGCTGGAGTTCCTGATGCGCAATAGCGGGCAGATTCTTTCGCGCATGATGATCTTCGAGGAGGTCTGGGGCTATCACTTCGACCCCGGCACCAACCTGATCGACGTCCATATCGGTCGCCTGCGCAAGAAAATCGATCCGCCGGGCCTGGAACCGCTGATTCGCACAGTGCGGGGCTCGGGCTATGTCATTGCTGAACCCCGCTAAGGGCTGGCGCTCTTCCAGCAGCCGCCTGCTGGCGCTGTACAGTGCGCTGTTCGTGCTCTGGAGCGCGATCCTGATGGGGGTCATGTACTACGAGGTATTCGGCTACCTCGACAGCCTGGCCAAGCATTCCCTGATGCAGCGCCAGCACCTGTTCGCCCGCATCCACGGCGATCAACTGGAAGATGCGCTCATGGCCAGCCTGACCCTGGACGACCGCGGCGTCGACGCTTATGGCCTGTTCAGCCCCCGGTTGCGCCACCTGAGCGGGCCGATCCTGCGGATTCCCAACGATCTGCCACTCGATGGCAAAATCCACATACTGAGCCATTGTGTCGACTACGACGACCCGGGCGTGCCCTCGGACAGTTGCGACGCCGTGGCAACCCGGACCCAGGACGGGCGCTGGCTGGTGCTGGCGCGAGACAACGGCTCGCTCTTCGCGGTGACCCGCATCATCCTCCACGCGCTGTTATGGGGTGTGTCGCTGACCATTCTGCCGGGCATTGCCGGCTGGCATCTCTTGCGCCGCCGACCGCTGCAGCGCATCCGTAAACTGCAGGCCAATGCCGAGGCCATCGTGGCCGGCGACCTGACCCATCGCCTGCCGCTGTCGAGCCGGCGGGATGAACTGGATATGCTGGCGGCAATCGTCAATGCCATGCTCGATCGCATTGAACGCCTGATGAACGAGGTCAAGGGCGTGTGCGACAACATTGCCCACGACCTGCGCACGCCGCTGACCCGTCTGCGCGCCCAACTCTATCGCATCCAGCAACAAGCCGCGGACGGGTCCCCCGAGGCCTTGCAAATGGATCAGGTGATTGCCGAGACCGATACGCTGATGGCACGGTTCCGAGGCTTGTTGCGGATCTCAGAGCTGGAAGACCAGCAGCGTCGCTCGGGTTTCGTGCGCGTCGACCCGCTGCAGTTGCTACAGGAACTGCATGACTTCTATCTGCCCCTGGCCGAAGAAGGCGAGCTGTTCTTCAGCCTCGAAGTGCCCGAGACCCTGCCCTTGCTCAACGGCGACCGGGCCCTGCTGTTCGAAGCCGTGTCGAACCTGTTGAGCAACTCCATCAAGTTCACCCCGGCGGGAGGCAAAGTGATCCTGCGCGGTATCGATCAGGGCGACAGCACCCGCATCGAAGTACTCGACTCCGGCCCTGGCATTCCGGAACCGGAGCGCAAGGCCGTGTTTCGCCGCTTCTATCGTGCCGAGGGCAGCAGCCACCATGGCGGGTTTGGCCTGGGTCTGTCGATCGTCGCGGCGATTGTCAATTTGCACGGCTTTACGCTGGAGGTGGGCAACAGCGAATACGGCGGCGCACGGTTGGCGCTCGATTGCCAGGCGACGCTGTTGTAGCGATCGAACCCAGTCCATCTGTGGCGAGGGGATTCATCCCCTCGCCACAGATGGACCAGCCAAAACTGGATCAGCCAATGGGGTCGTTGCGATGCCCAGGGGTGTTGCGCAGCTCATATCGCAATTCGTCAATCAGCTTCGCCAGGCTTTCTTCCGAGCGAACACTGTCGAGGTTCAAGCCACTCACCACCAGGTCCACCTCCCCGCTTTCACGGCGATAAAGACGGACGGTCAGGGTACCGTCGCCATTGAGGCTGCATTCGCAGGACAGCGGCGAGAAACTTTCTTCGAGTCGGGTGCGCAGGGGGGCCAATTGGGTCATGGTCTGCCCCCTCAAAACAAAACACGCAAAGGAGCGGCAAACAACGCCGGGCCCCGGGTTTCAGCAGACATCCTGTCGACGGCACGTTGGCTTCGATCACTACACATTACGGCGTATTCCTTGACTGTTCCGTGGGGACGCGGCATAGCTCTGATACTGCCGCACCCTCACATCCTAAGCAGCCGCCTGCCAGGCAGAAACCTGAATTTGCACTAACCCATCCGGTGCATTTGCACTGGCTATCATGGTGCCTTCACGTTCCATTCATTCCCGAACAGCCCCCGCTCACGGGCCCAGACAATGGCCTCGCTGCGGCTGTGAACATCCAGTTTCGAGTACAGGGTGGCGACGTGATTTCGCACGGTATTGGGCGCCAGTTTCAAGCGTGCGGCGATCTCCTTGTCTGCCAGGCCCTGACAAATGAGCCCCAGCACATCACGCTCACGGGCAGTCAGTTCGGTGTAGGAGGTGCTGGGCAGTTGCGTGTTGATGCTCTTCACGTTGGCCAGCTTCTCTATCAGCGTACGACTGAACCAGGACGCGTCCTTCATCACCTCCTCGATCGCCGCCACCAGTTCCAGTTGCGAGCGCTTGCGTTCGGTGATGTTCACCAGAACCAACAGGTAACACGGCTGGTCCTGGATGATCACGGTGTCGGCCGCCACTTCGCAGTCGATCATCTCACCGCCCTTCTTGCGGACCTTGACATCGACATTGGACACCGTCGCGGTCTTCTCCAGACGGGCAAACAGCGTGGCACTGGCGTCCTTGTCGAGAAAGCCGATTTCCGCCACGGTCTTACCAAAGAGTTCTTCACTGGCATACCCGGTGGTGTCGAGAAAGGCGTCGTTGATTTCCAGCAATAGCTGTTCGGCGCTGCACACCAAGGTAGGCACGGGGGACAGGCGAAACGACTTGGCGAAACGCTCCTCGCTCTGGCGCAGGGCCGTTTCGGCCTTGCGTCGCGGCTCCATGTCCATGAAGGAAAACAGCATGCAATCCTCGTCGTGCAGGTCCAGTGGCTGGCCAGCGACGATCACTTGCTTGCTCGTGCCTTCCGGCAACTTCAGCTCGGCCTGCATCTGCGGAATGGTCGCGCCCTGCCCCAGGCGCTCGATGGCCAGCTCACGGCGCTCGGCGGCCTCGAGCACGTCCAACTCGTAGACCGAACGGCCAATGACTTGCTCGCGGCTGTAGCCGGTCATCTCCAGGAAGCCCTGGTTGACCTTGATGTAACGCAGGTCGCTGAGGCGGCAGATCACCGCCGGTGCCGGGTTGGCACCGAAGGTTTTCTCGAAACGCTGTTCGGCGCTGGCCCACTCCGTGGCGTCGCTGAGGATCAGCACCAGTAACGTCGGGGCGTCGTTGCGATCGGTCAGTACCATGCTGCGGATGCGGTGGACCCAGGTACGGTCCGGATCGGCCACCGGCGTGACCTCTACCAGCACATCGCTGAACTCATCGCCACGGGCCACTCGGGCGATGGGGTAGTTGTCCGCCGTCAACGGATGGTTGTTGCGATAACGCAAGTTGAAACGCCGTGCGTACTCCCGGGCATTGGCGCCCAGTTCCGCGAGGTCCTTGACCCCGTGCATGTTCAACACGGCCTCGTTGGCCCAGGCGATGGTCTGGTCGACTTCGATCAACATCACCCCGTCCGACAGTCCGGCGATGATTTGCAGCAATTGACGACGATTTGTCTCCGTGGTCGGGACGTCCTGGCTCATTGGGTCTCCATAGGTCAGAAGCGCATGGAGGTTACGACCGTCCGTGGTCGCCGTGCGTTCCCTTGTGGGCGGTGGCGAAGCCGCCGTTCCACTCGTTCAAGCCGCCATGCGCCCCTCGGCGATGGCCTGGGAAGCGGCCAGCATTGCCCGCAGCAACACCGCACAGCCGGCGGCAAGGTCATCGGGGGCGGCGTTCTCGATTTCGTTGTGGCTGATCCCGCCTTCACAGGGTACGAAGATCATCCCGGCCGGGCCCAGCTCGGCCAGGAAAATCGCGTCATGGCCGGCGCCGCTGACGATGTCCATATGGGACAGGCCCAGCCCCTGGGCGGCACCGCGGACGGCGTCGACACAACCCGGGTCGAAATACAGCGGCGGGAAGTCCGCGGTGGGGGTCAACTCATAGGTCAGGCCATGTTGCCGGCAGGTGTCTTCGATGACCTGCTTGACCTCGGCGATCATCGAATCCAGCCGCGCCGGTTCCAGATGACGGAAATCCAGGGTCATGCGCACTTCGCCCGGAATGACGTTGCGCGAGCCCGGGTAGGCTTGCAGGCAACCGACAGTGCCGCAGGCATGGGGTTGATGGCCGAGGGCGGCACGGTTGACGGCACCGACGATGATCGAGGCGCCGACCAAAGCGTCCTTGCGCAGGTGCATGGGGGTCGGGCCGGCATGGGCCTCGACACCCCGCAGCGAGAGGTCGAACCACTTCTGTCCCAGTGCGCCCATGACGACACCGATGGTCTTGCGTTCGTCTTCCAGGATCGGGCCCTGTTCGATGTGCGCCTCGAAATACGCCCCCACCGGATGACCGGTGACCTGACGCGGACCGGCATAGCCGATGGCATTCAGCGCTTGCCCCACGGTAATGCCTTCGGCGTCGACCTTGGCGAGGGTTTCTTCGAGGGTGAATTTCTCCGCGAACACCCCGGACCCCATCATGCACGGCGCGAAGCGCGAGCCCTCCTCGTTGGTCCACACCACCACTTCCAGCGGCGCCTCGGTTTCGATGTTCAGGTCATTGAGGGTGCGCAGCACTTCCAGCCCGGACAACACCCCAAAGCAGCCATCAAATTTGCCACCGGTGGGCTGGGTGTCGATGTGGCTGCCGGTCATTACCGGCGGCAGGATCGGATTGCGTCCCGGACGGCGGGCGAAAATATTGCCCACCCCATCGATGCTGACGGTGCAGCCGGCCGCCTCGGCCCACTGCACGAACAGGTCCCGGGCCTGGCGATCGAGGTCGGTCAAGGCCAGCCGGCATACACCGCCCTTGACCGTGGCGCCCAATTGGGCCAGGTCCATGAGCGACTGCCAGAGGCGGTCGCGGTTGATGTGTTGATGGGTGGATTGCAGGACGTCGACGGCGGCGTTCATGGGGATCTCCTTTTTCCAGGCATTTTTCGGTGTATTCGAAGCCGCCATCGCGAGCAGGCTCGCTCCCACATTTGAAATGCATTTCCCTGTGGGAGCGAGCCTGCTCGCGATGAGGCCCTTTTCTACACAGCAGATTTGGCAACGGATGGGCTCGCACGCAAACCGCACAACCCGTAATAGATCACCCCACCCAACGCCGAGCCGGTGAACCAGCCATAGCTGTAGAACCAGCTGAACGCATCACTGCTCAACGACAGCAGGGTCAATACCACCGGCACACCGAAGGCGATGAAACCGTTCCAGTTCCATGCCGGGTAAACGTCGTCGCGGTACAACCCCGCCAGGTCCAGCTGTTGTTTCTTGATCAGGAAGTAATCCACCACCATGATCCCGGCAATCGGCCCCAGCAGGCTTGAATAGCCCAGCAGCCAATTGGAATACACCGACTCAAGGCTGACGTCGGAGACAATCCAGCCGAGTTTTTTCAGCAGTTCGTGGGCCATCAGCGCGAGCCCCACAAGCCCGGTCAGCATCACCGCCTTGGAACGGCCGATCAGCTTGGGCGCCAGGTTCTGGAAGTCATTGGTGGGTGAAACGATGTTGGCGGCGGTGTTGGTCGAGAGCGTGGCGACGATGATCAGCACCATGGCCAGCGCGACCCACAACGGGCTCTGGATATGCCCGATCAAGGTCACCGGGTCGGAAACGGTCACGCCCACCAGTTTTTCCGAGGCGGCGGTCATGACCACGCCAAGGGAGGCGAACAGGAACATGGTCAGGGGCAAGCCGATGATCTGCCCCACGATCTGGTCCTTCTGGCTCTTGGCATACCGGCTGAAGTCCGGAATGTTCAACGACAGGGTCGCCCAGAAACCGACCATGGCCGTCAGCCCGGCCAGGAAATAGCCGGTCACGCTGGCCCCCTCGGGTCGTTTGGCTGGTACCGCCATCAGTTCGGTCAGGGACACATTGGGCATGGCCCACACCAGCAAGCCCGCCCCCACCAGCACCAGCAGCGGCGCGGACAGGGTTTCCAGCCACTTGATCGATTCGGCGCCCCGCAGCACCACCCACAGGTTCATCACCCAGAACATCATGAAGCCAAGCACCTCGCCCGTGCCGCCCAGGCTCTTCCAGCCTTCGAACACCGAACCGAGAAACAAGTGGATCGCCAGCCCGCCGAACATGGTCTGGATCCCGAACCAGCCGCACGCCACCAGGGCGCGGATCAGGCAAGGAACGTTGGAGCCGAGGACCCCGAAGGACGAGCGCAACAGCACCGGAAACGGAATGCCGTATTTGGTTCCGGCAAAGGCGTTCAGGGTCAGGGGAATCAGTACGATGATGTTGGCAAACAGAATCGCCAGCAGCGCCTCGCCCACCGTCAGGCCGAAATAGGCGGTGAGTACACCGCCGAGGGTATAGGTCGGCACGCAGATCGCCATGCCGACCCACAGCGCGGTGATGTGCCATTTGTTCCAGGTTCGCTCGTGCACCTTGGTCGGTGCGATGTCGTGGTTGTAACGGGGGCTCTCGAGTACGTCGCTGCCGGCTTCAAGCTCGAACAACCCATCGCGCTCGGTCACAGTTGATCTGGTCATGTCCGCTCCACTGTTTTCATTATTTTTGCTCATCGACGGGGCGATGGCCGGAGTACTTGCATGTAAAGCACGCGTGCTACCAAGGCTCAACGGCGATCAAGCCGCTGATTTGCCGTAATAAATCTCGCTCAAATAATGATCCTGTCAAGCTCGTCAAAATGGGCTGGAGACTCATAACCTTGCTGTTTTCTGTATTTAATTGTTGTTTTTCAGTCAGTTAAAAATAAAACAGGCTTATGGAAAATAATCTTGCTCATTTCAATATCTCAAGCTAGCGTCTAATCCTGACAGCAGTGACAGGAATCTTCCCGCACTGCATGCCGCGATCTGAAAAAACATAAAGAACCGACATCAGTCGGTCATGCCTGCGAGGAACTCGGAATGTCTCTGTTGATCCGTGGCGCCACCGTTATTACCCATGATGAAAGTTACCGTGCCGATGTGTTCTGTGCCGACGGCATGATCAAGGCCATCGGTGAAAACCTGGATGTTCCGGCCGCCGTCGAAGTGCTCGATGGCAGCGGCCAATACCTCATGCCCGGCGGCATCGATCCCCACACCCACATGCAGTTGCCTTTCATGGGCACGGTCGCCAGCGAAGACTTCTTCAGCGGTACGGCGGCAGGCCTGGCCGGCGGGACCACATCGATCATCGATTTCGTGATTCCCAATCCCCAGCAATCGCTGATGGAAGCCTTTCACCAATGGCGCGGCTGGGCCGAAAAAAGCGCCAGCGACTACGGTTTTCACGTCGCAATCACCTGGTGGAGCGAACAGGTCCGTGAAGAAATGGCCGAGCTGGTCAACCACCACGGCGTGAACAGCTTCAAGCATTTCATGGCCTACAAGAACGCGATCATGGCCGCCGACGACACCCTGGTGGCGAGCTTCGAGCGCTGCCTGGAACTGGGCGCGGTGCCCACGGTGCACGCCGAGAATGGCGAGTTGGTCTACCACCTGCAACGCAAGCTGCTGGCCCAAGGCATCACCGGCCCCGAAGCCCATCCGCTGTCACGGCCTTCGCAAGTGGAAGGCGAAGCCGCGAGCCGGGCCATCCGCATTGCCGAGACGCTGGGCACGCCGCTGTACCTGGTGCACGTTTCCACCAAGGAGGCGCTGGACGAAATCACCTATGCCCGCAGCAAAGGCCAACCGGTCTACGGTGAAGTGCTGGCCGGGCACCTGCTGCTGGACGACAGCGTTTATCGCCACCCCGACTGGCAGACCGCCGCCGGTTACGTGATGAGCCCACCCTTCCGTCCCCGCGGGCATCAAGAGGCACTGTGGCACGGCTTGCAATCGGGCAACCTGCACACTACCGCCACCGACCATTGCTGTTTCTGCGCCGAACAGAAAGCCGCCGGCCGCGACGACTTCAGCAGAATCCCCAACGGCACCGCCGGCATCGAAGACCGCATGGCCGTGCTCTGGGACGAAGGGGTCAACAGCGGCAAGTTGTCGATGCAGGATTTCGTCGCGCTGACCTCCACCAACACCGCGAAGATCTTCAACCTCTACCCACGCAAAGGGGCGATCCGCGTCGGTGCCGACGCCGACCTGGTGCTCTGGGATCCCCAAGGCAACCGCACGATTTCGGCCAAGACCCACCATCAGCAAGTGGACTTCAACATCTTTGAAGGCAAGACCGTGCGCGGCGTGCCCAGCCATACCATCAGCCAGGGTCGGCTGGTGTGGGCCAACGGTGACCTGCGGGCCGAGCGCGGGGCCGGGCGCTATATCGAACGACCGGCGTATCCGGCGGTGTTCGATCTGCTGAGCAAGCGGGCTGAGATGCACAGGCCGACTGCTGTGAAACGCTGACAGCGGCCTTCGGCCGATCGCGAGCAGGCTCACTCCCACAGAGGACCGCATTTCCAATGTAAGAGCGAGCCTGCTCGCGATGGGGCCAGCGCAGCTCCCAGAAAAACACTGCCCATCAGAGGCAGCACCTCAAACACCGTGAGGCCCATTCCATGATCCAGCCCTTGAGCCACCTTCCCCATTCCCAGGAAGACCCGACCTCCCTCGCCGCCCGCTTCAGCGACCTGGCGCCACCCCTCAACGACCGGCAGGCCCATCTGGAAGCGTCCCGATGCCTGTACTGCTACGACGCACCGTGCGTGAACGCTTGCCCGAGCGAGATCGATATTCCGTCGTTCATTCGCAACATCCACCAGGACAATGTCCAGGGCGCGGCCCAGAAGATTCTCTCGGCCAACATCCTCGGCGGCAGTTGCGCCCGGGTCTGCCCTACGGAAATCCTCTGCCAGCAAGCCTGCGTGCGCAACAACAGCCACGAATGCGCCCCGGTGTTGATCGGCCAGTTGCAGCGCTACGCCGTGGACAATGCCCAATTCAGCGAACACCCGTTCAAGCGGGCCACCGCCACTGGCAAGCGCATCGCCGTGGTCGGCGCCGGCCCGGCGGGCCTGTCCTGCGCTCACCGCAGTGCGATGCACGGCCATGACGTGGTGATTTTCGAGGCCCGGGACAAGGCCGGCGGCCTCAATGAATACGGGATCGCCAAGTACAAACTGGTGGACGATTACGCCCAGCGCGAACTGGACTTCCTGCTGGAGATCGGCGGCATCGAAATCCGCCACGGCCAGAAGCTGGGAGAAAACCTCAGCCTGAGCGAACTGCACCAACAGTTCGACGCGGTGTTCCTCGGCCTCGGCCTGGCCGCCAGCAAGCAACTGGGCCTGAGCGATGAACAAGCGCCGGGGCTGCTGGCCGCCACCGAGTACATCCGCGAGCTGCGCCAGGCCGATGACCTCAGCCAGTTGCCGCTGGCCGACCGCTGCATCGTGCTCGGTGCCGGCAACACCGCCATCGACATGGCCGTGCAGATGGCCCGCCTCGGCGCCCGGGACGTCAGCCTGGTTTACCGTCGCGGGCTTGAGGACATGGGCGCCACCGGCCACGAGCAGGACATTGCCAAGGCCAATCAGGTCCGCCTGCTGACCTGGGCCCAACCGCAACAGGTGCTGCTCGACGACGCTGGCCACGTGCGGGGCATGCGCTTCTCCCGCACCCATCTGGAGAACGGACGACTGGTCATCGATGCCGACACGTTCGACCTGGCCGCCGACGGCATTTTCAAGGCCATCGGCCAGGCTTTTGACGAGGACGCACTGGCGGACCCGCTGGCCCGGGAACTCAAGCGCCAGGACGGACGGATCCTGGTGGACGAACACCTGCGCACCAGCATCGCCGGCGTGTATGCCGGCGGCGATTGCACCAGCCTGGACCAGGACCTCACCGTACAGGCGGTGCAGCACGGCAAGCTCGCCGCCGAGGCGATCAACGCCCAACTCATGCTCAACGTGGAGGCTGCGTAAATGGCCGATCTGTCTATTGTCTTCGCCGGCATCAAAGCCCCCAACCCGTTCTGGCTGGCCTCCGCGCCGCCCACCGACAAGGCCTACAACGTGGTCCGCGCATTCGAGGCCGGCTGGGGTGGCGTGGTCTGGAAAACCCTGGGGGAAGACCCGGCGGCGGTGAACGTGTCGTCGCGCTACTCGGCGCACTTCGGCGCCAATCGCGAGGTGTTGGGCATCAATAACATCGAGCTGATCACCGACCGCTCCCTGGAGATCAACCTGCGGGAAATCACCCAGGTGAAAAAGGACTGGCCGGACCGGGCGTTGATCGTGTCGCTGATGGTGCCCTGTGTCGAGGAGTCCTGGAAACACATCCTGCCCCTGGTGGAAGCCACCGGCGCCGACGGTATCGAACTGAACTTCGGTTGCCCCCACGGCATGCCGGAACGGGGCATGGGCGCGGCGGTCGGTCAGGTACCGGAGTACGTCGAACAGGTGACCCGCTGGTGCAAGACTTATTGCTCGCTGCCAGTGATCGTCAAGCTCACGCCGAACATCACCGACATCCGCGTCGCCGCCCGGGCGGCCCATCGCGGTGGCGCGGATGCGGTGTCGCTGATCAACACCATCAACTCCATCACCAGCGTCGACCTGGAGCGGATGGTCGCGCTGCCCACCGTCGGCAGCCAGAGCACCCATGGGGGTTACTGCGGCTCGGCGGTCAAGCCGATCGCGCTGAACATGGTGGCGGAAATCGCCCGTGACCCGCAGACCCGCGGCTTGCCCATCTGCGGCATCGGCGGCATCGGCAGTTGGCGCGATGCCGCGGAATTCATCGCCCTGGGCAGCGGCGCGGTTCAGGTGTGCACGGCCGCAATGCTGCACGGTTTTCGCATCGTCGAAGAGATGAAGGACGGCCTGTCACGCTGGATGGACAGCCAGGGTCACGCCAACCTTCAGGCGTTCTCCGGTCGCGCGGTGGGCAACACCACCGATTGGAAATACCTGGACATCAACTACCAGGTCATCGCCAGGATCGACCAGGAGGCCTGCATCGGTTGCGGCCGTTGCCACATCGCCTGCGAAGACACCTCGCACCAGGCCATCGCCAGCCACAGGCAGGCTGACGGAACGCGCAAATATGAAGTGATCGATGAAGAATGCGTAGGCTGCAACCTGTGTCAGATCACCTGCCCGGTGCAGGATTGCATCGAGATGGTGCCGGTGGAAACGGGCAAGCCGTTTCTGGATTGGGATCATGATCCGCGTAATCCCTATCATGTAGCGGTTTGAGAGCTGCGGTGCCTGGACTGGCGCTATCGCGAGCAGGCTCGCTCCCACATTGGAAACGCTGTCTCCTGTGGGAGCGAGCCTGCTCGCGATGAGGCCATCAGAAGCACCACAAGTTTCAGGGTTCCAACCCGATCCCCCGCAAGATCACCCCGGTCACCGTCTGCACCGCCCGCTCGAACTGCATGTCCGACAACGGCTGGTGATCGTTGAGGATGTTGATCTGGTGGTCGAAGTCGGCGTAATGCTGGGTCGACGCCCAGATCATGTAGAGCAGGCTCGACGGCTCCACCGGCAGGATGCGTTTGTCCTCCACCCACTGGCGAATCTTCGCTTCCTTCATCTTGGCCCACTCATAGAGGCTGGCGTCCAGCGCCTGCCCCAGCGTGGGCGCACCATGGATCACTTCGTTGGCCCAGACCTTCGAACCATGGGGCCGGCTGCGGGAGTGGTTCATCTTGGCGCGGATGTAGCTGCTGAGCACTACCCGCGGATCGTCGAACATTTCGAAACACAAGGCGTCCTGCTTCCAGACTTCCAGCAGATCGAACAGCACGGCGCTGTACAGCTCGCTCTTGGTGCTGAAGTAGTAGTGCAGGTTGGAACGGGGCAACTGCACTTCAGCCGCGATGTCGGCCATGGCAGTGCTGCCGAAGCCTTTCTCGGCAAAGACCTTCTCGGCGGCCAGCAGGATTTTCTCGACGTTACTGCGACGAATCTCGATCTTGTGATTGCCCATGAGGGCTCCCTGGCAACAGCGATGCCCAAGACTAGCATCCACCCACTGTCGAAAACACCGCGATTCCCCGCGGGAGTCGCTCCTTGTGGCGAGGGGATTTATCCCCGCTGGGCTGTGAAGCAGCCCTAATTACAGATACCTGGATGTATCAGACATATTGTGCGAGTGCCTAGGGGGCTGCTTCACAGCCCAGCGGGGATAAATCCCCTCGCCACAGAAACTGAGGTGCTTCGAGGGGACTATTCGACCAATGTCTTAGACCAGTCATCGCATAACCCTCAGGTGAGGCCGCTGCTTGCAAAGAGCCGCCGCCAAAGGCCTGGCCCTGTCCTTTGCTTTGCTGCAACCATTGACCCAGCCCATTTCCCAGCATCGCCCAGTTGGATAATTCCGATCATGGCCAGTTGACAACGCGCAGCGCCCAACAAATAATCCACGCCATGTTGTACGACGACGTATGACAAATAAAAACAACAAAAAAGCAGGAGCCGTCATAGTGAGCAAACGTGTCCGTTTTTCTCCCGACCACCGTTCAACCCGCCGTACCCTTCTCCATTCCAGCCCCGCAATGCTGCTGCTCGGTTGCACCGGCCTGGCCGCGTTCCTGCCAACCGCCGTCCACGCCGAAGGTTTCGTGGATGACGCCAAGGCCACGCTGAACCTGCGCAATGCCTATTTCAACCGTAACTTCACCAACCCGAACAACGCCCAGGGCAAGGCCGAGGAATGGACCCAGAGCTTCATCCTCGACGCCAAATCCGGGTTCACCCAGGGCACGGTGGGTTTCGGCATGGATGTGCTGGGCTTGTATTCGATCAAGCTCGATGGCGGTCGCGGCACGACGGGGACGCAACTGTTGCCGGTGCACGATGACGGCCGCCCGGCCGATGACTTCGGCCGCCTGGGTGTCGCCCTCAAGGCCAAGGTGTCGAAGACCGAGCTGAAGGTCGGCGAATGGATGCCGGTGTTGCCGATCCTGCGCTCCGACGACGGTCGTTCCCTGCCGCAAACTTTCCGCGGTGGCCAGGTCACCTCCACCGAGATCAGCGGCCTGAGCCTCTATGGCGGCCAGTTCCGCGCCAACAGCCCGCGCAACGACGCGAGCATGGAAGACATGTCCATGAACGGCCGCTCGGCCTTCACGTCCGACCGTTTCAACTTCGGCGGTGGTGAGTACGCCTTCAACGACAAACGCACCCAGGTTGGCGTCTGGTACTCGGAACTGAGCGACATCTACCAGCAGCAGTATTTCAACCTGACCCACAGCCAGCCCATCGGCGACTGGACCCTGGGTGCCAACCTCGGCTACTTCATCGGCAAGGAAAACGGTAGCGCCCTGGCCGGCGACCTGGACAACAAGACCGCCTTCGCCCTGCTCTCGGCCAAGTACGGTGGCAACACCTTCTATGTCGGCTTGCAGAAGCTCAGCGGCGACGATGCCTGGATGCGCGTCAACGGCACCAGCGGTGGCACCCTGGCCAACGACAGCTACAACTCCAGCTACGACAACGCCAGGGAAAAATCCTGGCAAGTGCGCCACGACTTCAACTTCGCCGCTGTCGGCGTACCGGGCCTGACCCTGATGAACCGCTACATCAGCGGCGACAACGTGCATACCGCCACGGTGGACGATGGCAAGGAATGGGGACGTGAAACCGAACTGGCGTACACCGTGCAGAGCGGCGCGCTGAAGAGCCTCAACGTAAAGTGGCGTAATGCTTCGATTCGTCGGGACTACAGCACCAATGAGTTCGACGAGAATCGCATCTTTATCAGCTACCCGATCAGCTTGTTGTAAGGCGGCTGCGGTGGGTCTGTCGCTCAAGCGACGACTGATCCACCGCTATCGCGAGCAGGCTCGCTCCCACAGGGGATTGTGATGAACACATTATCTGTACACGACGCCAACCACTGTGGGAGCGAGCCTGCTCGCGATGGCGACGGTACATCCAACATCTATGCAAGCTGACCCACCGCTTTCGCGAGCAGGCTCGCTCCCACAGGGAGATCAACATGAGGACAAGGATATTTTCCAGCGGTCAAACGGCAACCTATAACTGATACCTCTCACTGTTCGCTCAGGTAACTCCATGACTACCACACACATTCGTCACCCTTTCAATCGCTTGCTACTGACCGGTGCCGCCGGCGGCCTGGGCAAAGTCCTGCGCGAACGCCTCAAGCCTTTCGCCCGGCACATTCGCCTTTCGGACATCGCCAACATGACTCCGGCCATCGATGAAAGCGAGGAAGTGGTGCTGTGCGACCTGTCCGACAAACAGGCGGTGCATCAACTGGTGGAGGGCGTCGATGCGATCCTGCATTTCGGTGGTGTTTCGGTAGAGCGCCCGTTCGAAGAGATCCTCGGCGCCAACATCAGCGGGGTGTTTCACATTTATGAAGCCGCCCGCAAGCACGGCGTCAAACGCATCATTTTCGCCAGCTCCAACCACGTGATCGGTTTCTACAAGCAGGACGAAGCCCTCGACGCCCTGTCCCCTCGCCGTCCGGACGGCTACTACGGCCTGTCCAAGTCCTACGGCGAAGACATGGCCAGTTTCTACTTCGATCGCTACGGCATCGAGACCGTCAGCATCCGCATCGGCTCTTCGTTCGTCGAACCCCAGAACCGCCGAATGATGAGCACCTGGCTGAGCTACGACGACCTCACCCACCTGATCGAATGCTCGCTCTACACCCCGAAAGTCGGGCACACCGTGGTGTATGGCATGTCCGCCAACCGCGATGTCTGGTGGGACAACAGCCACGCTGCGCACTTGGGTTATCAGCCCAAGGACAGTTCCGAAATTTTCCGCGCCAAGGTCGAAGCGCAGCCGATGCCGGCCGCCGATGACCCGGCCCGGATCTACCAGGGCGGTGCTTTCGTAGCGGCCGGCCCGTTCGACGACTGATTCGCCTGTTTTTCATGGGATACGAATGTACAAAGGAATCACCATGCAAGCTGAATTGATTGTCGACGCACGCAACGCCGTCGGGGAAAGCCCGGTGTGGGTTCCCGGGGAAAATGCGCTGTACTGGGTGGACATTCCCAGCGGCGGCCTGCAGTGCTGGAACGCCGGGACCGGTCAACTCAAAGGTTGGGAAGCCCCCGAAATGCTCGCCTGTATCGCCCGTCACCAGGACGGCGGTTGGGTGGCCGGCATGGAGAGCGGTTTCTTTCGCCTGCACCCCAACGACGACGGCAGCCTGGACAGTGAACTGTGTGCGAACGTCGAGCATAGTCGCACCGACATGCGCCTCAACGATGGTCGTTGCGACCGTCAGGGGCGTTTCTGGGCCGGCAGCATGGTGCTGAACATGGGCGCCAACGTCGACCAGGGCCGGATGTACCGTTATGAGGCTGGACAGCGCAGCCCGGTCGAGGCGCAATTGAGTGGTTTCATCGTGCCCAATGGCCTCGGTTTCAGCCCGGACGGACGGACGATGTACCTCTCCGACTCGCACCCTTTGGTGCAGCAGATCTGGGCCTTCGACTACGACATCGACAGCGGCACGCCCTCCAACCGCCGGCTGTTCGTCGACATGCAGCCCCTGGCCGGACGCCCCGACGGCGCGGCGGTGGATGCCGAGGGTTGCTATTGGATCTGCGCCAACGATGCCGGGCTGATCCATCGCTTTACCCCGGATGGCCGGCTGGACCGCTCGCTGGCCGTACCAGTGAAGAAACCGACGATGTGCGCCTTTGGCGGCAGCCGTCTGGACACCCTGTTCGTCACCTCGATCCGCCCAGGCGATGACAACGACCCGCAATCCCTGGCCGGTGGCGTGTTCGCCCTCAACCCCGGCGTCAAGGGCCTGGCTGAACCTGCTTTCGGAGGACGGAAACACTCCGCGAACTGATCTGCTTTACCGCTTCACATCGATAGACATAAAAACAACAACACTGGAGATAGATCATGAATTTCAAACGCACGCTTTTGATCGCCGCTTTGCCCCTGGCCTTCCTGGCGCAGGCGGCTCATGCCCTCGATATCAAGATCGCCGACATCCACCCCAAGGGCTACCCGACCGTGGTTGCCGAGGAATCCATGGGTAAAACCCTGGAAAAGGAGAGCAACGGCGAGTTGAAGTTCAAGTATTTCCCAGGCGGCGTACTGGGCTCTGAAAAAGAAGTCATCGAGCAGATGCAAGCCGGCGCGATCCAGATGACTCGCGTCAGCCTGGGTATCGTCGGCCCTGTGGTGCCGGACGTGAACGTCTTCAACATGCCATTCATCTTCCGCGACCAGGCCCACATGCGCGCCGTCATCGACGGTGAAGTGGGCGATGCGATCCTCGACCGGATCACCAACTCCGAGTTTGGCCTGGTGGCCCTGGCCTGGATGGACGGCGGCACGCGCAACCTCTACACCAAGAAGCCAGTGCGCAAGCTCGAAGACCTCAAGGGCATGAAGATTCGTGTCCAAGGCAACCCGATGTTCATCGACACCATCAATGCCATGGGCGGCAACGGTATTGCGATGGACACCGGCGAGATCTTCAGCGCCTTGCAGACCGGCGTGATCGATGGCGCGGAAAACAACCCGCCGACCATGCTCGAGCACAACCACTACCAGAACGCCAAGTTCTATAGCCTGACCGGTCACCTGATCCTGCCCGAGCCGATCGTGATGTCGAAAATCACCTGGAACAAGCTCACGCCGGAACAGCAGGACATGGTGAGAAAAGCCGCCAAGGCGGCCCAGGCCGAAGAGCGCGTGCTGTGGGACAAGAAGTCCGCCTCCAGTGAAGAAAAACTCAAGGCTGCCGGCGTGGAGTTCATCACCGTCGACAAGAAACCTTTCTACGACGCCACCGCACCGATCCGGGCCAAATACGGCGCGCCTTATGCCGACCTGATCAAGCGTATCGAAGCGGTCCAGTAATCCCTTTCGATCTGTACTCATGAAAAGGCCAGGCGCGCCTGCGGTTAAAAGGCGCGCCCGGTTACGGTGGAACCCGATGAAGAATTTACTGCTGCGTATCAACGACACGATTTACATGACTTGCATCTGGGTGGCCGGCCTTTCTGTCCTTGCCGTTGCGCTGATGATTCCGTGGGGGGTTTTTGCCCGCTACGTTCTCGGTACCGGCTCAAGCTGGCCAGAGCCTACCGCCATCTTGCTGATGATCGTCTTTACCTTCATCGGTGCCGCCGCCAGCTACCGCTCCGGCTCGCACATGGCCGTGGACATGGTCACCAGCCGCCTGCCCCGGCGCTGGCAAACCCTGGCTTCGGTTTTCACCCAGCTCCTGATGGCTGCGGTGTGCATTTTCATGACCATCTGGGGCACCAAGCTGTGCATGACCACCTGGAATCAGTTCATGAGCGCCATCCCCACCCTGCGCGTCGGCATCACCTACATGCCGATCCCGGTCGGTGGTTTCCTGACACTGATTTTTGTCCTGGAAAAGCTCTTGCTGGGTGATCAAAGCAAGCGTCGGGTCGTGCAGTTCGACCTGGTTGAAGAAAACGAAGGTGCCGCTTAATGGACGCTCTGATTCTGCTGGGCAGTTTTTTGTTGTTGATCATGATCGGCATGCCGGTCGCCTACGCGCTGGGCGCTGCCGCCCTGATCGGGGCGTGGTGGATCGATATTCCGTTCCAGGCCATGATGATTCAGATAACGGGCGGCGTGAACAAGTTCTCGTTGCTGGCCATTCCCTTCTTCGTCCTGGCCGGTGCGATCATGGCCGAGGGCGGCATGTCCCGCCGATTGGTGGCATTTGCCAGTGTGTTGGTAGGCTTCGTGCGCGGTGGCCTGTCATTGGTCAACCTCGTAGCCTCGAGTTTTTTTGGCGCGATCTCCGGTTCCTCGGTAGCCGATACCGCTTCGGTCGGTTCGGTGCTGATTCCGGAAATGGAACGCCGCGGCTATCCGCGTGAGTTCGCCACCGCCGTCACCGTCAGTGGTTCGGTGCAAGCGCTGCTGACGCCGCCCAGCCACAACGCGGTGCTGTACTCCCTCGCCGCTGGCGGCACCGTTTCCATCGGATCGCTGTTCATGGCCGGCATCGTCCCCGGCATCATGATGAACCTCTGCCTGATGGCGCTGTGTCTGGTCTTTGCGAGAAAGCGCAATTACCCCAAGGGCGAGGTGATTCCGCTCAAGCAAGCGTTGAAGATCTGCAAGGAAGCCATGTGGGGCATGATGACCCTGTTCATCATCCTGGGCGGCATTCTCTCGGGTGTTTTCACAGCCACCGAGTCGGCCGCCATTGCCGTGGTCTGGGCATTCTTCGTGACCATGTGCATCTATCGCGACTACAAGTGGAGCGAGTTGCCGAAACTGATGCACCGCACGGTGCGCACCATCTCCATCGTGATGATCCTGATCGGCTTCGCCGCCAGCTTCGGCTACATCATGACGCTGATGGAAATCCCGGCGAAAATCACCACCGCGTTCCTGACCCTGTCGGACAACCGCTATGTGATCCTGATGTGCATCAACGTGATGTTGCTGCTGCTCGGCACCGTGATGGACATGGCGCCGCTGATCCTGATCCTGACGCCGATCCTGATGCCGGTGATCATGGGCATCGGTGTGGACCCGGTGCAGTTCGGCATGATCATGCTGGTGAACCTGGGTATCGGCCTGATCACGCCACCGGTGGGCGCGGTGTTGTTCGTGGGTTCGGCCATTGGCAAGGTCAGCATCGAAAGCACTGTCAAGGCCCTGCTGCCGTTCTACGCCATGCTGTTCCTGGTACTGCTGCTGGTGACTTACGTCCCCGCCATTTCGCTGTGGCTGCCGCATCTGGTGTTGTAATTCGAAGCAAATCCCCTTGGTGGCGAGGGGATTTATCCCCGCTGGGCTGCGCAGCAGCCCCATCACAGCAGACTCAATCTGTTTGACACACCGAGGCGGCTGGTTTTAGGGCTGCTTCGCAGCCCAGCGGGGCGGTGCGACGTTTCGATAAATCCCCTCGCCACCATAGCGTTCACATAGAAACCCTTGCACCGCCCCTCCTACCCTGCAGACAACGCCCCTATGACCTCCCTCCTGCATCTTGAAGACGACTTGACCCGCCTCACCGTGGCGCCACACCTGGGGGCCAGCCTGGTCAGTTGGACCTTGCGCAGCAACGGCCAGCCGCTGCTGCGCCCGCCCGCACCCCAGGCGCTGGAAAACCGTCTGCCCGGCAAGCTCGGCTGTTTTCCATTGATTCCCTGGTCGAACCGGATCGCCAACGGCGGTTTCGATTGCCCTGGCGGCTGGCTGGCACTGGAGGCCAATAGCCCCAACGAGCCTTTTCCGATTCATGGCAGCGCCTGGCAACAGGCGTGGCAGGTGATCGAACAGAGCCCCCAGGAGGCATCGCTGCAACTGCACAGCCAATACCCGTTCGCCTATTGCGCCGACCTGAAAATCCGCCTGGACGGTGGCCAGTTGCAGATTTCCCTGCACGTCACCCACCTGGCTGAACAGCCGGCATGGCATGGACTGGGCTTGCACCCCTACTTTCCTCGGACCAGCGCCACACGCCTGCAAACCCGCGCCACCGACGTCTGGCTGTGCGACGCCACGAAGCTGCCGACGGAACTGAGTGCCGTCCCCGCGCACTGGAACTTCCAGCAGCCTCGCGTGCTGCCCGACACCCTCGTGGACAATGGCTTCGGCGGTTGGGACGGACACTGCCTGATCGAACAACCCGGCCTGGGCTATGCACTGGAGTGCCGAGCCAGCGGCAGCGATTACTTCCTGCTGTACTGCCCGGTGGGTCTGGACTTCTTCTGCATCGAACCGGTCAGCCACCCGGTCAATGCCCATCACCTGCCGGGACGACCGGGGTTGCGCCTGCTGGAGCAAGGGCAGTCGGTGGCGTTGGGATTTTCGATGCAGTGCAAGCCACTGTAATCCCTGTGGCGAGGGAGCCTGCTGTGGCAGCAAGGCTTGCCCGCGATAGAGGCGACACGGTTCCAAGGTAAAAATGGCGCTAACTTCATCGCGGGCAAGCCTTGCTCCCACACTGAGTTTTCACAGCTGCGCACATTACGCCCGCACCCACATGTACACCGCCACCCCCAGGCACACCCCGGCAAATCCCACCTGCAACACCCGGGCCGGGACTCGGGACGCCAGCCGCCGGCCCAGTACCATGCCGACAATGCTGGCCACGATGAACCCCGCCCCGACCTGATCGATACGCACCCCGGCATGAAAGGCCCCCGCCACGCCGATCAGCGAAATCAGGCTGATGACCATCAGCGAAGTGGCGACGATCCCGCGCATCTGCACATCGGTCAGTTGCTTGAACGCCGGCACGATCAGGAAACCGCCACCCACGCCCAGCAGGCCGGAGACCACCCCGGTCACCGCGCCGAGCGCCGCCAGCGTGGCGGTGCAGCGCGGGGTCCAGGCCAGGCGTCCGGTCTGGCGGTCGAGCATGCAATTCTTCTGGCCCCAACTGGCCGCGCCGTGGTCGCTCGGCCCCGGCTGCGGAGTTTCCCGGCGCAACATGCGTGCCGCCACCAGCACCATCAACAAGCTGAACAGGATCATCAGGATTTTTTCCGGGAGCTGATGGGCCAGGAAAATGCCCAAGGGCGAAAACACCGCCCCCAGCAAGGCGATCAGCAACGCCGCGCGATAGCGCACCAGGCCATGGCGCAAGCCATCGATGGCGCCCACCGCCGCCGCACTGCCCACGGCGAACAACGCCACGGGCGCGGCCTGGGTCATGGTCAAGCCCAGGCCCAGCACCAACGCCGGAACCGCGAGGATGCCGCCGCCCGCCCCGGTCAATCCCAGGACCAGGCCCATGGCCACACCGAAAAAACTCGCCAGTAACATAAGGTTCTCTCAAGCCGCGCACACCTGTTGGCAGGTGCGATCGCATTTGCAGGACGCCTTGGCCCTCACTAAGCTGCGGACCATATGTTGCTAACCTTAGATGTTGCAACCGGTTCCTTCCGCACAGGTTCGTTGTCATGCCCGCGCAGATCCAAAGCTTCCTCGACCCCGCTTCACAGACCTACACCCATGTCGTTTATGAACAGGGCGCTGGGCCATGCGCGGTGGTCGATCCAGTGCTCGACTACGACCCGGCCTCGGGGCGCAGCGGCACCACGCAGGCCGACCGGGTGATCGCCTTCGTGCGGGAACACCGGTTGACCGTGCAATGGCTGCTGGAAACCCACGCCCACGCCGATCACCTCTCCGCCGCGGCCTACCTGCGGCGGGAACTGGGCGGCAAGATCGCCATCGGCGAGTCTATCGGCCAGGTCCAGAACGTGTTCAAGGCGCTGTTCAACCTCGAAGCGCAGTTTGCCGTGGACGGTTCGCAGTTCGATCATCTGTTCGGCCCCGATGAAACATTCTTCATCGGCAACCTCAAGGCCACTGCGCTGCACGTGCCCGGTCACACCCCGGCGGACATGGCGTACCTGATCGACGACGATGTGATCCTGGTGGGCGATACGCTGTTCATGCCCGATGTCGGCAGTGCCCGTTGCGACTTCCCCGGCGGCAACGCCCACCACCTCTACACCTCGATCCGCAAACTGTTAGCGTTTCCCGCCGACGTGCGGTTGTATGTGTGCCATGACTATCCGCCAGACCATCGCGAGCCCCGCTGCATGAGCACCGTGGGCGAACAGCGCCAGCACAATATCCACGTTCACGATGGCATCGACGAAGCGACCTTCGTCGCCATGCGCACCCAGCGCGACGCCACGTTGGGCATGCCGACGCTGCTGTTGCCGGCGATCCAGGTCAATGTGCGGGCAGGCAACCTGCCGCCGGCCGAAGCCAATGGCGTGACCTATCTGAAGATTCCGCTCAATCAGCTTTGAAGGCAAAACCCTGTGGGATTGCGGCTATCCGTTGAGGTTCAGGTACCCAACGTCAACCCATTCGCCGGCAGCGGCAACGCCGTCTTGTAGCGCACCTGCTTGAGCGCGAAGCTGGAACGGATATTCGCCACGCCCGGGACCTTGGTCAGGAAGTCCATCATGAACCGCTCCAGGGACTGGATCGTCGGCACCAGCACACGGATCAGGTAATCCGGATCGCCCGCCATCAGGTAGCACTCCATCACCTCGGGCCGGTCGGAGATCGCCTCTTCGAAGTGCTGCAGCGCCTCCTCCACCTGCTTCTCCAGGCTGACATGGATAAACACGTTGACGTGCAGCCCCAGCAGGTCGGCATCGAGCAGCGTGACCTGCTCGCGGATCACCCCCAGCTCCTCCATGGCCCGTACCCGGTTGAAGCACGGCGTTGGCGAAAGGTTGACCGAACGGGCGAGATCGGCGTTGGTGATGCGGGCGTTCTCCTGAAGGCTGTTCAGAATGCCGATGTCGGTGCGATCCAGTTTGCGCATGAGACAGATATTCCTGTTTTTTATCGTTGTGCAGATTTTTTATCTGCAAATGCTCAGAACAGCAAGCCAACAGAGAAAAATATTCTTCGCCGTCGAGCCTATGATTGTTGTAGGACAATTCTCCTTATCCAAGAGATTTGTCAGCTAGCGCGCCCACTACAAGAAATTCACAAGATCGAGCGTAGAAAGCCATGAACCCAGCGTATGAACCGCTACGCCTGCACGTCCCAGAACCTTCGGGCCGTCCCGGCTGCAAGACCGACTTCTCCTACCTGCATCTGAGCGATGCGGGCACGGTGCGCAAACCCTCCATCGATGTTGAACCGTCCGATACCGCCGACTTGGCCCGGAGCCTGATCCGCGTACTCGACGACCAAGGCAATGCCCACGGTCCATGGGCCGAAGACGTGCCCCTCGACATCCTGCGCAAGGGCATGCGCGCCATGCTCAAGACGCGGATCTACGACAACCGCATGGTGGTCGCCCAACGCCAGAAAAAGATGTCGTTCTACATGCAGAGCCTCGGCGAGGAAGCCATCGGCAGCGGCCAGGCCCTGGCGCTGAACATCGATGACATGTGCTTCCCCACCTATCGCCAGCAAAGCATCCTGATGGCCCGTGACGTGCCGCTGGTGGACATGATCTGCCAACTGCTGTCCAACGAGCGGGACCCGCTCAAGGGCCGCCAGTTGCCGATCATGTATTCGGTCAAGGAAGCCGGCTTCTTCACCATCTCCGGCAACCTCGCCACGCAGTTCATCCAGGGCGTGGGTTGGGGCATGGCCTCGGCGATCAAGGGCGACACCAAGATCGCTTCATCCTGGATCGGTGACGGCGCCACCGCCGAGTCGGACTTCCACACCGCCCTCACCTTCGCCCACGTCTACCGGGCGCCGGTGATCCTCAACGTGGTCAACAACCAGTGGGCGATCTCCACCTTCCAGGCCATCGCCGGCGGTGAAGCCACCACCTTCGCCGGACGCGGCGTCGGTTGCGGCATCGCCTCGCTGCGGGTCGATGGCAACGACTTCATGGCCGTCTACGCCGCCTCGCGCTGGGCCGCCGAACGCGCCCGCCGCAACCTCGGCCCGACCCTGATCGAATGGGTCACCTACCGCGCCGGCCCGCACTCCACCTCCGACGATCCGTCCAAGTACCGGCCCGCCGACGACTGGAGCCATTTCCCGCTGGGCGACCCGATTGTCCGTCTCAAGCAACACATGATCCGCATCGGCCAATGGTCGGAAGAAGAACACGCCGCCGTCACCGCCGAGCTGGAAACCCAGATCATCGCGGCCCAGAAGGAAGCCGAACAGTACGGCACCCTCGCCGGCGGACAGGTGCCGAGCGCCGCGACCATGTTCGAAGACGTCTACAAAGAGATGCCGGAGCACTTGAAGCGCCAGCGTCAGCAGTTGGGGGTCTGACATGAACGATCACAACAACAATATTGCGCTGGATACCGCCATGACCACTACCACCATGACCATGATCCAGGCCCTGCGCTCGGCCATGGACGTGATGCTCGAGCGTGACGACAACGTCGTGGTGTTCGGCCAGGACGTGGGCTACTTCGGCGGCGTGTTCCGCTGCACCGAAGGCCTGCAGAGCAAATACGGCACCTCGCGGGTGTTCGACGCGCCGATCTCAGAAAGCGGCATCGTCGGCGTGGCCGTGGGCATGGGCGCCTACGGATTGAGGCCGGTGGCCGAGATCCAGTTTGCCGACTACGTCTACCCGGCCTCCGACCAGATCATTTCCGAGGCGGCACGCCTGCGCTATCGCTCGGCCGGCGAGTTCACCGCGCCAATGACCCTGCGCATGCCCTGCGGCGGCGGCATCTACGGTGGCCAGACCCACAGCCAGAGCATCGAGGCGATGTTCACCCAGGTCTGCGGCCTGCGCACCGTGATGCCGTCGAACCCCTATGACGCCAAGGGTCTGCTGATCGCCTCCATCGAGAACGATGACCCGGTGATCTTCCTCGAACCCAAGCGCCTGTATAACGGCCCGTTCGACGGCCACCACGACCGCCCGGTAACGCCGTGGTCGAAACACCCGACGGCCCAGGTACCCGACGGCTACTACACCGTACCGCTGGATGTCGCCGCCATCACCCGTCCAGGCAAGGACGTGACCATCCTCACCTACGGCACCACGGTCTACGTGTCCCAGGCCGCAGCAGAAGAAACCGGCATCGATGCCGAGGTCATCGACCTGCGCAGCCTCTGGCCGCTGGACCTGGACACCATCGTCAAGTCGGTGAAGAAGACCGGCCGTTGCGTGGTTGTCCACGAGGCCACCCGCACCTGCGGCTTCGGCGCCGAGCTGGTGTCGCTGGTCCAGGAACATTGCTTCCATCACCTGGAAGCGCCTATCGAGCGTGTCACCGGTTGGGATACCCCCTACCCGCACGCGCAGGAGTGGGCGTATTTCCCAGGGCCGTCCCGTGTGGGCGCGGCGTTGAAACGGGTCATGGAGGTCTGAATGGGCACGCACGTTATCAAGATGCCGGACATCGGCGAAGGCATTGCGGAAGTGGAACTGGCGGCATGGCACGTCAAGGTCGGTGACCTGGTGACCGAGGATCAGGTCCTGGCCGACGTCATGACCGACAAGGCCATGGTGGACATCCCCTCGCCCGTGCATGGCCGGGTCATCGCCCTGGGCGGTGAGCCGGGTGAAGTCATGGCGGTGGGCAGCGAACTGATCCGCATTGAAGTGGAAGGTGCCGGCAACCTGAAGGAATCGGCACAACCGTCGGCTGCGGCGCCGGCCGCCGAGCCCGCGCCGCCCAAAGCGCCTGAGCCCGCGGCGGAGAAACCTGTCGCCGCGCCACTCCCGGCGCGGCAACCCCAGGCGCCGGTGGCCCGCGATCCCGACGAGCGCCCGTTGGCCTCGCCGGCGGTGCGCAAACACGCCCTGGACCTGGGCATTCAGCTGCGTCTGGTCCAGGGCAGCGGCCCTGCCGGTCGGGTGCTGCACGAAGACCTGGAAGCCTATCTGGCCCAGGGCCCCTCGACCCCGGCCAAGGGCGGCTCAGGCTACGCCGAACGTCACGACGAGCAGCAGGTCCCGGTGATCGGCATGCGGCGCAAGATCGCCCAGCGCATGCAGGAAGCCACCCAGCGCGCCGCCCATTTCAGCTACGTCGAGGAAATCGACGTCACCGCTCTCGAAGAGCTGCGGGTTCATCTGAATGAAAAGCACGGTGCCAGTCGTGGCAAGCTGACCTTGCTGCCGTTCCTGGTGCGGGCGCTGGTCGTGGCCTTGCGGGACTTCCCGCAGATGAACGCGCGCTATGACGATGAAGCCCAGGTTATCACCCGCTCCGGTGCGGTGCATGTCGGCGTTGCCACCCAGAGCGACGTTGGCCTGATGGTACCGGTGGTGCGTCACGCCGAGGCCCGCAGCCTGTGGGACAGCGCGGCGGAAATCTCGCGCCTGGCCACGGCGGCCCGCAATGGCAAGGCCAGCCGCGACGAACTGTCCGGCTCGACCATCACCCTGACCAGCCTCGGCGCGTTGGGCGGGATCGTCAGCACTCCGGTGCTGAACCTGCCGGAAGTGGCGATCGTCGGCGTGAACAAAATCGTCGAACGGCCCGTGGTGATCAAGGGCCAGGTGGTGATCCGCAAGATGATGAACCTCTCCAGCTCCTTCGATCACCGGGTGGTCGATGGCATGGACGCTGCGCAATTCATCCAGGCCCTGCGCGGCCTGCTTGAACAACCCGCCACCTTGTTTGTGGACTGATACCAGGAGCAGGCATGCAACAGACTTTGAACACCACCCTGCTGATCATTGGCGGTGGCCCTGGCGGTTACGTGGCGGCGATCCGCGCCGGTCAGCTGGGCATCCCGACCATTCTCGTGGAAGGCCAGGCGCTGGGCGGCACCTGCCTGAACATCGGCTGCATTCCGTCCAAGGCATTGATCCATGTGGCCGAGCAGTTTCATCAGGCACACCATCACAGCCAGGGCTCGGCCCTGGGCATCAGCGCGTCGGCGCCGGTGCTGGACATCGGCAAGAGCGTGGAATGGAAAAATGGCATCGTCGATCGCCTGACCACCGGTGTGGCGACACTGCTGAAAAAGCACAAGGTCCAGGTCATTCACGGCTGGGCCAAGGTCATCGACGGCAAGACTGTCGAGGTCGGCGATAGCCGCATCCAGTGCGAACACCTGCTACTGGCGACCGGCTCGAAAAGCGTCGACCTGCCGATGTTGCCCATTGGTGGGCCCATCGTGTCTTCCACCGAAGCCCTCGCCCCGACCTCGCTGCCCAAGCATCTGGTGGTGGTCGGTGGCGGATACATCGGCCTGGAACTGGGCATTGCCTACCGCAAGCTCGGCGCCGAAGTCAGCGTCGTGGAAGCCCAGGAACGGATCCTCCCGGCCTACGACGCCGAACTGACCCAACCGGTGCATGAGGCGCTCAAGCAACTGGGCGTGAAGTTGTACCTCAAGCACAGCGTCCAGGGCTTCGATGCCCAGGCCAGCACGTTGCAGGTGCGTGACCCCGCCGGCGACACCCTGGACCTGGCCACCGACCGGGTCCTGGTGGCGGTCGGTCGTAAACCCAATACCCAAGGCTGGAATCTCGAAGCCTTGAACCTGACGATGAACGGCTCGGCGCTGAAAATCGACAGTCGCTGCCAGACCAGCATGCGCAACGTCTGGGCCATCGGCGACCTGAGCGGCGAACCGATGCTTGCCCACCGGGCCATGGCCCAGGGCGAAATGGTCGCCGAGCTGATTGCCGGCAAGGCGCGCGAGTTCAACCCTACGGCCATCGCGGCGGTGTGTTTCACCGACCCGGAGCTGGTGGTGGTGGGCAAGACGCCGGACGAGGCCAAGGCAGCCGGCCTGGATTGCATCGTTTCCAGCTTCCCGTTCGCTGCCAACGGCCGGGCGATGACGCTGGAATCGAAGAGTGGCTTTGTACGGGTGGTGGCGCGTCGGGACAACCATGTGATTGTCGGCTGGCAAGCAGTCGGCGTCGGTGTCTCGGAACTGTCCACCGCGTTTGGCCAGTCCCTGGAAATGGGCGCACGGCTGGAAGACATCGCCGGCACCATCCACGCCCATCCGACGCTGGGCGAGGCGGTGCAGGAAGCAGCGTTGCGGGCGTTGGGGCATGCGCTGCATGTGTGACCGATCAGTTGCAGGTGAATGACCTTGTGGCGAGGGGGGTTAGCGCAACGTCGCACCGCCCGCTGGGCTGCGAAGCAGCCCTAAAGCAACCATGTCAGTCTGCCTGACACAACCGAGTCGCCTGGTTTTAGGGCTGCTTCGCAGCCCAGCGGGGATAAATCCCCTCGTCACACGGTTAATTTCATTCCACGGGGTGGGTGTTACAGGCTGCGAAATCCCCCCGGAATGAAGTATTGTTGTCCCCATCCAAAAAACGTCAGAAGCCTTGACCGTTTCGACGGTTATGAAGAGATAGAGGGTGTCATGGGTAACGAGAGCATCAATTGGGACAAACTGGGCTTTGATTACATCAAGACCGACAAGCGCTACCTGTCGCACTGGCGCAATGGTGCCTGGGACACCGGCACCCTGACCGACGACAACGTGCTGCACATCAGCGAGGGCTCCACCGCCCTGCACTACGGCCAGCAATGCTTCGAAGGCCTCAAGGCCTACCGTTGCAAGGACGGCTCGATCAACCTGTTCCGCCCGGACCAGAACGCCGCCCGCATGCAGCGCAGCTGCGCACGCCTGCTGATGCCGCACGTCGACACCGAACAGTTCATCGAAGCCTGCAAGCAAGTGGTTCGCGCCAACGAGCGCTTCATCCCGCCTTACGGCACCGGCGGCGCGCTGTACCTGCGTCCCTTCGTGATCGGCGTGGGTGACAACATCGGCGTGCGCACAGCACCCGAGTTCATTTTCTCGGTCTTCTGCATTCCGGTCGGCGCCTACTTCAAGGGTGGCCTGACCCCGCACAACTTCCTGATCTCCAGCTTCGACCGCGCCGCCCCACAAGGCACCGGCGCCGCCAAGGTCGGTGGCAACTACGCCGCCAGCCTGATGCCCGGCTCCCAGGCCAAGAAGGCCAGCTTCGCCGACTGCATCTACCTCGACCCGCTGACCCATTCGAAAATCGAAGAAGTCGGCTCGGCCAACTTCTTCGGCATCACCCATGACAACAAATTCATCACGCCCAACTCCCCGTCGGTCCTGCCGGGCATCACCCGTCTGTCGCTGATCGAGCTGGCCAAGACCCGCCTGGGCCTGGAAGTGGTTGAAGGTGATGTGTTCATCGACAAGCTGTCGGACTTCAAGGAAGCCGGCGCCTGCGGTACCGCCGCGGTGATCACCCCGATCGGTGGCATCAGCTACAAGGACAAGCTGCACGTGTTCCACAGCGAAACCGAAGTCGGTCCGATCACCCAGAAGCTCTATAAAGAGCTGACCGGCGTGCAGACCGGCGACGTGGAAGCGCCAGCGGGCTGGATCGTCAAGGTCTGATCCGGTAGTACCGAGGGGGCCTGCCCTCTCGCGTGGTGTTGCTGATGACGCCATCGCGAGCAGGCTCGCTCCCACAGGGTTTCTCAGTGTTCATGGGGCTTGCGTTCAACGCAATTCCACTGTGGCAGCGAGCCTGCTCGCGATAGCGCCTGTGGGTTCAACATCCCTCTCTGCGCTGACACCCAATCGCCCGGCCATTTCCCGACGCCCCTTGACCGTCACCGCCAACGCCCGGCTGTCCAGATCCTGAGTCAGCCACTGGCGCTTGATCGCCAATTGCAACAACGCCGCCCCCAAGGCCCCGCCCAGATGCGGCCGACGCATGCTCCAGTCCAGGCAGGGGCAGGCGAATCGGCGTCGTTCACTTGCCAGGGCCTGGACGTCAATGCCCAGCGTCTCGAGCAGCGTCTGGCCGGACTCACTCAGCCGATAATCCCGCCCTTCCACCTCCAGCAACCATCCGGCGTCGATCATGCGGTCATGCAGCCGCACCGCGAGGGTGCCGGCCATGTGGTCGTAGCAGGTGCGGGCGAATTGCAGGCGATCCGGGGTACGCGACACAAAAGCCGGCGCAGGTTTCTGACCGATCACCATCAGCGCTTCCAACGCCTGGGCGACACGCTTGTCTGCCAGGCTGTAATAGCGATGACGGCCCTGCACGTGCAGGCGCACCAGGGCCAGGTCCTTGAGCTTCGCCAAGTGCGCACTGGCAGTGGAGGCACTGACCTCGGCGATGCTCGCCAATTCCGTGCTGGTGCGGGCATGGCCGTCCATCAACGAACAGAGCATCCGGGTACGCGCCGGTTCGGCAATAGCCGCAGCTACCTGGGACACACCAAGATCTGAGTGTTCTGCGTTCATATTTCGCTCCCGGACGAATCAAGCCGTGCGTCAGTTGGAGATAGTAGCAACACTTTAACAATCACGAACAAGGCAGCGCCGCATGGACCCGATCACCGCCGCGACCCATCACGCCCCCTACCCTTACTACGCCAGCCTGCGAACCCAGGGCGGGCTGACCTTCGATCCGCACCTGAAGCTATGGATCGCCGGCAGCGCCGAAGCGGTGTGCGCCGTACTGCGCCACGCCGATTGCCATGTGCGTCCGGCCCACGAACCCGTGCCGAAAGCCATTGCCGATGGCCCTGCCGGTAGAGTATTCGGGCGTCTGATGCGGATGAACGAAGGCGAGCGCCAGCGCTGCCCCCGATCGGTGATTGCACCGGCACTGCAGGACGTCGATCCGCAACAGGTGGAAGCACTGGTCAGGGCACGGGGCATCACGGAGGATGCCGAAGGCCTGCACCAGGCGCAATTCATCGGACCGGCCAGTGTGATAGCCGCGCTGCTGGGTTTCAGTCCAACGCAAAGCCACCTGATCAGTGAACTGACGGGAGATTTCGTCGCGTGCCTGTCGCCCTTGAGTCAAGCCGCGCAGCTGGACGCGGCACATCGGGCCGCCGAGCGACTGGAAACGCTATTCCAGAAGCGCATCCAGGCGCCGGACAGCCCTCTGCTGACGTGCATCTGCCAAGGCTTGGCCGCCGACCCGGACAGCCTGATCGCCAACCTGATCGGCCTGCTCTCGCAGACCTATGAAGCCACGGCGGGCTTGATCGGCAACGCCTTGCTGGCGCTGATCCGCGATCCGGCGTTGCGCCACGCCGTCATGGCCGATCCCAAGCAGATCAGCCCGCTGCTGGCCGAAGTCCAGCGCTTCGACCCCTGCGTGCAGAACACCCGCCGCTTCGTCGCCGCCCCCTGCGAAATCCTCGGTGCGACGTTGAATAGCGGTGACGTGATCCTGGTGCTGCTGGCCTCGGCCAACCGTGACCCTCTGCTCAATCCGCAGCCGGACGACTTCTTGCTGGATCGGCCGAACCGTCGCAGCTTCAGCTTCGGAACCGGGCGTCATGAATGTCCCGGGCAAACCCTGGCGCTGGGCATCGCCCAGGCCACACTGGCGCTGATACTTGAACGCGAACCACGATGGGATAGCCTGACCTGGAGCTACCGGCCTTCGGTCAACGGACGCATCCCGATATTCAGCTCGCAAGCATCCTGACGTGCCCTTGCACCCGTCAATCGTCCCGGGTCAGCACTTCCAGCAGTTCGATTTCAAAGATGAGGTTAGCGTTGGGCTTGATGTGGGCGCCCATGGATCGCTCGCCGTAAGCCAGGCGGGCCGGCACCAGGAGCTTGCGCTTGCCGCCGACCTTCATGCCCATCAGGCCCAGATCCCAGCCCTTGATGACGCGTCCGGTGCCGATTACGCACTGGAAGGGCTTGCCGCGACTGTAGGACGAATCGAACTCAGTACCATCCTCCAGGGTGCCCCGGTATTGAGTGGTAATCAGCGCGCCTTTGACTACGCTTTTACCGTCACCCTGTTCCAGGTCGATGATTTGCAGTTCTTCGTTCATGGGCATTCCCGTGTGATTTCCAGGCGCGGGTTTTCGCAGAAATCAGTGCGCCTGGCAACTCCAGCGGCCTGTGAGTGCAGCGTGCGACTGCGGATGAATCCGGTAAACAGGAGGGAACCGCGGCCCCCGCATCAGTTCACATGGGTATCGACCCTGCTATTCAGATAAGGATGTTCTGATGATCGACTCTCGCCCGCTCCACGGCTTCATTCCTCCCTATATTCTCAATCGCATCATCGCCCACGGCTCCGAACAACAACGCTCCAGTGCCCTCGGCACCCTGACCCATGTGCGCAGCCTGCGGCACAACCCCGGGCCGCCCAGCAACCCTCCCGCCGCCGCGGTGCTGCCCAAGCCGGGCAAGGCCGGACACCCGCAACGCAGCGTGCACGATGCTCAGAACGGCATGGAACTGCCCGGCCAGCCGGTGCGTCTCGAGGGCCAGGCGGCCAGCGGCGACGCGGCCGTGGACGAGGCCTATGACGCCCTGGGCGCCACCTATGATTTCTTCTGGAAGGTCTTGGGTCGCGATTCCATCGACAACAAGGGCTTCGCCCTGGTGGGTAGCGTGCATTATGGCGAAGGCTACGAAAACGCCTTCTGGAACGGCGCGCAGATGGTCTTTGGCGACGGCGATGGAGAAATATTCCAGCGTTTTACCCGCTCCCTGGACGTGGTGGCCCACGAGCTGGCCCACGGCGTCACTGAAAGCGAAGCCGGGTTGATCTATGCCAATCAATCCGGTGCCTTGAACGAGTCCATCTCGGATGTGTTCGGTGTACTGGTCAAGCAGTTCGTCCTCGAACAGACCGCCGACCAGGCCGACTGGTTGATCGGTGCCGACCTGCTCACCGACAAGATCAACGGCGACGGCCTGCGCAACATGGCCAATCCCGGCACCGCCTATGATGACCCGCTGCTGGGCAAGGACCCGCAGCCCGCTCATATGCGCCAGTTCGTCATCACCCGCGAGGACAACGGCGGTGTGCACATCAACTCCGGTATACCCAACCGCGCCTTTTATCTGATAGCCACCGCACTGGGCGGATTTGCCTGGGAAAAGGCCGGCCGTATCTGGTATGAAACCTTGTGCGACAGGAGCCTGGCCAACGACGCGACCTTCAGTGCCTTCGCCCACCTGACCGTCGAGCATGCCCGCCGGCGTTTCGGCGAGCGGGAGGTACGCGCGGTCCAGGACGGCTGGGCCCAGGTCGGCGTCAACCTGACCGAGGAGAGCTGATGAAAACCCTTCCAGACCTTGACGACAACGCCGTGGTGCGCCTGTCACGCCAGGGCGGCGTGGCAGCAATCCACGCCTTGACCCGCCCACGGGAAATCGAGTTCGCCCAATGCGACCTCGACCAGCGCACGCGCATCTGTTCGGTTCTGGAGGGTTGCCTGCCACTGACCTCCTCCACCTCGGGGCGGGGGGATCAACGCTTCTTCCAGATCGAAGTACGCTATCGCGCCAACGATCAGGACGATGAAATGGTGTTGCAGGTGCCCGAGGACCAGGCACCTGGCGAGCTGGTTCATCTGTGGGACAAGGGGGAAGTGCTCTGAAGTCCTAACGCGTGGCCGGAACGATCTTGACGATCGCGCCGGATACGGTTTCGATCAGCAAGTACTTGTCGTCGATATGCACCCATTGCTGGTCGTTTGTCGGCTGTTCGAGCTTCTTCTGTTTCCAGTCTTTCATGGCTCTGTCCGCGCGCTGATAATCCGCGGGTACCCGGTCGTTCTCCACCAGCCTGCGGCCATTGCTCGGCGAATGCTCCAAGGCATCCCCGGTTTTCTCGACCGCTTGTGCAACAGGCCCAAGGGCTCCGAAGCCGACGATCAGGGCCAGGCTGGCGATCAGGGTTGGTTTGCGCATAGAAAGACTCCAGTTATCAGGGTACTGAATCTCCGACTTCAACGGCGGCGAATCATTCCTTTTACTGTAGTGACCAGCTTCCAACCGGATGCAAAAAACCTGTGGGAGCGGGCTTGCTCGCGATAGCGGTGTATCTGCCACAAAGACATTGAATGGACCGCCGCCTTCGCGGGCAAGCCCGGCTCCCACAGGGTCCTGTGGCGCGCACAAGGGCTGCGTACACCCGAATCCAGTGTGGGAGCGAGCCTGCTCGCGATGGCGGCATATCTGTCACAGAAATGTTGAATGGACCGCCGCCTTCGCGGGCAAGCCCGGCTCCCACAGGATCCTGTGGCGTGCACAAGGGCTGCGTACACCCGAATCCAGGGTGGGAGCGGGCTTGCTCGCGAAAGCGGTGTATCTGCCACAAAGACATTGAATGGACCGCCGCCTTCGCGGGCAAGCCCGGCTCCCACAGGGTCCTGTGGCGTGCACAAGGGCTGCGTACACCCGAATCCAGTGTGGGAGCGAGCCTGCTCGCGATGGCGGCATATCTGTCACAGAAATGTTGAATGGACCGCCGCCTTCGCGGGCAAGCCCGGCTCCCACAGGGTCCTGTGGCGCGCACAAGGGCTGCGTACACCCGAATCCAGTGTGGGAGCGGGCTTGCTCGCGAAAGCGGTGTATCTGCCACAAAGACATTGAATGGACCGCCGCCTTCGCGGGCAAGCCCGGCTCCCACAGGTCCAGCGGCGTACTCGATATCTCCTACACCATGACTCCTTCCTGTGGGAGCGAGCCTGCTCGCGATGGCGGCCGCACAGCCAACATCACCCGCAGCTGACCCACCGCTATCGCGAGCAAGCACGCTCCCACAGGGGATGCTGTTTCAGACCACCGCCAAGCGTGGCGACTTGCGGATATTCTGCAGGAAGCGATCAGCCGGCACCGGATGGCCCAGCAGGTAGCCTTGCAGCGAGTCGCAGCCCAGTTGGGTCAGGAAGTCCTGTTGCACATCGGTCTCCACCCCTTCGGCGACGATCCGCAGGCCAAGGGCCTGGCCGAGGGCGACGATGGCCGAGACGATAGCGGCGTCGTCGCTGTCGTGCTCCAGGTCGCGCACGAAGCCGCGATCGATCTTCAGTTCGTTGGCCGGCAGTCGCTTGAGGTACATCAGGCTTGAATAACCCGTACCGAAGTCGTCGATGGACAGGTCCACACCCATGTCCGAAAGCTGCTGCAGCACCGTCATGCTGGCATCCGCGTCGCTCATGGCGGTGGTTTCAGTGATTTCCAGGGTCAGGTTGTTGGGCAACAGATGATGAACCTCCAGCGCCTTGGCGACACTTTGCACCAGCCCGATGTGGCAGAACTGCAAGGCCGAGAGGTTCACGGCGATACGCCAATCGGTATAACCGAGCACATACCATTCGCGCATCTGGCGACAGGCCTCGTTCAGTACCCATTCACCGATGGGAATGATCAGCCCGGTCTTTTCCGCCAGGTCGATGAAGGTGTCGGGCATCAACAGCCCCTGGGTCGGATGGTGCCAGCGCAGCAGCGCCTCGGCGCCGACCGGACGACCGTTGGCGGCGTCGAACTTGGGTTGGTAATGCAGGCTGAACTGCCGCTGCTCGACGGCGATGCGCAGGTCTTGCAGCAACTGCAATTGCTTGCGGGCATTGCTGTTCATCGAGGCATCGAAAAAGCTGTAGCCGTTCTTGCCGGCGCCTTTGGCGTGGTACATCGCCGCGTCGGCGTTCATCAACAACTCTTCGGCGCTCAGACCGTTGCCCGGGAACAGCGCGATACCGACGCTGGCGGAAATCTGCAGATCATGCTCAGTGACCCGGAACGTGCGGCCGATCAAGCCGACCTGGCGCGCCGCCAGCCGCAACGCGTCGTCTGGCTCGGCCAGTTGCACCAACAGCACGAATTCATCACCGCCGATCCGCGCCAGGGTGTCCTGGTTGCGCAAGTCTTCGCGCAGGCGCAGGGCCACGTCCCGCAACAGCAAATCCCCCATGTGATGGCCGAAGGCATCGTTGACCGGTTTGAAGCCGTCCAGGTCGATGAACATCAAGGCGAAGCAGCCCCCCTGTTCCTGCACCCGGTGCATGGCCTGGTCGATTCGGTCGGCCAGCAGCACCCGGTTGGGCAATCCGGTGAGGGGGTCGTGCAGGGCCAGTTGAGTCAGCTCCCGGTTCGCCTGGGTCAACGATTGGGCCAGTTCCGCGGTTCGGGCCTCCAGGCGTGCGTCGAGAATCGACGTCAACAGGGCGATGGCCAATACCGCCAAAGTCGTGATCAGCACCACGTTGTCCAGGCCTTTGCCGCTCAAGCCGTCGAGGGAACCACAGAAGCTGCCGTCCCTGAACTGTGCCCCGGCCATGCCGGTGTAATGCATGCCGACAATGGCGATGCCCATGATCACGGCGGCACCGGCACGGGCCAGTCGTACATGGGGGCTGTTGTGACGCAGGCGGAAGGCAATCCACAATGCCGCGGCGGAGGCCGCTACCGCGATCACCAGTGAAGCACCGAACAGCGTGGGGTCGTAGTCGATGCCCGGCTGCATCCGCAAAGCCGCCATGCCGGTGTAATGCATGGCGCTGATGCCGGCGCCCATGATCAACGCGCCGAAAGCCAACTGCCAGGCCGGCAAACGTGGCTGACTGACCAGCCACAGGGCAAAACCGCTGGAAAGGATGGCGATCAACAACGACAGCGCGGTGATCGATACATCGTAGCCAAGCTCCACTGGCAAGGTGAATGCCAGCATGCCGATGAAGTGCATCGACCAGATGCCCACCCCCATCGCCAGCGCACCACCGGCCATCCAGAGGTGGGCGGCACGACCACGGGTGGTAACGATACGCCCGGCCAGATCCAGCGCGGTGTAGGACGCCAGTACCGCTACCAATAGGGAAATCGAAACAAGGGCGGGGGAATAACTGCCGATGAGCATGGGGAGTTTTCTCGTAGCTGAAACGCCGAACTGCCTCCATGCCTGATTGAGGTCGGGATTGTACCCAATCGTGTCGCAGGGAAGTATCAAAAAGCCATCAGTCTTGAATATTTGCGACGAAAGACACCTTGGCCTGTACGGAGATTGCCATTAGGTGTGTCGCCGCTTCGTGAGCCGTCAGCGTCCGCGACAATACTGGATCCGATCCGATCCGGTTCGGCTAAGCTTGCACACGACTTCAAGGAGAACGCAGCAATGACCCGCGCCACCGCCACTGCATTATTGGTGATAGACGTACAAAACGACTTCATCCCGGGTGGGCCACTGGCCGTGCCGGGAGGCGACGAGATCGTGCCGCTGATCAACCGGTTGGGCCGCTCATTCAACCAGGTCATCCTCGCCCAGGACTGGCACCCGGTCGGGCACGCTTCGTTTGCGTCCAGCCACCCTGGCAAGCAACCCTTCGACACCACCCCGTTACCCTACGGCGAACAAACGCTTTGGCCCGACCACTGCATCCAGGGCTCCAAGGGCGCGGCGCTGCACCCGGCACTGGACCTGCCCCACGCCCAATTGATCATCCGCAAGGGCTGCAACCCGGACATCGACAGCTACTCGGCGTTCATGGAGGCCGACCGCCAGACGCCCACCGGCCTGGCGGGTTATCTCAAGGAGCGCGGCATCGGCACGGTCTACGTGGTGGGGCTGGCCCTGGATTTCTGCGTGATGTTCACCGCTCTGGATGCCCGGATCGCGGGGTTTAACGCCGTCGTGATACTCGACGCCTGTCGGGGCATCGATCTCGACGGTTCGATGGAAATGGCGATCCGGCGGATGCGGGCAGCAGGCGTGGAGTTGATTCAATCCACCGCCATGACGGCCTGACCCCATGTCCTTCCTCGCCCGAACCCATCCACGTCTTTCCGGCGCGACGGCGCTTGGCCTGATGGCGGGACTCCTGGTTCCCGCGGACTCTGTCATCGGCAAAATTCTGATCGGCTGGAATGTCGGGGTCTGGACGTACCTGGCGCTGATGTTCTGGCTGACCGTGCGAGCCAAGGCCCCCGACGTCAAGCGCATCGCCGAGATCGAAGACGAAAATGCCGGGTTGGTGCTGTTGATGGTCTGCATCGCCGCGCTGGCCAGCCTGGCGACCATCACCTTTGAACTGGCCGGCAGTCGCGACCTGCAAACCGCAGGCAAGCTGCTGCACTACGGTTTCACCGCGCTCACGGTCATCGGTTCATGGCTGTTGATCGGGGTGATCTTCAGCGTTCATTACGCACGGTTGTATTACACCTGGGACGGCAAGGAACCGGCCCTGCGGTTTGCCGAAGGGCTGACCACGCCCAATTATTGGGCTCGTTCACCATCGGCGTGGCGGTCCAGACGTCGGACGTCGGCGTTGCGACGCGGCAGTTGCGCAAGATCGTGCTGGCGCAATCGTTGATCGGGTTTGTGTTCAACACGGCGATTCTCGGGTTCTCGATCAATATTGCGGCGGGGTTGTTTGGGTGATGAGGGGTGGGGGGGCCGCTTTGCGGCCCGGCGGGGCGGTGCGACGTTTCGCTAAATCCCCTCGCCACAGGAAACTGTAGGTTATGGCTGGGGCGTTGGCAGCCATAGCCTGAAGCGGGCGCCGCCCAGCGGTGAGACTTCGGCCGTCAAGGTGCCGCCCTGGGCCTCCAGGGCGCGGCGGCTGATGGCCAGGCCCAGGCCGAAGCCGCCCGTGGCGCGGTCACGACTGCGGTCCAGGCGATAGAAGGGCTCGAACACCCGCTCGCGCTCACCGTCGGGAATGCCGATGCCGTCGTCGTCGACCCAGATCTCACAGCCCTCGTCGCCCACCCGCACGCCGACCTGGATCCGCTTCTCGCAATACCGCATGGCATTGCGCAACAGGTTCTGCAGTGCCCTGGCTGTCAGCCGCGGGTCCAGTACAAAACGCTCCAGCGCTCCGTGCAAGAGCACGTCAATCACCACGTCCGGCGCCGCCAGATCCTCATCGACACTACCCAGGATGCTGTCGATGAATTCGTCCAGCGGCACTTCGACACGCTCCGGCAAACGCTCGGGATTCTGCAACCGGCTGTAGGAGAGCAATTCCAGCACCAGCTCGTCCAGTTCGCGAATGTGCGCCACCAACCCTTGCAGCCGCTCGCGGCTGGCCGGCGGCAAGTCATCGGACAGCGCCAGGGCCAGGCCGAAGTCGAGCCGGGTCAAAGGGGTACGCAGTTCGTGGGAGACCGCGTTGAGCAGGTCCCGTTGCTGGTTGAGCAGGTTCTCGATGTCGCTGGCCATGGTGTCGAATACATGGGCCAGGCTACCGATGTTCGAGCTGGAGGCGATGTGCGTGCGCTCGCTCAAATGGCCCTTGCCGAAGCGCTCGGCGGTGCCCCTGAGGCGTTCCAGGTCGCGCCAGTGCGGCCGCAGCCACAACAACAGGCACGCCAGCATCGTCGCGCCGATCAATACGTTGATACTCCAGTACAACCAATTGACGTCGGCCGGATCCGGAGGAACGACCATCTTGACCGCCGTGCGCCCGTCCAGCGGCGCCACGGCCAAAGTTCGCCAGGCCCAGTCGCCGAGCCGCACCACGTTTTCACCACGCTTGAGACGGGCTTGTTCATCGGCACTGAAGTCCGCGTCATCGATGGCGGCCAGCTCGATGCGCAGCGGTTCGAACTCCTTGTCCATCTGCGCCGCCAGCGCCGGCCATTGCTCACTCGGCACGGCATGGAACTGCTTGCTCAGCAGTGTTTGCAGGCCACGGGAATAGTCGAGGTTGTAGCTCATGAACCGCTCATGGAACAGACGGATCACCAATTCCGGCATCAGGTAGATCGCTGCGCTGTAGGACACGATCGTGACCAGGTAAAGGCGGATCAACAGCTTCCACATCGACTCAGCACTCCCACTCGGAGCGGCTGAACAGATACCCCTTGCCCCACACGGTCTTGATCTTGCGTGCTTCGCCGGCGTTGTCGTCGAACTTGCGGCGCAGCTTGGAAATCGCCACGTCCACCGAGCGGTCGGTGCCGTTGAATTCGATGCCGCGCAAGCGTTGCAAGATCTGGTCGCGGCTCAGCACTTCGCCGGAATGACGGGCCAGCACCACCAGCAGGTTGTATTCGCCGCTGGACAGTTCCACCGCTTGCCCGCGCCAGGTCACGGTGCGCTCGGACAAGTCGATGCACAGGTTACCCATGAGGATGCGGTCGTTGGCGGTCTGTGGCTCGCTGAGGCTGCTGCGCCGCAACAAGGTGCGCACCCGCGCCAGCAACACCCGCGGCTCGCACGGCTTGGTGACGTAGTCGTCGGCGCCCATCTCCAGGCCCAGCACCTGGTCGTGACTGTCGTCCCGGGCGGTCAGCATCAGGATCGGTAACGTCGCCGAATCGGCCCGCAGCAAACGGCACACCTGCAAGCCGTCCAGCCCCGGCAGCATCAGGTCGAGGATCACCAGGTCCGGCGGATCGACCCGCGCCCGCTCGCGCACATGATCACCCCGGCTGAGCACGCTGACTTGATAGCCGTTGCGTTCCAGGTAACTGGCGATCAGTTCGCTGAGGGCGGTGTCGTCTTCCACCAGGAGGATGTTGGGCATGGGCGTTTCCAGAAAGTGCTGTGGCGCCTGGCAGGGCCTCATCGCGAGCAGGCTCGCTCCCACAGGAGTCCGCGTGCCCCTTGTGGGAGCGAGCCTGCTCGCGATGAGGCCCGGCCAGGCGCAGAAAATCTCAAGCTGCCAAGGATATACGTCCTCACCCACCCGCGAGCAAACCCCTTACACAATTTCACATACCCCCTACAAAGCTTTACCGCTGTCCCCAACCGCTCTCCGTAGCATGGCGATGTTCATCATTGGGGAAGCACCATGCCAAAGAACTCTTTCGCCACCCTGGGCCTGTTGCTCGGGGTACTGTCGTTGAGCGCCTGCGACAAGGCCTCGCCGCCCACGGACGAAGCGCCGCGCCCCACCGTTGCCATCGAAACCGTCGAAGCCCGGCCGCTGTCCATCAGCAGCGAGTTGAGCGGGCGTATCGCCGCGCCGCGCATCGCCGAAGTCCGCGCACGGGTGCCCGGCGTGGTGTTGCAACGGGTCTACCGCGAAGGCAGCGATGTGAAGAAAGGCGATGTGTTGTTTCGCATCGACCCGGCGCCGTTCAAGGCTGACCTGGACAGCGCCGAAGCGGCGCTGCGCAAGGCCGAGGCCAATGCGTTCCAGGCGCGCTTGCAGGCGCAGCGCTATGCCCGGTTGATCGAGGACAACGCCATCAGCGCCCAGGACTACGACAACGCCCGCGCCGCCGCACGCCAGACCGCCGCTGACGTCGCCGCCAACAAGGCAGCCGTCGAACGGGCCCGGTTGAACCTGGGTTATGCCACGGTCACCGCGCCGATTGCCGGACGCATCGGCCGGGCGCTGGTCACCGAAGGCGCGCTGGTAGGTCAGAACGAAACCACGCCGCTGGCCCTTATCCAGCAGTTGAACCCGATCCACGCCGACCTCACGCAATCGACCCGCGAACTCAACGAGTTGCGCCGGGCCTTGCGCTCCGGCCAGTTGCAGCAGGTCGGCCAGGACCAGGCCAAGGCCACGTTGATCCAGGACGACGGCAGCCTCTATCCGCTACCGGGTAAATTGCTCTTCACCGACATCAGCGTCGACCCTGGCACCGGCCAGATCACCCTGCGCAGCGAGTTTCCCAACCCCGACCTCGACCTGCTGCCCGGCAGCTTCGTGCGCGTGCGCCTGGAGCAGGCCGTCGACCGCCAGGGCATCAGCGTGCCGCAACGGGCCATCCAGCGTGACAGCGCAGGCACAGCCCAGGTGCTGCTGGTCGACGCCGAGCTGCAAGTCAGCCTGCAACCGGTGGAACTGGGCGGCGTGCAGGACAACCGCTGGATCGTCACCCACGGCCTGAAGCCGGGCGACCGCATCGTCGTCGAAGGCCTGCAACATGCCCGCCCCGGTGAAAAAGTCCGGATCGACAACTCCCCTCTTCCAGTTGCCCAGGCACCTGGTCAGTAAGCAGGACGTTTCCCATGCCGCAGTTCTTTATCGACCGTCCGGTGTTCGCCTGGGTGGTCGCGTTGTTCATCCTGCTGGCCGGTGTGCTGGCGATCCCGCACTTGCCGGTGGCGCAGTACCCGGACGTCGCGCCGCCACAGATCGAAATCTACGCGGTATACCCCGGCGCCTCGGCGCAAACCGTGGACCAGAGCGTCGTCAGCCTGATCGAGGAGGAACTCAACGGTGCCGACAACCTGTTGTACTTCGGTTCCCAGAGCAGCCTGGGCAGCGCCACCATCACCGCGACGTTCAAGCCTGGCACCAACCCGGAACTGGCTCAGGTCGACGTGCAGAACCGCCTCAAGGCGGTGGAGTCGCGCCTGCCCCAGGCGGTCACCCAGCAAGGCTTGCAGGTGGACAAGGTCTCGGCCGGTTTCCTGCTGCTGATCACCCTCACGTCCAATGACGGCAAGCTCGACGACGTCGCTCTCAGCGACTACCTGGCGCGCAACGTGATGAACGAGATCAAGCGCCTGGACGGCGTCGGCAAGGCGCAGTTGTACGGGGCGGAACGGGCGATGCGGATCTGGATCGACCCGCAGAAACTGCTCGGCTTCAATCTGACTCCGGCCGACGTCAACGCCGCCGTCCTGGCGCAGAACGCCCAGGTTTCAGCGGGTAGCATTGGCGACTTGCCGAGCCGCGGCACCCAGGAAATCACCGCGACCATCCTGGTCAAGGGCCAGTTGTCGACGCCGGAAGAATTCGCCGACATCGTGCTCAAGGCCAATCCCGACGGCTCCACCGTGCGCATCGGCGATGTGGCGCGGGTGGAAGTCGGCAGCCAGGAGTATCAGTTCTCCACGCGCCTCAACGGCAAGCCCTCCACGGCCGTCGGCGTGCAACTGTCGCCAGGGGCCAATGCCCTGAGCACAGCGACCCTGGTGCGGGCGAAAATGGACGAACTGGCGCGCTACTTCCCGGCCGGCGTGGAATACAAAATCCCCTACGACACCTCGCCATTCGTCAAAGTCTCCATCACCAAGGTGATCTACACCCTGGGCGAGGCCATGCTGCTGGTGTTCGCCGTGATGTTCCTGTTCCTGCAGAACATCCGCTACACCCTGATCCCGACGCTGGTGGTGCCGGTGGCGCTGATGGGCACGTTCGCCATCATGCTGGCCCTGGGCTTCTCCATCAACGTGCTGACCATGTTCGGCATGGTGCTCGCCATCGGTATCCTGGTGGACGACGCCATCGTCGTGGTGGAAAACGTCGAACGGATCATGGCCAGCGAAGGGCTGTCGCCCAAGGACGCCACGCGCAAGGCGATGCGCCAGATCACCGGGGCTATCATCGGCATCACCCTGGTGTTGGTGGCGGTGTTCATTCCGATGGCGTTCATGCAGGGTTCGGTGGGGGTCATCTATCGGCAGTTCTCGCTGTCCATGGCCACATCGATCCTGTTCTCGGCGTTCCTGGCCCTGACATTGACTCCAGCCCTCTGTGCGACCCTGCTGAAACCGATCGCCCAGGGCGAGCACCACGCCAAGGGTGGATTCTTCGGCTGGTTCAATCGGCGCTTCGACCAGTTGGGCGATCGCTATCAGGGCTGGGTGGCCTACGCGCTGAAGCGCACCGGGCGTTATCTGCTGATCTACGGTTTGCTGCTGGTGGGCATGGGCCTGCTGTTCAGTCGCCTGCCCTCCTCGTTCCTGCCGGTGGAAGACCAGGGCTACACCATCACCGACATCCAACTGCCGCCCGGCGCGAGCAAGAACCGCACGGTGCAGGTGGTCGAGCAGATCGAAGCCCATAACGCCGGCGAACCGGGAGTGGGTGACAGTACGGTGATCCTGGGTTTCAGTTTCTCCGGTAGCGGGCAGAACGCGGCGCTGGCGTTCACCACCCTCAAGGACTGGTCGGACCGTGGTAGCGACGACTCGGCCAGCGCCATTGCCGAGCGGGCCAACCAGGCCTTCGGCGGGATCAAGGACGCCATGGCCTTCGCCGTGCTGCCGCCACCGGTGGATGGCCTGGGGACGTCCAGCGGCTTCGAGTTCCGCCTGCAGGATCGCGGCGGCCTCGGCCATGCCACGCTGATGCAAGCCCGCGACGCATTGCTCGCCGCCGCCGAAAAGAGCCCGCTGCTGATCAACGTGCGCGAGAGCGCCCTGGCCGAAGCGCCGCAAGTGCAACTGGAAGTCGACCGCAAGCAGGCCAATGCCCTGGGGGTGTCTTTCGCCGATGTCGGCAACGTGCTGGCGACCGCCGTGGGTTCTAGTTACATCAATGATTTCCCCAACCAGGGGCGCATGCAGCGGGTGGTGGTCCAGGCCGAAGGCGACCAGCGCAGCCAGGTGGCCGATCTGCTGAAGATCCATGTGCGCAACGATGCCGGGAAAATGGTGCCGTTGTCGGCCTTCGTCCAGGCCAAGTGGACCCAGGGCCCGACGCAACTGACCCGCTACAACGGCTACCCGGCCATCAGCATTTCCGGCGAACCGGCACCGGGCTACAGCACTGGCCAGGCCATGGCGGAAATTGAACGGCTGGTGGCCCAGGGTCCGGCGGGCCTGGGCCAGGAATGGACCGGGCTGTCGTTGCAGGAACGCCTGTCCGGCAGCCAGGCGCCGATCTTGCTGGGCCTGTCGCTGCTGGTGGTGTTCCTGTGCCTGGCGGCGCTGTACGAGAGCTGGTCGATTCCCGCCTCGGTGCTGCTGGTGGTACCGCTGGGGGTACTCGGCGCGGTGCTGGCGGTGTCGTTGCGCGGCATGCCCAACGATGTGTTCTTCAAGGTCGGCCTGGTGACCATCATCGGCCTGTCGGCCAAGAACGCGATCCTGATCATCGAGTTCGCCAAAAGCCTGTACGACGAAGGCCATGACCTGGTCGACGCCACCCTCCAGGCCGCACGCCTGCGCCTGCGGCCGATCATCATGACCTCCCTGGCATTCATCCTCGGCGTGGTGCCCCTGGCAATCGCCACCGGGGCCAGTTCGGCGAGCCAGCAGGCCATCGGGACCGGAGTGATTGGCGGGATGATCAGCGCGACGTTGGCGGTGGTGTTTGTGCCGGTGTTTTTCGTGGGAGTGATGAAACTCGTACGCAGGGCCGGCAGACAACGCTGAATCGGTGGGGGAAAGTTTGCTCGCAAATGCGTCAGGCCAGGCGATTGATGTTGGCTGATGCACCGTATCGCGAGCGGGTTCGCTAACCCTCTGTATAGGTCCATGTGGCATCCATGGCAGGGTCGCAGTCGGATGAGGTCTGGGTTACTTAATGCCTGAAAGGGAGGTGTGCCTACTGTCAGAGTTGACAGTAGGCACACCTTCGGAACCGCCCTTCCACCTGGCCATTTTGTAACTCGCCTCAGTCTCTGCCAAGGGCTCGCCGCAACTCTGCCATCCATCCTCCAAACCGTCACCAAGCGGATAATAAATATGTCCCTTTTCGCTTTCCGCTAAGAAGGCGCTACTCTATTCCTCCAGTAATGTGATGCAAATATTATCGAAATCTATAGTGTGAGGAGCGATTTCTACTGGCTTTGGAATGCTTAGTAAAAGACGGACGTTCCATATTTTTGTCGTGGTAAAACTATAAGAATAATCCCGCCAATCAGTTGACTCGATTATGAATACTTTCTCAGCCACCACCGTACTTAGCCAGCTTTCATTAGAGTTGACGCTAGAGCCCAGCTTTGCCCCAGAAATAGAGCTGCGTGCACGGAGGCTGACCTCATATGTCCTGTTCCTGAGCAAATCAATCGTGGGGAGGAGTTTAATGATATAGAGATAAGGGGAGTATATTCTCCCATAGTAGTTACCACCCTCCGACATAATATCGAAGAGGCGTCGATGCGGTTCCCCCTCAAAACTACCGGCAGTCCATCCATCCTTATCTCCGTTATCGAAATGTGTGCACTGGTGCCAGAGAACAACCTTTAAAGTGCGCACGTTCGAGTAGACCGGGTTGACTGAATAGAGCGCCTTGGCATACAGACGGCGGGCACCGACGGTCACGGTAATATCTCTGGTCCAGATGCCCGTGTCGGCATCGGCGGTCGCCTCGCCCTTGAGTACAGCGCTACTTCCGCTCCCCTCGTAAATTTCGACCTTTTGCCCTTTACTGGCTTGACCCGAGAGTTTCAAGGTGAGGCTGCTGGTTGCACGGCCCTCTAGGACTTCAAGACCGCCGGTGTCTTTCACGCTGTCTAGGGTTGGGGTCATCAGAGCGACAGCCTTGACGATATAGGTGCGCGGCGGAAAGGTCACCGCCTCGGCCTCGTCATGACTCTGGTTGAAGGAGGCCTTGAACTCTATTCTCAGCGTGCTGCCGTCGCGTAGCTCCCGCAATTCGTTGTAGGGGACGACTTTTTCACCGTAGCCTTGTAGATACCACTCCGTGCTCACCCAATTACTCGTTCCGCTCCATACTTTCTCGTAAAACGAGCCATTGGCCTTTATGCCCTCCAGGCGTAACCATATGCGTTGGTTATGTGCAATAAGCGGCCAACTATCGATACGCACAGTGGCGTCACGGACCATGTTGCTAACATCTAGCTCAAGTCCTTCGCCATTATTAGCGGCCTCGAGGATTCGAGGCTTGGCTACCAATAGATCGTTCTCGGCGATCGTCTGAACTGTCAGGTTGAGTGCGGCTGACGGATCGGATTCATTGCCATTGCGCGTCACCGTGTAGGTCACCGTCACCGACCGGCCCAGGTTAAAGGCGATCACACTGACCGGGATGACGATCTCACGATTGGGGGGCAGTGTTTGCACCGGAGTGGTGTGGGAGCCCGCCCCTGCAGTGCCGGCCCACGTCACGCTGACCTGATCGCCCGGCTGGACGCCGTAGTCCGGAATCACCACGGTCAGGGCATCCTTGGCCGCCACCGGATTCAGTTGCTGGGTCGGTGAGCTGCCTGTGGCTTGCTTGACACTGGGCGCAGTCAAATCCATCCCCGCACCAATGCTCATCAGCAGCGTTTCTGACGGACTGGTCCCACCTACAACCCGCCTCACCCAATACATCGCTCGCACCGTGCCATTACGGTTGCCCTCGATCAGCGCGCCACTGATGGTGAACGGGATGTCCTGGTTCTCGGTCACTTCAGTGACCGGAAGCGAATCCCGATACCGGCCGGTTATCGACCCCCACCACAAGATATGCACTTGGTCGCCGGCCTTTTGGCCGTTGTATTGGCGAACGATCAGACGCGTGCCATTTGGCTTGTCCGCCGGGTCCAGGACCCCGTCGCTCTCCCCTTCGACCACCGGCGGTGGCAATTCAGCCTGAGGGAGGCCGATAGTCAGCAAGTCGGCGTGCAGCGATTCCTCTTCGATGACTTCCCGGCTCACTGCATCGCGCAACAGCATGTAATACAGATCCAGCGTCCCGCCTTCAATGGCGGTGAGGTGCTCACCCGCCACGACGATTTCAATCGGTACGCTGCCCTCCGCTTCGTTCTTGCTGAGCGGATGCAGGAGCAAGTCCGGTGTATAAGAGCTGCCGCTCTCGGTCGTACCGGTCCAGATCAACGCAATGGCATTGCCCTCTTCCATGGCCGGGTCCAGCGGGATCTCGATGGTGGTACCGGGCAGTTGGGGATCGAGGGTGCCGGCGATCTCGTCCAGGGGGATCGGGGCCGCCAGGGGATTGGCCCGGCCGACGATCCGCGGGGAGAATACTTTGGAGGTCAGGTCACCACTTCCGTCCGCCTTGATCAGACGATAGAAAAAAGCCGCATGGAGACCGCCGGCCAGCTGGCGCACCTCGGCGCTGGGACGTTTGAATTCGGTGATGCCCGATGCGTTTGTAATCACCTCTGGCGGATAAACTTTCTCTATCCGTTCACCGCTCGCGGTGAGTCCCGACAAGCTCATTTCGATCTCGTCGCCCACCGCAAAGTCATTGCCCAACGTAAAGACCTGGAAGGTCAGGTCTGCCTCACCGAGCTGGTCCATATCCAGCACCAGATTGACCGTCTCCTTGATCAGCGGCGCCAGCAAGCGCGAGTTGCCGGTGTCCACGATCACCCGCACTTCGGCACTCCAGTCTGCGGATTTGTTGTCCACCACGTCATAGACTTCAAACACCACCGCCAGTCCATTGGTATCGGTGTCCCCGGCCGTGAGAATGGTGGCTTCATCGACGGTGATCACCAGGGGCGCATTCTGCGGCGGCAGATGCTGTGGCTCGACAGTGGCCCAGATGATTTCGCCGCCCCAGGACAACTTGATCCGGTCCCCTTCGGCCATGATCGGGTAAGGCTCGATGGTCACCGGAACACCCTGCCTGGCGGCATCCTGGTCCACCGCGTCGGGTGGCAGGAACGGGGTCGTCAGTTTCAGTTCGGAGTGGCCGGGTGTTGTTCCGTCCAAGTCCGGGCCACCGGGCGGGGCAAAGTCGATCTTGACGTGGATCTTCGTCACCGCTGAAGACGTATAGCCCGGCTCAGCGTTGGCTTTTTCCAGGATATAGAATGCGTCGCCAGACCCGCCCGCCAGGGCACGGATTTCAGCGTTGGGAATCTCGAATTCATAGACGGCGGGCAAGTTGTCGATGACTTTGGATTGACGGTTTTCCAAAGGCAGGCCGATCACTGGAGTGCCGATCCAGGTCATATGCAACGTGTCGTTCAGGGCAAAGTTCGGTGCAAGCGCGATAATCTGGATCGTTACGGGCTGTTTGCCCAGCGTCGGCAAATCGATAGCACCGTTGGAAGCTTCCTTGATGATAGGTTCGGGTACCCGGGCATGAAGGGTGGCGACCATCTCAAACTGGTCTGGCTGGGTGAAAAGGCCAACAACGCAGGTCCCTACCTGCATGAAGACGAGCACATTGTCAGCAGCAACGAAGTCGGCACGGACATTGTGATGTTCGTCTCCGGTGAACACATCGAGGTCCTGAGGGGAGGCAGCCTGAGACTGAGCTACTGGGTCTCCAACGACAACGCCGTCGTGTATGACGTCAGGGAGTCCGACTTCCTCGACGCCCTGGTCCAGGTCATCCGTGCCGAAATCCCTGCGCCCCGGGTCGTTGAAGCGCCTGATAATAAACTGGACCCGGAAGTTCATACCGGCAGCGTGACCCTGCGTATCGGCTACCTCGGCACCGCCAAAGGCGACATTCTTACCTACTACTGGCATGGCAACCCTGGAGATGGCAGCACCAGCGATTGGGTACCGATATCCCAGGCCAGCGCCGGCAAGCCACTGGACTTTACTATCCTGCGCAAGTACATCGAACCGAACATCAGCGACATCGTCCGGATTCGTTATGTTGTCCTTGAAAAACTCACCGGCCGGTATCGCTATTCGGGCTTGCTTGAGCTGGTCATCGGCGATCTGCTGGGCGAACTGCCCGTACCGGTGGTGATCGAAGCCTCGCCCCAGGGGGAGCTCGATCCGATGAATGCACTCGCCGGCGCCACGGTAGAAGTGCGATACGCAAGTATGGATGAGCCACACAAGGTTCATTTGAATTGGCTGGGCAGCCCCGGTGCGGGAACATCCGATGATCTGGAAATGCCCGGCAGTACCACCGGCAGCGTCCAGTTCAACATCCCGGCCTCGGTGGTCGGAGCCAATATCAACCGTAACGTGATGCTCGGTTATGAGGTGACGCACAAAGGCTTCGTCTTTCCTTCCGAAACCCTGGCGCTGAAAGTATTGGCCTTCCAGGATCCGGAACACCAGTTGCCCAAGCCACGGATTACCCAGGCAAACGACACAACGTTGGTGTTGAATCTGGCGACGTTTAACGGAAACGCCAACGTCACCCTTGAAAAATGGCCGTTCATCGCCGCCAGGCAGCGCATCTGGTTCCGGCTTGAGGGCAATACCGAGACAGGAACGAACTATTCCATTTCATTGCTGGACAGCCATGAACTGAACGACAACCAGGTCGCCAATGGCCTGAGCGAAACGGCGTTGCGAACCGAGCTGGAACGACTCGGCCACAACACACCGTTAACCGTGGTATGCAAGGTGGGCTTCAGCGCCGAAACAGAAGAAATCTATGCGCTTACCTTTCCCCTGACCCGCTACACCTTCAAGACTCATCATGACTGGGTCATCCCAGAGATCACCAGCGTCAGGGACTCCTGGGGCGAAGTGGGTGAAGGAGAAAACACCCTCGACAATAGTGTGACATTGAATGGCACGGCAACACCCGACTCCAGAATCCAGCTCTACGACGCCGGTACTGCAGGAGCGATCGTGCCGGTAGACATCGACGGTTTCTGGTCTCATGTCATGTCCCCGCTAAGCATAAAATCCTACCGGCTCACCGCCCACGCCTTGGACGGCAGCGGCTTCGTTTCATCACCACGTACTTTTTCAGTAGAGGCTGCCGACGCCCCAACCATCACCAGTATCAGGGACGTCTGGCGTGAGATTGTCCATGAAGGCTACACCGCTAACCGGCAAGTCACGGTGAGGGGCCAGGCCAATGCCAGGCAGAACGTAAAAATCACGGGGGTTTCAACACCTGCGCCAGAAGAGCTGACTGATGACAACGGCGGCTGGAGCACCACCTTCAGCGCCTTGGCCCTTCAGCGTTATAGCATTGTGGTCGAGGCGCTTTATGGCGTAGACGTTCCGCCGTCTGCACCGCGATCATTCACAGTGACCGGCGTCGTCAATCCGAGTATCAGCAGCGTTCGAGACTCGCGCGGTGAACTCAATAATGGTGCCACCACGACCGACAATCGAGTGTCCCTGAGTGGTAATGCCAGTGCCTATCAAGTCGTGCAGATACTTGGCACCACGACCACAGCCCCCGAAATCACAGCAGATGCAGGGAGTATCTGGCAGTTGGCACAGCTGGCGGTGAGCCCTGGGGACTACAGCCTGACCGCCAAAGCGTTGTACGGCGACAACGTGCCCATTTCACCGCCGCGAACTTTTAGCGTGCGCGCGCCAACGCCACCGTTGAACTTCAATCAGAGCCCCGTCACATTGAGTGGAGCAGCCTACATACTCGTCGGGAGCGCCGCGCTGCCCAACTTCGGCGCTGGCACGTCGGTCCGCCATGCCGCCACTGGCGGCACACAACCCTATCGGTACAGTTCCAGCAACCCGGCAGCCGCCGTGGTTGATGGGGCCGGGCTGGTAACCGTTCGCCGCAATGGCAGCACGACCATCACCGTGACCGATTCGTCCACGCCAGCGCAGTCAAGAAGTTACACCGTTACGGTGACAGGCGTCTGGCTGTGTCATAACCTCGGAGGCGGGCATTACCAGACGATTCGCAGCGTCGCCGCTTCACGTGGCGTGAGCATTCCGGATCTCGGTACGCTGAATGCAATCAGCGCCGCCTACCGGGGACGTTGGCCTTGGGGGGGCGCCTACACATGGTCCAGCAGCGTCAAGTTTCCATTACCACCGGTGTATATGTATGCGCTGACCATGTCCAACGGTGCTACATGGGGGTTATGGGATCTTAACCCGATCGGCACAGGCCTGGGCATCGGGCGGTAAGGTGAGCCGCTTCAAACGAAAGAACCCTGCACGGCGGCAGGGTTCTTTTGGTTATTTCCAGTCGGGTTCAGCGTTTACCAGCTATAGCGCAGCCCCACGTTAGCGCCAAACGGCATTTCGATATTCTTGCCATTGGCATAGTCGAAATCGGCATGCAGTTGCAAACGCTCGCTGAGCTGAGCGGCTATACCCGCTCCGAGCTCACCGCGCGACCCCGAAAGGTCGTTATTGAATACGTTGTTATTGACTTGCACCTCGTTGTTCTTGGCAAACTCATGGGCCATCGCCAGCCGGACATAGGGCTGCAGCACCGTACCGTCGTCCAGCGTAAAATTACGTCCGCCAGTCATGCCGACCTTGCCGAGGAAAGAACGGGTGCGGTCGCCTTCGGCCTGCATACCATTGTTTAGACCATAATCCTGGCCCTGGATCACCACCGTGGAGAATTGGGTATAGGGTTCGATGAAGTAGTTGTTGTCCAGCTTGATATGCCGTCCGAACTCCACCGAGCCGCCCAGGCCCGTGGTGCTGTAGGAACCTTTGGCACGGCTGCTGTCACTCATCGAGACTTTCGCCTCATTATGAAAACGGTTCAGCTTGAGCACACCGTCGAAGTAGTAGCCCGTGTCCGCATCCAACCACGTCGTATAGGCCCCCACATAGTAGCTTTTCACGGTGCCTGAACTGCCGCGGCTCAAGTCCAGGTCAGAGTTGCTATGGCCTGCCATCGCACCGATGAGCCATTGTCCATCTCCCACCGGCAGCGGCGCGTCGGCCCCCAGGGAGAAGCCTTGCTGAGTCTGCTTGTAGCCCGTACCGGAAGCTGCATCCACATTGTATTTGTTGCCATAGGTACGGCCCCAGGCGCCCGATTTACCTCCATTGAAACGCAACTCACCCATGCGGCTGCGCAGGCTGGTCAACTCACCCAGCCAGACTGTCGGAGCGGTATTGAACAGGGCCATGACAGTACGGGTGCCGGGGCTGACCGTCGCAGTCTCAGGATCGAGGAACCAGTCAGTCCCCCCTGAACCATTCGCGGCGGAAACCAATTTATAGGAATAGGTCCCGACATCCACCTGATCGCCGACCAGGCCAAAGGTAGCGTCGCCCGCCGCCGTTTTCACCAGGGTCAGCGCTTGTGCAGACACCGGATCGACGCCGGATCCTTGCACCAGCAACGCGTGGTTCCCATTGGCAACACCGGTGACATTGAGCACATCGTGTTGATTGGTCGCCCAGTCGACATCCATCTTGAAGGTACCGTCGCCCGCCAGGGTGCCCACGTTCAACTGATAGAACTCACTAGCACCGCCAAAGGCCACCGTTCCCCCACTCAAGGCCAAGGCGCCAACCGTATTGTCGCCAGCCATTTCCCACTCGGAACCGCTGTTGATCGTGACGCCGGAAACATTGATCAGATTGCCTTTGAACAACGAACCGTTGGCGAGCCTCAGGGTGCCGGTGCTTCCGGACTCGACAATAAAGTCACCCTCCATGCGGCCCTGATCGAAACCCAGATTGACGGTGCTGTTTCCGGAGACGTCGACATTGCCTTTCAGCACCACACCGCCGCTATTGCTCACGTTCATGCTCACCGTGACACCGTCCACAGCCTCAAGCAAATTGCCATTGCCTGCGATGAGATTCGAGCCATTGGTCAGATCGATGTTGAACTCCGTGGAGGCGGCGCCGGCAGGCACGACACGGATGGCTGCACCGGTTTTTCCTTCAACGGTCGTACCATCGAGCAATACATTGCCTTCACGCGGAAGTGGCCGATTGCCTCGCAGATCAAGCCCATTCAAGCCACCGATGATGGTGCTGTTGGTAAATGTCGCGTCTGCACTGAACAACCTGACGCCATAGCTGTTGGCACCCGTACCTTCGATATGAGAGTTGCGGACATCCAGAGTGCTTAACGCCGAAGCAAAGGCACCGCCCTCCGACCCTTTGATAACGCTACCGGATACCGTCGCCGACGACCCCGCTCCGAGGCTTTGCAGCAAATGCAGGCCAATCCCGTTGGCATTGGTCACGGTGCTGTTGCCGATGGTTGCCTGACTGGCTTCCAGTCGCACGCCAGCGATGCCGCCGGTTCCCGTGGCAGTCACCGTGGCACCCTCCAGCTCCACTCGCGAACCGTTACTTGCCCATATCTGCTGAGTCGTACTACCAGGGCGGACATTAATGGTGGAGTTATTTGAAATAACATCCAGTATGTCGGCACCATTCACATTGAGCGTCGAACCTGTAATGACGCTATAGCGATCACTCGGGGTACCCGGGGCAATGTCCCTGACTTCGCCATTTTCTACCAGGTCGGCCTGCACCGACGTGCTTACCAACATCGACAAAACAAGGGAACAAGACACCGGTGTTATACCGGACAGAAGCATTCGTGTGGAATTCGAGGAATACATAGTGATGGACCTGAAGTGAGAGTGAACGTGCACTTCTTCAAGACTCAGCGGCAATCAAAGTGCAAGGCGGCCGCAGGATACTCAAATAACCACCCACGACATGTAGGAAAACTCCCAAATACAAACAGGAAAAATCCCATAAACGTACATCAACAGAAACTTCTCGATTACTTGGAGAAATAAACGGAAAGAAAAAATCTGTGTTTTTCCTTTCCGTTTCCTCACTTTTTAGACTTAGGAAATATCAAGGGTTTATTGGACACAGACCTGCCGCATCCTTCGAAGCAGCACGTATCGTAAGCGTGCCTGACAAGGGCTTCGTGCCGACCATCACCGTATAGTCGACCTTCAACGCCCCCCTGCGTCCCAGTAAGTCGCTAAAATGAGTGGCCCTGGGGCCAACATCCTCTGTAAAGCCATCCTCCACTTGCTCTTGGCTCAGCGAAGAAATCGTCTTTCTCCAAGGCGTTCCCACTTCGTTAAGAGGTGGGAATTCGGAATATCCTTGCACGACAATATCCATCTGCTGACCTGCAGACAGCTTTGGATTCGGTGGTATATGCAACCGCAAGTTTGCGTCGGGTCCCAGCCAGGACGAGCAATTGATCCACCAGACGATCCCCACGAATCGAGCATCAAGAAACTCCGGCTCGGACAGTCTTATAGGCACGGCCTCCTCGACATTCACTGGCGTAACAGGAGAAGGGGAAGGATTGTTATCACCGGTTACACCGACTTCGTACCACACATCAATAAGAATACCCGGTACTTTCTCGATCTCAGTCCAAGGCACATCGAATTCGACATCCGCGCCTACAGTCGGTACGGGGCTTACTTCAGCTACATAATCGGGTAGATCGCCCCAATACAGCCTTGCCCAGTCAACGCCGACCAGGCCCGGGGGCACGGTAAATGTCGCCGTTGCATTCAGTCCCTTGTCGGTCTCCAACAACTTGTTATCTTCTGGCGCTGGGCCACCGCCCCGGACAAGCACCATTGGCAGAATACTAGGATCGATGACCTGGGATAAATCGACTTTGATGTTCAGCGCACTGTCAGCATCGTACGTGAGTTGGCCTCGTCTTATCTGATAAGTAACTGCCGTCGGTTTTTCGCCAGTCGCGGCACCATAATCCGGTACGATCAGTTCAGTATCGCTTACATCGACGATGATGGGATTTGTTGGATTAACTCCGACTTTGTGAGGAACACTAGCCGTATGTGTGCCCCACGTCAGGTAAATACGATCATTCTTTGCGGGGTTTGTATAGAGCTGCACCAGCGCCCGGACTCCCGTTCGAACGTCGGCCAGATCAATCAACGTCTTGGCGTCTTCGGCCAGTGGCACTCTCAGGGGACGGAACGGCGCAACAGGTAAGGGAAGGAGTAGCAGATGAGTTTCGAGAGGTTCCGAATATGGACCAACATTGCCCACAATATCCTTCAGTTTAAATTTGAAAGCAAGTAAACCATCTTCTTTTCCCATCAAAAACATAACCGGAATAAAAATGATCCGATTGCTGGGAATTTCCTCATCAAATACTTTGTACGGAACAAGGACTTCTTCCAACAATACGTAAACCTCGATGGCATCCTGATTACGTGCGCCGGAGTAGGGAGGGACGATCAAAGGTACGCCTGTCCCGCTGACACTATCCAGGTAGATCTTGGTCAACCCGCTGTCTTTAGCGACCTGGTCTCTGAATTCCAAGGGGATGATGGATGATTGATTGTCATTTGGCGGGGTCTTATCGATAACGAATTCCGCTTCAACAGATCCCGAAGTGTCCCCTGAAGCGATTGTTACAGTGTACTTCAACTCATAAGTCCCTTCCTCTGCAAAAGCGGAAGCACTCACGGTGGTCGGATAGGGAAAGTCATCAGAATCAAATGGCCCGGGAATATCATGTATATCCGTAGGGTCTCCCCAATCGGCGCTCCCTTTGCGCCTGACGTAAATCATGAGCGTATCTATCTCGCCCGTTTGGGCTGGCTCTGGCCATTCCGGGACCGTCAATTCAAGATTATCTTCCTGCAGCGCCCGAGGTATATAGTTTTTATATTCGGGATACTGTGGAAAATAGTTCGGAATAATAATCGGGAGCAAGACAGCAGCCGGTTGCTCGGCCCGCTCATGCAAATACCAAGTATTGTAGGCCTCACGAGCCTGCGCAGAGGTCAACTTGCTTTTTGTCTGGTCATTCATTTTTCAGCTCCGGTAGATATCAGTTAGATATATCCATGAATAGCTAAAATACTTACCGCTCATTTACTTTCCAACGAGCCCGACATCAGACAGCTCGCAGACCTTCAATCCTCGTGCTTTGAAGCGGCACACTGTTCCTCCGTAACGGTCTCGACAATTTTCAAATTTTCCGGTGCCGGAGAAGTGCCAAACTGTCCATCCGTCTTGGTCAGTGCGTAATAGGCGCCCCACGATCCTCGCGACACCGGTTTTATGTGCGGATCGAAAGGCAAGATCCAGACATCGATAAACCTGTCACGAATATGCTCGGATCTTATTTCTTGCGGAAACTCACCGTAGGTTTCTGCAATTGGATCGGTAGAATTAAATGATCGATAGCCTTGCCAAAACACCCTGACTTCGTCGCCTGTTGCAAAATGGCCGCTGTCGAAGTTGATACGAACCCGAATGCCTTCCCACGGCTTATCTTCGCAACCGATATAACCAAAACCATCCGCATCTTCAAATACCGGGACCGGCAAATCATCAATGGTGGTGACCTGAACTCGCACATAAGTATTTTCCGATTGCTGTTCATTTACCCCGTTACTGGTTGTGTAGTAAACCGGCAATCTGGCGTTATTCGGTTCCGTGTCGATCACGTCCCAGGATACGGCGGAGAATGAAACTTCCGCGCCTTCGATGTCCCCCGCCTGCACGGTATAAGTGGCGACGGCTCCGCTGTACTGTCCCCAGTAGAGTTCAAGTACCTCCCCAGGATTGGGCGCCTGATAAAGTTTCAGCTTCGGAATGACCGGAGAGGTCCGGTCACCGGGCAACAGCACATTCGGCACGCCCGAACCGCCCACGATATCGATGAGCGGTAAAAGCGGGTTGAGCAACGCCGGGGCATTGGAATGGTCCTGACCCGCGACCGTGAAATCGATGTTGATATCGGCTTCTTCCGAGGGACGCGAACTGCCACTGCGAATGAAGTTGTACCCCACCTTGATGACCGCTGGTCCCGGACCATTTGCGATCAATACATTCCATGGCACCGGTATGCTCAACGGAAGCACGGCGTTGCGTGGGGGCAACGCAACGCCATCCCAGACCAGTTCGATCTGGTCATTGGGTTGCAATGGGGGGGGAATATTATCAACGACCGCCTGCACCTGCGCTCGCGCATCGGCCCGGTGCACGAGGTTATCATCGTCGTGCAGAGGCACGCTGGGCGGCGGAAGCCGGTTGGGCCAAGGTATGAGTGAGACGGTCCCGGTGGCAGGCTTCGAATAGGTCAGTGTTTCGTTTCCGGCACGATCCCGAATTTTATGAAAAGCATGGAAGGTGCCATTTTGGTTCGGCGCACGAATGTCGTCGCCCATCAGGTCCACACGAATGTCTCCGGCATCGATCTCTGCCTGAAGAATCGTTTTCGTCGTGACGAAAGTCTCTGTGGGTGGGTTCGTTTGGGACCAGAACAACTCAAGCACATCACGATCCGCCGCGCCGGTATAAAGGGGCAACGGAAGACGAAACTCGACCTTGTCATTGTTGTTCAGAAGATATTCTTCGGTGATAACGTTTCCCGGCAGATTACTGGGGAACAATAATGCCTCAAGTTGTTTATCGTAACTGGGCGGTTCGCTATCAACCGTCACGAATCGATGTTCAGAAGGTGCCCCCGGACCGCCAGCAGAAATGATAATTTCGTACCAGGTTTCGAAACGACCATCGGGTTGAAGAGCATTTTTCGGTACGCTAAGGGGATAGGGAAACATATCCTCTGTAATGGGGCCTGGAAGTGTTACTCTTTGAACGGGCGTGGCAGCCCTATTGTTGGGACGGTCCCAGTACAATTCGATAGTGTCTTCTTCACCCGCAATCGCATATTCCGGCCATCGTTCAGGTATATAGACAGGTAATGATTGATTCTGCGACCCTGTGGGAAGCAACCCGTCCGGGTCGCTGTCGTCAATAATCAAGGGAATCGATAATTTCTCCAGATCAGCCAATATCGGGCTTCTTTTCCGCATCGGAGCTCCTTCTCTTTCACCCAAGTCTTTACTCTCTTTCGATTCGCTCACTTGCCACTCCAAACTCGCGATGATTGAGATTATCTGCGCCGCGCTGAATAATGCGTAGTTCACGTCGGGTCTGCACGGCAGAACCCAAGTGAAATCTATTCGACTCTCTATCTGGCTGATTGAATACTGTCAGAGTTGACAGGTGCGGATACCGTTCGTCGCCTTGGCAAACATCAAGCGGCAATATCTCAGTTCAATATGAAAGCGCCTTGCACGCGAACATCGCCCTTTGAATCGGGAGTTCTTTTTGAATACGCTGCGATAGCGTGTGTTGAGGGTTATAAAACTTCAGCGAGCTTGTATAACCGACCAGCACACAAGGAAATTCGCCTGCATGCATCCGCCAGCTTCACTTGATCGACCACCAACCCTATCCGGATATGCCCCGCTGCGCTGGGTCCAAACGCCTCACCCGCCAGCACCGACACGCCATACCCATCCAACAGCCGCTCGGCAAACGCCTGGGCATCGAGCCCCGTCCGGCGCACGTCCACCATCACGAACATGCCACCATCGGGCCGCACCGGCGTGAGCTCGGGGCAATCATCGAGCATGGCGCACACCAGGTCCCGGCGCTGGCGATACTCGTCTCGCATGGACGCCACTTCGGGCAGCTCTTCCTCCAGCGCAACCTGCGCCGCCCGCTGCACGAACTCCGGCAGGCCGAACAGCATGCACAACGACAGGTTCACCAAGTGTCCAGACAGGGAGGCAGGGCCGATGACCCAGCCGATGCGCCAACCGGTCATGGCGTGGGATTTGGACAGGCTGTCGATGGTCGCGGTGCGTTCGGCCATGCCTGGCAGGCTGGCCGGACTGATATGTTCGCCCTCGTAGACCAGATCGCTGTAGACCTCGTCACTGATCAGCCACAGGTCATGTTCGATGCACAACTGCGCCAGCGCCTGCCAGGTGGGCAAACCCAGGCTGGCACCGGAGGGGTTGTTGGGGCTGTTGAGCAGCAGGGCCCGGGTCCGAGGGGTGATCAGGCGGGCCACATCGGCGGGCTCGACCCGAAACGCATTCTCCGGGCGTACCGCCACCGGTATCACCTTCGCTCCGCAGGCGCCGAATACCGCCTCGTAGGTGACATACATGGGCTCGGCCACGATGACTTCGTCGCCGGGGTCGAGCAGGCATTGCGCGACCGCATACACCGCACACTGCGCGCCCGGCAGCACCGTGACGTGCTCAGCCCCGACCGGCTGGCCGCTACGCCGACGATGACGGCCCGCGATGCTGGCGCGCAGACCGTGGAGGCCGCGAACGTCGCAATAGTGGGTATCCCCGGCCCGCAGGCTGTCCACGGCGGCCTCGACGATGGCCCGCGGTGTGTCGAAATCCGGATCGCCCACCGATAACAACAACACGTCCCTGCCCTGCTCACGCATGGCCAGTGCCCGGTCGTGGATCTGCCACGCGGCGGCGCCCTCGCCGGTGATGCGTTGGGTCAAGGCTGAATAGCGCATGTACTGCTCCTGGAGGCCTGTACGGTTAATTTGAGTGCACGAATTAGCCACACAGGCCACTAGTTTATGCGATGTGCAGACTCAACCCTATCTCAAATCACAAACCGCGCCACCATCGCATTCAAGCCCACCGCCAGGCGCGACAGTTCGTGGCTCGCGTCGTTGATTTGCTGCGCGCCCGAAGCCGATTGCGTCGCCAGGTCGCGGACGAACGAGCGTGCCCTCTCCACCGTCCAGTCACCGGGTAGCGGCCTGCCAGAGCCGGGCGATGTCCCGGGCTCGTTCGCGCAACAACCGTGGTGCATCGGCACAGGCCTGCTGCAATGTCATCGGCCCGCTGACCAGCGCGAAGGCTGCATCGATGCCGTGTTCATACAGCGCCTGGTAACCCTCCCCCAGCGTGCCGGCGATGACCAGCACCGGTACGCCGTGACGGCGCGCAACGCGAGCCACGCCAAGGGGCGTCTTGCCACGCAGGGTCTGGGCATCGAAGCGGCCTTCCCCGGTAATCACCAGGTCGGCCTCCTCGATGGCATCGGCCAGGCCAGTCAGTTGGGCGACGACGTCCACGCCGGTGCGAAACTGCGCGCGCAGAAACGCTTTGGCCGCGAACCCCAGGCCACCGGCGGCACCACTGCCCGGTTCGTCTCTTACATCGCGGCTCAACACCTGGGCGCACTGGCCGGCGAAATGCGCCAGGGCCTGATCCAGCTGCCGCACCTGCTGTGCGGATGCGCCTTTCTGGGGACCGAAAATCACTGAAGCGCCGTGGGGCCCGCAGAGAGGATTATCGACATCGGCGGCGATCTCGACACAGACCCTGGCCAGCCGTGGATCCAGGCCACTCAGGTCGATGCGCGCCAGTTTTGCCAAGGCCAGGCCACCGGGTGGCAAAGGTTGCCCGTGCTCATCCAGCAACGCTACGCCCAGTGCCTGCATGGCACCCGCGCCGGCATCGTTGGTGGCGCTGCCGCCGATCGCCAGGATCACCCGCCCTGCCCCTTCATCCAGGGCCGCGCGAATCAGCTCGCCGGTGCCGTAGGTGCTGCTGGAGCAGGCATCGCGTTGCTCCACCGGCACCAACTGCAAGCCACTGGCCTCGGCCATTTCGATGATCGCCGTGCGGCTGTCGGGCAACCAGCCCCAACGCGCCTCGACCGCGACACCCAAGGGCCCCTGGACGCGGGTACGGCGCCATTCGCCGCTGCATGCGGCCAGCACCGACTCCACCGTCCCCTCGCCGCCATCAGCCATCGGGCATTTGATCAACTGGGCTTGCGGCCAGACCTCGCCCAACCCGGCGGCAATGGCATCGGCTACGCCCTGGGCGCTGAGGCTGTCCTTGAACGAGTCAGGGGCGATGATTATTTTCATTTGGGTCTCCGGTTCCGATGTTCGACATGCTGACAGCCGACCGCGTCGTCGCGCCGGTCTGCCGCATAAAAGACACCTGGGATTATTGTTCAGATCCACAAGTGCCGGTGCGTACACCGAAGATCCAGTGTGGGGGGGCCTGTGGGAGCAAGGCTTGCCCGCGATGAAATCAACGCGGTTTGAGCTTGGAACAGCATCGCTTTCATCGCGGGCAAGCCATGCTCCCACAGAGGCTCGTCCATATGGGTTCGGGGGGTTTGTTAAATGTGTTTGATCCGTGCGGTCGTTCTGGGGTTTGATTGAGCCTTTCCCATCGATAAAAAGGATCTTGTCATGAGCTACCGCACGCTGGGTCACTCCGGGTTACACGTCTCGACATTGACCCTGGGCACGATGATGTTCGGCGAACAGACCAGCACCGAAGATTCGCTGCGGATCATCGACAAGGCCTGGGACCAGGGCATCAACTTCATCGACACGGCGGACGTCTACACCAATGGCCGCTCAGAGGAAATCGTCGGCGAGGCGATTGCCAGTCGCCGCCAGGAATGGGTGCTCGCCACCAAAGTCGGCTTCGGTCCGCCGGACGGCGTGCCCAACCGCAGCGGCCTGAGCCGCAAGCATCTGTTCAACGGCATCGAAGCCAGCCTCACCCGGCTGGGCACCGATTACCTGGATATCTACTACCTGCACCGGGAAGACCACAATACCCCGCTGCACGTCACCGTGTCGGCCATCGGCGACCTGATCCGCCAAGGCAAGATCCGCTATTGGGGCCTGTCGAACTACCGTGGCTGGCGCATCGCCGAAGTGATCCGCATCGCCGACAGCCTGGGCATCGACCGGCCGGTGATCAGCCAGCCGCTGTACAACATCGTCAACCGCCAGGCGGAAACCGAGCAGATCACCGCCGCCCAGAACTATGGCCTTGGCGTGGTACCCTTCAGCCCCCTCGCCCGGGGCGTGCTCAGCGGCAAATATGCGCCGGACGTGGCGCCGGACGCCAACAGCCGCGCCGGCCGCCAGGACAAACGCATCCTGGAAACCGAATGGCGGGTCGAGTCCCTGCGCATTGCCCAGCAGATCCAGCAGTACACCCGGGATCGGGGCGTGGGTATCGTCGAGTTCGCCATCGCCTGGGTGCTGAACAACCGCGCCGTCACCTCGGCCATCGTCGGGCCACGTACCGAGGAACAGTGGGATGGCTACACCAAGGCGCAAGCCGTGACGATCACAGCAGAGGACGAAGCCTTCATCGATTCGCTGGTGACGCCGGGGCATGCGTCCACGCCTGGGTTCAACGATGTGGGGCATTTCGTGCCGGGGCGTGTGCCGCGCACGTCATAAAACCACTGAGCGCAGCGAACCTCATTGAGGTGTGCTGGGCTGTGGGAGCAAGGCTTGCCCGCGACGAAGGCGCCTCGGTTCCCAGGTGAATCGCGTTAACTTCATTGCAGGCGAGCCTTGCTCCCACAGTGTTGTGCTCATTGTTCAGGTGCTGTTTCATTCTTCCAGAGAGTTATCGTGTCCAAAGGCATCGCCCTATCGGTTTCAGCCTCCGCGCTGTTCGCCGTCATGTATTACTACACCTCGCTGCTCTCTCCCTTGAGCGGCCTGGAAATCTTTGGCTGGCGCATGTTGCTGACGATGCCCTGCATGACGGTGTTCATGCTGATGGCAAAGGAATGGACGCGGGTCACGGAGCTGGTCCGGCGCCTGATCGCCACGCCGCGCCTGTTGCTCGGGGCAATGGCTTCTTCGGCGTTGATGGGGTTGCAACTGTGGCTGTTCATGTGGGCGCCGCTCAACGGCTACAGCCTGGATGTGTCGCTGGGGTATTTCCTGTTGCCGCTGTCGATGGTCCTGACCGGACGCCTGTTCTTTGGCGAGCGCTTGTCCTATTTCCAGAAAATCGCCGTCTTCCTCGCCTCCCTCGGCGTGCTCAACGAGCTGGTCCAGGCCGGCGGTTTTTCCTGGGCGACCCTTTTGGTGGTGGTGGGTTATCCGATCTATTTCATCCTGCGCAAACGCCTTCGGACCGACCACTTGGGCGGTCTCTGGCTGGACATGGCCCTGATCGTGCCGGTGGCGCTGTGGTTCGTGCAAAGCGGCGAACAGGGTTTCGCCGTCTTCGATCAGCACCCGTGGTTATCGCTACTGATCCCCGTGCTCGGCGTGATCAGCACCTCAGCGCTGGTGACCTACATCGTCGCCAGCCGGTTGCTGCCGTTCAGCCTGTTCGGGTTGTTGAGCTACGTCGAACCGGTGTTGCTGCTCGGCGTTGCGCTGCTGTTGGGAGAAAGCATCAAGGCCAACGAGTGGCTGACCTACATCCCCATCTGGCTGGCGGTGGCGGTGTTGGTATTCGAAGGCTTCAAGCACCTGACGCGGCAGCGGCGCCGGACTTGACCCATGTGGGAGCGAGCCTGCTCGCGATGACGGCCTGCCAGTCAATGCACTGGTGACTGACACACCGCCATCGCGAGCAGGCTCGCTCCCACAGGATTCGGGTATTACTCGGTCGCCAACACCCCACGCCGCACCTGGTCACGCTCGATGGACTCGAACAGCGCCTTGAAGTTGCCTTCGCCAAACCCATCGTCGCCCTTGCGCTGGATGAATTCGAAGAACACCGGCCCCATCAGGGTCTCCGAGAAGATCTGCAGCAGCAGGCGCCTGTCGTCCGGGTTGGAAGAACCGTCCAGCAGGATGCCCCGCGATTGCAGTTCATCCACCGGCTCGCCATGGTTCGGCAAACGGCCTTCGAGCATCTCGTAGTAGGTGTCCGGCGGCGCGGTCATGAAGCGCATGCCGATCTTCTTCAGCGCATCCCAGGTCTTGATCAGGTCGTCGGTGAGGAACGCCACGTGCTGGATGCCCTCGCCGTTGAACTGCATCAGGAACTCTTCGATCTGCCCGGCGCCCTTGGACGACTCTTCGTTCAACGGAATACGGATCATGCCGTCCGGGGCGGTCATGGCCTTGGACGTCAGGCCGGTGTATTCGCCCTTGATGTCGAAGTAACGGATCTCGCGGAAGTTGAACAGCTTCTCGTAGAAGCCCGCCCAGTAGGCCATGCGGCCGCGATATACGTTGTGGGTCAGGTGGTCGATGATCTTCAGGCCCGCGCCCACCGGATGACGGTCGACGCCTTCGAGGAACACGAAGTCGATGTCATAGATCGAGCTGCCTTCGCCAAAACGGTCGATCAGGTACAGCGGCGCGCCACCGATGCCCTTGATCGCCGGCAGGTTCAGCTCCATCGGGCCGGTTTCGATATGGATCGGCTGGGCACCGAGTTCCAGGGCACGCCGGTAGGCCAGCTGCGAATCCTTGACCCGGAACGCCATGCCGCAGACCGACGGACCATGCTCGGCTGCAAAGTACGAGGCCACGCTGTGGGGTTCGTTGTTGAGGATCAGGTTGATCGCGCCCTGGCGATACAGGTGCACGTCCTTGGAACGGTGCGTGGCGACTTTGGTGAAGCCCATGATCTCGAAGATCGGCTCCAGGGTATTGGGTGTAGGGGATGCGAATTCGATGAATTCAAAGCCCATCAGGCCCATCGGGTTTTCATATAGATCTGCCATGTCGGCGCCTCATCATGCTTGTCAATTAACGGAACGTTAGTTGCTGGCCATGCTGAGGGCACACGGTGGCGCGCAGGAGATACCGCGAACGCTGCGGGCGAGGAAATCGCCATAGATCAGTTGTAACCCAAGTATCTTCATTGTCGACCCAAGGCTTTTGCGGGCGAGGCTTCTGCTGCCAGAAGACGTTATTCTTATATGCGTAAACCGATTCTACACAGCGTAACCGGATTTGTCCGCCTCCTCTATCAAATCGCCTTTCCCGCCGCCCGCGCAAGGGGTCTGTTGCACAGGAAGATGCCCGTCAGGATCAACCCGCCGCCCACGCACATCAAGGCCGTGAGCCGTTCGTCCAATAGCAGCGCCCCCAGCAGCACCGCCGTCAGCGGGTTGAGCGCGATGAATACCCCGGAACGGGTTGCGCCGATCCGGCGGATGCCGTCGTACCAGGCGATGTAGGCCAGGGCTGAGCCCAATACACCAAGGTAAAGCAAGCTCAGCCATTGCCTGATGTCCAGCCCGTGCAGGGCTTCGAAGCGAACCTCGCCCCCGGCCGCACAGGCCAGCCACAACATCGCCGTGCCCAGCAGGATCGACCAGGTTACCGTCTGCAATGGGCCGAGGCTTTCATTCAAGCTTCGGGAAAACAGCGAATAAATGCCCCACCCCAGTACGCAGCCGAAAATCAGCAGATCACCGATCCAGCCCTGCGCGGACGCCTCCAGCAAGGAAGGATCGCGACTGACGATGACCAGCCCCGCGCCGCCGATGCACAGCACGATTCCACCCACTTTCAACCGGCTCAGCCGCTCCTTGAACAGCCACCAGGACGCCAGGCCGATCACCGCCGGGTTCAAGGCCACGATCAGCGAGGCCCGCGACGCATTGATGTAGTGCAAGCCATAGAAGAAACACAGGTTGTAGAAAAGGATGCCGAAGAACCCCAGCACCGCCAGTTGCAGGCCCTGTTTCACGGTGGGCCTGGCCAGCGGGATCCGCACCAGTCCGAGGAACAGCAGCAGCGCCCCACTGGCCAGCAGGAAACGCAGGCTGGCCGCCAGCAAGGGCGCCAGGGCATCGGACAGGATCCTGCCGGCCACGAAGGTACCGCCCCAGATCATGGTGACCATGGACAGCTTCAGGTAGACAGGCAGGTCCGAGGGGGTCGAAAGGGTGTGTTCGAGGTTTTTCATGGGTCACCACAGACAAATGAATCGGGTTACACAACCTTGTGGCGAGGGGATTTATCCCCGCTGGAGCGCGTAGCGGTCCCTTTGAATGACCTGTCGTATCGCAAGATTTTGGGGCCACTACGCTGCCCAGCGGGGATAAATCCCCTCGCCACAAGGTTTGTCTATTCAGTTCGAATCGGATGCCCCATTATCCAGCTCATATAAAGTCATCGTAAAATGAGCATTTCCTCATGACCCTCACCCAACTCGAAATCTTCTCCCTGGTCGCCGAGCTGCGTGGCTTTACCGCCGCGGCGACACGGTTGGGCATCAGCCAGTCGGCGGTGTCCCACGCCATCAAGGCGCTGGAACAGGAACTGGGGGTCGAACTGCTCAGGCGTCACCAGTCCGTAGTGGAACTCAGCGACATCGGCCAGCAACTGCTCCTGCGCGCCCGCGCCATGCTTGGACTGGCCAATACCCTGCGCCAGGAAGCCGCCGACGCCCGCGGCATGCGCCGTGGCACTTTGCGCATCGGCTCGTTCGGCCCGACCTCATCGATGAAGCTGTTGCCCACCATTCTGCAACGCTATCGGGCCTTGCATCCGGGTATTGAAGTGCACATCGACGAAGGGCCGGACCGGCAAGTCATCCAATGGCTGGATGAACGACGGATCGATGTCGGCTTCGTGGTGCTGCCCGAGGACCGTTTCGATACGTTCGCCCTTACGGAAGACCAGATGGTGGCCCTCCTTCCCACTGCCCATCCCCTGGCCGCTCGAACCAGCCTGAGCCTCAGCGACCTGTGCGGCGATCCCTTCGTGCTCACCGAAGCCGGATCGGCGGAGTTGGTCACGCGCCTGTTCAATGCCGCCCGGCTCACACCGAATGTGCGCTATCGCTGTTCACAACTGCTCAGCACATTGAACACCGTCAGCCGGGGTGAGGCCCTGACCGTGGTCTCCGAGGGCTCGCTGCCGGAGGGGGATCATCAGGGCTTCGTCATCCGGCCCTTGTCGCCCCCGGTTCCGCGCCGGATCGGCCTGGCGGTGCTGGACAGTCGCCAGGTTTCGCCCGCCACTCGGGCATTTATCGAGTTGGCCTCGTCTATCGAATGAAGAAAAGACCGGGTTTCACTGGACGATCTCGTAGTGCCACCCATCGACAATCGAAGCACAACTTCAATCGGATTACTCATCTGAATCTATACTTGGTACACACACCGGCCTTGCGCAGACAGCGATGCAACTTGAGGAAAACGTTTGCTCTTGTTACATGAGGAAAAAGATACGATTTACACTTTCCGGTTTAACTACTACAATTTTTCTGCCTGTGCTGGATAGCAGGAGAGTCATTTATCACCGAGGCGCTTCAAAGCGCTTGGCTTATAGCTTTGTCTGCGGTTGGTCTCAGCCAAATATTTGATTGGAGTAACGATAATTGTCCAGACTCGTTGAATTTCGTAAAGCCGAAAAGGCCCTTCAGGATCAGCTCAAACAGTTGGAATTGCTGAAGAATGATGCCGGGCTCAAGAAAGAAATCGAATTCGAAGAAAAGCTCCAGGGACTGATGAAGACCTACGGCAAGGGCCTGCGCGATATCATCGCAATTCTTGACCCGAACCCGTCAAAAGCGGGCTCTTCATCGGCCAAGGCGCCTAAAACCCGCCGTGCGCGGGTGGTCAAGGTCTATCAGAACCCGCACACCGGCGAACTGATCGAAACCAAGGGCGGTAATCACCGCGGCCTGAAAGCCTGGAAAGAACAATACGGCGCGAGCACCGTCGACTCCTGGGTACGTACCTGACATCCAGGATGAATTAAAAAGCCCTGGACACCCAGGGCTTTTTCATGGATTCAAACTTCTGGAGTAGGCCTGGCGCATTAGGCTGATAGCCTTATAGTTTCAGACTATTTCGTACTGCCTGTATTTCATCCTGGCTTTCAACAAACACCTGCGCCTGTCCCGCATAGGACAGAACATAAGCCCGGCCTTCATTAAGTGCTGCCACCAGTGTCTGAGACAACACATGTCGGCCGTTCTGCGTGATCGTACAAGTAGTTTCCAGGGCGCTTACCCCGCCCAATTGGGAAGCATGAATCTTATTGCATACACTTTGATAACCACCCTGGAAAAAATCCTTCTGGATTGACTTGCGCATTTCCAGGAGCACGCCTTGCAAGTTGACTTGATGATCGGGCTCGATAGGCGTTGCGGTCAGTTCCATGACCATGACGGCATTACCTGCCGGGTCATTCTTGGTCGCCCGTTGTCGAGAGGTTCCCGGCACCGCCGGCGCGGCAGACGCATCGGAAGGCAGCGGCTCGATGAACCAACCCTGGGGCCAGGTGACCTGTGGTTCGGCGGCCTGGACGCCGGCGCTCGCGGCCATGGCAAAAAACAGGACGAACAACGAAAGGAACGGTCGAATCATTGCGCTGCACTCAAGGACGAATCGCGAAGTCTGAAGCTCACTGCTGCACCAGGCAATAGCCATACACGGTTTGGCGATGCCGCGGCCCCTGCGTATCATGTTTGACACAAGCCACGGAACCGTCGCGCCAAGCCCCGCGACGTCGTTGCCCACTTATTTTTCCGGAGGACCCATGAGCCTGCACGAACTCGACACTTTCCCGGGCGTCACCGCCCAACCCGATGCCGCCACGGCCAACTTCGTCTTCAATCACACCATGCTGCGGGTCAAGGACATTACCAAGTCCCTGGATTTCTATACCCGTGTCCTGGGCTTCTCGCTGGTGGAAAAACGCGACTTCCCCGAAGCCGAGTTCAGCCTGTATTTCCTCGCGCTGGTGGACAAGCGCCAGATCCCGGCGGACGCTGCGGCGCGCACCGAGTGGATGAAATCGATCCCCGGCATCCTTGAACTGACTCACAACCATGGCACCGAAAGCGACCCGGCATTCGCTTACCACAACGGCAACACCGATCCACGCGGGTTCGGTCACATCTGCATCTCGGTACCGGATGTAGTCGCCGCCTGCGAACGCTTCGAAGCGTTGGGCTGTGATTTCCAGAAGCGCCTGAGCGACGGCCGCATGAAAAGCCTGGCGTTCATCAAGGACCCGGATGGCTACTGGGTCGAGATTATCCAGCCTGCGCCGCTCTGACGCTCACCTTGACCTCATGTGGGAGCGAGCCTGCTCGCGATGAGGCCCGGCCAGTCGACACTCGTTGCCTGATCTGACGCCATCGCGAGCAGGCTCGCTCCCACAGGGCTCGGTGGCGGTATGAAAGCTCAACAAAAAACCCCATGGGCCAGGCCCACGGGGTTTTGTTTTTCCAGCGTTCGGCGGCTTATGCCGGCGCGGAAGTACGGATCAGATGGTCGAAGGCGCTCAACGAGGCCTTGGCCCCCTCGCCTACGGCGATCACGATCTGCTTGTATGGCACAGTGGTCACATCACCGGCGGCGAACACGCCGGGGATAGAGGTTTCCCCCCGGGCGTCGACGATGATCTCGCCACGGGGTGACAGCTCGACGATGCCCTTGAGCCAATCGGTGTTGGGCAACAGGCCGATCTGCACGAAGATCCCCTCCAGCGTCACGTCGCGCACTTCACCACTTGGACGATCCTTGTAGCGCAGGCCATTGACCTTCTGACCGTCGCCCGTCACTTCGGTGGTCTGCGCGTTGGTGATCACCGTCACGTTCGGCAAGCTGTGCAGTTTGCGCTGCAACACCGCATCGGCGCGCAATTGCACATCGAACTCCAGCAAAGTGACATGGGCGACGATGCCGGCCAGGTCGATGGCCGCTTCGACACCGGAGTTGCCCCCGCCGATCACCGCCACGCGCTTGCCCTTGAACAGCGGACCGTCACAGTGCGGGCAGTACGCCACGCCCTTGTTGCGGTATTGCTGCTCGCCCGGCACGTTCATTTCACGCCAGCGGGCGCCGGTCGCCAGGATCACGGTCCTGGCGTTGAGGCGCGCGCCGCTGGCGAACCGGACTTCGTGCAGTGCGCCGTCCGTGCCAGGCACCAGCGCATCGGCGCGTTGCAGGTTCATGATGTCCACGTCGTACTGCTTCACGTGCTCTTCCAGGGCGACGGCCAGTTTCGGCCCTTCGGTTTCCTGGACCGAGATGAAGTTCTCGATGGCCATGGTATCGAGCACCTGGCCGCCGAAACGTTCGGCCGCCACACCGGTGCGGATGCCTTTACGGGCCGCGTAGATCGCCGCCGACGCACCGGCCGGGCCACCACCGACCACCAGCACATCGAAGGCGTCCTTGGCGCTGATTTTCTCGGCCTGGCGTTCGCTGCCGCTGGTGTCGATCTTGGCGAGAATCTCTTCCAGGCCCATGCGGCCCTGACCAAAGTTCTGACCGTTCAGGTAGATACTCGGCACGGCCATGATCTGACGCTCATCGACCTCGGCCTGAAACAGCGCGCCGTCGATGGCGACGTGGCGGATGTTCGGGTTCAGCACCGCCATCAGGTTCAGCGCCTGGACCACGTCCGGGCAGTTCTGGCACGACAGCGAGAAATAGGTCTCGAAGTTGAACTCGCCTTCAAGGGCGCGGATCTGTTCAATGACTTCGACACTGGCCTTCGAAGGGTGACCGCCGACTTGCAGCAAGGCCAGCACCAACGAAGTGAATTCGTGGCCCATGGGAATACCGGCGAAACGCAGGCTGATATCGGCTCCCGGGCGGTTCAACGAGAACGACGGCTTGCGCGCATCGGTGCCGTTGTCGAGCAAGATGATCTGGGTAGAGAGACTGGCAATGTCTTTGAGCAGCGCCAGCATTTCCTGGGATTTCGCACCGTCGTCGAGGGATGCAACGATCTCGATCGGTTGGGTGACCCGTTCCAGATATGACTTCAACTGAGCTTTAAGATTGGCGTCCAACATACGGGCGATTTCCATTTTTTGAATTTCAGAAAAAACAACGCCCGAGCGAATCTCGCCCGGGCGTTTTTGGGGGCGAAGCGGCTTACTTGATCAAGAGCTGATCGCCCTCGGATAACTCATGGACTTAGATCTTGCCAACCAGGTCCAGGGACGGAGCCAGGGTGGCCTCGCCTTCTTTCCACTTGGCTGGGCAGACTTCGCCAGGGTGAGCGGCGACGTACTGAGCGGCCTTGATCTTGCGCAGCAGCTCGGAAGCGTCACGGCCTACACCGCCGTCGTTGATTTCGACGATCTTGATCTGACCTTCAGGGTTGATCACGAAAGTACCGCGGTCAGCCAGGCCGGCTTCTTCGATCAGCACGTCGAAGTTGCGGGAGATGGTCAGGGTCGGGTCGCCGATCATGGTGTACTGGATCTTGCCGATGGCTGGCGAGGTGTTGTGCCAGGCCGCGTGGGCGAAGTGAGTGTCGGTCGACACGCTGTAGATCTCGACGCCCAGCTTCTGGAATTCGGCGTAGTTGTCGGCCAGGTCTTCCAGCTCGGTTGGGCAGACGAAGGTGAAGTCAGCCGGGTAGAAGAACACGACAGACCACTTGCCTTTCAGGTCGGCGTCCGACACTTCGACGAAAGCGCCGTTTTTGAATGCGGTAGCTTTGAACGGTTTAACTTGGCTGTTGATGACAGGCATCGATGTTTCTCCATCAGGGTTGAAAAGTTGATGGAGGGAAGCTTACCCACTCATCCCCCAGCTGGCTCATTGGCAAAGCTGATGCGAATAATTGGTTTTGGCTATCAGGGAACTGTATAGATAGAAAAAATCTGTAGAAGCTGCCATAGCCTGGCAGCTTCTACGCAACAGCGTCAGGCCGCGGGTGTACGCATGGTGACGAACTCTTCGGCGGCGGTAGGATGCACGCCAATGGTTTCGTCAAAGTCGCGCTTGCTGGCGCCGGCCTTGAGGGCGATGGCCAGGCCCTGGACGATTTCCCCGGCGTCCGGGCCAACCATATGGCAACCCAGGACCTTGTCGGTCCGGGCATCCACCACCAGTTTCATCAGCGTGCGCTCCTGGCAGTCGGTCAGGCTCAGCTTCATCGGCCGGAAACGGCTTTCGAAAATCTGCACCTCATGCCCCTCTTCCCTGGCCTGTTCCTCGGTCAGGCCGACCGTGCCGATGTTCGGCAGGCTGAACACCGCAGTGGGAATCATCCGGTAGTCCACCAGCCGGTACTGCTCAGGCTTGAACAAACGCCGCGCCACCGCCATGCCTTCGGCCAGGGCAACGGGTGTCAACTGTACGCGCCCGATCACGTCGCCAATGGCAAGGATCGACGGCTCGGTGGTCTCGTATTTTTCATTGACCTTTACAAAGCCTTTCTCATCCAGCGCGACAGCGGTGTTCTCCAGGCCGAGGTTATCGAGCATTGGCCGCCGGCCGGTGGCGTAGAAGACGCAATCGGTCAACAGCGTACGGCCGTCCTTGAGGGTCACTTCCAGGCTGCCATCGGCCTGCTTGTCGATGCGCTGGATATCGGCATTGAACTGCAGGTCCAGGCCCCGGCGCGTCAGCTCTTCGGCCAGATGCTTGCGCACGGCACCGTCAAAGCCGCGCAGGAACAGCTCGCCGCGATACAGCAAGGACGTCTGCGCGCCCATGCCGTGGAAAATCCCGGCGAACTCCACCGCGATGTAGCCACCTCCTACCACCAGCACGCGCTTGGGCAGTTCCTTGAGGAAGAAAGCTTCATTGGAACTGATGGCATGCTCGCGCCCCGGAATCTGCGGGATCACCGGCCAACCACCGGTGGCGACCAGGATGTGTCCGGCGGTATGGCGCTGGCCGTTGATCTCGACCTCATGGGGACCGGTAATCTTCGCATGGCCCTCATGCAACGCCACGCCGCTGTTGACCAGCAGGTTGCGATAGATGCCGTTGAGACGGTTGATCTCCCGGTCCTTGTTGGCAATCAGCGTGGCCCAGTCAAAACTCGCCTCCCCCGCCGACCAGCCATAGGCCGAAGCCTGCTCGAAGTCTTCGGCATAATGGGCGCCGTAGACCAGCAGCTTCTTCGGCACGCAACCGACGTTTACGCAGGTACCGCCCAGATAACGGCTTTCCGCCACCGCCACCCTGGCGCCAAAACCGGCGGCAAACCGCGCAGCCCGCACACCACCGGAACCGGCGCCAATCACATACAGGTCAAAATCGTAGGCCATTACTGTCTCCTTAGGCAGGCCATCAGCATACCCGCTGTTTCCAGACGGGTCAGCGTTGCGTTGGTTATGGGGGCGGAAAATGGAAATGCCAGAGTGAGCTTCATCAAAGCCGAGCGCGGCTCCTGTGGCGAGGGATTCCTGTGGCGAGGGGATTTATCTGTGGCGAGGGGATTTATCCCCGCTGGGCTGCGAAGCAGCCCTAGAATCAGGCGACCTGGGTGTGTCAGACAGATTGAGTTGGTTGGTTTGGGGCTGCTTCTCAGCCCAGCGGGGATAAATCCCCTCGCCACAGGGTTCTATGCCAGCCGTGGCAATATACTTGCCCCAAAAAAAACGCCCCGAACCAGTCGGGGCGTTTTTTTCAGTCGCGGTGGGCTATCAGTAAGCCTTGCCGGTCTTGTAGAAGTTCTCGAAGCAGAAGTTGGTCGCGTCGATGTAGCCTTCGGCACCACCGCAGTCGAAACGCTTGCCCTTGAACTTGTAGGCCATGACGCAGCCGTTCTGGGCCTGTTTCATCAAAGCGTCGGTGATCTGGATTTCACCACCCTTGCCTGGTTCGGTCTGTTCGATCAAGTCGAAGATGTCCGGCGTCAGGATGTAGCGGCCGATGATTGCCAGATTCGACGGAGCGTCTTCAGGCTTTGGTTTTTCAACCATGCTGTGCACGCGATAGATGTCGTCGCGGATCATTTCGCCGGCGATCACGCCGTACTTGTTGGTTTCCTGCGGATCGACTTCCTGGATCGCCACGATGGAGCAGCGGAACTGCTTGTACAGCTTGACCATCTGGGTCAGCACGCCGTCGCCTTCCAGGTTGACGCACAGGTCGTCCGCCAGCACCACGGCGAAGGGTTCGTCGCCGATCAATGGGCGGCCGGTCAGGATCGCGTGGCCCAGGCCTTTCATTTCGGTCTGGCGGGTGTAGGAGAACGAACACTCATCCAGCAGTTTGCGGATACCGACCAGGTATTTTTCCTTGTCGGTGCCCTTGATCTGGTTTTCCAGCTCGTAGCTGATGTCGAAATGGTCTTCCAGCGCGCGCTTGCCACGGCCGGTCACGATGGAGATTTCCGTCAGGCCCGCATCGAGGGCTTCTTCGACACCGTACTGGATCAGTGGCTTGTTCACCACCGGCAGCATTTCTTTGGGCATGGCCTTAGTCGCTGGCAGGAAGCGAGTACCGTAACCGGCTGCTGGGAACAAGCATTTCTTGATCATATGAATCCTTTAAAAGGCGGTGTGTACGACGAGTTTCGGCGCAGTCTAATCAGGCCGCAGGCACCTTACAATGCCCGCACTGGCCAACCGATGCCATCATAGAGAAATAAACCGGCGGATAGTTCAATCGCCTTTCGTTTCGGGGGTTCAACGGTACAACTGCAAGCCCGCTGGCACCGTTTGCGTGCATTTGGCGTATCATGACGCCCTTGATCCCGCCAATGAGGCAGCTAGATGTCGGCAACACGAAACGCAAACGGTTATTCGGTCAGTCAGGACAAGGACGGCCAGTGGTGGATTGTCAATTACCATGGCGAGCAGGTTGCCGGTCCCCTGCCCACCAAGACCATGGCGGTGGAAGTGGCCGCGGTGTTCCAGGATGAGCGCGCTGCTCCTGCGGCCAAAGAGCGTGAAAAAGCTCCGGCACGCACCGATCGCCGCAAGAAATAAAGTCGGACAGGCCTGCGTCAATCACCTCGCGGCATGGGTGCAGGCCCGTTGTTTATCTGTACCGAATTGACCATTCGCTATAACCTCGCGCTGTCCCTTCCCTTTCGATGACCACTCCATGAAAAAGTTTCTGGCGCTGTTTACGGTCCTGGCCCTGGCGGGTTGTGCCTCAACGGAAAATACCTACCTGGCCAACGGCGAGCAGGGCCTGACCATCGACTGTTCAGGCGAAGCCAATTCCTGGGCCACGTGCTATGAAAAGGCAGATGCCTCCTGTGCCGGCACCGGCTACCGTATCGTCGGCACCGATGGTACGCCCCAGGCCAAGGAAAGCGAGAAGACTCTGGGCGTGGATGTCGGCAACTTCACCAGCCGCAGTGTCGTGGTGGTATGCAAGTAAGATCCAGGCGAACCTGAAACCCTTCCTCAGCCGGAAATGCAGGCGTTGGCCGCAGCCTGCACATCCCCCGGACGCACCGGTACATTGGACATGCTTTCATGCAGCTTGATGCTGCTGCCGCTGGAACGTTCGTCAATGTCGAACACCGCTGCCGGCAGGCTCGAAAGTTTGCCGGGAACGATCAGGCGGACGCCGTTCTTGTGGGGTTCCATCTGCAACGCGCCGCGGCTGTCGGCCAGCTTGTCGGCAACGCATTTGGCATATTCGTGGGGTTTCTTACCGGAGATGACACTCATGGTGGGCGGCGTCTGGTTGATGTCCGATACCGATGCACATCCACTCACGGCCAATGCCAACACCCACGCACTACGCTTCATATGATTCCTCCGGCAAAGACCCTCCGACAGTGTAGAGGCCGTTTTTATCCGGCGCCCTGCACTTTTTTTATGAGGCAGCGCCACGTTGAATCGGCAAAGCCACGTCGAGGACCGGCTATTTAGCCCTCGGTGCTGATAAACTGCGTCCCATTATTGCAGCCCCCTACCGTGTCGAGCGTGTAGAAAAAAGCCCTTCTGGAGGCGCCCATGAAATTCATCCACCAACGCGAGCATCTCAACGAAGACGATATTGTCGTCATCGAATGCTCCCAGACGTGCAACATCCGCCTGATGAACGATGCGAACTTCCGCAGTTTCAAGAATGGCGGGCGCCACACTTACCACGGCGGCGCGTTCGATACGTTCCCGGCGCGGATCACCGCACCGAGCACTGGTTTCTGGAACATCACCATCGACACCGTCAACCGCCGGGCCATCAGCGTCACGCGCAAGCCGACCCTGACCCACAAGATCAAAATCATCCGGCGCTCCAGCTCGAAACTGAGCTGAGCCCCCCTGCTCACATAGGCAAAACCGTGACCCAGACAACCAAATACGTCATCAAGTACAAACTCAACGGCGAACGCCGCTTCGAGTTCGCGCAGCTGGAAACCGGCACCGAAGAAGAAGCCCGGGCGGCGCTGGAAGCATTGCATGGAGAGATTGGCGATGTGATCAGCGAGGTCAAGGTCAGCAAGGCTTTGTAAACCCACTGTTTGTGGCGAGGGGATTTATCCCCGCTGGGCTGCACAGCAGCCCTAAACCAGGCGACTGACGTGTATCAGACAGATTTGAGTGTATTGTTTTGGGGCCGCTTCGCAGCCCAGCGGGGATAAATCCCCTCGCCACAGGGTGATGCGGTGTGAAGGATGGTCCCGGTCCAGGATAGAACATTGACCGCAAGCCCCGGAGTGTTGACCAACAGAACACCCGCCAGACTGCCCGATCCTATTCCCCAGGATTGCCACCATGTCCTCTACTTCGCATTCGCTGACCCAGTCCACCGATGCAATCGACCAGCCAGCCCTGGAACAGAGCCTCGAGCAGGATGGCAGCGGCGTGCTTCGCGGTCTGCTGTCGGCAACTCAATGCCGACAGCTCGGCAGCCTGTACGCGCAGCCCGGGCTGTTCCGTTCCCGGGTAATCATGGCCCGCCACGGATTCGGGCGCGGCGAATATCAGTATTTCCGCTACCCGTTGCCCGCTATCGTCCAGCAACTGCGTGAAGCGTTGTATCCGCTGCTGGTCCCTCTGGCCAATCGCTGGAACGAACGCATGGGCCTTGAGGTGAGATATCCCGATGCGCACTGCGATTTCATCCAGCACTGCCATGGCGCCGGGCAACAGCGTCCGACGCCGTTGCTGCTGCAATACGGCCCCCAGGATTACAACTGCCTGCACCAGGATCTGTACGGCGAACAGGTGTTTCCGTTGCAGGTGGCGATCTTGCTGTCGGAACCGGACCAGGACTTTACCGGCGGCGAGTTCGTACTCACCGAACAACGCCCGCGCATGCAGTCGCGTCCCCAGGTCATCGGTCTGAAACAGGGCGATGCCGTGGTGTTTGCCGTGCATCAACGGCCGGTCAAAGGCGTTCGCGGTTATTATCGGGTGAACATGCGCCATGGCGTCAGCCGCGTGCACAGCGGCCAACGGCACACCCTCGGAATCATTTTTCATGATGCGCAATGACGACAACCCGATCACCCTGGACCTGTTCGCTGACGAACCGTCGGCGACAGCCGGGCAGATCGAACAGATCGGCCAGCAGGCGTTCGTGCTCCGCGGCTTCGCCCTGCCTTGGCTGGAGCGGTTGCTGCCGGCCCTGGAAACGGTCTTGCAGACCGCGCCGTTCCGGCAGATGGTCACCCCCGGCGGTTTCACCATGTCGGTGGCCCTGAGCAGTTGCGGGGCGTTGGGCTGGACCACCGACCGCAGCGGCTATCGCTACACCACCCATGACCCACAGTCCGGCCGGCCCTGGCCGGACATGCCGGTGTTGTTCCGCGAACTGGCCCAGGCCGCTGCCCGGGCTGCGCATTTCGAGCATTTCGAACCCGATGCCTGCCTGATCAACCGCTACGTGCCGGGGGCGCGGATGTCGTTGCATCAGGACAAGAATGAACGCAGCCTCTGCGCCCCCATCGTCTCGATGTCCCTGGGCCTGCCGGCGGTGTTCCAGTTCGGCGGATTCGAGCGCAGCGACAAGGCCTTGCGCGTTCCACTCTTCCATGGCGACATCGTGGTCTGGGGTGGTGTCGACCGGCTGCGTTACCACGGCGTATTGCCGCTCAAGGATGGTCAGCATCCACGGCTGGGCGCGCAGCGGATCAACCTGACATTCCGCACCGCCGGATAACCATGCAGAATTCAACCGCAAGACCCGGAGTGTCGTTCTTCCGCTGGCTGGTTACCGTAGCCAAAACGGGCCAATGGACAAAACGACCATGAACACCACTTCGAACACCCTCGCCCCTGAACTCGACCCTCGCTGGGCCGCCGTGCTCGCCCGGGACCCACGCGCCGACGGGCAATTCGTCTACGGCGTGAAAACCACCGGCATCTACTGTCACCCCAGCAGCCTGTCGCGTCTGCCCAATCCGCGCAACGTCGAATTCTTCGACACGCCGGAACAGGCCCAGGCAGCCGGCTATCGCCCCAGCAAACGCGCCGCCAGGGACCAGACCCAGGTGGCCGCCCAACAAGCCGCCCGGGTCGCGGCGGCCTGTCGGCAGATCGAGGCGGCGGAAGAACTGCCAGGGCTCAATGAACTGGCGCAAAGCGCTGGCTTGAGCCCCTTCCACTTCCACCGGATCTTCAAGACCGTTACCGGCCTGACTCCCAAGGGCTATGCCGCCGCCCACCGTTCGCGCAAGTTGCGCGAACGCCTGGCCGATGCCGGGACCGTCACCGAAGCGTTGTACGACGCCGGTTTCAATTCCAACAGCCGCTTTTACGAAGCAGCCGATAAAGTGCTGGGCATGAAACCCGCCGACTACCGTGCCGCCGGGCAGAACACCGACATCCGCTTCGCCGTCGGGCAATGTTCCCTGGGGGCGATCCTGGTGGCGCAGAGTGAACGAGGCGTGTGCGCCATCTTGCTGGGGGACGACCCCGACGCGCTGGTCCGCGACCTGCAGGACAAATTCCGTCGCGCCAACCTGATCGGCGCCGACCGGGAGTTCGAGCAACTGGTCGCCCAGGTGGTCGGCTTCATCGAGGCGCCCGCCCTGGGCCTGAACCTGCCCCTGGATTTGCAGGGCACGGCGTTCCAGGAGCGGGTCTGGCAGGCCTTGCGGGAGATTCCACCGGGCAGCACCGCCAGCTACGCCGAGATCGCCCAGCGCATCGGCCTGCCCAAGGCCGTGCGCGCGGTGGCCCAGGCCTGTGGCGCCAACAGCCTGGCCGTGGCGATCCCCTGTCACCGGGTGGTGCGCAGCGACGGCAACCTTTCGGGCTATCGCTGGGGCGTGGAGCGCAAGCGTCAGTTGCTGGCGCTGGAGCGCTCGTCCGCGGACTGAACGCCGATGTAGATCGCCACCGAATCGGGGCCGCTGTAGACCTCGAAATCGGTGGCGAAGCGGCGCAGGGTCTGCGGGTTGTCGGCGAAATACGCCCAGATCAGGCCCCAGGTCTGGATCACGCAGTCGGGCATCGGCCCCTTGGCCGAGAACACCAGATAATCCCCGCCCTCGATGTCCACGGCGGGGTAGCCTGGACTCGTCGCATCGACCTCCACCCCGGCCGTCACATCAAAGTGCCCGGTCGCATCGGACTCATAGTTGGAATAGACCCCATAGACGAACGACTCCGAGCGCCTGGCCGGAATCCGGTCGAACAGCCCCTCGGTGAAGAACCGCTCCCACATCGGACCGATCCTTGCCGTGTCGGGTTGTTGCTCATCGGAGTTGCGGGTACGGACTTGCAAACCCGCCACGCTGAAGGGTTCGACTGCCTTGAGTTTTACGTCCATGGCTAAGGCTCCTGAGTAAGTGAAGCACGCATGGTAATCCTCTCGCCCGAGGGATCAAGCGCTGGCCTTCGATTGAAAAACTCGACTGGCCCTGGCGGGGTCACACCTGCTACAAACAGGGTTTCTTGCCCTGCCGGAGCACCTTGCACATGAGCCAATGGCCAGACACCCGCATCCTCGACCTGCTCGGTATCGAGCTGCCCATCATCCAGGCGCCGATGGCCGGGGTGACCGGGGCCGCCATGGTGGTCGCCACCTGCAATGCCGGCGGGCTGGGCTCGATGCCGGCGGCGATGCTGGACGTCGAGCAACTGCGCCAGGCGCTGACGACGATCAGCGAACAGACCGACAAGCCGTTCAACGTGAATTTTTTCTCCCATCAGCCACCGGCCTTCGACGAGCAGCGGGCCGAGGCCTGGAAGCAGCGGCTCAAACCTTATTACGAGGAACTGGGCGCCGATTTCGAGGCATCGACGCCAGTGTCCAACCGCACACCGTTCGACGATGCCGCCTGCCGGGTGCTGGAAGAGATGCGACCAAAAGTGGTCAGCTTCCATTTCGGCCTGCCGGAGCAATCCCTGCTGGATCGGGTAAAGGCCACCGGAGCGAAGATCCTTTCTTCGGCGACCACCGTCGAGGAGGCCATCTGGCTGGAGCAACGCGGTTGCGATGCGATCATCGCCATGGGCTACGAGGCCGGTGGCCATCGGGGGATGTTCCTCAGCGACGACCTCAACACCCAGGTGGGCCTGTTCGCCTTGCTGCCCCAGGTGGTGGATGCGGTGAAAGTGCCAGTGATCGCCACCGGCGGCATCGGCGATGCGCGAGGGATCGTTGCGGCGTTTGCCCTCGGCGCATCGGCGGTGCAACTGGGCAGCGCGTACCTGTTCACGCCCGAGGCCAAGATCAGCGCGTCCCATCACCGGGCACTGCGCACCGCCAGGGAAAGCCAGACCGCCGTGACCAACCTGTTCACCGGGCGGCCGGCGCGGGGCATCGTCAACCGGGTGATGCGCGAAGTCGGCCCGATGAGCCGGCTGGCACCGGCATTCCCCCTGGCAGGCGGTGCGCTGATGCCGCTGCGGGCCAAGGATGAAGCCGATTTCAGCAACCTCTGGGCGGGCCAGGCGTTTCCCATGGGCCGGGAGTTGCCAACCGGTGAGCTGACCCGGCGGCTGGCCGATGAGGCACTGGCGCGGCTTGGCAAGGGTTCAGGTTCCTGAGAGGCTCATCGCCGGCCAGGGCGCCATCGCGAGCAGGCTCGCTCCCACAGGGATCTGCAGTGAACACAAATCCTGTTGCATGCCGCGCATCCTGTGGGAGCGGGCAAGCACAAGGCTAGCTGTCACAACAGTCCCCTGTGGGAGCGAGCCTGCTCGCGATGAGGCCGGCACATTCAACCAATGCCAACTGCAACAGCGCAAAACTCACATTCCGTTTGCCTGGCATTCGCTATATATTTCCGTATATAGCGAAACCACCCCTACGGAGTCTTCAATGCGCCCCACCCGCTTCGCGCCATTGCTGCTGGTCACCTTCCTGACCGCCGGCGTCGTCCAGGCCGATGAAGTGCAGGTGGCCGTGGCCGCCAACTTCACCGCACCGATCCAGGCCATTGCCGCCGACTTCGAAAAAGAAACCGGGCACAAACTGGTGGCAGCCTACGGCGCAACGGGGCAGTTCTATACCCAGATCAAGAATGGCGCGCCCTTCGAAGTGTTCCTCGCCGCCGACGACACCACCCCGGTCAAGCTGGAAAACGAAGGCGACACCGTCAAGGGCTCACGCTTCACCTACGCCATCGGCACGCTGGCGCTGTGGTCGGCCAAGAACGGCTATGTCGACGACCAGGGCCAGGTGCTCAAGAACAACGACTTCCAGCACCTGTCCATCGCCAATCCCAAGGCCGCGCCCTACGGCCTGGCCGCGACCCAGGTGCTGGACAAATTGGGGGTCGCCGCACAGGTCAAGGGCAAGATCGTCGAAGGCCAGAACATCACCCAGGCCTATCAATTTGTCTCCACCGGCAACGCCGAGCTTGGCTTCGTGGCGCTGTCCCAGGTATACAAGAACGGCAAGCTCACCGGCGGTTCGGCGTGGATCGTCCCGGCCGAATTGCACGACCCGATCAAACAGGACGCGGTGATCCTCGGTAAAGGCCGCGACAACCCCGCCGTCAAGGCCCTGATGGACTACCTCAAGGGCCCGAAAGCCGCCGCCATCATCCAAGCCTACGGTTACCAACGCTAAATGCCGCTGACCAGTGCCGATTATTCAGCGATCTGGCTGACCCTCAAACTCGCCTCGCTGACGACGGTAATCCTGTTGCTCATCGGCACGCCCATCGCCCTGTGGCTGTCGCGCACCCGATCCTGGTTGCGCGGGCCGGTGGGCGCGGTGGTGGCCCTGCCGCTGGTGCTGCCGCCCACGGTGATCGGCTTCTACCTGCTCCTGGCATTGGGCCCCAATGGCTGGATCGGCCAGCTGACCCAGGCCCTCGGGCTGGGCACCCTCACCTTCAGTTTCACCGGGCTGGTGATCGGCTCGGTGATCTACTCCATGCCGTTTGTGGTGCAGCCGTTGCAAAACGCCTTCTCGGCCATCGGCAATCGTCCCCTGGAGGTCGCCGCCACCCTGCGCGCCGGTCCCTGGGACACCTTCTTCAGCGTCATCCTGCCCTTGTCCCGCCCCGGTTTCATCACCGCCGCCATCCTCGGCTTCGCTCACACCGTCGGCGAGTTCGGCGTGGTGTTGATGATCGGCGGCAATATCCCGGACAAGACCCGGGTGGTGTCGGTGCAGATCTACGACCACGTCGAAGCCCTGGAATACGCCCAGGCCCACTGGTTGGCGGCGGCGATGCTGGTATTTTCTTTCGTTGTGCTGCTGGCGCTGTATTCCAGCCGCAGGACCCGGACAGCCTGGAGCTGAACGATGATTCAGGCGCATTTGCAGCTCGACCATGGCGGTTTCTCCCTGGACCTGGATGTGCAACTGCCGGGCCGGGGCGTGACGGCGTTGTACGGTCCATCCGGCTCCGGCAAGACCACCTGCCTGCGCTGCATCGCAGGCCTGGAGCGCGCCCCGCGTGGCTTGGTGCGGATCAATGGCGACGTGTGGCAGGACAGCGAGCGCGGCGTGTTCGTACCGCCCCATCAACGGGCGCTGGGGTATGTGTTCCAGGAGGCGAGCCTGTTCAGCCATCTGTCGGTGCGGGCCAACCTGGCATTCGGTCTCAAGCGCATCGCCCCGGGGCAACGGCGCGTGGACATGGACCAGGCCACCGAATTGCTGGGCATCGGCCACTTGCTCGAACGCCGGCCCCACAATCTGTCCGGCGGCGAGCGCCAGCGGGTGGGCATCGCCCGCGCTCTGCTGACCAGCCCCCGCCTGTTGTTGATGGATGAGCCGCTGGCCGCGCTCGATACCCGCCGCAAGAACGAAATCCTGCCCTACCTGCAACGGCTCCACGATGAACTGGACATCCCGGTGCTGTACGTCAGTCATTCCCAGGACGAAGTGGCGCGCCTGGCCGACCACATCGTCTTGCTCGACGGCGGTCGCGCGTTGGCCAGCGGGCCGATTGGCGAAACCCTGGCACGGCTCGACCTGCCACTGGCCCAGGGGGACGACGCGGGCGTGGTGATCCAGGGCACGGTCAGCGATTACGACCCCGCCTATCAGTTGCTCACCCTGACACTGCCCGGTAGCCCACTGCACGTGCGGGTCGCCCATACGCCGCTGGCCATTGGGCAACCGCTGCGCTTCAAGGTCCAGGCCCGGGACGTCAGCCTCAGCCTGGCGAACGATGCCCAGACCAGCATCCTCAATCGCTTGCCGGTCACGGTGACCGGCGAACTGGCCGCCGACAACGCCGCCCACGTGCTGATCCGAGTGGAAGCCGCCGGCACGCCGCTGCTGGCACGCATTACCCGTTACTCCCGCGATCAGTTGGCCTTGCATCCGGGGCAGGTGCTGTGGGCGCAGATCAAGGCGGTGGCGGTGTTGGCATAACAGCCAGTCCCTCAGACATCCCCTGTGGGAGCGGGCTTGCTCGCGAAGGCGTCGGCACTTCCAGTATCCAGGGTTGCTGATCCACCGCCTTCGCGAGCAAGCCCGCTCCCACCCAGGTTCAGAGGGTTCCCCTCAGATGGATGGGGGTTCTCAGAATTTCGGCACGACCGCAACCGGCCGCGGTCAATGAATCCATAGGCCACCGCATTCGCTGCCAAGGATTTCTCCATGCCCGACACCTCGCCACCGGAAGCATTGCCGGCCGACCTGCATTATGTCGATGACACCAGCCCGGGTATCACCCGTAGGAAGTTGCGGGGCAAGTTCTGTTATTTCGATCCTCACGGCCAACGCATCACCGATGCGGCCGAAATCCAGCGCATCAATGCCCTGGCGGTGCCGCCGGCCTACACCGATGTGTGGATCTGCAGTGACCCGCGCGGGCATCTCCAGGCCACCGGCCGGGACGCCCGTGGACGCAAGCAATACCGTTACCACGCGCGCTGGCGCGAGGTGCGCGATGCCGACAAGTATTCGCGGATGCTGGAATTCGGGCGCACCCTGCCCCGCTTGCGCAAACGCCTGGAGGCGATTCTCTCAACGCCCGGTTTCAGTCGTGACAAAGTCATGGCCACCGTCATCACCTTGCTGGACGTGACCCTGATCCGCGTCGGCAACAGCCAATATGCCCGGGAGAATCGCTCCTACGGCCTGACCACCCTGCGCAGCAAACACGTCGAGGTCAACGGCAGCGCCATCGCCTTCCAGTTCCGTGGCAAGAGCGGCGTCGAACACCAGATCACCGTGAAGGACCGACGCCTGGCCCGGATCATCAAGCGCTGCCAGGAAATGCCGGGGCAGAATCTGTTCCAGTACCTGGACGAAAACGGCGAACGCCACGCCATCAGTTCCTCGGACATCAATGCCTACCTCAAGACCCTGACCGGCGCCGAGTTCACCGCCAAGGATTACCGCACCTGGGCCGGCAGCGCGGCGGCCCTGGCAGGCTTGCGGACGTTGCGCTGGGAAACCGAGACAGAGGCGAAAAAGCACATCGCCGAGATGGTCAGGCAGGTCGCCCGGCAGCTGGGCAACACGCCGAGCGTGTGTCGCAAGTGCTACATTCATCCTGCGGTGCTGGAAGGTTTCCTGCTCGGCACCCTGAAGCAATTGCCCAAGCCCCGGGCCCGTAAAGGCCTCAGCGAAGAAGAAGCCGGGCTGGCGATGTTTTTGCAACGGGTGATGCAAGCCACGCAAGCGTGCGAGTCGAAGTTCGGCGCCTGACACCACCCGAACAACGGCCCATCCATCAGGAACATCCAGCCAGCGCTGAACTCCCAACTGTACGATCCCGCAACACCTCACGCGTGAAATCGACAGGAGTCCTCGATGTCCGAACACATTGTCCATTTTCATTGCCAGATCGATCAGGGAACCACCGAGCGCTTCCGCGACAACTGCCTGGAAGCGATCGAGAAAGGCGCAGATTCACTGATGCTCAATCTCTCCACGGTCGGCGGCAGCACCAACTTCGGTTTCACCCTCTACACCTTCATCAAGTCCCTGCCGGTGCCGGTGCGTGCGGTGAACGCCGGCAATATCGAGTCGATGGGCATCGTCATGTACCTGGCCGCCAGCGACCGCACCACCACCCCTCATTCGCGCTTTCTGATCCATCCCATGAACTGGTATTTCGGCCAGAAATCGGTGGATCACTCGCGCCTGCGCGAATACCTGTCCAGCCTGGACAACGACGTGGCGCGATATGTAGAGATCTACGTCAAGGAAACCGCCGGAGCCGCCACGCAGCTGGATATCTTCAAATGCCTGTGCAACGAGGAACGGGTCATCCCGGCGGAAAACTCCCTGGCCTTCGGCATCGCTCACCGGGTTGAACAGGTGGTTTTCCCAACAGATGCCAGGCATTGGAAAGTCAGTGGTGGCGAGGACTAGGCGCTCAGGTGACCCCACGACTTTCAGTCAAGCCATTACCCGACAGGAGAAAGACGCCTTTTATTGTGATTAATAAAATGAAATATTTCTTGCCCCACTTATAAAATTGTTTAATCCGTACAACTACGAAGCGAAGCGGCGATAATACATTCCTTAATTACCGAGAATGACCATTCGTCGCCAGCGCAACGCTTTTATTAAACTTCCCTCGCCGCTTACCTTTCACATTTAATGCGAGGCACGTTGCTCGCTTAAACCAGCATGAGGATTCTCGAAATGGCTAACAGCGGAAACAAAAACCCAGGCAACTTCGCAAATGATCGTGAAAAAGCATCTGAAGCCGGTAAGAAAGGCGGACAGGCGTCGGGCGGCAACAACACCAACGACCGTCAGAAAGGCTCCGGTGCCGGCAGCAAAGGCAGCGGGCGCGGCCAAAGCGGCGGTGGCCGCAAGTCGTAACCCCTGAAATCCGCTGGGGCGCAGCCTTGCTGCGCCCTGGTGCTTGATGAGTCGAGGTGAAGCATGAGCAACCAGGAGCGGTTCATCGTCAGTTTTATCGCCGACGGCCAACCTGACAACCGGGTGATGGAAGCCGATAGCGAGACATTGAGTGTCAGCGAAGCCGAAGCCCTGTTGAGAGCTTCTTTCAGCGAACTCAAAGATGCTCGACTGAGTGATGTTCAAGTTCAGAAAAGAACACGACCCATTGAACAGGAACATGGCGTACCCGGACACTTTAAACAGCCATAGCCGATATTGTTTAAATGTTTATAACGATATCCGGGGCATTGGCCGCCTCCTGGTCGATCAGCGCTGCGCATAAGTACTTTTCAGCGTATCGATCCACGCCGGGGTCAGACACGACTGTTCAGTATCCAGGCCCATCTCCCGCATCCTCTCCACATGTTCATTGGCTTCTCGCGCCAACGTCCCCTGGTCACTGGAATTGGCATCCAGCTGGTGCATCTGGGCCAGCCCCAGGTGATAGAACCGCAACACCTTCATGGCGACCGGATCCCGGGCCTGCACGCCGGCCGTCACCTGGTGCATGACATTGGTGATGCGCATCAGGCTGCGCTTGAGCTGCCAGCCGTACACCGCCGCGGCCATCCAGGGTTGCGTCCAGAGATACAGGCGCATCAGCGCGGCCATCACCAGCACCGCCACAATCACCCCGCCCAGGTTGAAGCGAAAGTTATCGGCCCCGGGCGTGCCGAACAGCATCACGGCCAAGCTGGACAACAGCATCGCCAAAGCCAGGAACACCACGGCGATGATCAGCGTGCTGCGGCGGGTCTGCTGTCGGTAGAGGTCGGCATCCCAGGATTTGATCTCGAACATCGCGGTGCAATTTCCTTGTACGGCACGAAAAGAGTCGAGCATTATCGCCTGCCCGGGCGATTTAGCTATGCTGGGGCTCATTTTGTGTGGCACCCGACCCGAAGGATCCGGATCAAAGTCCATGGCGATACCGCAAGGATCGTGCGATCTTTCTGCGTGGACGTATTTTTCAAGATGCCGCCTCAGTGTGCACGGCATCGTTTTCAAGGAAAGCTGAATGACTCAAAGACATGTAATCAACGCTTCGGTAAGCCCGAAAGGCAGCCTGGAAACCCTGTCCCAGCGCGAAGTCCAGCAACTGAGCGAAGCCGGTTCCGGCAGCATCTATACCCTGTTCCGCCAGTGCGCCCTGGCCATCCTCAATACCGGCGCCCATGTCGACAATGCCAAGACCATCCTGGAAGCCTACAAGGACTTCGAGATCCGCATTCATCAACAGGACCGTGGCGTGCGCCTGGAACTGTTGAACGCGCCGGCCGACGCCTTCGTCGACGGCGAGATGATCGCCAGTACCCGGGAAATGCTGTTCAGCGCCCTGCGCGACATCGTCTACACCGAGAACGAACTGGATAGCCAGCGCATCGACCTGAGTTCGTCCCAGGGCATCAGCGACTACGTGTTCCACCTGCTGCGCAACGCCCGCACCTTGCGTCCCGGCGTGGAGCCGAAGATCGTCGTGTGCTGGGGTGGTCACTCGATCAATACCGAAGAATACAAGTACACCAAGAAGGTCGGCCACGAACTGGGCTTGCGCAGCCTGGACATCTGCACCGGCTGCGGCCCCGGCGTGATGAAAGGCCCGATGAAAGGCGCCACCATCGCCCACGCCAAGCAACGCATCCATGGCGGACGCTACCTGGGCCTGACCGAACCGGGCATCATCGCCGCCGAGGCGCCGAACCCGATCGTCAACGAGCTGGTGATCCTGCCGGACATCGAGAAGCGCCTGGAAGCCTTCGTGCGGGTCGGCCACGGCATCATCATCTTCCCGGGCGGTGCCGGTACCGCGGAAGAGTTCCTGTACCTGCTGGGCATCCTGATGCACCCGGCCAACCAGGACCTGCCCTTCCCGGTCGTCCTCACCGGGCCGAAAAGCGCCGCGCCGTACTTCGATCAGCTGCATGCCTTTGTCGGCGCGACCCTCGGCGAAGCGGCCCAGAAGCATTACCAGATCATCATCGACGACCCGGCCGAAGTGGCACGGCAGATGACCCAGGGGCTCAAGGAAGTGAAACAGTTCCGCCGCGAGCGCAACGACGCCTTCCACTTCAACTGGCTGCTGAAGATCGATGAAGGCTTCCAGCGTCCGTTCGATCCGACCCACGCCAACATGGCCAGCCTGGGCCTGAGCCTCGACCTGCCGTCCCATGAGCTGGCCGCCAACCTGCGCCGTGCGTTCTCCGGGATCGTGGCCGGTAACGTCAAGGACAAGGGAATCCGCCTGATCGAAGAACACGGCCCTTACGAGATCCACGGCGACCCCGCCATCATGGAACCCCTCGACCGCCTGCTCCAGGCCTTCGTCGCCCAGCACCGGATGAAACTGCCGGGCGGCGCGGCCTATGTGCCGTGCTATCGCGTGGTGACCTGAGCACTCGCAAGCACCCACTGTGCCCATTGTGGGAGCGGGCTTGCTCGCGAAGGCGTCGGCTCATTCAACATGAATGCGACTGAACCACCGCTTTCGCGAGCAAGCCCGCTCCCACAGGGATCTGCGGCGGTTATAGAGTGGTGTTCAGCCACATCAGGCCGGACTCATCCAATCCAACGCCCAACCCACGGTAATCCTCGATCGACGGATGATCAGTCTCCACCGGATGCACATGCGTCGCCGTCACCACCATCACCTCCGCCCCCGCCGCCTCACCGGCGCGGATACCAGCGTCGGCATCCTCGAACACCAGGCACTCCTCCGCTGCCACCCGCAATCGCTCGGCAGCCAGTCGATAGCAAGCCGGGTTGGGTTTGCCGTCGCTGACATCTTCGGCGGTGACCATCACGGCGGGACGCGGAATGCCGGCGGCCTCCATTCGACGCAAGGCCAGTGCCATGGGGGCCGAGGTGACGATCGCCCAGCGCTCCGGCGGCAGGTCGTTCAAGAACGCCACGGCGCCAGGCACCGGCACCACGCCTTCAACGTCTTCGATTTCCTCTCGGGTAATCTGCTCCGCTTCAGCCTGGGCATTCACCCCCGGCAGATGCTGGCGAGCGATGGTGTCGACGGCGCGCACGCCATGGATAGTGGACAGGAATGTCGCCACGTCCACGCCGTGGCGCAGCGCCCAGCGGGTCCAGATCCGCTCGGCGGCGGCGATGGAGTTCAGGAGGGTGCCGTCCATGTCGAAGAGGAAGGCGTGGTAGGCCTTGGGTGAGTGCTTTAAGGACATCGGATTCTCACAGTCAAAACATTGGACCCCTGTGGGAGCGAGCCTGCTCGCGAAGGCGTCGGCACCGTCGAATGGAGGTTGCCTGACACACCGCTATCGCGAGCAGGCTCGCTCCCACAGGGGTTATGGTGTCTGGGGTATTTATACCAACCGCTCGATCGACTGATGCTGCCAGACCCGTTTGTAATACAGCACCTGCAGCAACAGCATGCTCAGGTACGCCACGGGAAACGCCATCCATACCCCTTCCAGGCCGAAGTGGGCGTCGAGCAGGTAAGCCGCCGGCACCTGTACGCCGACGATGCAGAAAATCGAGATCGCCACCGGCATCAACACCGTGCCGCTGGCGCGCATGATGCCGCCGACAATGGCCTGGAAACCGAACACCAGCAAGCTCCAAAGCATGATGTGCAGCAGGTGTTCGGCCTGGACCCGTGCCGCCGGGTCGGTGATGAACAGCCCCAACAGCCAGTGGGACAACAGGTACCCCAACAACACCAGGCCACCCGTCAGGCAGACGTTGATCAGCAGCCCGGTGCGCAGGATCGGCCCCAGGCGCTCCAGGCGTCCGGCGCCAATGGCCTGAGCACCGAGGATCGAGGCGCTGATGGCAATCGACAAGGCCGGAAACTGCACGTAGTTGACGATCTGCGTCACCGCGCCGTAGGCCGCCGTGGCCTGGGAACCGTGGCGATTGACCAGCGCCAGGATCACCAGTTCCGACAGGGAGATCACCACCATCTGCAACCCCGTCGGCAGACCAATGCGCAGCACCTTGCCGAGGATCTCCCGGTCCAGGCGCATCGCCGCGAACAACGCCCGGTCCGGTGCCAGGGCGTGCTCGCGACGGTTCAAGCGCCACGCCAGCAACACCATCGCCGACGCCGTGCCCAGCAGCCCCGCCAGTGCCGCGCTCTGGATGCCCATCTGCGGCAGTCCCAACCAGCCACGAATCAACGCTGGCGTGAGGAGCATCCCAACCCCGGTGGACACCAGCAACGCGAGCAAAGGCGTCAGCGTATCGCTGACCCCTCGCAACAACTGGGTGAACAGGACGAACACCAGCAATATCGGCAGAATCCACATCATGACCCGGGCATAGGCAACGGCGTCCTCCAGCACATCGGCCGGCGTGCCCAAGCCTTGCAGGGCCTGACGGGTAAAAATACTGCCAAGCACTGCCGCCACCAGACCGATGATCGCCCCCAGCAGCAGCGTCGAGCCGGCAATCGCCTTCACCGTGCCGGTTTCCCGCGCGCCGTAAGCCTGCCCGATCAACACTCCGGCCCCCGCGCCCAGGCCAATCACCAGCGCGATGAAGAAGAACAGGATCGGAAACATCCCCGACACCGCCGCCAGCGCCTGGGTGCCAAGCATCTGGCCAATGTAGATGCTGTTGAGCGTGCCGGACATGGACTGCAGGAAATTGGACAGGACCATGGGGGTGAGGAACAGGAGATAGGTTTTCCAGAGCGGCTGGGTCGGCATGAGGGCTCTTGATGGCAGGTTCGACAATTCAGGTGTCGGTAATTTAGCGCAATCCTGAGCAAACTGTGGGAGCAAGGCGGCGCGAAAACTGTAGGAGCAAAGCTTGCTCGCGATTGCCGTAAGTCTGCCAGCAACCATTTTGGCTGGTCTGCCGCTATCGCGAGCAAGCTTTGCTCCCACAGGTTCGTGGCTTGACTGGTATCAGGGCAAGCCTTGCTCCCATCGGTTTCATCCTGTCAGGCCGATTCGACATTTCACAGACTGGGGCTAATCTGAAGTAGCACAGTGCCACGCCCTGAGTAGGCCTTTGCCTACAGCATTCGGAAATCGGACGACTGGTCTTCAAGTCAAATCCGAGGTCGCAGATAACCAGTTATTCGCCAATAACCAGTTAGCAACACTGTTCAAGGACCGAACCATGACGTCGTACCCACACGGTCACTCCCTTTCCGCAACCCCGCCTCGCGTTCTCTGGAGCCCCGTGCTCGTGGCCGTTGCCGGCGCTGTCGGCGTGCTGGCGCTCAACGAGACGAATGCACAGAACATCGGTTTCAGCGCAGCGCTGCTGGTCGTTGGCCTGGGTGCAGGCCTATGGGGCGCGCGGGCACGGCGTCGACAGTTCGACGACGCGCTAGCGACCATCGCCCGGCAAGACCTGCAAGCCGCCGAGCACGCCCCCCGCACAGCCAGCGCGCAACTCAACGAAGTCATCCTCGGTGCCATGCCGATCTGGGCCAAGCAGGTGGAAAGCTCCCGGCAGCAGACCGAGACCGCGATCGTCTCGCTGACCAGCCGCTTCACCGGCATTTCGTCGCGCCTGGAAGAAACCGTGCAAGCCTCTCAATTGGCCGCCGGTGAGCTGGCCGGGAAAAGCAGCGGTGGCGCCGTACAGGTGCTGGCCCAGAGCGAAAATGAACTGGTGCGGGTGATCGATTCCCTGAAAGCCACCCAAGCCAGCCGCGACGAAACCCTGGCCCAGGTGCGCAACCTCACCGCCTACACCGGCGAGCTGCGGACCATGGCCGCCGACGTCGCCGCGATTGCCGCGCAAACCAACCTGCTGGCCCTCAACGCCGCCATCGAAGCCGCCCGGGCCGGTGAAGCCGGGCGCGGTTTTGCGGTGGTGGCCGACGCCGTGCGCAGCCTGTCGAGCAAATCCAGCGAGACCGGCCAACAGATGTCAGCCAAGGTCGACATCATCAATACCGCCATCACCCAACTGGTCCAGGCCGCCTCCAGTGGCGCCGACCAGGACAGCCATTCGGTGTCCAGTTCCGAAGACAGTATCCAGCGCGTACTGGAACGTTTCAAAAGCGTAACCGGGCAGCTCGCCGAGTCGGCGGACCTGCTGCAACAGGAAAGCTTCGGCATCCGCGACGAACTCACCGAGGTGCTGGTCAGCCTGCAATTCCAGGATCGGGTCAGCCAGATCCTCAGCCACGTGCGCGACAACATCGAGGACCTGCACGTGCATATGCAGCAGGCCCACCAGTCGCCCGACCAGGCCGTGTCCATCGATGCCCGCCAATGGCTGGCCCGCATGGAAACCACCTATGCCACCGACGAGCAACGCCGCAACCACCACGGCGACTCGGGCGTGCAACAAGCTTCACAGGAAATAACCTTCTTCTAGGAGAGCCGTTCATGGCTAAAAGTGTATTGGTTGTCGACGACTCCGCGAGCGTTCGGCAGGTCGTCGGCATTGCGTTGAAAAGTGCCGGCTACGACGTGATCGAAGCCAGCGATGGCAAGGATGCGCTGGGCAAGCTCAACGGGCAGAAAGTGCACCTGATCATCAGTGACGTGAACATGCCGAACATGGACGGCATCACCTTCGTCAAGGAGGTCAAGAAGCTGGCCAGCTACAAGTTCACGCCGATCATCATGCTGACCACCGAATCCCAGGAATCGAAGAAACAGGAAGGCCAGGCGGCAGGTGCCAAGGCCTGGGTGGTCAAGCCGTTCCAACCGGCGCAGATGCTGGCGGCGGTATCCAAACTGATTCTGCCTTAGAGGGCCGGAGGCTGTAATGCCGCTGCTGTACGAAACACAAGGTGACACCGCGCAGGTGCGGATCGACGGCGAGCTGACGATCTACACCGCCGCCGACCTGGCCGCGCAATTGCTGCCATGCCTGGGCAATACGCCGCACCTGGAACTGGACCTGTCACAGGTGACCGAAATGGACGGGGCCGGCCTGCAACTGCTGCTGATAGCCCAGCGTGAAGCGCCGAAGGCCGGTAGCCGGCTGACCCTGACCGCGCGCAGCAAGACCGTCCGCGAAACACTCGAGCTGTGCAACCTGCTGGCATAGCCCCGCATCACCGCCCGACACGACAAAGGATATGAGCGTGAGCATCAATCTCGACCAGGCACAACAGACGTTCATCGTCGAGGCACGGGAGCAGTTGCAGGCGATGGAAGAATCCCTGCTGCAACTGGAAAACGACCCGGGCGACGATGACGCCATCGGTGCGATCTTCCGTGCGGCCCATACCATCAAGGGCTCGGCCGGGCTGTTCGGCCTGGAACCCATCGTCAGCTTCACCCACATCGTCGAAGACGTGCTCGATCGCCTGCGCAACGGCAGCGTCGAGGTGGATACAGGCCTGATCGCGGTGCTGCTCAAGTCCAGCGATCACATGCTGGAACTGATCAACGTGGTGGCCAACCAGGGCGGGACGCTGACGCCGCCGGCCCTGAAACGGGAGATGGAGCTGTGCCAGGTCCTGCAGGAGTACCAGGCGCCCCCGCCTGACGACGCCCCGGCACCGGCGGCTGAAACCACTACGCAGGCGCCGTCCGAAACGCGCCTCTGGCGTATTTGCCTGCGCTTCGGCCAGGACGTGTTCCGCAACGGCATGGACCCGCTGTCATTCCTGCGCTATCTGCAGACCCTCGGTGAAATCGTCCACCTCGACACACTGACCGAGGCGTTGCCCAGCGTCGAAGCTTTTGACGCCGAATCCTGCTACCTGGGGTTCGACATCGATTTCCGCTCGGCCGCCAGCCACGGGGCAATCAATGAAGTCTTCGATTTCGTCCGGGAAGATTGCCTGATCGAAATCGTGGCCGTTGATGACCGGGCGAACACCGGTCTGGTTGCCACCGTCCAGGAACCCAGCGACGAAAGCACCGCGCTGGTCACCGTCGGCGACCTGCTGCCGGACCAGCGCAAGACCCCACGAACGTCTGCCCAACTCCCGGCCGACAGGCCGCCGGCCAGCAGTGAAAACAAAGCCAAGGACGGCGCCTACGTGCGGGTCAATGCCGACAAGCTCGACGAGTTGATCAACCTGGTGGGTGAACTGGTCATCGCCAGTGCCGGCACCAGCCTGCTGGCCCGTAACTGTCAAGACGATTCGTTACAGGAAGCCACCTCGACGGTATCCGGGCTGGTGGAGGAAATCCTCGACGGCGCCTTGCGCCTGCGCATGATCCCCATCGGTGAAACCTTCAACCGGTTCCGCCGGGTGGTGCGCGATGTCAGCCAGGAACTGGGCAAAGACATCGACCTGATCATCAGCGGCGCGGAAACCGAACTGGACAAGACCGTGGTGGAGAAAATCGGCGACCCGCTCATGCACCTGCTGCGCAACGCCATGGACCACGGCATCGAGACCGCCGAAGCGCGGCTGGCGGCCGGCAAGCCGGCCAAGGGGCATCTGCACCTCAACGCCTACCATGACTCGGGCAGTATCGTGCTGGAAATCGCCGACGACGGCGCCGGCCTGAACCGTGACCGGATCCTGGAAAAAGCCCAGGAACGTGGCTTGGTCGCCCCAGGCGCCAGCCCGACCGACCAGGAGATCTACAACCTGATTTTCGAACCTGGCTTCTCCACCGCCCAGGCCGTCACCAGCCTGTCGGGACGGGGCGTGGGCATGGACGTGGTCAAGCGCAACATCACCCTGCTGCGCGGCACCGTGGACCTGGACAGCCAGTCGGGTCAGGGCACCGTGGTGCGCATCCGTTTGCCGCTGACCCTGGCGATCATCAATGGCTTCCTGGTGGGCATCGACCAGTCCACCTATGTCATTCCGCTGGACATGGTCCAGGAGTGTATCGAGCTGAGCGAAGACGACGGCACCGCCAGCCGCGAGCAGGGTTACCTGGACCTGCGCGGCGAGGTGCTGCCCCTAGTGTACCTGCGCGATCACTTCAATCACGAAGGCCCGGCTTCACGCCGGCAGAACGTCGTGGTGGTGCGCTATGCCGAACTCAAGGCCGGACTGGTGGTGGATGACTTGCTGGGTGAATTCCAGACCGTCATCAAGCCGCTGGGCAAGTTGTTCGGCGCCCTGCGCGGCATCAGCGGCTCGACCATCCTGGGCAGCGGCGCCGTGGCGCTGATTCTCGACGTGCCGGCGCTGCTCACCCAGATCGCCCAGATAGAAAACCGCTACACATCCACCCAATTCTCACAAGCCAACGCTCGCTGACGCTTTAGCAACTCCATGGAGAGGTATTTCCCAATGAAATGGTTCTACGATCTTAGAATCGCCACCAAACTGATCACGTCATTTCTTGTGGTGCTGGCCCTGACCGCTGTCATGGGAGTGTTCTCGATCATCCAGCTGGGCGAGGTGAACGGCATCACCACCGAAATCCGCGAAAACTGGATGCCATCGATGCGCGCGGCGTCCGGCATGCGTTTCTATGGCGCGAACTATCGCCTCAAGGAAAACCGCCATATCACCGCCGATTCCGAGCAGGAGCGCACCACGGTCGAACAGGAAGCGGAAGAAGCCAGGAAAGGGGTCGAGTCCCGTCTGGCGACCTATGAAAAACTGCTTTCCAGCGCCGAAGACCGCCAACTGTTCGAGACAACCCGCAATGATTGGGTCGCCTATCTCGCGGTCAGTAAAGAGCTGCTCGCCCTGTCCCGGCAGAATCGGTCCGATGAAGCCCATGCGCTGCTGCGGGGCGAGTCCAAGCGTCGATTCGACCTGGTAACCAGCGACCTGCAAAAGCTGGTCGAACTCAATGATGCCGGTGCCGACGCGGCCAGCGACCGCGGCACGGCGCTGTTTGAAAAATCGCGCCTGTCGATCATCGCCGTGCTGGCTGCCGCCCTGCTGATCGGCCTGGGCCTGGCGTTGTTCATCTCCCGGGTCATTTCCCGCCCCTTGAAGCAGGCCGCGCAGGTGGCCGAACAACTGGCCGAAGGCAATCTGAACGCGAAAATCGAGGGTGGCTCCAAGGACGAAACCGGTATGGTGCTCAACGCCATGCAGAACATGGTGGGCAAGCTGTCCCACATCATCGGTGAAGTGCGCAACGCGGCGGACAATCTGGCCAGCGCCTCCGAAGAGGTCAGCGCCACCGCCCAGTCCATGAGCCAGGCCACCAGCGAACAGGCGGCCAGCGTCGAGGAAACCAGCGCCTCCATCGAGCAGATGAGCGCCAGCATCAACCAGAACACCGAGAACGCCAAGGTCACCGACGGCATGGCCAGCAAGGCCGCCAAGGAAGCCACCGACGGTGGCGAATCGGTGCAACAGACCGTGGTGGCGATGAAGAAAATCGCCCAGCGCATCAGCATCATCGACGACATCGCCTACCAGACCAATCTGCTGGCGCTCAACGCCGCCATCGAAGCCGCCCGCGCCGGCGAGCATGGCAAAGGCTTCGCCGTCGTTGCCGCCGAAGTGCGCAAACTGGCCGAACGCAGCCAGGTCGCCGCCCAGGAAATCGGCGAACTGTCCTCCAGCAGCGTCGACATGGCCGAGAAAGCCGGCAATCTGCTCGACGAGATGGTGCCGTCGATCAACAAGACCTCGGACTTGGTCCAGGAAATCAGCGCCGCTTCCGAAGAGCAGGCCGCAGGCGTTGCGCAGATCAACACCGCCATGACACAGCTCAACCAGGTGACCCAGCAGAACGCCTCCAGCAGCGAAGAACTGGCCGCCACCGCCGAGGAAATGAGCAGCCAGGCAGAACAACTGCAACAGGCCATGAGTTTCTTCACCCTGGACACGCCGCCCAAATCGGCCAGCCTGCCGGTGAAGGTCGACCACACACCCGGGCCGTCCAGCCGCAAGCCGGCCCGGGCCTCGGTGACCACGTTGCCCAAGGCGTTTGCCTACAACATGGCCAGCGCGCCGGACGAATCCGAATTCACCCGGTTCTGACGGTCCGGTTCCACAGGCTCGCTTAAAGGAGAAAAGCCATGGGCGCCATCGCTACCACCCGTCAAACCGCCATCGCGGTCGAGGAAGAAGCGCAATACCTGACATTCATGCTGGGCACGGAGATGTTTGCCATCGGCATCCTCTGCATCAAGGAGATCATCGAATACGGCAATCTGACCGTGGTGCCGATGATGCCGGCCTTCGTCCGTGGGGTGATCAACCTGCGCGGTGCGGTGGTGCCGGTGGTGGATCTGTCGGCCCGTTTCGGCCGGCAGAACTCGTCGATTACGCGGCGCTCGTGTGTGGTGATCATCGAGGCCAACACCGAAGACGGCCACGCCCAGGACATCGGTCTGCTGGTGGACACGGTGTCGGCGGTACTGGAAATCCCGGCCTCGCAGATCGAACCGCCGCCGGGTTTCGGCGCGAAGATCCGTGCCGACTTCATCAGCGGCATGGCCAAGGTCGACGGCAAGTTCGTGATCGTGCTGGAGGTGGGCCGTGTGCTGTCCATCGACGAAATGTCCCAACTGGCCGAAGCCAGCCCCACCGCGCTGGAGTTTGAAAACCAGTGAACACCGCCATCTGCAAGGAACGCACCGTGAACTCACTGGCCCTCAGTGATCGAGAGTTCAGCCAGTTTCAATCCTGGCTGTACAAGGCTGCCGGCATCAACCTGTCCGACGCCAAGAAAGCCCTGGTGGCCGGACGTTTGTCCAAGCGCCTAAAGCACTATGAACTGGGCAGCTACGGCGAGTATTTCAAACTGATCATGAACGGCCAGCGCAGCGACGAACTGCAGGTGGCGCTGGACCTGCTCACCACCAACGAAACCTACTTCTTCCGAGAACCCAAGCATTTCGACTTCCTGCGTCAGCACGTGCTGCCCCAGGCCGTACCGGGGAAGACCTTTCGCCTCTGGAGCGCGGCCAGTTCATCGGGAGAAGAACCCTACAGCCTGGCGATGACCCTGGCCGAAGGGTTGGGCACCACGCCTTGGGAAGTCATCGGTTCGGACATCAGCACCCAGGTGCTGGCCAAGGCGCGCTCCGGGCATTACCCGATGGAGCGCGCCCGCACCCTGCCCCAGCCGCTGCTGGTGAAATACTGCCTCAAGGGTACAGGCAGCCAGCAAGGCACGTTCCTGATCGACCGGGCGTTGCGCAACCGCGTCAACTTCGTCCAGGTCAACCTCAACGAAACCTTGCCGGAGCTGGGGGAGTTCGATGTGATTTTCCTGCGCAACGTCATGATCTATTTCGACCAACCCACCAAGAGCAAAGTGGTTGCCCGATTGATCCCTCGGCTCAAGCCCGGCGGGTACTTCATCGTGAGCCATTCGGAAAGCCTCAACGGGGTGTCCGATGCGTTGAAAATGGTGATGCCATCGATTTATCGCAAACCATGAGCGCCGCCCTGCAACTCGCGACAAGGGACGTTGCCGAGGTCTACCTGGCACCGGGTGAATTCCGCTTCGCCACGTGCCCGACCCGCCTGCGCACTATCCTCGGCTCCTGCGTGGCGATCACCCTGTGGCATCCAGAGCACCGGATCGGCGGCATGTGCCACTTCATGCTGCCCAGCCGCGTACGCTGCTCCACGGCCCTCAACGGCATGTACGCCGACGAAGCCATCGAACTGTTCATCCGCGAGGCGCGGGCCCATCACACCGAACCCGAGGAATACCAGCTCAAGCTGTTCGGCGGCGGCGAGATGTTCCCCGAGTTGCAACGGCAAGTCCCCTTCGGCGACGTTGCGCGGCTGAACGTCAATGCGGCACTGGAAATGGCCGCCCTCTATCGCCTGGACCTGATTGCCCAGGACATGGGTAGCACCGGCTACCGGAGCATCATCTTCGACCTGTGCAGCGGCGACGTGTGGGTCAGGCACCAACCGATAAGGACCCGGCATTAACCATGTCAAAAAAGATCAATGTATTGCTGGTGGACGACTCTGCCGTGGTCCGCCAGGTACTGCTGGCGATTCTCAGTGACACCCCGGACATCCACGTCATGGGCGCGGCCTCCGATCCGATTTTCGCCATGGACAAGCTGGCCCGGGAGTGGCCGGACGTGATCGTGCTGGATGTGGAAATGCCACGCATGGACGGCATCACCTTCCTGAAGAAGATCATGAGCGAGCGCCCGACCCCGGTGGTGATCTGCTCGTCCCTGACCCCCAGGGGCGCGGAAACCACTTTGCAGGCAATGGCCGCCGGCGCGGTGGAGATCATCACCAAGCCCACCAGCGGCTTGAAGAGCTTTCTGTTGGAATCGGCGCCGGAACTGGTGGCGGCGATCAGGGGCGCCGCCCAGGTCAACGTCCGCAACCTGGGCAAGCGCCCCGCGCCCCTGGTACCGGCCACCAAGCTCAGCGCCGATGCCATGTTGCCCGCCGCGAACGGCCACGCCATGGCGCAGACCACCGAACGCATCGTCGCCCTGGGGACTTCCACCGGCGGCACCCAGGCCCTGGAAGCGGTGCTGACCGCCCTGCCACGGGTGTGCCCGGGCATCGTGATCGTCCAGCACATGCCGGAAAAATTCACCGCCTCGTTCGCCGCCCGGCTCAACAGCCTGTGCCAGATCGAAGTCCGCGAAGCCCGCAACAACGACCGCATCCACCCGGGCCTGGCCCTCATCGCCCCCGGCGGCAAGCACATGATGGTGACCCGCAGCGGCGCGTTCTACCACGTGCAGGTGGTGGACGGGCCGCTGGTCAATCGCCATCGCCCGTCGGTGGACGTGCTGTTCCGCTCGGTGGCCAAGTTCGCAGGCCGCAATGCCACCGGCATCATCATGACCGGCATGGGCGACGACGGCGCCCGCGGCCTGAAGGAAATGCTCGACGCCGGCAGCACCACCGTGGCCCAGGACGAAGCCAGCTGCGTGGTCTTCGGCATGCCCAAGGAAGCCATCAAGCTCAACGCCGCGCAACGGGTGATGGGGTTGCAGGAGATTGCCCAGGTGATTTTGCATCGGTAGCCATGAGTCCCTTGCCACAAATGAATCCCCTTCACCACAGTCGGTCTACACCGGCGGAATGGTCGCAAGCACGCCAATCAGCAAGGTCAACGCCAGGAAGCCACCCAGAAAAATCGCCATCTTCGTCATAAGCACTCCTGAAAGAAATACACAGCAAGCAGCCATCTCGCTCCCACAGGATTCTGGCTTGAAACTCAGATTGCATTACAGCTGCACCTGCCAGCAAAAAAACCGGATCAGATGCCCTCGCCACGACCCTCGATAGGGTCACCAAGGAATCCCGAGTCTGTCGAAGCCCTCTGCTTTTTGTGGGAGCGAGCCTGCTCGCGATGACGGCGGTGCATTCAGCACCAATGCCAGCAGACCCACCGCTATCGACACCATTACCCAAACCCAACTATCTTCACTTCTCCGCGCTCAAGGACCGACCGCATGCCCCACCTCCCAACCTTCCAAACCCAACGCCTGATCCTCACCCCACTGCAACTGGCCGACTCACCCGCCATCCAGGCGCTGTTCCCCCATTGGGAAGTGGTCCGCTACCTCGATAGCCGAGTGCCCTGGCCCTACCCCGCCGACGGCGCGCTGACCTACGTACGCGACCACGCCCTGCCCGCTATCGAGCGCGGCGAAGAATGGCACTGGGTGATCCGCTTGGCGTTCGACGCGACCCAAATCATCGGCAGCATTTCCCTCTTCGACCAACCAGACAACCACCGTGGCTTTTGGCTGTCACCGCCATGGCAGGGCCACGGCTACATGGGCGAGGCGTGTGAAGTGATCAACGAGTACTGGTTCGTGACGCTTGATCGCACGGTGATGGTGGTGCCCAAGGCTGTTGGCAACCAGGCCTCGCGGCGCATTTCCGAGCGGGAGGGAATGCGATTGCTCAGGACTGAACGGGGGCGATTTGTCAGCGGGGAATTGGACAAGGAAGTTTGGGCGTTGGACCGCGAGCAGTGGCTAGGGCGTACTGCGCAGATACGGTAATTGACTACTGCACCGGCTATGTCGAACCAAAGACAAAATCGGCAGGCTCGAATCGCTCGCTCGTGTCCATCCGGATATTCCGTAAGTGCGCTGTCTCCAGGTGCGCCTCATAGAGCCGCTCAGAAAAATAGCCCATCAGAATCGAGCGACGACGTGCTCCGCTCACATTCAGACTGGCCCCGTGGACCAGCTCGGCATCGAACACCAGAATGTCGCCGGCGCACCCCGAAAGCTGCACGGAGTGGGACTCGTCAGCGAAATCGAAGGGCGGCATTTGCGCTGGCGGGCGATGGCTGCCGGGCACGATACGTGTCGCGCCGTTCTCGGGACCGTAGTCGTCGAAAAAAGCCAGCGCGACAGCCGTATCGCCTGGCCGCTGGGCCGACAGGTCGCGGTGCAACTGCTGATGACCACCACCTGCCAGGGGCTCGCGTCCCTCCACCTGCGCGAGAAAGAACCGCTCGCCGATCAACTCACCCACTGCCGCCAGCAACGGTGGCAGCCGACACACCGTCTGTATCGCTGGATTGCAGTCCAGTAGCGAATGACGCCAGTCCCAGCCACGGGGGGTTGGCCATTGATCCGACGGGATTACGCCCGCATCGAATAGGCTACGCAGCCCTGCGAGCCATTCGGTTGGGATCGCTCGGTGCAGGAGGACGTAGCCATTCTGGTGGAGTTGATTACGGTTGGTCATGGCGCTGGCAATTTCCTTGTGTCCATGCGTCGAGTAACAGTAGAAATCAGCGGCTGCTTTTGCGATTTGCCCTCTACCCTAAGACCACACAGATACCCTGTGGCGAGGGGATTCATCCCCGCTGAGCTGCGAAGCGGCCCCCATCGAGGCTCTAAAACTGTCCTCAGTAATTGGAACCCATCCGCCCCCGAAACGCCATGCGCAAGCATCCCCAGGCTATGGCTCCAACAATCAACACCTCCGCGCCCCCCACCAGCAAATTGAAGGAAAAGGTCAGCGGTTGCTCGGCCCAGTAGAAGATCGTCGAGCCGGTTCGAAAACCGCTGGCGTGCAGCCGTCCGGTAAACAGAGACGGCACCAATGCGACGAGGTTAATCAGCTCCAGCACCGCCAGGAAAGTACCCAACAACATAAGCAAGGCACGTGCAGGCATCCCGAGATTCGCACTCGATTCGGGCGCAGCGGTGCCCCCCTTCCCTCTGCGCCGCCTGGCTTCCCTCACCGCCTTGCCGCTGGTGGGCGCTGGAGCCGGTCTGTAGGCGGCCTTCGCCGCCATCGCCGAAGCACCGACGACCTCGGTAGGCACCGCCACGTTCAGGTAATCGGCCAACTCACGCAACCACAAATCGGTGCGCTGACTGCCCGGCACTACCGGAACGTTATCGGTGGTCAGGCGATGCTCACTGCCATCACGCATCACCAGCCACAGCTGGGTTCGGGCTTGCTCAGCCTGCGGAAGACGACGAAGTTCAAGGCATTTGACGGCATCGATCCTGAATACCGATTGCACACACTCGCGACGTCCAAAAAAATTCCGGGTCAGACGCTTGCCTTCACCGTCGACGCGCGACAACACCAAGGTCTCGCGGATGCCGGTATAAACCATCAGCATCAGGCCAAGGGCCGGAATCAGCAGCAGCCCGAGAACGATGAGCAGTGAGGACAGCGGATCAAGGCCAGCCGATGGCGAAAGTCCATCAGCGACCGCGAACACGGCGAACGCCATCGGCAAGAGGAAGGCAAGCGCGCCTACCAGCAGCACGGCGGTACTTTGCACCCGATTATGCGAGTGGATGTGCAGGTCATCCTGGGCAGTGCGTTCGAAGCGGTGGCCGATCAACATGCAGAACTCCTTCCCACTATCCTACGAATCCTGAAAATGTTGGTTCGTTTCCGCGCAGAACTCTCACGATACCTACAACGCTCTCGGATATTTTAATCAGGGTAATGTGCGCGCCGAATTAACGTTACTCTGTCTCGGAATATCCATACCGTTTTACAAACCGACGCTCGTCAGTCGAGTAACCTTGCCGCTGGTAAAATGTGTGTGCATCTATTCGGTAGTCACCGCTAGTCACCTCAGCCCGGATGCAGATCCTTCCCCTTTGCCTCGGTTTTTGGGACGTTGGTTCATTAAGTTCTGACGGGCGCTGACCGGTTTTTGCCCGCCGGCAATGACCGTTTTGGCTCTGGATCTAACGGTCAATAGCCGTTGAAAGTTTCCATTAGTGAACAACAGCAATCGACCAGGAGCGGACCTTGAAGCGGGAAAAAATGATGCTCAAACCGCCTGTATGCCTCCGGATGCTTCTCAGTTACCCGAGTGCATATGCGTAACTTGTCATAGCGACTATCACTCGCTCGCGGCGATTGGCTCAAGGGAGACGGTCATCTCGCCGAAGATGGCTTGGTAGGCCTCCTGACACGAACTCTCTGCGGTCAGCACCGCGTCGTCAACAAGCTGCGCGCCCGCGTTGGTTAAGCATGCGTAACCAACGCGCGCATCGCGGGGATCGCTTTGACGAGATACCCAACCTATTTTCTCCAAGGGTAGAAGGGACTTGGTTACGGCTGACGCAGTTAAGCCCATGCACTCTGCCAAATCTGCACGACGAAGCCTGCCGCCGTGGGCTTGTTTAAGATGGTGCAGAATCATGAAGTCGCTAAAGCTCAACCCATGCACGGCGGAGAGTTTCGCGTCGATACGCCGAGTGGCGGCAGTGTATGCCCGGGATATGCGGATATAGCGTTCAAGTGTTGAGGGCGAAGTGCCTTCCGCACCCGGTGTGTAGTCAGACATTGCGACACTCCTTCAGTTCGGATGGGGATGGGTGTTCAAAGCGCGCGTCCATGACATCAAACATTTGGGCCGTTATTTCGAACGAATAGGTCGCACCTTTTTCTAGGTTTCGTTGCAGTACGCGCTCACGGCGTAGCGGCTTATCTGCATTTACGAAGTGGCTAAGCACCTCATATCCCGCGTTGTGGGCCTGCCGTCGGATTTGAGTGCGGTCTGCTTTCGTCATAAAGCCTTGATCCAGCACCACGTCCTTACCCGACGCTAGAACCTGAACGCACGTTTCCCATATTTGCGACTCGCAACGTCTAACACGGGGAAGCACCCATTCCAGGCTAGGGGGCTGAGGCAGATCTGGGCCGTATAGACGCTGCATCCATTCATCAATCGAGAAGCAGACTGCGTTTAGCTGGGCCGTTATCTGCCGAGCTAGTGTCGACTTACCGGCCCCGAGAGGGCCGAAAATAATGTGTACGGCGCTCATCTGTCACCTTGTTTCCAGGTACTTTACCGATACAGTATCTAGACGTCAGACTGGCGTTGTCAATTCACACCGAAAAGGGGACAAGCGAAAAGGGGACAGATTTATTATCAGGAAAATAAATCTGTCCCCTTTTCGGTGAAATTGCCAGCGTGTGATCATGAGAGACCGAAAACGATCTGTAATTCGATGGGCCGCTTTGCGCGGCCCAGTTAACGCTGACAGTTACTCTGTAGCCGCCTCTTCTTTCAGGTTCAGGCGGAAAGTGTCACGAGCGGTTTTTCCCACGTAGGTGGTAAGCGCATAATTCGCCGTTCCGCCAACGAGAACTCCGATTCCGAACGGAATCACTTTTGCTGCGGCTTTCTGAGTGAACGAGATACCGATTTTCGCGAACAACTCCTTGATGATCTGAAGTGTCGGCCCCTTCAAATATTGATGCACCATACGCACGCCGGCCTTGCTGGCGATTTTGGTTGCGCTGGAAGACCCCATCTGTTCCAGGGAACCGTACAGCGCGATGATGTACGACATGTGCTTGGCATCTTCGTTTGACATCTTGCCGTTGATGGCCACTGCCAGGCACATGGTCATGTCGATCTGCAGCTTCATGCACACGGAGATGTCCGCCAGCCCTCCCCCAACAGCGCTCACCACAGTACCGATACCGGGAATGACACCCGGAAGGGCAGTGGCTGCGCCAGATGTCGCGGCCAGCTTTGAGTAGCGGCTGATAATTTTGTCGACCACAGCGTCTTGAATCTTTTCGTCCGTGGCGGACGACGCCAAGCTACGTGCCTGGCGTTTATACTGGTCAACCAGCTCACGGGCATCCTGCGGGCTAATGGCGATGGCTTCCACCATCTTCATCAGTGAGGAGCTGTCTTCGCCTTTTCCTGTTGTCATGCCGGATTCCTTTCGAGAGATATTTATTGGCCGCTTTTCGAGTCTGAGCGCTGACATGAAGAATGGCACAATTGATATCAAAACAACATCACCCTCCTGGCTATATGTCGTGAAGAGGTTCGGCGGTACTCCGAGTGGAGGCCGAGCCTTTTGTGGACGGCTGTTATCGACCCACAGTTGCCGTTCCAAGTAGGCTATAACTCGCTACAGCCCCTTACCTGCTCAGAGCATCCAATATTCCTCGACCTGATAGAGCGGCTTGCCGACCATCAGCAACTTGATGACATCTATGTGCGCCACGTAATCAGCCTCAGAGAACTTAGTCCATCGCGGATTACGCTTTTGTGCGGCGATGAATGCTGAGCGCGCCTTACCCATCGCGGCGCGGTTCTTCGATAGAAAACTGCGCAACCCTTTAAATAGTTCAAAGTCCAGCGGCGGATGGAGCAAGGCAACGCTCGGGTGTTGGTGGTGGCCACCGCAGACGAGCACTGTTTTCAAGTAGATGTTGACTAGCTTCTGGGCACGGCCGAAGGAGAAATCGGTCAAGCCCACGCGTGCAGCCTCGGCTTCGATCTTCTTCATAAAGCTCATCTGCCATTTATCGACGTTCTGGCCAATTTGCTCTGGCCCGGTTACCTGGCCTAGGCCACTTGTCTCTATCAGCTCGAAAGCCAAGGAATTACCCCCGCCGGCCAGGCCGCGACCATACGCGGCGGCGGCGCACCATCTGGCATAAAGGTGTTTGTGTTTCTCTATTGGATACAGGGTTGCAGGTGTAGTCATGGATTTTTACTCGCGAATATTTGAGAGGCCTCTTATTTGGCGGCCTAAGTGCATATCCCTTGGAGCGTCAGCTCTTGGCCGATGGCTGCTGCTCAGGAATGACCGCATTCGGCCAAGAGCGGACGTTTAGAGTAGAGAAATAAATCTGTTCTCTTTTCCCAATGGACATCACCGCGGCGTATGCAGGGCTATCGCGTAGTGCGCGCAGCGCTCTCTACAAAGGCACCTGAGCACTTGGCGCCGCGCAACAAGGCGAAGCATGGACTTCGCGTACGCTAACGTTATGCCTGAACCAATGCATTAACGAACCACTCGTAGAGTGCCTGTGGGTGGTATTGGGGAAAATACACAACTAGCACGGTTGAAGTTACAAGCGCCAGCACCACCAACAGCGCGGTAAGTAGCTTTACCAACGTCGAGAGAGGTGGATTGGGCGGGCCGTATTTATTAATCGCTTTACGCCCCGGAAGCATGATGAGCGGAAGCGTTGCCACAAAACCGATAACAGGGAACACGAAGAGAATTCCCCATATCATCGGACTCCAGCCTAGATCACGTGCCCTGCGTACCAGTAGAGACACGTCGAGCAGGATGGCAGGAACGACAACGGTGACACCGACTATCAGCAAAACCACCAATTGATGGCGCAACCCCACCATAAAGAACGCCAGCAAAATGCACGGAAGAACCAACACCAAGGGCACACGAATCAGCCAGAAGCGCGCCAGAGAAATACGCCCGGAAAAATCAAGAATCCTGGGTTTTGAAAACGTGACAACCTCGTCGTCAATCAGTTGGGCGTCGCCCAGTTGGTATGGATTTTCGATTTCGCTGCTGATGCTGCCGAAAACAGGTTCTATCCTTGCCATTTAGTGCTATCCCTCGTGTTTGATGGTGCTATTCACGTCACAACGTTTACGCCTCGTATCTAATCGAAGGCTGGCATCAAGCTCAAGAGAAAACGCTATCGTGTAAGGGGGGCTGTGTGCACCACAGCATGTGTGGGCCTGTCGCATGGTGCGCGCAGTACACCTTATGAAGTGTTTCGCCGCTAGTAAGAAGGCGGGTCATGTCCCTACTCTGACCGACGGCTTCTGGCCGATTGCTGCCCGTCGCGAAAGACTGAAGTCGCCCCATCACTGCCGGTCACAAAAGGCACCTCTTGATCCATTACCGCCCGAACGACCAGAGTCCCATCCCAAGGCTTCAGTCACTCTGAAAACCTGATTCCAATGGCGTATACCAATCGATTACAGCGTCCACATACACATGTTTCTGCTTCCCAGGCACGAAGGGCATATCAAGAGTACCCAACGCTACCGATACCCAATCAGCGAACTGACCTTCAGCTTTCGACCAGAACAAGCCCGAACCACACTCCCCGCAGAACTCGCGTAATACCGTCTTCGAGGAAGCAAATGCCTTGATACTGGCAGCGCCCTCAACTATCCGTAGCGCGTTACGCGGAACGCTGCCGTATGAAGCAAATGCGGCTCCATGGCCTTTACGGCACTGACTGCAATGACTGCAATGACATTGGCGAAGTGAGTAGTTCGTACCTGACCGCTGAGCACAAGCAGCTTCCCTGGAATCTCTGGTCCATGTTGTCAATCGCGCATGTGAAGGGGCCTGATCCTATCATCTCGATGTTTTCAGAGCACACCAGCACTTCCAATCCTTGATAGCTTAGTGCCATCCACCGATAATCCCCCTTCCAAAAAAGCACATAAGGATTTGCTGTGAAGAAGCTCTACCTGGCTCTACCATTTTGCGCACTGTTGCTCCAAGGCTGCGGCGTGACCATGGCCCGCTATGAACCCAATTTCCAGAACGTTCAGCAGCTCAAGCAACACGAGCCGATGCAGCCTCTGCGCGAAGCCCAGGTGAATGCCGATTCCGGCCAAGGGTCGCTGATGGTGCGGATGAACCCGATCTCTTCGCCCGCAGGCAGCGTTCCACTGCACATCCAGACGGCAATCAACGATGAGCTGCGCCAGGCGGGTCTGCTGGACCCACGTGCCGATCGGCAATTGCAGGTTCAATTGGTCAAGAACCAGCTGACTGCCGGCATGAGCAGCGGTCATGGCGAGCTGTCTGCGCGCTTCACGCTGCGCAAGGGTGACCAGGTTCTCTACGAAACCACCAAGGACGTGCAGCGTGAATGGGATAGCAGTTTCTTCGGCCCGATCGCCATCCCGGCTGCAGCGAACAACTACAACCCGATGGTGCAGGACCTGCTCAAGAACTTGTACAGCGACCCGCAGTTCACTCAAGCGTTGAAGTAAGCACAAAAAAAAGAGCCGCAGTCGCGGCTAAGGCCAGTCAATTAAGCCATAAACCTGTGGGAGCAAGCTTTGCTCCCACAGGTTTTGCGCCGTTTGATTCTTAACTGACTGGTATTACGTAATCGCGGCTCTTTTTTATCGGTGTCAGCCCCGTGGAATTTGGGTGTCGACAGCGGAGTATTTCATGCGGTTGTTGTCGACCCAGTTCTTCAACAGCGCATTGACCTGGCGGTTGAAGGTATCGGTGACGGCAGCCTTGGGCGTGTTGCCTGCCAGTGGCAGGAACCAGATGCCGATCCACGTGTTGATCGCATCGTGGTTGCTGGTCTTGCTCAACGGCTGGCCGTGCTCATCCAGTGTTTCCAGGCTCATGGTGTACTGGTCCGTTCCCAGTGCGGGAATAACCCCGAGCGAAAAACCGCTGATGAACGCCAGGACCATTTGACCGCCGCCTGGCGCGTGGTTGTAGACCTTCAAGCGCAAGCTGTAGTCGCCGGGTTGCTTCTGGAATTCGTCGAAAATCACACGGCCAAACAGCCCTGACTCATCGAAGGTTCGTTTCAGCTCAGGCTTGAGCATGTCCCGGGCTTGCGGCATCTCGGTGGCCTTGGCGTTGTCGGGTTCGCCCTGATAGAAATCGAAGTCGACATAGACGTTAGGCTTGTTCGAGTAGCTGGCCATCGAAGGCAGGTTCACTGGGGCGACTTCATCTTTGGTGAAGCTGGCGCAGCCAGTGAGGCTCAGGGCCAGGGCGAGACCTATGGCTTTTCCAAATTGCATATCAACTTCCTTGCGTAATTTGCTATATGCCGCTCACGGAGAGGGGGTGCGGATTCTAGCGGGATCCGATTGAAATCAAAAGGCCACTACCCGGATTACTTGCGAACCGGTTAGTCCCGCACCTGCCAGCGAGCTTGCCCACTCATTCGACAGACGCGCCTGATGATTCCAGACAGCTTGGAAAAGGCAGCCTGCGGTGAGGAAATATTAATTCAAACGGAGTGAAGACAGGCGCGAGGTGGTTTCAGCATTGGATTGGCCATTGCCAGCTTGACCAACCTTTCGACACTCAATGTCATTATTTTCCCTCAGCATTGCCCCGTATCCATGATCTCGCCGCGCACCTGACAGGTTAATCTCCACGCATCTTACGATGATGATTCCGCCCTCTTTCTGCGCATATCGTGGCGAACGGATCTGCACGCAAATCACAGGCAGCATCTGACTGGTTGGATAGTCGAACACCCGTTACCGTCAGGCAATATAAGGACATTCCCTTGCGTCAAATAGCCCTCAGCGACAAAAAGCTCCGAGGTATCCCCCGCCGTCTCCGTGCATTGGAGCGCTGGGCTGCGAGTTTCAATGGCAACTACTTTCCTCGTCGCTATGAGGACCAGCGTTACGACCACTGGAAAATCCCGGTACACGTTTTCCTGGTGCAGGGGCCGCAGGCTTCCATCGAAGTGCAAGCCTTCTGTGTTCAGCAGTTGCTCGAAGCGGCGGCCCATTTATCCCGGGCGGCGGATCGCAGCCAGGGCTACTACCGCGTCGCCTGCCTGCTGACATGGCCCTCGTTGCACCAAAGTGAAGTCACGGTGTTTTACGATCGTGACTACTACTTGGGCTTTCTGGGACAACACAACACCCTGGCTCCGCTCCGTTTGAGTGACAAGCTTGCCTTGGACGTGCCTGATTCATTCATTGAGCATGGACATGACGTAACCCAGAGCGACGATGAGGTCGAGGTCCACTGGTGGTGTATCGGAGAGCCTGCCTGATGGTCAATGCCAGGCACACCGTTATCGCGAGCAGGCTCGCTCCCACAGGGGATTTGCGAGGTTCACGCCATCTGCTTACAGCGCCGGACCTGTGGGAGCTGGGCTTGCCCTAATACCAGTCAGTTAAGCCATAGACCTGTGGGAGCAAAGCTTGCTCGCGATTGCGGGAGTTCGGTCAGCAACAACGTTGACTGGTCTGTTGCTATCGCGAGCAAGCTTTGCTCCCGCAGGATTTGCAGCGGACGCGGACCCTGTGACCACCTCAGGAAATGTGAGACACCGGCCAATAAAGCCGTCCCGCCTTTAAACGCCTTTGGTCGAAGGCAGCAGAATGGTCAACACACCCAACAACGGCAGGTAGGAACACAGCGTGTAGACATACTCGATGCCGTGGATGTCCGCGAGATACCCCAGCAACGCCGCGCCGATGCCGCCGAAACCAAACATCAGGCCGAAGAACACGCCGGCAATCATGCCAACATTGCCCGGCACCAGCTCCTGGGCAAAGACGACGATGGCGGAGAACGCCGAGGCGAGGATGAAGCCGATGATCATGCTGAGCACGCCGGTCCAGAACAGGTCCACATAAGGCAGCGCCAGGGTGAAAGGTGCCGCGCCCAGGATCGAGAACCAGATGACCTTCTTGCGGCCGATCTTGTCGCCGATGGGGCCACCGAAGAACGTGCCGGCGGCCACCGCTCCCAGGAACAGGAACAGGTACAACTGGGAGCTGGTGACCGACAGGTGGAATTTCTCGATCAGGTAGAACGTGAAGTAGCTGGTGAAACTCGCCATGTAGAAATACTTGGAAAACACCAGCAACGCCAGGACCACCAGTGCAGCGGTCACCCGCGCCTTGGACAGGCCATGGGTTGCCTTGCCGCCCTGTTTCAACTTGAACAGGTTGAGGTGGTTACGGTACCAACGACTCAGGCCGTACTGCACGAAGATGGCGAAGACGGCAAACAGGCCGAACCAGGCAACATGGCCTTGACCAAACGGAATCACGATGGCCGCGGCCAGCAACGGACCGAAGGCGCTGCCCGCATTGCCGCCGACCTGGAAGGTCGACTGCGCCAGGCCATAGCGACCGCCTGAAGCAAGCCGGGCCACACGCGAGGTTTCCGGGTGGAAGGTCGACGAGCCGATGCCCACCAGCGCGGAGGCCAGGAGGATCGCGCCAAAGCTGCCGACGAACGCCAGCATCATGATGCCGATGAGGGTGCAGACCATGCCGGCAGGCAGCAACCAGGGTTTGGGGTGACGGTCGGTGTGATAGCCCACCCAGGGTTGCAACAGGGAGGCGGTCAGTTGGAAGGTCAGGGTGATCAGTCCCACCTGAGCAAAACTCAGCCCATAGTTGGCCTTCAGCATCGGGTAGATGGAAGGCAGTACGGCCTGAATGAGGTCATTGATCAAATGCGCGAGTGCGCAGGCGCCAATGATCCGCATGACGAGCGGGCTCGTTTGGTTGACGACTGAGGCAGTGGTCGAGGCTGTGGCAGTGGTGGACATGACAAAAGCTTCCAGGCGATAGGTCTGAAAAAAAACCTGGGCAGAAGGTGGCAGCACTTCCTGACAGGCTGGTCGTCATCCTAGAATCCATGGAAATGTCTGTCTCACTGGACAAGGGAATCAACCGTCGCAAAAAGGACATCATGATCAAACCTCTAAATGAAGCGTTGCTCGAGATCGATGAAGGCGCCTGGACCATGATCGGGCGGGCAACCGATTACCCTGCGGATTGGTTCATCCCACCGCACGCCCATGAAAAGCACCAGTTGATCTACGCCGTCGAAGGCGTGATGGTTGTACACACGGCGTCAAGCCAGTGGACGGTCCCGTCGAATCGGGGGCTGTGGATGCCCTGCGGGCAGGTACATTCGGTGCGGTGCGTGGGGCACGTCAAAATGCGCAGCGTATTCGTCCGGCCTGATGCAGTGGCAGACCTTCCGACCGAAACGAAGGCCGTCAGCATTTCCGCCCTGTTGAGTGAACTGATCAAGGTCGCCGTGCACCTGCCGCTCCCCCACGCCCCGAACACCCGCGCAGCCAGGGTGATGGAGTTGATTCTCGATGAGCTCGCCCTGCTCCCCACCCTGCCGCTGCACCTTCCGCAACCCACGGATCCGCGGATCAAGAAGATCTGCGTCACGCTACAAGGCGATCCTGCCGATGGCTCGACACTGTCGGATTGGAGCGCCCGTCTCGGCCTTGATGGAAAGACGATCCAGCGGCTGTTCCGCAAGGAAACCGGGATTACCTTCGGGCAGTGGAGACAGCAGGTACGCCTGCTGCAAGCGGTGGAGCGAATGGCGGTGGGAGAAAAGATCATCGATGTTGCGCTGGCGCTGGGGTACGACAGCCCGAGCGCGTTCACGAACATGTTCAGGAAGCAGTTTGGCAAGACGCCGAGCAAGTTTTTTATATGAAGGGAGCGTTTCCAGATGCACCGGCGGCGGCTGACCGGCCGCTATCGCGAGCAGGCTCGCTCCCACAGGATCTTGTGATCACCCGGAAAAATGTGGGAGCGAGCCTGCTCGCGATGACGGCAGCACATCCAACATCCCGGCGACTGACACTACTCAGTTTCAGGAGGAGTGATTAATTCTTCGCTGGATTCAACAGACAGTTTCAATCGGTCCGCTTTACTGATGTACTTGGGTTTGTTTTTCGGCGCCAACTTGGCACTGGCCTTTTTAGCGTGGGCCTTTAGTAGCTGCTTGATTTTTTTCTGACGATTCATACGCTTCTGCTCAAATCCTGGCTTCCAGAATAATGACAGACCTCAACCCGTGAAAGCCACCAGCCCCTACGATCGAACCCACATGAACCCAGTCGACGCCCTGTCGCTCCAACGCATCATCACCGCCCATGGCTCGCTTGAAGGTGCGGCATATTTCGACGCTGAAGAAGACCTCGTCCAGGAAATCTTCCCCGATCGCATCGTTTTCCAGACCAACTATCTGGATTACCGCAGCTATGAAGTCGATCTCGCCGAGGGCGCGATACGTGTCCTCAAGACACGACTGGACAACTACCAGCGCGGCGATAAGGCAAAGGTGATCGCAGATGACATGGATGAGGAAGACTGGGAGGAGCTGGGCAATCTGTGGCAGCGTTTGAGCCGGGACCTGGACACCCAAGGACCGGGGCCACAGCTCAATCAGGTCGATACCTTGGCCGATCTGTTCGATTGCCTCTTCGACGAGGATCGTGCGCAAGCGCTCATCCAAGGCATTGCGCCCCCAGCGGCACAGTGGGATTGGGCATGGACTCAAGTCGAAGCAGCCCTTGTCCAGACCAATCAATTGACCGGGTTCGAATGGAAAGAGTGGTCGTCCCATGGGGTCTGCGCCGTCAATAGCCTTGCCCCGCTACGGCAGTTGAACATCGAGATCGCCACGCCCGACCGTCAAGCCATCGATACCGTCAACGGCGCCGACGATTGGGAACGGGCGCTGCTCCAGTACTTCAACGCACAGCTGGATCCCCATGACCTGAAACTGCTGGCCATCGGCACCCACTTCGATGAACACCAGACATTTGCCTGCTTGCCCATGAACGGGCTGGGCCTGGTCAATGCGCTGGAAATCATGGGTAGGCTGGGTATCGTCTACAAATTCTGAGCCTCGAGTCGACGACATGAAAATCTGTGATCGATACAGGAGCCTTCTTTCGGTTAACCGTTCATTGCGCAGGGGGCTGCTCGTACCGATACTGGATACGCTTCAACTCGCCAGATTGGCGTAGCTGCTCCAAGGCGCGGGCCCACGCGGCGACCCGTTTGTCTTCACTGTCGAGGCTGAAAGCGATGTACAGCGATGATCGGTACAACTCGATGGGTATCTTGCGTAGCGTGCCGGGGGCGATGTTCAACTGGCGGCTGTAATACGCCACCCCCGCATCGGTGTCCCCCACAATGATATTGGTGCGCCCCGCCAATAACATGCGGTAGAGCAACTTGCTCTCGGTGGCACTTTTGTCGAGGTTCTTGAAGCCCAGCGATTGCAGTTTCTCAGGCACCAGCCCGGCGTGCCGCGTGGTGATCTGAGGGGCCCCCAGCAGTTGTTCCAGGGAATTCACCGGCGGCGTACTCGCCAGTTGGTAGGGATAAATGGCCTCCTCCACAATGGGCCCAACCCACTTGTACAACGGCTCACGCTCCGGCGTGCGGAACAGCGAGTACATGATTGTCCTGGGTCGGGTCCTCAACACCTGGGTGGCTCGCATACTGGGCTGCAGCAGCACCTTGAACTCATCCCCGGTCAGCGCCATGATCGCCCGAACGATTTCCGTGGTCATGCCGGTGAGCTGGCGGTTCTCCTGATAGTTGTACGGGGCCCACTCCTCGGTGACCACCTGATACTCCTCGGCCCTGACACCCCCCGTGCCGAGCAATAGAAAGAGCAGCGCCGTGGCGGGTGTCGAAGGTTTCACGCGATCTCCTGGAGGACTGTTGGCTTCTCATGGGCGGGCTGACTGGAAGGACAAGGTAAGCATAGCCCCCAAATACCGGTGTGTTGGATGCGCAGGCGATTCACCTTCAAGACCCTCATCGTGAGCAAGCTTCCATAGCAAAAGCCTCGCAAGTATCTGTTATTCCTATAGTCGCTATCGATACCACCGCCGTTCTCGTCATTGCCCTATCTCTCTAATCTGCCCATCAACGCGATCGACAGCGGTCGCGATAATCAACAGCCCTAGGGAGAGAACCCAATGAACACATTCCACCGCACCCTGGCCATCGCTACCCTGGCACTCGCGACCGTCGGCGCCCAAGCGGCGCCGGCACAGACCAGCGCCACTGCCACCACCTCTGCCGTCGGCAGCGTCGTCCAGTCCGCCAGCTACATCACCACCAAGGACGGCGTTCAGCTGTATTACAAGGACTGGGGCCCGCGTAATGGTCAGGTCGTCACCTTCAGCCACGGCTGGCCGCTGGACTCCGACAGTTGGGAATCGCAGATGATGTTCCTCGCGTCGAAGGGTTATCGGGTTGTCGCCCATGATCGTCGCGGCCACGGTCGCTCCAGCCAGCCGTGGGAAGGCAACGACATGGATCACTATGCCGACGACCTGGCGGCGGTCATTGAAGCGCTGGACCTGAAGGATGTGACCCTGGTGGGCTTCTCGACAGGGGGTGGTGAAGTGGCTCGCTATATCGGTCGCCACGGGACTGCCCGAGTCAAGAAAGCGGTGCTGGTGTCCTCTGTCCCGCCACTGATGCTCAAGACCGACACCAACCCCGGCGGCCTGCCGCTCGCGGTGTTCGACGGCCTGCGCAAGGCATCCCTGGAGAACCGCTCACAGCTTTACCTGGACATCGCCTCCGGCCCCTTCTACGGCTACAACCGCAAGGGCGCCAAACCGTCCCAGGGTCTGATTCAATCGTTCCAGGCCCAGGGCATGCAAGGTGGCGCCAAGAATACCTATGACTCGATCGCGGCGTTCTCGGCCACCGATTTCCGCGATGATCTGAAGAAGTTCGACGTGCCGACCCTGGTGATCCATGGCGACGCCGACCAGATCGTGCCGATTGACGCTGCCGGTCGGGCTTCGGCGGCATTGATCAAGGGCGCCCGGCTCATCGTCTACCCTGGCGCGCCGCACGGGTTGCCCGAGACGCACAAGGATCGTCTGAACCAGGACCTGTTGACCTTTCTCAAGGAATAAGACCGGCGCGCTCGCCACGCAGGGCCCTTCTCATGAAGGGCTTTTTGCGTTGCCGGGGCGTGTGGGATAGGTGATCAGCGATGCAGCAGCTTGCGCAGCGGTACGCCATCCTTCAGCACCGGCGATTTGATAACGATGTAGCTGAAATACTTGGCAATACCGATGTTCTTATCCAGCAGCCCTTCCATCACTTCCTGATAATGCGGAATGCTGCGGGTCATGAAACGTGCAAGGTAATCATAGCCTCCACTGATCAAATGGCATTCGAGCACCTCATCGACCAGGCGGATATTGGACTCGAACTTGGCGAAGTCTTCGCGCTTATGGTCGTGTAGCGTGATCTCCGTGAACACGGTGACCGACTCAGTGATCTTGGCCAGATTGAGGTGCGCGTTGTATCCGGAAATATACCCGGCCGCCTCGAGCCGCTTGACCCGCTGCAGACATGGGCTTGCCGACAGACCTACCGCATCGGCGAGGCTGACATTGGTAATGCGGCCATCTTTTTGCAGCTCAACCAAGATGTTGATATCAATTCGATCAAGCTTGACTAAACCTTCCATCGCTTACCTCGTGATTGTTCTATGCAATCATTCTGTCAGTATCAGCGCCTCAGAGATTGTTGATGCTGTGTCACCAGGTCAGCCATGCTGTTGATGTAGAAGTCCGCCGGACCAGATAAACGAGGTTCGCTGCAACCACGCTGGATCAGGCACAAGCCGCCTGGCAAGGATCCATCGACAGACGAACCACGCACCATCAGAATATCCTTAGGTTCCAGGTCGTTAGTCAATAGCCAGGCGCGATCTTCCAACGGATTGTCGGTTGGCGACAGGAAATCCTCCGACGCGATTCCCAAACGCTCACAGAAAGCCTCGCGATCTGCGCTGTCACGGTCTCCATAAACCAATAGCCGGTAAAACTTGCGCAGATACAGCATCGCGCCAGGTGCGTCCTCGTACAGTGACCAGTCGCAAACCGAACGGGCGAACCTCATGCCCTCCTCCCAACTGGCCTTGAGTCCCAGGCGCTCCGCCAACTGGCGATGTGCGAAACACAACAGGCCGCTGAACCCCAGCTCGGAGAAGCGAGGATAGAGCCCGCGCATCACCTGCTCATATTCAGCCAGTACCTGCTCTCTACTCAGTGTATCTGGAAAACCCTCGAGCAGCGGTTGCAACGCCGCCCAGATGCCAGAGTCCCGATCGAACAGGACCTCATCGCAATCAATCAGCAGTGCACGATAGTCCGTCAGTTCCATGGCCTGAATGCCTCCTATGATGGCATTTCAAAAATAGATACGCGTCGGGATGTTCGGTCGGCACTTACTTCAATGCCGACCGAGACCAGGCGTCAGCTCAGAACCCGTGACAACGCCTTTTCGAGAATATCCAACGCTTCGTCGACTTGTGCCTCTTCAGCGACCAGAGGCGCGAGGAAACGCAATACGTTGCGGTACACGCCACACTTGATCACCAGCAGACCGCCGTTGCGCGCCTCATCAATCACTTGCTGATTCAACTCCGGATCCGGACTGCGGGCCGCATCGTTCTTGATCAGTTCGATCGCCAGCATAAAACCGGTACCGCGTACGTCACCGATCTGAGGAAAGCGTGACTGCAAACGCAACAGGCCCTGACGCAAACGCTCGCCCAGCTTCACGCCGCGCGCCAGCAGTTGTTCCTGCTCGTAGGTATCGATCACCGCCAACGCCGCCGCGCAAGCCAGCGCGTTGCCGCCATAGGTACCGCCCAGACCGCCGGGGGCTGGTGCATCCATGATTTCTGCACGACCCACCACGCCCGAGATCGGCATGCCGGCGGCCAGGCTCTTGGCGACGGTGACCAGGTCCGGCTGAATACCGGCGTGCTGGAAACCGAACCATGTGCCGGTACGGCCGAAGCCGGTCTGCACTTCATCGGCAATCAGCACGATGCCGTGTTGTTCGGTGAGTGCCCGCAGCGCCCGGAGAAATTCGACCGGTGCGCTAAGGAATCCGCCGTCGCCCTGAACCGGTTCAATGATGATCGCAGCGACGCGATCCGGAGAGACCTGAGTGGCGAACAGCTCGTTCAGCGCCTGCAGTGCCATCTCGCTGGTGAAGCCGCGATAAGCATTCGGATAAGGAGTATGGAAGACTTCCGGCGCCATGCCGAAGTTTTGCTTATAGGGCTGGCTCATGCCCGTCAGGGTCGTACCGAGCAAGGTTCGACCATGGAAACCGCCACGGAAAGAAATAACCGCTGGACGCTTGGTATGGGCGCGGGCGATCTTCACGGCGTTCTCAACCGCCTCAGCACCCGAGGTGAACAGCGCGGCCTTATGCGCAATGCCACTGGAACCAGCGACCAACCCGCACAAGCGCTGCACCAGGTCGAGGTAAGGCTGGTAGGCAACCACCTGGAAGCAGGCATGGGTCACCTTCTGCATCTGCGCCTGTACCGCCGCAAGCACTTTCGGATGATTGTGGCCGATGTTCATCACGCCGATACCGCCAACGAAGTCCAGATAACGCTTGCCACCTACGTCCCACACTTCTGCCCCTTGGGCTCGATCGATTACCAGCGGGTGAGCAGTGACCAAGCCGCGCGGCACAAACCGGTCACGCTGTTCGAGCAGATAAGGGGTTTCTTCGCATTTGCTGTTCATGGCATCTCCATAGTGAGCCAGGCAACCAGGAGGAGGCTGCGATGTGCCTTAGGTTAAGCTTTCGACGCGATGCTCTAAGCCGAACTTGGCCGCTGAGAAATACGGATCGACTGTTTTAACCCCGGAAAACGGCAGAATCCGTCAGGCGCCGGCAGCCCATGGAATCTGCCAGATTGTGCCGCCATACAACCCTGCGCCCTCGTTTGCACCAAGCGTTTCGACAGATCCTGCTCCACCATTCGGGCATGCTTGCTTTTCCGCTCATGAGAGGAAATGTCCATGACCCTGCTCTACAAAGCTGACCCGGTGCGCGGCGAACAATGGCAAGCATTGTTCGCCGAGCACGCTCCGGATATCGAATGGCGCACCTGGCCGGATATCGGCGATCCACGGGATATTCGCTACCTGGCCGCCTGGCAGGCACCGGACGATCTCGAAACACTGCTACCAAACCTGCAAGTGTTGTTCGCCCTGTCGGCCGGCGTCGATCAACTCGACCTTGGCCGCTTGCCGGAAAATCTGCCGGTGGTGCGTTTGCTCGACCCGGGCATTACCCAGGGCATGTGCGAATACGCCAGTTTCGCGGTGCTCAGCCTGCACCGGGATATGCTGCGCTATCGTCAGCAACAGGCCGAAAAGCACTGGCAAGCGCACCGACTGCTGCCTGCGACAAAACGCCGGGTCGGGGTCATGGGCCTGGGCTTGCAAGCCCAACAGATACTCGCCACCTTGCAACCCTATGGCTTCGCCTTGTCTGGCTGGGCCCGCAGCCGACATTGCATACCCGGGGTCGACTGCTTCGCCGGCACCGAGCAACTGCCGGCATTTCTTGGTCAGTGCGACATCCTGCTCTGCGTCCTGCCGCTGACCGAGCAGACCGAAGGGATTCTCGACCACCAACTGTTCCAACACCTGCCCAAAGGTGCCGCGCTGGTCAATATGGGGCGAGGTGGGCACCTGGTGGAAGAGGATCTGCTGGAAGCTCTGGCCAGCGGCCAGCTCAGTGCAGCAGTGCTGGACGTGCTACACGAAGAACCGGCGCAGCCCGAGCATCCGTTCTGGCAACACCCTCAGATTTTACTGACCCCGCATATCGCCGCGATGACTCAGCCGGAAAGTGCGTTTGGCGTGCTGCTGGAGAATATCCGTCGGCACCAGCGTGGCGATTCCATGCTCGGTCAGATTGACCGCAAGCAGGGCTATTAACCTCTGATGTCGCTCCGTTGAGGATCGACCTGGCTGTAGCTGAAAAAAAAAGCCCGCAGTGTGAGCGGGCAAAGGGTGAAGCGTGATGCTTTGGAACCTGACCTAGAGTGCCTCGGCAATCGCCTTGCCGACATCCTGGGTCGAACCCTGCCCGCCCAGGTCGGGGGTGATCGGCCCCTCGGCGATCACCTGCTCGATGGCCTTGAGGATGCCGTCGTGAGCGGCACGGTAGCGCTCGTCACCGTTGCCGAGGAAATCCAGCATCAGTGCGCCGGACCAGATCATGGCGATTGGGTTGGCGATGTTGCGCCCGTAGATGTCCGGGGCCGAGCCGTGCACCGGCTCGAACAACGAAGGGAAACGCCGCTCGGGATCGAGGTTCGCGGAGGGGGCGATACCGATGGTGCCGGCACAGGCAGGGCCCAGGTCGGAAAGGATGTCACCAAACAGGTTCGACGCCACCACCACATCAAAGCGGTCAGGCTGCAAGACGAAACGCGCACACAGGATATCGATGTGCTGCTTGTCCCATTTCACCTCGGGATACTGCTCGCCCATCAGCGCCGTGCGCTCATCCCAATACGGCATGCTGATGGAGATTCCGTTGGATTTGGTCGCCGACGTCAGGCGCTTGCGTGGCCGGGTCTGGGCCAGATCGAAAGCGAACTTGAGAATCCGGTCGACACCACGCCGTGTGAACACCGACTCCTGGAGCACGAACTCATGCTCGGTGCCTTCGAACATCTTGCCGCCGATGGAGGAATATTCGCCCTCGGTGTTTTCACGGATGACGACGAAATCGATGTCCCCCGCTTCACGTCCGGCCAAGGGACACGGCACGCCGGGAAACAGTCGCACAGGGCGAATGTTCACGTACTGGTCGAAGTCGCGGCGGAACTTGAGCAACGAACCCCACAGGGAAATATGGTCCGGCACTTTGTCCGGCCAGCCCACGGCGCCGAAGTAGATGGCGTCGAAGCCTTTCAACTGCTCAAACCAGTCGGCGGGCATCATTTGCCCATGTTCCAGGTAATAATCGCAGTGGGCCCAGTCGAGCACTTCGATGCTCAGGTCCAGATCCCACTTGCGTGCAGCCTGTTCCAATACCCGCAGCCCCTCGGGCAATACTTCCTTGCCGATACCATCGCCAGCAATCGCGGCAATCTTGAATGTCTTGCTCATGTCGTTACCTTCGCGGATTTGCGTCAATCAAGCCTGTGCAAACAACCGTTGCTCTACAGCCCACCGATATGGAAAGCCTTGACTTCCAGGTACTCGTCCAGGCCGTACTTGGAACCCTCGCGGCCCAGACCGGACTGCTTGACGCCACCAAAGGGGGCTACTTCCATGGAAATCAACCCGGTATTGAGGCCGATCATGCCGAACTCCAGCGCCTCGCCGAAACGCCACGAGCGACGCAGGTCCTGGGTGAAGAAATAGGCACCCAGGCCATAGGGCGTGGCATTGGCCAGGGCCAGGGCCTCTTCCTCAGTGCTGAAGCGCATCAACGGTGCAACCGGACCGAAGGTTTCTTCCTGGGCCAGCAACATCCCGGCATGAGCCTCGGCCAGCACCGTCGGCTGAACGAACTGGCTATCACCCGCAGGGATGCCGCCACAGAGCAGACGAGCGCCGTTGCCCAGGGCATCGTCAATGTGCCGGGCGACCTTGCTGACCGCCGCCGCGTTGATCAGCGGGCCAATGCTCACGTCGGCCTCCAGGCCATTGCCGACCTTGAGCTTGCCCACCTCCTCCACCAGGCGCTGAGCAAAGCGTTCGTAGATCCCGTCCTGCACCAGAATGCGGTTGGCACAGACACACGTCTGCCCGGCATTGCGGAACTTGCTCTGCATGATGCCGGCCACCGCCTGCTCCAGATCCGCATCATCAAACACAACGAAGGGAGCATTGCCGCCCAGTTCAAGGCTCAAACGCTTGATCTGCTCAGCGCTCTGGCGCATCAGCAAGCTGCCCACGGCGGTCGAACCGGTGAAGGAAATCTTGCGCACCGTCGGGTTACTGGTCAGCTCTTCGCCAATACCCGCCGGCATGCCGGTCACGACGTTGAACACCCCGGCCGGTATCCCGACCCGCTCGGCCAGCACCGCCAGCGCCAAGGCGGAAAGCGGCGTCAGGTCCGAAGGCTTGACGATGACCGGGCAACCGGCCGCCAGGGCTGGCGCGCACTTGCGGGTGATCATCGCGTTGGGGAAGTTCCAGGGGGTGATCGCGGCGCAAACCCCGACAGGTTGCTTCAGAGTAATCAGACGACGGTCACCGCTGGGGGCCGGGATGGTTTCGCCGTAGACCCGTCGAGCTTCCTCGGCGAACCACTTGACGAAACTGGCGCCATAACGGATCTCGCCCTTGGCTTCGTTGAGGGGCTTGCCTTGTTCGCAAGTCATGATCAAGGCCAGGTCGTCGAGGTTATCGAGCATGGCTTGATACCAGCGCTCCAGCAGCGCCGCGCGCTCCGCCGCGGGCCGCGCTCGCCAGGCCGGCCAGGCGCGGTCGGCGGCCTCGATAGCACGACGGGTTTCCACGCCTTGCAGGGCCGGAACCCGGGCCAGGCACTCACCCGTGGCGGGATTGATGACATCCAGGGTGGCGGCGTTATCGGCGCCCACCCAGTGACCGTCAATGTAAGCGTGTTCTACCAGCAGGCTGGGGTCTTGCAAGCGATTCTTGAGCATGATCGAGTCCTGTTCCGAGACAGCCTTCAGTCTATTCAGGCGCCACAGGCAAGGATGCTGAAAGCGCCGTCGCAGCAGCGTTGGCTGCTGAATATCTGTCGATGACAGCAGGCTATACCGGGGAAATTCCGCTGATGATGTGAAGGGCCGGCCTGCCGGATCGTGGCGGACCAGGCATGCAGCGATACGCCCGGGCCCCGGGTCAGACGCTGAAATGCCTGACCCGCCCACTCAGGCCGTTGGCCAGGTCGGCAAGCTCCTGACTGGACTCGCGGGTCTGCCTGGCGCCGGCCGAGGTCCGTGCGCAGACATCGCGGATATTCAACAAATTGCTATCGACCTCACGGGCGACCTGGGATTGCTCTTCGGTGGCGCTGGCAATACTCAAACTGCGCTCGTTGATCTGTCCGATAGCCTCGACGATGGCATTCAGCGCAGTGCCCGCTCCGCGTGCGAGCCCCAAGGTATCGCGGGTCTTTTCATTGCTGCTGTGCATGGCGCTGAGAGCGCTGCGGCTGCCTTGCTGTACCGAGCCGATGATGGTCTCGATCTGTCGGGTCGAGTCCTGGGTTCTTTGCGCCAGGGCCCGTACCTCGTCCGCCACCACGGCGAAGCCACGACCGCTCTCGCCCGCCCGAGCCGCCTCGATCGCGGCATTCAGGGCCAGCAGGTTGGTCTGCTCGGCGATGCTGCGAATCACATCCAGTACCGAGCCGATATTACCTATCTGGCCCGCCAGGTTTTGCAGCGCATCTGCGGTATGCGCCATATCGCCGGTCAACGACTCGATGGCGTCGACCGTTCGGGCGACGCTGTCTTCGCCTTGGCGCGCGCAGTGATCGGCAGCCTGGGACACCTGCGAAGCGGAGGCGGCATTACGCGCCACCTCTTCGATGGCACAGGTCAACTCGGTAACGGCGGTCACGGCCTGGTCGAGCTCTTCGCTCTGCCTTTGCAGCCCTCGACTGGCATCTTCGGTCACAACACTCAGTGCCTCGGAGGTCGAGCCCAACTGTTCGGCGGAACTCACCACCTGGCTGACGGTGTCACGCAGGTCCGTTTGCATGCACTGTAATGCCTGAAGCAGCCGTGCCGCCTCATCCATACCGGTGGTATCAAGCGTCTGGGTCAGGTCGCCCTTGGCGATCCGCTCGGCTGCCGCCATGGCGATAGCCAGCTGTTTGAGCAGGCGCAGTACGATCACGGTGGCCAGGGCGCCACCCATCAGCAGCAACGCCAGCAGACCGACGGACATCAGCAGGGTGTTCTGCCGATAGCGGTCGCGCCGCGCCGTCAGCGACTCGTCGAGCATCATCAATGCGGAATCGCCAAGGGCCTGCAGAGCGCCAATCGGTCGGTCATACGCGGCCAGGTAATCCGCGACCGGGTAGCTCAACTTGACGCCGTAGCCACCACCGGAGGAAAGATCCATCTCGAGGGCCGCGACCAGTTGCGTGTCGGTCAACGCCAGCGCCTGCTCGATCTGCGGGCGCAACGCCGCCAGAGGTGTTTCCAGCACGGCGGCGAACGCCTGTTCGGTAGCGGCTGCCTTGGCGAAGGCCCGAGTCATCCTGTCAAGGCTGGCCAACGCCTGGGAGGTCAGGCCCACCAAGGCACCTTGTTGCTCTGGCATGATTCGCCCCTGCACCAGATACAGGCTGCCGTAGCCGCGCAATTGACCAAACAGCTCGGCGGTTTGCGGCATCTCGATCAGCGCGGCGTACATCAGCGAATAGGTTTCCAGGACCGGGTCCAGCGCCAGCTCGAAATGATCGAGCAAGGCATCTTCGATCAACAGGATGGCGGCGATCAGTTGCGAATGCAGTTGCAGGCTCTGCCTGGCTTTGACGGTGCCCTGGTCGATCTGCACGGACAGCGCCTGCCATTGTTCGCGTACCTTGCGCCAGGCAGCCAACAGATCCGGATCGAGCCCGGCCGCCTGCAGCGTCAGCTCGCTTGCCTCGAAGGCACGCTGCACCTCAGCCTGCTTGGCCAGGCGAGCCTGTTGCAGAGTGCCATCGCCGCCGAGCACGGTGGTAGCCAGGTCGCGATGCTGCTGGGTCAGCGCGACCAGATGCAGCAGCGCCTGGACCGACGGCAGGCCCTGTACTTCCCGATCGGCCTGACGACCCGTTTGCAGCGCGCCGAGCACATACAAGGTGCTCGGCACGGCAATCAGGGCAAGGACCAGCAGACCGAGCAAGGCGAACTTGGTGGAGAAGGAAAGGCGTTCGAGAACTTTCATGGACGGACTCCCAGAGTGTTATCGGAGACTCGTCAGAGTCCCGCTTTTTTGTTGGTTACTCGGTTGAGGTATTGGCCCTTGGCAGGCACGCGCGCGCTTTCCTCGAGCGAGAAATCCGCCGACCATCAAAGGGGATCGGGTGAACGGCAAGAACGCGCAGTGACCCTTCCCGGACTCGGCAAGGGTCACATGAGAAACACCGGCGTTACAGCTTCAAGGAGCCCAGCAGCCCATCGAGAAAGCGCTCCCCGGCCCGCATCTGGCTCAGCTCGACGAATTCATCGGGCTTGTGCGCCTGTTCGATGGAGCCCGGCCCGCAGACCACCACCGGTACATCCAGGCGCTGACTGAATAAACCGCCTTCAGTGCCGAAGGAAACTTTTGCACTGCCGGTATCCGCTGGAGCGAAGTTCTTCAGAAAGCGCACGGCTTCGACGCTGGGATGGGTATCCAGCCCTGGGTAGACGTTCAGCGTCTCGATCTCGATATCGGCCGCGCCGGACAAGCGCTTGGCCTCACGCACGATCTGTTCGGCCTGTTCGCGCATCTGCTCGAGAAACTGATCGAGGTCGTCGGCCGGCAAATTGCGCACCTCAAAATCCAGGCTGCACAGGTTCGGGACTATGTTCAGGGCCTTGCCGCCGGTAATCTGCCCGACGTGCACGGTGCTGTAGGGTACGTCGTAATCCGCGTCGTGCGCGCCCTGCTGTTGCAAGCGCCGTTGGCCCTCGCGCAGCGTGGCGATAAAGTCGCAGGCCACATGAATGGCGTTGACCGACCGCGGGGCCAGGGATGAATGAGCTTCCTGCCCCCGACACAGAGCACGATAAGACCCCTTGCCCTTGTGCCCGAGAACGAACTGCATGTTGGTCGGCTCACCGACGATGCACAGCATCGGCCGCAACGGCGCCAGGTGCAGGACGTCGAGCAAGCGGCGTACGCCAACGCAGCCGATTTCCTCGTCATGGGACAGGGCCAGTTGCAACGGGCGACTCAACGAGCAGTCAGCGGCCTCGAGCATGGCGTCGATCGCCAGGGCAATGAAACCCTTCATGTCGCAGCTGCCCCGGCCATAAATCCGCTCATCCTTGAGCGTCGCCTGGAACGCCGGCACGCTCCAGGCCTGGCCGGCGGCCGGCACCACATCGGTGTGCCCGGACAGCAGGATGCCGGGCTGATCGCGCGGACCGGTACTGGCGAACAGATTGGCCTTGTGCCCGCTCTCGTCCTTGACGATCAACGACTCGATGCCCTTGCTCGACAGCAGCTCGCGCACATAGTCGATCAATGCCAGGTTGGACTCCGAAGAGACCGTGTCGAAAGCGATCAGTCGCTTGAAGATTTCCAGTGCCCGAGGTCTCATGACGCCATGCTCCATTGCTCAGCCGTGCCGGCAAAGCGGTTGATGTCGAAAGGGGCGATATCGATGCCTGGCCCGCCCATCACATCACCGATACCCGGGCCAGCCGCGCGCCCTTCAAGGTGTCGCCCTGCAATATCTCGATGGCCTCGCTATCGGTTACCACCGTCGCCTCAGCCTGCTCGACCAAACCTGCAAAACGTTTGCTCATGCGTAGGTACCTACCAGTTTCACGCTGTCCGATCCCTGCTGTGCCTTGAGCAGCTCGGCACTTTCGTGATGGCACAGAATCTCGCTACCACCGACGATGCTTCGTCGTGGCGGCGCGCTGCGATTGCACAGGCCGTCGATGCGCACCGGACACCGGTTGAGGAACGGACACAGGTGCGCAGTGGTATCCACCGCACTGATCGGCGGCAGGTCACCGCAAGAGGCACCGCAGCTCTCCAGCCACCCCTGGCGCAGCTCCGGCACCGAATTGATCAACAGGTCGGTATAGGGGTGGAATGGCACCTGGACGAACGACTCGCAATCACCCGCCTCGACCTTGTGGCCGCTGTACATCACCACGATGTCGTCACACAGCGCGCGGACGGTAGAGATGTCGTGGCTGATGAAGAGGTAGGAAACCCCCAGCTCCCGACGCAGGTCACGCAGCAGTTCGAGAATCGCCGCGCCTACCACGGTATCCAGTGCCGAGGTCACTTCGTCACACAGGATCAGGTCCGGCTCTGCCGCCAGTGCCCGGGCCAGGTTGACCCGCTGCTTCTGCCCGCCGGACAACTCGCCGGGCCGGCGTTGCGCGATGCTTGCCGGTAGCTGCACCAGTGCCAGCAACTCGGCCACCCGGCGCTGGCGCTGTGCGCCCTTCATGCCGTGATAGAAACGCAACGGACGACCCAGGATATCTTCGATGGTGTGTCGCGGGTTCAACGCCGTATCGGCATTCTGAAAGACGAACTGAACACGTCGAAACTGCTCGCGGGTACGACCGGCCAGCGTCTTGCTGAGCGGTTGCCCGTCCAGCAGGATCCGCCCGGCCGAAGGTTCCGCCAGGCCGGCGATAGCCTGGGCCAGCGTGGTTTTTCCGGACCCCGACTCGCCGATCACACCGACTGCCGCGCCCCTGCGCACCTGGAGATCGACATCCTGCAGCACCTTCTTGGGGCCATAGCATATCTCCAGACCACGGATGTCGAGCAGCAGATCATTACCCGAGGAAGCCGTGTCCTGATCAGGCGCGTCCAGGCTCGCAGACGGCTTCATGGCCGACAGCAGGCTACGGGTATAGGGATGTTCCGGTTCTATCAGAATTTGCTCTGTACTGCTGTTTTCCTGGATCTGGCCGTCGCGCAGCACGACGATACGGTCGGCCATCTGCGCCACCACCGCCAGGTCATGCGAGACATAGACGGCCGTTGTGCCGAGTTCACGAACCACCCGTTTAAAGGCCCGCAGCACTTCGATCTGGGTCGTGACATCCAGCGCCGTGGTCGGCTCGTCGAGGATCACCAGTGCCGGATCGGTGATCAACGCCATGGCCGCCATCAGTCGTTGCAACTGCCCGCCCGAGACCTGGTGCGGATAGCGCGCGCCGATGCCTTCGGGGTCCGGCAACGCCAGCGCCCGAAACAACCCGACGGCCTTGACCTGTGCCTGCTGCCGCGACAGCGTGCCGTGGATCAGCGCACTTTCGATCACTTGCTCCATGATGCTCTTGGACGGATTGAATGCCGCAGCCGCGCTCTGCGCAATATAAGCCACCGTGCGTCCGCGCAGCTTTGCCAGCTCGGCATTCGACAGTTTGAGCACGTCGACACCGTCGATACATACCGAGCCGCCTACGATGCGGCAACCACTGCGGGCGTAGCCCATCAGTGACAACGCGATGGTGCTCTTGCCGGAACCGGACTCGCCGATCAGTGCCAGTACTTCGCCTTTGTTCAGGCTGAAATCGGCGCCGTGTACGATCGGTACGTCGATACCCTCTTCATTTCGCGCGGCCACGCGCAAGCCACTTACTCTGACGATTTCGTTCATTTCACTTCTCCGTCCCGTGCTTGGATCGCCCGCCGAAGCTGTCGATGAGCAAGTTGACCCCGATGGTCAGACTGGCGATGGCAAGCGCCGGTACCAGTACGGCCGGAGCGCCCTCTTCCAGGCCCTGGATGTTTTCTCGGACCAGCGACCCCCAATCCGCGTCCGGCGGCTGTATGCCAAGCCCAAGAAAGCTCATCGCGCTCAGCAGCAGCACCACGTACACGAAGCGCAGGCCAAAATCGGTCAACACCGGACGAAGCATGTTCGGCAGCACCTCGATGAAGATGATGTACGGCATGGCCTCGCCTCGCGTGCGAGCGACCCGGACAAAGTCCGTCGTCATGACGTTCACCGCCACCGCACGTGCTATGCGGAAGGAGCCCGGCATGTAGGCAAAGGCAGCCATGCACAACAACAGCGGCACAGAGGAACCGAACGAGGCCACCATCAACAACGCGAAAATCTTGTTCGGAATGGAGATCAGCGCATCTTCGGTGCGGCTTATGAGCGCATCGATCCAGCCTCCGGAGGCCGCGGCCACCAGCCCCAATATCACACCCGCCGAGCAGGCAAGTACGGTTGCCACCAACGCCAGGCCGATGGTGTAGGGGGCTCCGTGCAACAGTCGGCTGAGAATATCCCTGCCCAGATAGTCGGTGCCCAGTGGAAACTGCACGCTGAGTGGCCCGAAGAAACCGTCGCTGGGCATGGCGTTGACATCGTAGGGCGCCAACAACGGGCCGAAGATGGCCATCAGCGCCCAGAAGCTCACGATCAGCAGGCCGATGAAGCCGCTGAAGGACAACTTGAGCCGGCGCCGATGGTGGCGCGCAACGGCCAGCTTGAGTCCATCCTGATTAATGCCGTTCTCTGTACCCGGCGTCGGTGGAGTAGTGTCAAGTTTCATTTGCGCAGCCTCGGGTTGGACAGAATTGCACACAGGTCTGCCAGCAGTACCAGCACCAGAAACCCGAGGCAAAACAACATGACACACGCCTGTACCAGCGGCATGTCGCGGGTAACCACGCCGTTTACCATCAGCGTCGCGATACCCGGATAGTTGAAGATCGACTCGACGATGACCACACCACCCAGCAGGTACGACAGGCTCAACGCAATCGCGTTGGCGATCGGCCCGATTGCATTGGGCAGCGCATGACGAAGCACCACCCGTATCGGGCGTGCGCCCTTGAGCACTGCCATTTCGACATAAGGCGCGCTGAGCTGATCGATCAGCGCGGCTCGCGTCATGCGCGCCATCTGAGCCACCAATACACAACACAGCGTCAGCACCGGCATCGCATAAACGCGCACCAGCTCCGCGAACGACTCGACCTCGACGTTACGCGACAGCGCCGACAGCCAGCCAAGCTTGACCGCGAAGATCAACACCGCGATGGTCGCTATCAGGAACTCCGGCACGGATACGGCGAACACTGCCAGCATGTTGCTGTAACGGTCGAAAATCGAGCCGCGGTACATGGCCGACAAAATACCTATCGTCAGCGCCAGCGGCACCGAGACCAGCGCCGCGACCGAGGCCAGGCGCAGGGTATTGGGCAGACGGCTGGCGATCATTTCGTCGACCGCCATGCCGTTGACCAGGGAAACACCGGGATTGCCGGTGATCAACCCGCCCAGCCAGTGCAAGTACCGCAGGTACACCGGTTGATCCAGGCCAAGCAGCGCACGCATGGCCGCCACTGCTTCCGGCGTAGCATCCTGGCCGAGCTGTTCCTGAACCGCGTCACCCGGTAGCAGACTGGTGAGAAAAAACACCACGAGCGACACGATAAGCAGCGTAAGCACACCTACAGCCAGACGACTGGAAACAAGCCGTGCGATAGTGCTGTTCATAATGAATACCTTTACTTGATGACCGCGCCTGCATCACCCCGCAGGCGCGTCTTGGTTATCGAGCTATCGTTGCTCTGTTCGCTCAGGCATCCAGCCAGACGTGCTCGGCAAACATGTAGCCCATCAAGCCGCCAAGCGGGTGTGGAACCAGACCTTTCAACTTGGCATTGTGGCCATCGAGGCTGCTGGTGAACTGCGGAATGCCGACACCGCATTGTTCATGTACCAACACCTGCATATCGGCATACATCTGCTTGCGTTTGGCATCGTCGGTCTCCCCACGCGCGGCAAGTAGCAACTGGTCGAACTGCTCGTTCTTCCAACCGGATTCGTTCATGCCAGCGCCGGACTGGAAGAACAGGCTGAACAACAAATCAGCGGTTGGGCGCGCCCCGATGTTTCCGAAGCCCAGCGGATGCTTCATCCAGTGATTGGACCAGTAACCGTCCGCCGGCACCCGTTTGATATCGAGTTTGAGCCCGATCTGCTGTGCCGAGAGCTGCATCAGTTGAGCGATGTCCAGCGAGCCGGTGGCGGCTTCGGAAGCCACGATAGGCAGGGAGCGCCCGGCCATACCGGATTTCTTCAGGTGGAACTTCGCTTTCTCCGGATCGTGTTCGCGTTGTGGCAGGCCCGCGAAGTAGTAGCGATTGCTGGGAGCGATCGGCTGGTCGTTGGCGATGGTGCTGTAGCCACGAAAGGCTGCTCGATTGATCTGTTTGCGATCGAGCAGGTACTTCATCGCCAATACGAAGTCCGGGTTCTGGACCGGGCCCAGTTCATCACGCATCACCAGGTTGGTATAACCACCGGTAGCTGTCTCCATCAGCCCTACCTTGTCACTGTCGAGGATGCGCGCAGTCGAACGCGGATTGACCGGGTTGATGAGATCCACGTCGCCGGCGAGCAGTGCGCTGATACGGGCGGCCTCATCCGGGATCGAGAAGAACTCGATTTCGTCGAGGTAAGGCAGGCCCGGCTTCCAGTAGCTGTCGTTGCGCGCAGCGATCGAACGCACGCCCGGCTGGAACTCCGCGCACTTGAAGGGCCCGGTACCGTTGGCGGTGGCAAAATCGGTGGTCCCGTCACGCACAATGAGGAAGTGCGTGGTAGCGAGGATGGCCGGTAAGTCAGCGTTCGGGCTGGTCAACCGGATCAACACTTCATTCGGCCCGGTGGCCTTCACCTCATCCAACTGCTGGGCAATGGTCAGTGCCTTGGAACCGACCTGGGGAAGCTTGTGACGACTCAGCGAATAGACAACATCGGCCGAGGTGAACGGCTTGCCATCGTGGAAAACGACATCCTTGCGCAGCTTGACCGTCCAGGAGGTCGCGTCACTGGTATCGAACGACTCTGCCAGCGCCATGCGCGGTACCAGAGCCTCGTCCAGCGTGGTCAGGCCGTTATAGAACATATTGTGACGGCAGTAATCGGTGTAATTGCCGCCCTTCGCCGGATCCAGCGTATCGGCGGTCGAACTGGTCGCGCTGGCAACCTTGATGCGGCCACCACGTCTGCCTTTACCCGTCGCACCGACCGTCGCGCCGGCCTCCGCGGCGAACAGCCGACCGGCCGGGCCGAACAGGCTGCCGGCACCCGCGACGGCCACGCCTGCCAGACCCAGCATACGCAGCGCATCACGGCGTGACATGCCCCGATTGAGTCCCTCGAAGACACGCAGGCTTTGTTCGCCGGTGATCAGTGGGGATTCGGTTTTATTCTTGTTGTCAGTCATATCGGTTCTACCTGTCGATAATGAGAAGGCTCAAATGCTCACGGTCAAGCCTGAGCGACCTGGTAACGCAAACGACGGTGAAGCAACAAACTCAGTTATTCGGATAACGATGTCCGTACACACAACCCGAGGCAAAGAACGACCTCAATGCAAATAATCTTGTAGCCGGTAATAGAGACCCACTGCCGGGAGGAACCAGGGCTTGCCGAAGTGCCCCGGAATCGCCGGCCAATCCAGCTCACCCCAGGGATTGCCATCGGCCTTGCCGTCCATGACATCGGCCATCACCTGGCCCATGTGCACCGACATCTGCACCCCGTGGCCGCTATAGCCCATTGAGTGATAGACGCCGCCATGCTGGCCGGCTCGTGGCAGCCGGTCAGCCGTCATGTCCACCAACCCACCCCAGCAGTAATCGGTGCGCACATCGGCCAATTGCGGGAACATCCGCGTCATTGCCGCCTGCAACACCTTGCCACTCTTCGCATCGGAGTTGCCGCCAGACATGGCAAAGCGCGCCCGACCACCGAACAGCAGGCGATTGTCGGGTGTTACCCGGAAGTAGTTGCCGATCATGCGACTGGTGACGTATGAACGACGCTCCGGCAGGAGGCGGTCGAGCAGCGCGTCGGGCAATACTTCGGTGGCTACGATGAAACTGCCCACCGGCACGATCCGGCGGCGATACCAACCCAACCCGCCATGCTGGCACGCGCCGGTTGCCAACAGAACCTGCCCCGCCTGCAGGCTGCCGCGGCTGGTATCGACCCGATAACCACTGGTGTCTGCCTTCCAACCCTGGACAGTGGTCTGCTGGTAGATCAGCGCCCCGTGCCGTGCCGCCGCCTCGGCCAGACCGACACCGAAGCGCCCGATGTGCATTTGCACGCCGTTGCGCTGCAGCAGTCCGCCGTGAAACTCGGCCGAATCCACTTCGGTGCGGGCCTGGGCAGCGCTCAGCAACTCGACATCGGCATCCACCTCACGGCGAATCAGCTCGCAGGTCCGCGCCAGCCCTTCATAGTGCTGAGGCTTGGCCGCCAGTTTGAGCTTGCCGCCGCGTCTGAAGTCGCAGGCAATCCGCTCCTGCTCAACCAGCGTAACCACGCTCTGGACCGCGCTTTCATAGGCACGGTAATAAGCCCGAGCCTGTTCGGCGCCGAGGGTGGCTACGAGGCTGCCGTAGTCCTGGGCCACCCCGGTATTGCATTGCCCACCATTGCGCCCTGAGGCTTCGCCAACCACCCGCCCCGCCTCCAGCACCGCAACGCTCGCGCCTTTCAGAGCCAACGCGCGGGCTGCCGACAGACCGGTGAAACCGCCACCGACAACGACAACATCGACCCGCGCCGGCAGCGCCCCGGTCTGAGCCCCGGTGAACACCGGTGCGGTATCGAGCCAATAAGACTCACTGCGCATGGCTAACCCCTTATAGGTTGAGGAAGACGACTCAGAGACCGACCAGACCGGCCAGCCCGCCGATATCGGCGATCTGACGGTAGTTGTAGCAAGCATTGCCCGGCTGCTCGTGACCACGGGCGACGAAGGCCTTGTTCTGGATCTTCATGTCGTTGGCTGACATCAGGTCGTAACGGAAGCTCGAGGACACGTGCAACACGTCCTCCGGACCGCAACCGAGGTTGTCGAACATATATTCGAAGGCTTGCAGGCGCGGCTTGTAAGCCTGGGCCTGTTGGGCGGTGAAGACCTTGTGGAACGGCACGCCCAGTTTGTCGACGTTGGACATGATCTGTTCGTCCATCGCGTTGGAGAGGATCACCAGGGGAATCTTGTCGGCGATCTTCGCCAGGCCGGCCGTCACGTCGGGATGCGGGCCCCAGGTCGGCACCGCATCGTAATAAATCTGACCTTCGCCGCGATACTCGATGCCCCAACGCTTGCACAAGCGCGACATCGCGGTCTTGAGAATTTCATCGTAAGGCAGCCAGTCACCCATCACCTGGTCCAGGCGATAAGCGGTGAAATCCTTGACGAACTGATCCATCTGCTCAGGGGCAACGCGATCAGCGAACAGCTCGCGCGTCAGGGGGCCCATCTGAAAGTTGGTCAGCGTGCCGTAGCAGTCGAAGGTTATGTACTTGGGGCGCAGAAAGCTCATATGGGCAGTCCTGAAGTTCGTTGATAAACATGATGTCGACGGTATCGGCCCTTCTTTTCCGGATCGACGATGCGTCGCAGCACCACAACTTCATTACAGCACCGAGAAACCAGCATATGGCGTTAAAAGCGCGACCTGCTTGATATAAACCACCGTTTTGCCAGCCACACTCAGCAGACTTTGCGGAGCGCTTCAGAGCAGGGCATTTCCAGGCCCTCCGCACCCTTGCGGCTCATTTTTCCAAGTACCTGAAACAAGTGTAGGCGCGATTCCCGCAGAAAATGCGCCCGGCGAAAAGACAAAACGGGCGCTTTCCGGGGAAAGCACCCGTTTCCGTTGGCTGCGACTTGCGAGCCACGTCACGCGTGGCCCGAGGACACGTGCAACACGTCCTCCGGACCGCAACCGAGGTTGTCGAACATATATTCGAAGGCTTGCAGGCGCGGCCTGCCGGTCAACCGATGATATCGATCAATCCCAACTCGGCTTTCCGGTTGCGATCGTGCCCAGTGGATACCCGCGCTGATCGAGCGGCTGCCTCAGGACGATTCGACTGGCAAATCTCTCGATCCCGATATTGTCTTCCAGCAGCCGATCCATGAGCGCCTGGAAGCAGGAAATGTTTGGCGCCACGATCTTCAACAGGTAATCGTAGCCGCCACTCACGTTGTAGCACTCGATGATCTCCTGATACTTGTCGACCCCCGCTTCAAACCTGCGGAAGTCGCTGGGCCGGTGGCTGCTGATCGTCACCTCGGAGAACACCATGACGTGGCTGCCCAGCTTCTCCAGGGCTACCAGTGCGCGGTAGCCCTGGATAACGCCGGTCTCCTGAAGTCGTTTGGTACGGAGCAGGCACGGGCTCTCACTGAGAGCAATGGCTGCCGACAGGTCGACGTTCGAACAGCGTCCCTCTCGCTGAAGATGCACAAGAATCTTGATATCGAACGGGTCAAGGGAAGCTGAACATCGCATGTCGATTACCTTTAGTGCCTTGCCGGCTACCTTGTTCTCGCAGATTGCGCTACGGCCAGTGCTTCGTCCAGCGCCTCGATCACCATGCCGGCTTGCTCCGCAGACAGCACCAGCGGCGGTCGAATCTTGAGTACATTGTGCCCCTTCGCGCAGGCGCTGAGCAGGACACCCTTGTCGCGCATCCGATTGACCACCAGCGTAGTGAGCTCCCGGTCGGGCGCTCGCGTTACGCGATCCGAAACCAGTTCCACGCCGACGAACATGCCCACACCGCGCACGTCACCGATGGCCTCATGCCGGTTGGCGAGATTTGCAATGCCGTCGCGCAGAATCTTGCCGACCTTGGCCGCATGCTGCACCAGCTCTTCTTTCTCGAGCGTGTCCAGCACCGCCAGCGCCGCAGCGCACGATACGGTGTTGCCGGCGAAGGTATTGAAGTATCGAGAGTTCTTGCCAAATTCCGCCAGCGCGTCAGCAGTGGCCAGCAGTCCTGCGATAGGTTGTCCATTGCCCATCGGCTTGCCCAGGGTAACGATGTCAGGGTTGACGCCGTAACGTTGAAAGCCCCACATATGCTCGCCCGTCCTGCCGAAGCCGGGCTGGACCTCGTCGGCGATGAACAGGCCGCCGGCCCGCTTGATCGCCTCGACAGCGCCCTTCAACAAGCCCGCCGGTCCAGGAAGGATGCCGTCGCTGGTGAACATCGAATCGACAATCAGTGCCGCCGGCTTGATGCCGTGACGCTGCAGATCGGCGATCGCCGCCTCGACATCGCGGGTGAAGCGTTCGCAGAGGTCAGCGCCTTCGGCATGATAGAGGCTCGGCGCCGGAACCAGGCGAACGTGCGCACCGAGATCGACTGTCACGCCGAGTGACGGCGAAAATTTCGACACTGCGTCGGTGAAACCGTGATAAGCGGTTTCGGTCACGATTACGCCCGTGCCACCGGTGCGAACCTGCGCGATACGATAGGCCAGATCGTTTGCCTCGCTGCCCGTGCAGGTCAGCATGAGGTGAGCAAGCCGGGTCTCGGGTACGGTCGCGACCAGACGTTCGGCCAGTTCCAGAATGGTGTCATGCAGATAGCGGGTGTTGGTCGCGAGAGTCTGCACCTGCCGGCAGATCGCCTCGGTCACCGCCGGGTGACAATGCCCGAGTGACGCGACGTTGTTATATACGTCGAGATAACGACGGCCCTGCGGATCGATCAACCACACACCTTCGCCGCGCACGATGTGCAACGGATGTTCGTACATCAGCCGATAGGCCGGGCCGAGCAAGGCGTCGCGTCGCTCGATCATCGCCGCGGTGACAGGGCTCAGATTGGCGCGCCCGGGGATATAGGCGTTGACCATGTTGAGGTCAGTGGTGCTTTTCATCGGTTTGTCCTTTTCGTACTTCAGTAAGTAGTCGGTCGCGCGCCTCGGCGCGGGAAAGATCGGCCATCTGGGACAACGCCTCCCATGCTGCCGGGTTGTGGCGCATGATGTAGGCCCGGTTCTCGGGGTAGCGCCTGGCCCGCCACTCCGAAATCAACACGGTGATGAGATGACGTGTGGCCATAAGGTCGGCGACGATCTCCTGCTCCAGCTCACTGAGCGGCAGCGTCGCGTGGTAGGCACCGACGAACTGCGCCGCCCCTTCGAACGGATCAGTTGTGCCGCTCATGTGGAAAGCCGCCGCCGTAGCGACTTCACCGACCAGTGGCGCATACAGCATGTCGCCGAAATCTATGATTCCCACCATGCGCTCGTGATCCTCAGGGGCGACCAGCACGTTGTAGAGGTGGTAGTCGTTGTGGATCACCTGTGACCGCACCGAGGCCAGATGCGGCAGGACATACTCGGTGAAGCGCGTCATGAACGACTCGGCGAGCGCGCGACGCGAGGGGTCCACGATATCACCAAGCCTGGCTGCCAGCCGGTGTGCTGCGCAAACGTTCCAGAGCAGATCATGCGTCGCCGAAGGATGGGTGAATTCCCGCAACGCGAGATTCAGCCTGGCAAGCAACGTCGCCATCGCTCGACGCTGCGCGGCGGTTCGCACGGTATCCCGGATCTGGACGCCGTCGAGATAAGTCAGCATCCGCACGGTGGTCCGCACCCCATCGGTCAGCATTACAGTGTCACGCGCCTGTCCGCCAAGCGTGCGCACCACGCGGGGCACCACCAGCTCGGGCGCCACGCGGGCAATGTGCTCAAGCGCCGCGATCTGGAAATCAACCACCGAAACCGGCTCGGATGGATTGCTGATCTTGACGACGTAACGCCTGCCGTCGTCCGTCTCTATGCAGCAGTTCTGGTCGCGCTCGCCCACCAGGGATTTGACGCGGCCATTGATACCATAGAGACGGCGGACCAGGGCTCCCACCTCGTCTGGGGCAAGGCTGGGTACTGCCGTGCTCAACGCAGCAGCCGTGATCGGGGGATTCTCCTCCATCACGCGCCCCGTTTCATCGCGGGAGCCTGGGCCAGGCAGTCCAGGCCAAGCAAGCCGGGAAGTTGGCGAATATCGGTCAACCGGTCAACACCATAGCCGTCACACGCAGGCTCGTGTCCGCGGTCGATAAAGGCCTTGGCCATGAACCCCAGATCCGAAGCCGTCATAAGGTCGTAACGAAAACTCGATGAGACGTGCATCATCTGCTCGGGTCCGCAGCCGAGTTGATCGAACATGTATTCGAACATCTGCGCCCGTGGCTTGTAGGCGCGGGCCTCCTCGGCGGTGTAGACCGCGTGGAAAGGTGCCTTGAGGTGGGCGACGCTATGCGGGATCAGATCGACCATCGAGTTCGACAGGATCACCAGCGGGACATGCGCAGCGATTGCCGTCAGCGTCTCGACGACGTTCGGGTGGGGCTGCCAGGTCGGTACGGCCTCGTACAAGGCGAGCGCATCGGCAAGGCGATACTCGACACCGTGTTTCTTACAGGTGCGCTCAATGGCGTTCTGAACGACGTCAAAGAATGGCTTCCACTCGCCGAGTACTTCATCCAGGCGGTAGAAGCTGAAACTGCTCAGGAAAGCCGGCATCCGATCGCACGGAACACGATCTTCGAAAAGTTTTCTGGCGGTCGGCCCCATTTCGAAGTTGATGAGCGTCCCGTAGCAATCGAAGCTGATGAATTTCGGTTTGTATGTCACTTGGTCAATCTCCTGAATGTGGATGACAGTTGGTGACTACAAGTCTATGAATATCAGCCCTACGGAAATGCTCTATTGCGGTGAGACTCAGGCAGATTCCTTTTTGATCTGAAGCATGCCTGACATGATCTGCGGTACCCGTTGCCGGGCCCGGATAGAACGGCTCACCCTTTCTGATTCAGCAAAAAAAACGCCCCTCCATGAAGAAGGGGCGTTCGTCAGCGTCAGTCCGCGGTACCTCTGCGGCTTCATAGGCAGAGCATCTACCGCACGTGTCGAAAGCTTACTCGCCAGCTTTGTAGATCTCGGCAAGGTCGCACAGGTCCCAGTTACCGCCGGTCAGCACCACGCAGACCTTTTCATCCGGCCTGACCTTGACTACCCCCGCCAACAGCGCGCCGATGCCGATCGAAGCCGCTGGTTCAGCAATCAGTTTCGCGTCCTTGGCCAAGACACGCATGCCTTCGATGATGTGTTCGTCCTCGACCAGGACGATTTCGTCCACGTAGCGCTCGATGATGGGAAAGGGATTCTGCCCCGGCACGCTTATTCTCAAGCCATCGGCAATGGTGTTCTTCAAGGGAAGCGTGGTGCGTTCCTTGTTCAACCTGCTGTGATAGTACTTGGGGGTCAAGGCGGGTTCTGCGCCCACAACCCGTACCGATGGCCGGATTTCCTTGATGGCGGTGGCGATACCGGAAATCAGGCCGCCGCCCCCCATGGGAATGATGACTGTGTCCACATCCTGCAAGTCCTCCAGGATTTCGCAGCCAATCGTTCCCTGACCGGCCATCACCAGCGGGTCTTCGAAGGCATGGACGGCTGCGTAGCCATTTTCCGCTGCGATTTCGTACACCCTTTTCCACCGGGCAGCGGTGTCGCCATCAAACAGAATGACTTCCGCGCCAAGGGCTTTTGTATTGTCGATCTTGATTTTTGGCGTGGTAACCGGAAGCACCAGAATCGCTTTCACACCCAGCATTCGGGCTGCATAGGCGAGCCCTTGGGCGTGATTACCGGAAGACGTGGCGATGATGCCGTTGGCGATCTCTTCCCTGGACAGCGAGAGCGTCTTGTTCAGCGCACCGCGAATCTTGAACGCCCCGGTGATCTGCAGGGTTTCGGGCTTCAGATAGAGCTGACAACCCACAGCTTTCTCTATCTTTTCCGCACGCAGTAACGGCGTATGTTTGACATGGGGTTTCAGCCGCGCTTGGGCTTCTCGAATATCCTGCAGGGTTGGATAGTCACGCATGGAATTTCATCTCTCCGTACTGTCGAAAATCACTGATCAAAGGAACGCAAAGAAGGTCCCGACGTTGTTTTCCAGTGCATTGCGGTAGATTTTTTCCGCGGTGGTGTTGTCCTGTATTGCCATGCCCGTGGAATCGAAAATGGTGATTTCGTCATCGTTTTCCCGGCCAGGCTTTCTGCCCAGCAATATCTCGCCGAGCTCACCATGGATAGCGTCCCGGGTGATGATCTTCGCGTTCAGCGGATGCCAGGTCTCCCCTTTTTCGACACATTGGGAGATCGAGTCATTGACGATCCTGGCGTGCCTGAATATCTCGGGATCCAGCTCTTGCTTGCCCTGCTGGTCCGTCCCTATGGCTACGATGTGAGTACCGGGCTTTACCCAGCTCGCTTCCACCAAGGGACCTTTGCCACGAGTGGTGGTGATCAGGATATCCGCCTGTTCGACCGCCTCTTTCTTGGAACCGGCCAAGGTCACTGGAATACCGAACTCGCCTTCGATATCCGTTTTGAATCCGGCGAGCGCTTCCGGGTTTCTGCTCCAGGCGTGGATCTCTTCGATCTGCATCACCAGGCTGATGGCCCGAATCTGCATCCGAGCCTGGTTCCCTGTACCTATGGTGGTGATTTTCTTCGCACTCTTGCGTGCCAGTGCCTTTACCGAAACGGCCCCCGACGCCCCCGTCCTGAGACCGGTGAGCAGGCTTCCATCCATGACGCAGATCAGCGCACAACTCCTGGCATCGAACAACAGAATGGAGCCCATGCCGTTGGGCACGCCGTGTGCTGTCGGGTTATCGAGGAAGCCTCCGGAAGAAGCTTTCATCGAGATCATTTCGTTGGTCTTGCAGTAACCGACCTTGAAGTCGATTTCTCCGCGTGGTGCCGGCAGATGTATGCCTATGTAGTCAGGTTGTACCACCTGTCCACTGCTGAAGGCCTTGTACGCCTCCTCCACCGCACCGATGACATCCTGCATGGAGATCAATTTGCCGACTTCTTCTTTAGTAAGCAGCAGTGTTTTCATCTACGCCAACTCGCTGTTATTGGATGAGCACCTGCCAGGTTTACGCGCACATTCCACGGAATGTAGTCGCCCGGTTCGGTGCGGGCTCCACGAGAATGCCCTGCTCGTTCGCCTGCAAGCAGTATGCTGCCGAGTGCTCAGCAGAAAATTCCGGATACCCTGGGAATACGCAACTTCCGGTTTATTTTCACCGTCGGCGAAAGCTAACGCTTCGACCCGGAAACGTTCGGGAGGGTTTGTGGCATCGATCACTGCGGGCTGCGCAGCAGAAACTTGCGAGCGCATGCCCGAAAATACCCGATCCTGCGATTGCACACGCCCAATACGGCAGTCCTCTCGGGTCGAGATGACTAATATGAGACCAACGCAACGGCATTGGCAGCCGGATTCCCGCGCGGGCCGATCACTTCATCGGCGAGCACTGGCGTCACGGTATTGAAGCCACGTTGCAGCATTGCCTGCATGGCTCACTACCGAGCGATAAAACAAATTGATTCCAGGCCAGGAGAATAGAATGCCGGCTCCCTTGATAACCATTGCGTCCACACCGGAGCTGCCGAAAAGCGCCGATGCCGTCGTCATCGGCGGTGGCATTATCGGCGTCTGCGCCGCCTATTTCATGGCCCGTCAGGGGATGAGCGTTGCTGTCATCGAGAAGGGCCGCATAGGAGCCGAGCAGTCCAGCCGCAACTGGGGTTGGTGCCGTCAGCAGAACCGCGACGCACGCGAATTGCCGTTATCGACCAAAAGTCTCGCGCTCTGGGAGGAGATCACCGCTGACCTGGACGAGGACCTGGGCTTTCGCCGCTGCGGATTGTTCTATCTCTCGGATAGCCAGGCCGAGCTCGACGGTTGGGCAAAATGGCGCGATTTCGCGCTCACTCAGGGGGTCACGACTCATATGCTGAGCGGCGCCGAAGCCACGCAACGCGGCGCGGCAACCGGCAAGCCCTGGTTGGGTGGTGTATTTTCGCCGTCCGACGGCATCGCTGACCCGTCACGGGCGGCCCCGCTGATTGCCAAGGGCGTGATCAAGCATGGCGGTTCGATACACCAATTCTGCGCAGCTCGCGGCGTCGAGACCGAAGCCGGCCGGGTGTCGGGTGTCATTACGGAAAAGGGCGTGATCAAGACCCGTCAGGTAGTGATGGCTGGCGGCGCCTGGGCCTCTTCCTTCTGTGCCCAGCTTGGCATTCGCTTTCCCCAGGCGTCGGTGCGATCGAGCATCATGTCGGTCATGCCGGGAGCCCAGGGGCTTCCCGACACACTTCATACCAGCGATGTGACCGTCACGCGGCGCGGGGATGGCGGTTACACGCTGGCCATTTCCGGACGGGCCTGTGTGGATCCGACGCCGCAGCAACTCCGGTTCTCATCGTACTTTCTGCCGATGTTCGCCAAGCGCTGGCAAATGCTCTCGCCCGGTGATCTGCAAGGTTGGCAGTACGGACACGAGACGCGCCGCAAATGGGCGCTCGACCGACCTACACCGATGGAGCGCGTCCGTATCCTCGACCCTCGCCCATCAGATGCAATCCTGAAGGAAACCCTCGCCCGGGCACGCCGGCTGTTGCCCGCCCTGGGCAGCGTACCCATTCAGGCAGGTTGGGCAGGCTATATCGACAGCACCCCCGACGGTGTGCCGGTTATCGACGAAGCGCAGAACCTGCCCGGGTTCATTCTGGCCGCCGGCTTCTCGGGTCACGGCTTTGGCATCGGTCCCGGTGCCGGGCGCCTGATTGCCGAACTCGCGACCGGTACGACGCCATTTGTGGACCACACCCACTACTCACTTGCCCGTCTGAACAAAGGGGTCTGGGGTAAGGTCTCCGAGTTCTGAACATCGTTCTTCGTTCTTCGTTGTTTGACGGGAGCTTTGCTCCCGTTTTTTTTACCCGCTGGAACCACCCGCCCCTTCCCGGAAAACCAGTCATGGCCTGCTTGCGAAAACGCTTGGAAACCCATCCGGCGAGGCGCCAACCAAGCCTTCAACCCAGAAAAGCCAGCCGACATTTGCTGCCGACATTGCCTTCGATTTGAGCCGTGGATGCGGTCTGTCGAGCCATCTTTTATGCAATCTGCCGAATTACTTTCCGCCCCTTGTCAGGCCTGGCGACAGCTGCGATACAGCCACCGCGCCGAGGGCAGCAAAGAGCAGATTGTCGATGCAATGAGCTGACCGTCAGGGCTCGTCACTCTCGCGAAATTGTCCCGGAGCCGGTTCTGCCGCAGACACGTTGTCCACCGCAAGGGCAACGAAAACCAATAAGAAAATCACTGGAGTCACCCATGAATGTCGTGAAACACAGCTGTCTCGCCCTGGCCGTCACCGCCACGGTCTCGCAACTGGCCGTCGCCGGTCAGCAGGAGGAGGCCAAGGGGTTTGTCGAGGAGAGCAGTCTGAACCTGCTCAACCGTAACTTCTACATGAACCGCGACATGCGCAACGGCGGCAGCAATAGTCAGGGCATCAACGGCGCCAAGCCGGCCAGTGAGCGCAATGGCTACCGTGAAGAGTGGGCACAGGGCGCCATGCTCAACTTCGCATCAGGCTTCACCCAAGGCACCATTGGCTTCGGCACCGATGCCTTCGCTTACGGCGGGGCCAAGTTGGACACCGGCCGCGGCCGGACCGGCAACGGTCTGCTGCCTATCAGCAACAACCAAACCTCCGATGCCAATGTGCCGGACGCCTACGGCGAAATCGGGGGAGCAGTGAAAATGCGCGTCTCCTCCACTGTATTGAAGTACGGCGAACAGCGACCGACCGCCCCGGTATTCGCCATGGGTGACAACCGCCTGTTGCCGGAAGTGGCCACCGGCTTCCAGCTGTCGAGCAAAGAGTTCGATGATCTTTTCCTCGAGGCCGGTCACTTCACCGCGTACAACGGCAGGAATTCGACCAACTCCAATGACAAGCTGGTCACCAGCTATGCAGGTGTCGAAGCCGACAGCCTCGACTTCGCCGGCGGCTCCTACAAGGTCAACGACAATCTCCGCCTGATGGCCTACACCAGCAGGGCCGAAGAGGTCTGGCGCCAATACTTCGGCAGCGCTTCCTACACCCTGCCGCTGGCCGACAAACAGTCATTGAACTTCGGCCTGACCGCCTACAAGACCAGTGACGAGGGGCAAGCCCGCGCCGGCAAGATCGACACCACCAGCTGGTCGGCCAAGGCCGCCTATACCTTCGGCCCGCACAAGCTCAGCCTGGCCTATCAGAAGATCGATGGCGACGAGACCTTCGACTATATCGGTGTCGACTCGATCTGGTTGGCGAACTCGGTGCAGTACTCCGACTTCAACAGCCCCAACGAGCGCTCCATGCAGATCCGCTACGACATCGACATGGCCAGTTTCGGTGTACCAGGCCTGAGCCTCATGACCCGCTACGTCAAGGGCGACCAGATCGATTTCACCAAAGCCGATCCCAACGGTTCCTATTTCCGTGCCGGTGCTGACGACGAGAAGCAGTGGGAACGCGATATCGAAGCCAAATACGTGGTCCAGTCAGGTTCGGCCAAGGACCTGTCCTTGCGCCTGCGCCAGGCCACCCATCGCTCCAGCTCGTATGAAACCGATGTGGATGAGGTGCGTCTGATCGTCGAATACCCACTGAGCATCTTGTAACGGTTTCTCCCGGTCGGCTTTTCCGCTCGTGAGTCGACCGGTTTTCTTGAAGGCTTTTTCCACGCTCCCTTTGCCTTGAGCGCCCATCCGGGCGCTTTTTTTTTGGAGATGAACTTATTGAAGGCTCAGGTGGATCTTGCCGCGCCCGGAGTGCGTCGACGCCGCCCTGTGAGGGGTAAAGCCGACTCATCCTCGCGACAAACAGCCAAGTATTTATTGCTGATGGTGAGTCTCATTTAAGTAATAAATAGGGTCTGCAAAGCTGTCACTTGGGGATTCTGCCGAATTGACTCCAACCCCTTGTCAGGGCTCGTAGCAAGTGGGATATAGCCGTTATCGCCGGTGAAAACTTGCCACTGTCCCCCCCTTAACGGAGACCTGCCATGTCCGTCTCGCAGAAGCCCTCGTATCGTTATCGTCCCATGACCGCCGCCGATGTAGCGGCAGCCCACGCCTTGTCGGTCCGATTGAAGTGGCCTCACCGCCTGGAGGACTGGGCCATGCTGCAGCGTATCGCCGAGGGCTTCGTCGTCGAAGACAGCGACCGCTTGATCGGTACCGCATTCACTTGCCCACAGGGTGCTTACGCCACCATCGGCCTGGTTATCGTCAGTGATGATTACCAAGGCCAAGGCATCGGTCGCAAACTGATGGATCTGGCCCTGGAGGCCAGCACGCCGCGCACCGCTATCCTCAACGCCACACTGGCGGGTGCCCCGCTTTATGTCAGCCAGGGTTTTGTCGAGTTCGGCCATATCCACCAGCATCAGGGCCAGGCGCAAGCTCACGATACCCCTGCCCTGTCAGCCGGTGAGCAGTGCCGGCCCTTGACCGTAGCCGATCGGGCTCGCCTACTCGAACTGGCCAATGCGGGCAGCGGTCTGGACCGGGAAACCGTACTCACCGACCTGTTCGATGCGGTCGAACATGCCGTCGGTATCGAGCGCGACGGCCAACTATGCGCCTTCGCGATCCAGCGCGCCTTCGGCCGCGGCCACTGTATCGGCCCAGTCATTGCGCAGAATCCCGAGCAGGCCAAACACCTGATAGCCGCGCTGTTGGCGCAGGTGCCGGATGAGTTCGTCCGTATCGACACGCCGGCCGATCACGGCCTGTCCGATTGGCTCGACGCAGCGGGTCTGAAACAGGTCGACAAGGTCGCACAGATGGCGCGCGGGACACCCCCTCAGTCTGCCGACGGCGTCAAGCAATTCGCCGTCGTCAGCCAGGCCATTGGCTGACGGCCTCAACGTACACCCACCTACCGCGACCCATTCCCACCTGGAGATCTCCTGATGTTAGAGCCCACCTCAGTGCTGCTGGCACGCGCCGACGGCACCCCTGTCCCGACCACATTCACCGCTGGCCCCTTGAGCGCGGGAGATCCCTTCGGTGCGCAGCGCAGAACCGCCTATACCAGTCCGGGTGATATCACTGCCGGCGTGGTCGAAGCCAGCGGACAATTCAGCACCGATGAGTATCCTTATGCCGAGATGATCGTCGTCCATTCCGGACGGGTCACCCTGCAGAGCCTGGGCAGCACCTTGGAGTTGGGCCCCGGCGACAGCGCCGTGATCGGCCGCGGCTCGCCGCTACGGGTTGAGGTGCAAGGGGACGCCGTTTGGGCGTTCTGCGCCGATATCCAGAACATCGGCGAGCGCAATCCAGGTCTCACGCTGCTCGACCCGCTCGCCGCGCTCTCACCCTCCATTCCGCCGGATGCCGAGATTCTGATCAGCTCGACACCGCAATGCCGCTCACACGGCATGTTCGTCGAAGAACCGACCAATCTGCTCATCGGCGTCTGGGACTCGACACCCTATACGCGCCGGTCGCGCCCCCACAAGCTGCATGAGCTGATGCACCTGATCGAAGGCAGCGTCACCCTGCAGGCGGCGGACGGCAGCGAGCTGGTGGTCAACACCGGCGATACAGTATTCGTGCCCAAGGGCGTGCCATGCGCCTGGAAGAGCACCGTCTACGTTCGCAAGTTCTACGCCGTCAAGTAACGCGAGCGATATTGGGTGCCGGCGGACGATATCGATCCGCGGGCACCATTCACATTCGGTCCGCGGCGAAAAGCCCGGCGCGTACAACGCCGTCATGTCCATGCTGGCGTGAGCATTCATCCTTCCCCGATCCATCGACCACTCATTACGGAGCGCACATCATGGGAATAGGCGGCATCAGTATCGGCAAATTTCTGATCATCCTGCTGATCGTGATCATGCTGTTCGGCACCAAACGCCTGAGGGGGTTGGGCTCGGATATCGGCGACACGATCAAGGGATTCCGCAAGGCCATGGGAGATGACAACAAGTCAGCCGTTGAAGAACACCCTACGGACCAGGCCAAAAAGTACTGAACGCCAATCGCCATCAGTGTCGGCAAATATCACCGGTGGCCTTGTCCCCTGAATGCCGACTGATGCTGGCATCGCCCCATGCCGCAAGCGCGTGATCCTGCCGCGGCGCGGCCTCGAGTCGTTCTGCATTACGTTCTCGTGAGGTTGACTCGATATACAGCAGATTCTCCTTCGCCAACCTCAAGAACGGCATACCTCACCAGGGCCGCCTTGTTAGTTTATTGAGCAGACACGACATCACGATCTGCTGCTGGCAGCGCTTTCACCACTCAATGGGAGCCCATTGCATGACTACCCAATTTTCGAACCGCTACGGCGTCGACCCACAAATGTGTCGGCAGTTTTATATCAACGGCATGTGGTCGTCGCCGGCCCACCTGGCAACACAGCAGGTGGTCAATCCGGCCACCGAGGAAGTTGTCGCCGAAGTCGCTCGGGGTTCCACCGAAGATGTCGACCGGGCAGTGGCGGCCGCGCGCACCGCGTTTGCCGATTGGTCCGCCACCTCGGTGGAAACCCGCGTTTCGATTTTGGGAAAGATTCATGAGCTGCTCCTTGAGCGCAAGGAAGTGCTGGCCCAGGCATTGTCGCTGGAAATGGGCGCGGCCATTGGCTTCGCGCGGTCCATGCAGGTGCCGCTGGCCGCCGAACACGTTCGGGTGGCCCGGGATGTGCTGTCCACGTATCAATTTCAGAAGGTCGAAAATGGCACCGCCATTCAACGCGAGGCCATTGGTGTCTGCGCCCTTATCACGCCATGGAACTGGCCGCTCTACCAGATCACCGCCAAAGTCGCCCCGGCAATTGCCGCCGGCTGCACCGTGGTGCTCAAACCCAGCGAACTCTCGCCCCTGAGCGCCCTGCTATTCGCCCAACTGCTGCATGACGCCGGCCTTCCACCAGGCGTGTTCAACCTGGTGAACGGCAGCGGTGTCGACGTCGGCGCAGCCATGGCAGCACACCCCGATATCGACATGATCTCCATCACCGGCTCCAACCGTGCGGGTGCCCTGGTAGCCCAGGCAGCCGCCCCCACGGCGAAGCGCGTCACCCAGGAACTGGGCGGCAAATCGCCCAATATACTCTTGCCGGACACTGACTTCGCCAAGGCCGTACCACCCGGCGTGATGTCGGCGTTCCGTAACGTCGGTCAGTCATGCAGTGCGCCTACCCGGATGATCGTGCCCCGCAACCGGCTGGCGGAAGTCGAAGCACTGGCCGCCGCGACGGCCAATGCGATCATCGTTGGAGACCCTCGATCGGAAGACACGGTACTCGGCCCGATCGCCAACGAACCCCAGTTCAAGCGCGTGCAGACGATGATCGAGACGGGCATCGCCGAGGGTGCAAAACTGATTTGCGGCGGACCAGGACGCGTGCAAGGTTTCGAGAAGGGTTTCTACACCCGACCGACCATTTTCTCGGACGTCAGCAGCGCCATGCACATTGCCCAGGAAGAGATCTTCGGACCGGTGCTGTGCATCATCCCTTACGACACCGTGGATGAAGCAGTCGCGATCGCGAACGACAGCGTCTATGGGCTTGGTGCCCACGTCCAGTCCCAGGACCTGGAACTGGCGCGCGCCGTTGCCTCGCGCATCCGCTCCGGACAAGTGCTGTTGAACTATCCGGCGTGGAACCCCATGGCCCCGTTCGGCGGGTACAAGCGCTCAGGAAACGGCCGTGAATATGGAGTCCACGGGTTCGAGGAATATCTGGAGATCAAGGCGATCATCGGGTTTGCCTGATCGCCCTACGCCTCGGACCGACCTTTCCCGGCACGATCATGCTCGTATCGTGTCAAGGGAAACGCCGGCAACCAGGCCTCGCGACGCACGGTCCAGCATTCGTAGGTAGGCATCAACTGGTCAGGGGCATCCAGGCTTCCCAGGTTCACTTCGATCTCGTCACCGCTGCGGGCAAAGACCGGCGAGCCGCAGCGGGGGCAAAAGAAGCGACCGGCGTAATCGCGGGTTTCGCCTTCGATCTTCACCGCCTCCTGGGGGAACATGGCTGCTGCGTAAAAAAGCGCGCCATGGTGCTTGCGACAGTCGAGACAGTGGCAGAGGCCGACCCGATAAGGGCGCCCCGAAGCTTCGAAACGGACGTTGCCGCACAGGCAGCCGCCGGTGAATCGGTCCATGGTGCGTCTCCTCTATGATCGTGTAGTCGAAATGTTCACGACGAACTCCGAAAGGCGTCATCAGTGATGACTCCTGTATTGGTTATAGATTTCATCACCGCGCTCGAACCATACAATCAACGAAACTGCCGCGCCCTAAGGCGCGGCAGTTTGGATCGTTATTGCCAATTGCTGGCAATCACCGCATTCAGCGAGGCTTGGTAGTTCTGGGGCAACGAAGTCTCACCCGGTGCTGGCGGCGCGAAAGCAGCCATGGCACCCACTAGCTGATCGACCTGGTTTTCCAACAGTACCTTGCCATCGGCTGTGCGGAACTGCTCGATATGCTGAGCTTTTTCCCAGCTGCCAGCCCCCCAGAAAGACCATTTAGAGATCGTTACTTTATCGGCCGTGCCGATGACACTCACCTCCAGGTCCCAGCCGTTTTTGCTGAACCAGAGTTGATTGGCAGAAATACCGGCACCGAACTGCAACACATCGGTGTTGGCGTCCGGGTCGAAATCGTCGATAACGTCCTGGCCGCCTCCTCGTTCGAATTGATAAAGATCATTGCCGCGCTCCCCATTCAACTGATCATTGCCCGTCCCGCCTGACAGGGTGTCGGCGCCTGTGTCACCATACAACCGATCATTACCAGCCCCACCCAGCAAGGTGTCGGAGCCTTCACCACCGCTCAGCTCATCGGCGCCGTTATCACCTGATAGCGTATCGTTACCGCTCAGCCCGTAAAGCTTGTCATCGCCGTCAAGGCCACTTAACGAGTCAGCTAGTACATCCTCGCCAAACAGCGCATCGCTACCCGAGGTTGACGTGCCCTTGGTCATGCTCTTGATAGTGTCGGCATTCCAAAGGGTTCCGTCGTCGAACTGGATCTGCTCGATCCGGTACGCGCTGTTGGAGAACCAGTAGGAAGCGATCAGCTTGTCGGTTGTTCCTGCAATGCCGAAGAAAAGGTTGCTGGTGTCACGACTGAGCCGGATATCGGACGGCTTGAGGCCTGCCCCTATCTTGATCGTATCCAAGTTACCCACCGAAGAATCGTACTCACTTATCGAATCCTGCCCGGCACCGCGGTAGAACAGATAGGTATCGTTACCAACATCACCATAAAGGAAGTCATTGCCGGCGCCACCATCGAGCGTGTCCATACCTGCGCCACCAAAGAGCTTGTCGGTGCCGGCGCCACCGCTCAGCGCATCATTGCCTGACAATCCATAGAGCGAGTCATCCCCCCCCAATCCGTTGAGGATATCGGCGCTAGACTCTTCGCCCTGCAGGACATCATTGCCTTCAGACGCCACGCCCCTAGACAGGGCTTTCAGGGTTGCGACATCCCAGTGCGTACCGTCGGCGAACTGGACCTGTTCGATCTGCGAGTCAGTGGAAGAGAACCACTCGCTGACGGTCAGCTTGTCGGTGGTACCGAGGATCGTCAGTTCCAGGTTGTAGCCTACACGTGCAACCTTGATGTCGCTCGGACTGATCCCTTGGGCTAACTTGATCACGTCAATATTGCCCGCGCTCCAGTCGCGATCGGAAATTACATCCTGGCCACCACCACGCTGAAAGAGATAGATGTCGTTGCCGGAGCCTCCGTACAGCGAGTCATTACCCGCCCCACCGTCCAGTGTATCCAGCCCTGACCCGCCTTCAAGCGTGTCCTGACCCGCTCCGCCGTTGAGCACATCATTACCAACCAGGCCCGATAACTTGTCATTACCGTCAAGCCCGTCCAACTGATCATTGGCTTCGTCGCCGTACAGCGTATCGGCGCCGTTGGTGGCAGCCTCTACCGACAAGCGCTTGAGATCATTAACGGACCAGACGGTGCCGTCTACAAATTCGACGCGTTCAACCTGATAGTTGGCGTCGGTGTAACTGTAGATCGTCATCCGATCAGTGGTGTTCTTGATGGCGAGGTAAACATCGCTCCCCTCGCGTTTGACCATGACATCACCGGGATTGATGTCGGCGGCGACCTTGATCGTATCGCTGTTTCCAGAGGTCAAATCGAACTCGCGGACAATGTCCTGACCCATTCCCCTATAGAAAAGATAGGTATCATTGCCTCTCCCCCCCGACAACTGATCGTTACCGATACCGCCATCGAGGCGGTCATTGCCGTTATCGCCGTTCAGATAATCGTCGCCCGCACCACCATTGAGGACGTCATCGCCATCGTCTCCTCCCAACGAGTCGTCACCTGTTCCTCCTTCCAGTCTATCGTCACCTGCTTCGCCGTAGACCTTGTCGTCCCCCTCAAGCCCATCGAGTACATCCGCCCCAGAGTCGCCGAACAAGGTATCGGCAGCACTACTGGCGACGCCTTTGGTCATTTCCTTGAGGGCATCGATGCCCCAGACAGTCCCGTCGGCGAATTCGACGCGCTCCACTATGTAATTCGAACTATTGAAGAAGGTGATCGACAATTTATCGGTCGTCCCTTTGATCGCAAGTGTGAGATAAGTCTGGTCCCGACTGATGATCACGTCCGCCGGGGCAATATCAGCCGCGACCTTGATGGTATCGACGTTGCCGACCGTCCAGTCAAAATCGGTGACGCTGTCCTGCCCCATACCTCGGTAGAACCGATAGGTGTCATTCCCAGAATCGCCCCGCAGACTGTCATTACCGGTGCCACCGTCCAAGATATCGTTGCCGTTCCCACCGGAGATCCAGTCGACACCATCACCTCCGCTCAGTACATCATTGCCGTCCCGACCACTAATCGTGTCGTCACCGCCCAGCCCATTGATGATGTTGCCCAAGGCATCCCCACTGAGGGTCTCACCGCTTTGGGTTCCGTTGATGACGGTCTGGGCACTGACGACGATATCGAACACATCACTGGCAGCAGCAGCGGACAGATCCACCGCCGAAACTTTGACCGAGACAGTTCCAGTCTCTGTAGGAGTGCCACTGAAGGTTCGAGTGGCTGCATCGAATACCAGCCACGCAGGAAGCGCCGCCCCATTGGCCAAAGTGGCCTGGTAACTCAGTCGGTCCCCGGCGTCGATATCTGTGAACGCATTGGCCGGCAGCATGTAGCTGAGCGCCTGACCATTCTGGATACTGAGATCAGCGACCCCATTAACGAGTTGTGGAGCATCGTTCGCGTTGGCAACGGTCAGATTGAAAATGTCCGACGTGGTGGCGCCGACCTTGTCGGTAGCAGTCACCTTGATTGCTTGCAGACCCACGTCGCTGTTGGTTGGCACACCCGAGAACGTCCGGGTAAGCGCGTCGAAGCTCAACCAGCTCGGCAGCGCTCCGCCGTTGACGGTGGTCGCAACCAGGCTCAGGGAATCACCCGCATCGATATCGCTGAAACTGTTTGCCGCAACAGTGAAGTTGAATCGGGTATCTTCGCCCACCACCTGATCCGCGATACCGAAATTGACGGTCGGCGTATTGTTGACGTTCTGCACATCGATTTCGAAAGTATCGGAAACCGTCGCGCCAGCTTTGTCCATTGCTTGGACGCGAATGGCCAGTTTGCCGACATTCGCGTTGCCCGGAGTACCGCTGAACGTCCGGCTGATGGCGTCGTAAGACAACCAGCCGGGAAGCGCCTGACCGTTGGCCGATTGCGCCGTGATACTTAACGCATCCGCTACATCCACATCAGCGAAAGTCGTTGCCGGCAGCACGAACGTCAAAAGCGCCCCTTCGGTCGCGGACTGATCGGCGATAGCCTTAACCAGAGTTGGCGCGTCGTTGGTATTGCTGACCTGGACCTCAAAGCTATCGCTGACAAATAGCCCAGCTTTGTCAGTTGCCGTGACTCGGATCGACAAATGACCAACAGCGTCGTTATCCGGCGTGCCGTTGAAAGTTCGGGTCTTGGCGTCAAATCTCAACCAGACAGGCAACGGTTTACCGTCGGCCAGGGTTGCGCTCAGTTGGAGGGAATCGCCCGTATCCGCATCGATAAATGTATTGGCCGCAAGCGTCAGAACAAAACCGCTGTCCTCTGCAACCTTCTGATCGGCGACCGCTGTCGACACGGTTGGCGCCCGGTTGGCCTGGGTCGACATTGTCGCGGTGTTCCAGACCGTACCATTGGCGAATTCGATGCGCTCGACGCTGTGACCGCGTGCGGCAGTCCAGCCGGAAATGATCTGCTGGCCGTCGTTCAGGCGCAGCACCATACCTTGCGCAGAGTGGTCGACAGCGACGTCGCTCTCCTGAATACCGGCTTCGAACACAATAGTGTCGGTGCCACCCCCGACGTCCAGATCTTCATTGATGCGATCCTGGCCATGGCCGACGCCGAACACATAGCGATCATTACCTTTTCCTCCCTGCAAGAAGTCATCGCCCGCACCACCGTACAAGCGGTTATTGAGCTCGTTGCCGATCAGTTCATTAGCCAGTGCATTTCCGCTTCCATTCAAGGCAGGGCCAGACAGCGTCAGCATTTCGACGTTGTTTGTCAGGGTGTAGTCGATGGTGGAAATGACCTTGTCGTTGCCACGGTCAGCGTCCTCGACGACGATGTCACCGACGTTATCCACGAAGTAAGTGTCGTTCCCCATGCCACCGACCATTCGGTCCGCACCTTGGGCACCGTCGAGGCGGTTATCCGCAGTGTTGCCACGCAAGATGTTGTTGGTCGCGTTACCCGTGGCATTGATTGCCGCATGCCCCGTCAGGCTCAGGTTTTCCAGGTGATTGGCCAACGTGAAGGAAACCGATGAGTTGACGGTATCCGTACCCTCGCCTTCGGACTCGACGATCCGGTCGGAACCATCATCCACCACATAGGTATCATCACCCAGGCCGCCGATCATCACATCGGAGCCGCCGGCACCATCCAGAACATTATTTGCACTGTTGCCCACCAGACGGTTGGACAGCCCGTTGCCGGTGCCATTGATCGCGGCGCTGCCCTGCAACTGCAAGGACTCGACTTCGTCGGCCAGGACATGGCTGACGCTGGACTTGACCAGGTCGTAACCTCCGCCCACGACTTCCTTCACCACGTCGCCGAGGTTATCGACAATGTAGGTGTCATCGCCCAATCGGCCCTCCATGACATCGGCACCGGCCCGACCATCCAGGGTATTGCCTCCGGCATCCCCCACCAGCAGATCGTTTGCATCAGTTCCGCTCACTAGCACCTTGGGCTGGACGGACGCCTGGCCAAAAATGAAGTTGGCAGCGGACAACTGGCCTACACCCACACCTTTGAGCGTCAGGTACTGAGTACCGCTGGCCATGACACCGAGCCATACACGCAGATATTGCTCACCGTCGACCGTCACGGTGCTGAAATTCAAATCGGAGAATCCACGCACCGCACGAATCTGCGACAGGTCGATCTTCTCGTTGGTATTGGCGACTTCAAAGTCATCGATCAGGTTGGCCATCACCCCTTGCGAAGCGCTGGCCTGAATATCTTCAACCAGCACAAAACGGTCATTGCCGGCACCACCCGCAACGGAAGCCCCCGTGTGTGTGGCAGCCCCGCTCAGGTTGATGTTCGGCGAGAGCAACGTGGTGCTGGCATAGTCACTGACGGCCAGGTCGCCCTCCAGGTAAAGGACATCGTTACCAGCATCCCCGCCCAGGTAGTCCAGCCCGGCACCGCCACGGAGCACGTCATCACCGGCACTGCCGCGCACCACATCGTTGCCTTCACCGCCGTCGATAAAGTCATTACCGCCCACGGTCGCTGCCGTCGAAGACTCCCCTACCAGGACGTCGTCGCCCAGGCCACCCAAGATCGTATCGGCGCCGGTCCCGCCGAACACGCGTTCGCCGCCATCGTTGGTCCAGTACAGGAAGCCTCCGTCCAGGTTAGGCAAATTGCGCTCGGTCGCTACCCCGTTGAGTCCGAAACCATAACCTGAAGCAGCCTCCAACTGGCTCATGCGCACGCCATCCGGAATATGAACAAAGCTGCTCAGCGTTAAACCTTGGGACTGGACATTCTTCAACAGCAGAACCTGTCCATCCGCCAGACTCAACCGAGTATCGGCGCCTTGCTGGGTAATCGTCATCGTTGAATAGACTTCAGCATCAAAACCGGACAAGACGATTCGATCGGTGCCGATCACAAAGTCAGTGAGAGTGTCGATGTCGCCCGCGGCCTTGTCGATCACGAAATAGTCAGTGTCCGCACCGCCGGTCAAGGTGTCGCTGCCCTTGCCACCGATCAGCGTGTCGACGCCGGCCCCGCCCGACAACGTATCGTCACCACGACCACCGGAAAGATGGTTGTCCGCCGCATTACCGGTCAGCGTGTCGGCGAACTCGCCGCCGATCAGATGCTCGATCTGCCCTGGGTTGGAAATCGCCAGACGAGCTCCAGCCAGCGTGGCTTCGCCTCTCGACAGGTCGATGACGCTGGCGCTGGAGATCGCCGCCGCGTTGATCGTATCCTCGCCTCCGTCGGTGTCGTTAAGCACATTGCGCCCACCCGAAGCGGCCAACTTCGCGTACTCGTTGGTGTACACATACTGGTCATCAGCCGTGCCACCCTTGCCGTAAACGTTCAGACTCCAGCTGTTCAACGTCCCGGTGTCTCCGGTGACGGTGTCGATCACCTGAAGTGTCCAGTTCCCCTGAGTGCTCTCGCCACGCAAGAGCGCTGTGTCAAACACGTAGTCCAGTGTGGACGCCTCATCAAAATCGCTATCGCCACGATCACTCGCAGCGCTGCCTGGCACCTTGCCTGGACGATTCATCAAAATGGACTCGGTACCGGAGGGCGAGATCAGTTTTAGAATCAGATCGCCTGGCCGCGCATGAGTCAGGCTGACTTTGACTTCAACATGCTCGACGGAGATGTTGGCATTGCCCATGGTCAGGGAGTGACTGATTCCACCACTCTGCCCGTCGGTAATCGTCCGATTGAGCACACCCGACTCCAGCGGTTTGATCAGGCTGAACTCATTGTGGAAGGTTTGCTGGAGACTCCAGGTTTCCGCCAGGCGAACCGCAGCGCGGGCATCGACTTCGCCATAACCGTAGTCATGGCTGACATGCATGCCACCGCCGTTCCAGTTCTGGCCGCCGTTGTCCTGCCAGGAAGTCGTGGGGTCGGCCACCTTGCGCGCAGAAAGCGCAAGGATCTGCTGGACATCGCGATACCCCAGTTCTGGATTGGCTTCCAGCATAAGGGCCACGATGCCGGAAACGATAGGTGCCGCGAAGCTGGTGCCTTGGGAAACGCTGGTGTCCCCGCCGAACGTGGAACCGTTGTCGTTCTGCACCAACCGCGAAGTCGAGGTTACGTTCGAGCCGGGCGCGCTGACCAGGATACTTGCCCCTGGGCTGGAGAAAGGTTTTCCCCCAAACTGCAGGGCGCCTAAGTCAGTGGTGGCATTGATCGCACCGACAATGATGCTGCTGCGGCTGTTGGAGACGTTTGAGTAGTTGGTGTTGCCGCCCTTTTCCCTGTCATTACCACCGCCCGTGACAATCACGGTGCCTAGGCCATCGCGGCCTTCGCTCAAGGCCAGCCTGTAAGTTGTTGGCATTTTTCCAAGCTCAGCCGGGGTGAACTTAAGATCGAAGCGATGACTACTACCCCAACTGTTATTCACCACATCATATTCATACATGTGGGACATACCACTGAGGTCATCCTTATTGATCCAGTACCCTGCAATAGTCGCATCATAAGCAACACCTACGCTGCCCTCGCCATTGCGAGCAGCAACCATCACTCCTGCCACAAGGGTCGCGTGATCGCTGAACTTGCCGCCACTGCCTTCGCCCGCCATCTGTCCCGGCGTTGCGTTGGCCAACCAGCTCTGGTCGATGTTGTCCTTCAGGTCGGCATGACGGTAATCGAGAACTTCCTTGGTCGTACCGAAAGAACTGGTAGTCTCGATCTGAGCAATTTTGACACCTTTGCCGGTATAGTCTTTCCAGACCGGCAGGATATTGGCCTGGGACAGATACCACTGATCTGTGACCAACGGATCATCAGGTAATTCGGGGGTTTTCAGAAAGACAGCGGCGCGCATGGTTGCGCTCTCGCCACTTCCTGTATCGATAACGGTAGCGGCTACGTTACCCTTTGCATCGGCCACGCTGTATTTGAAGCTCATCACGCCGACAAAGTCGGCGTCTGGCGTAAACAGTACATCCCCCGCCTGAGTCAAAATGGCCGTTCCGCCTGTCACATCGAAGAGTTCGGCGATGTGCAATGCATCGTTCTGCCAATCGATATCGTTACTCAGCAGTTGCTCTTTGCCGATCAGATGTGCACTGGCGCGACCAAACGCAACGCCCGCCTTATCTTTATTCAGTACGTCCTTGGCAGGTAATGGGTTTTCCAGGCCCTCGCTGGTACTGCTGGGGATATCCACCAACTTCAAGCTCTTGAAGTTGGCCTTTTCCACGTTCTTGACGAAATCGGTGCCGTCTCGACCCGCCACCGTATCACTGATCCAAACCCCCTCCTGGGTCTTGGTGAAGCGATATTCGGAAAACTCACCCGACAGCTCGACAACATCGATACCCTCTCCACCGTTGAGGATATCATCACCAGCACCTCCAATCAGAACGTCATCCCCAGCACCACCGCTCAGGTTGTCGTCGTCTAGTCCACCATCAATAAGATCACTTCCAAATTCCCCCTGTATCTGGTCGTTCCCACGATGCCCTCTCAGCACATCGTTACCAGCACCGCCAATGATGAAGTCATCACCATTTTCGCCGGACAACGCATCATTGGCCGCTCCGCCCCTCAAGATGTCGTCGCCATCGCCCCCGCGCATATAGAACGTACTCGCCCCACCACCGATGAAGACGTCATTTCCGCGTCCTCCTTGGGCAATCTCTACTTCGGCCTGGGCCAGATTGAGGTTGACGCCCCGATCGCCAATGACCTGAACAATATCGGTCCCGGCACCACCATGAATATTGAGCGGTGAGTCGTCAGCATCAATCAGCAGAACATCGTCGCCGGCGCCGGCATTGAATGTGTCGCTACCCTGCCCCCCGGCCAACCAATTGGTCTCGGCATCACCGAGCAAAACATCGTTACCCGAGCCGCCCGTAGCGTTGTTCACGCCTTTTTGCGCAATATCGATGGTTTCGCCCGCCTCTGATAAAGAGGTATAGGCGCTGACCGGAGCAACTTGTCCGTCGCCCTGGGTCGACACGACAGACCCCGTGCCACTCACCGTGAAGGTATGGCCATTGGGATTGGCCAGGAAGTTGGCGGCAATGGCTTCCTTGGTCGAACCGTCCTGCACGAACGTCCCTCGGGCCAATACTTCGTTGCCGTCCCGCACCTCGCCGCTCTGCTCCGTATGAATCAGGCTGATCTGCGTGATACCAAGCGCCGCCAATGACTTCAGTTCACTTGCCTCGCCCGTGTCGACAGCGCCATTGCCGTTGGCATCGTCCCAGTTCATGCCATCATCGTTGGCATCTACCCACACCTTAACACTCGACCAAGCGTCGTCTTTCTCGTCAAAAACATCATCACCATTGCTGTCCAAGCTTTTCAGCGCAGCAAAGCCGTTCTTGAAACGCTTCTCGCCCGCGTTACCCGCAGTGCCCGTCGTGCCGCCGAAGTATTCGGATAGGGTTTCGCCCATATGGTCAATCTTGCCATTGCCATTGAGGTCGTACACGACTATCCCGTCGTTCGAACTCACCCAGCCCGTTTCCTCGAGGCTACCGCCATCGTTATCCACATCAAACAATACTGGAGCACTTAGGTAGTCGGTCAGCCTGACACCATCGCCATTGAGATCAAGAACCAAGGGATCAGTTGGCAGCGTCAAGCGAGCTTGGGCATTACCTGAATTGAGTAAGGCGCCAAATTTACCGGGATCGTACGAGAGGCCCTGACTTGCGTTGCGGAGGCTGAAGTCGAAAACCTGCTTAACCGTATTACCATTACCCGGCCGGTAGCCATCCGCGAGGATTTGAGTTGCGGCGGCAGTGAAGGTGTTATTTATCCATCCATTGACATACTGATTGACGTTTAACTTAGCTGGATCAAAGCTAAGTTTCCATCCTCCTCCGCTAGCGATAAGTCCTTGTAAAACTTCATCTGTCTGCTCATCGTAATCCGTTGCTTTCTTATGTATCAGGTCCGTTGCACTCTCAAAGCGCAACGAAAAATCGCTAACGGTCTCTTCTATATTTGGCAGAGGAACGAGATCTTTAGCTAAATCACCTAAATTTTTGAGTAAATCATTGAGATCGTTTACATCGTTCATGGCCGGGTCGTCGAGGCGTGGACCATCGACTCTAACGGGAGTGATGCCATCTCCACCAAAAAACCTGTCCATGGTGTCCGACATATCTAATAGACTATCAAGAACACTATTCTGGGCCTTCCTGGCGTCTTCGGTAGGAAACTGTCCTTCGGCAAAATTAATGAGTGCAAAAAGTTTATCTATAATTTTCCCCGCAGTTCCTGCGAAACCATTCCCACTAAATTTACCAGCAAGCTGCGCAGCCGTCTGCAGAGTATCTCGCATCAGCTGCTCATATTGAGGACCTTCTAAATCCCCTCGATTTTCAATAAGGTCACTGGTTTGCTTAGTTAAATACTGAGATAACGGAGCCAAGTCTTGGTACTGCTCCGCCAGTTCCTTGCCAGAAGTAAATTCGCTTGACATATAAACTCCCTTTTATCTAACCTTGTTGACTTTCCTAAGATACGCAGCCGACTCCGACAAAGAGCCACCAGCAAAAGACATAACCTCTGCAACCTGCATGACATAAGCATGAAAAAGCTCAGGCTTTTGCTTAACCAACTCATTACATGCTGGAGTCTGCAACTTCGCATTAATTCCTCTGGAGCTTTCTAGCACCTTTATTGTTTGCTCAGCCCTACCGCGAGCCCCAGAAATGGACTCTCCCCTCATAACTTCGACAATGCTTTTTAAAATACTCAACTCAAGTTTAATTGGACAAACTTTACCAGCCTCCGTATTCCGCGCCGCTTGATTTAAAAGGCCCTTCGCCCTATCAAACTCCTGCTCACCCAAAAGAACAACAACCAATGTGAGCAAGTTTGTTGTGCAAGCATCCGAAACATCCTTACACTTATTCCTAGATAAATACCCCAACACCTCTTCCTTATCATACTTGTCACTAATGACACGCAAGAAGTTCTCTTCTTCTTGAGCAAGCCTATCGCCAACTTGGTTAAAATACGGTACAGGCCACATTTCAAGACGAATCCAGCGTGTATCTAGCTCTCCCTCTCTGATAATTTCTTGTCCTTTCTGATGAATCCAAAATAGGATAGAAGCGACAATTAAAAAAACCGCCCCAACAATTAAAGCCAATTTTTTCATTTAATCCCTCAAGAGACATAGACAGCAAACAGAACAGCATATACTACCGTCCAACTAAACTCTCGCCCGCTACACATCCCGACAACAAGGTACGATGCACAGACAAGCTTGAGCTTCATTGCCAAGAGCATGATCAAGATCAGCCCCAAGTACACAGCACTTGCATCTAAACCTCGAAAAAAACTTAAGCTCATCCATTGGAATCCGCCTATCTCTGTGAACTACACCAACGCCTAGCGTTCTCGCAAACTGTCACCCGCATACTGCTGCACAGGCTCAGAAAATAATCAATCACCTTCCGGCAATCTCACCGGAGACATCTGAAGCGCCAAGCGTACGAGCTACTTCTTTAGCTGCCCACCTATTCTTTTATATAATCCATCGTTATTTTACTAAACGACATTACTCAACTCCTTCTGGCAACCATTAAAAAACCACAATCAAGCTCTGTTTATGAGGTGCCATATCCAAAAACATAAACAAGCATCAAAAACAGACCATGAGATATCACCGAAACGACAGATATCCACAACCCCACTCTTTTTAGAGCATACTCTTTAATAAGCGACCCAATAAAGGCTAGTATCCCTCCCAACCAGCTGATCTGTGCAAGTGCTAGAGCCTCTATGAGAGTCATCGCAGCTGTCCACTTGTCACCGCCACTGGCATAAATCCTGACCGCATACAAATACCTTCTGAGCACTCACTTAACACCTGCTCCTTGAAAAAAACGAAAGCACAACCTCAGAAGCCGAAGCTACAATCAGTAACAACAAAAGCCCCTAGCAAATCTGTCACCAGCATCGCTTACCAAAAGATAAGATGCCGCCGACAAAATAAAAACCATCTGAAATTTGTACCCATTTCCAAACAAGTAAAAATAATGTCGAAAAACGCATACCGAAACAAAATATCTGAGAACAGCCACAGCAACCGTTACTACCCACAAAACCTCATCATTCGACGTCCTCAGCAGCTGATATAGAACTGCAATCAAAAAAAGATCAAACCACCCAAGATAGATAAACTTTTTCAAAGCTGACATCATCCGCAACACATTACAATCAACTCCCTCTAACCATATCACCGAACAATGGATATCCGCAGCCTCGCGAACCATAGTTCAGAAACCTCGCCCCCAACCAACCACTTCAATCAAGCTCTCGAATATCGTAAGCATAAAATTCAAAATAACACTCCTCTCCGTTGAACGCCTCGACAACATTAACAGTACTCACCTCAACAGAGTAACTTCCGGAATCCAACAAGAGAGATCTAACCGGCCTGACTCCTACAGCCTTTTGTTGCCCACCATATTTAAGAGATCGCCCAGCATTAACTCCGGTCGTAACAACAACATCATCAAAAAACACCTCACTGCCCTTTAATACACGCATATGGACGGGCAAAGAAATCCCCCTTTGATTGTACCGCCCGCGCCAAAGCTCTCTTTGCTCTGCCCTCTTCGAATCGCCTGATTGCCATACAAAAAAAATCGAAACGTCAAGGCCGGCCCGCCGCTCAACTACAAAATTCGCCACCACCTGCTGATTTGGCGAAGCAATACTAACCGGTGTCACGACCGCTACCGGATCCTGGCAAACCAATGAGCAGTACATATGCGCCAGCAGATACTTAGCGATGATAAAACCCTTCGCAATAAATCCCTCTTCCATTTGCAACACTACCTTTCCCGCAAACTCTCACCCGCATACTGCTGCAACGGACTCAGGAAATAATCGATCACTCTACGCCGATCTGTCTTGACCTCGACGGTGACCGACATCCCCGGCGACAACGCCACCTTCTCATTGCGCACCATGATGAAGTCCTTCAACAGACGAACCCGGCTGCTATAGATCAACCCACGCTTCTCATCTTCGATCGCATCATTGGAAACGCTGATGATTTCCCCTTCGACCGTCCCGTACTTGGTAAACGTAAACGTCTCGACTTTCACCGTAGCCAGCTGCCCTTGCCGAACAAACCCTACATCCTTGTTCTCCAGCATGGCTTCGACTTCCATTGGCTGGTCATTGGGCACGATGACCATCAGCGGCTGGGCCGCCGTCACCACACCACCCACGGTATGAATCGCCAGTTGCTGAACGGTGCCGTCCACCGGTGCGGTCAGGCTCATCAGATCGTCGCGTTGCTCGGCTTTTTTGAGTTCTTGCGTCAAGGCTGCCGCTTTCTGCTCCGATTGCTGCTGCAAATCGAGCATGGCCCGGCGGGTTTGGGCGAGGATACCTTGGCGGCGGCGTTCGGCTTCCTTGCGGCTGGCATTGAGTTCAACTACGCGGGCCTGTTGCACCGCCATGTCCCGTTCCTGGTCCAGCAGGGCTTGCTGCTTTTCGAGGAATGCGTGTCGGGGGACATATTGCTGGGCCAGTAGCTCTCGATAATCATCGGCCAGGCGACGGGTGATCGGCAGCGTCTGTTGCAGGGATGCCACCATCGCCTTAGCCGACTGGATTTCCGCAAAGCGTTGCTCGATTTCGGCATCGACCTGATCCAGGGAGCTGCGCAACTCCAGGTATTGCCCTTGAAGCCAGCGCTGCGCAGCCATGACTTGTGGCGGATCCGCCTGGAGCAGGTGACTAGCGAGGGAGCCCGGCTCCTTGCCACTTTGAATCGACTCAAGCAAAGCGGTGGCCCTGGCGCTGTCGACCTCCGCCGCCAACAGATCGATCCGGTAGCGATTGACGTCGGCCCCCGTTGCACTGGCGTCCAATTCCACAAGGACGTCTCCGGCCTTGACCGACTGGCCGTCGTAAACCCGGATAGTCTTCACCACCGCCACTTCGCTCGGTTGTATGGTCTTGCTCTTGCCGCTGGCGACGACCTTGCCTCGCGCCGTGGCGACCACCTCGACTTCACCGACACAGGCCCACAACAGCGCCAATGCGGCAAAGCCCATGATGGTCCATTGGATGTAGCGCGGCGCCGGATGGGTCGGTTGATCCTGCAACGCGAGCGCGGCAGGCAGGAACTGGACTTCGTGGGCAAGACGCATGGGGGTGTCCAGCTGTTTGCGCTGACGCCACGCCTGACGCCAGGCACTGCGATAGCGTCGCAACAGTTGACGTGTCGCTGATGGTTCGCTCATGGCAACTATCCTTGTTGCAAACGGTGCAGGCGTGAGTAGTGTCCCGCTTGATGGGCCAGGAGCTCGTGGTGAGTGCCCTGTTCGACGATCTGTCCGCGGTCCATGACCACAATCCGGTTGGCATCGCGTACAGCGGAGAGACGGTGAGCAATGATGATCACCGTTCGCCCCTTACAGATAGCCTGCATGTTCTGCTGGATGATCCGCTCTGACTCGTAGTCCAGCGCACTGGTCGCTTCATCGAAAATCAGGATTCGCGGGTTGCCGATCAGGGCTCGGGCAATCGCCACTCGTTGACGTTGTCCGCCCGAGAGCGAAGCGCCATGTTCACCGACTATCGTGTCGTAGCCTTCGGGCAATTCAAGAATGAAATCATGCGCACCGGCCATTTTCGCCGCGTGCATAACCGCCTCCAGAGGTGCCCCCGGATCGGTCAATGCAATGTTTTCGCGGATGCTGCGGTTGAACAGCATGTTGTCCTGCAGCACCACGCCGATCTGTCGACGCAATGAAGAGACATCGGCCAGCGCCAGGTCCATCCCATCGACAAGTACGCGGCCACGCTCCGGGACGAAGAGCCGCTGCAAGAGACGAGTCAACGTGCTTTTGCCTGAACCGGAACGCCCGACGATACCGATCACCTCCCCGGCACCGATCGCCAGGCTGACACCGCGCAACACTTCGGAACCATCGGGGCGATAGCGGAAATGTACTTGATCAAACTCCACGCGCCCCTTGAGTGCGGGTAATGCACTGCGGGTGGCCTGGGACATCTCGGTCCGGGTGTTGAGGATGTCACCGAGGCGCTGGACCGACACACCGGTCTGTTGAAAGTTGGTCCATAGCTGAGCCAGACGCATGATGGGCTGGGCGACTCTGCCCGCCAGCATGTTGAATGCGATCAATTGACCCACCGACAGTTGACCGTCGATCACCAGCCGGGCGCCGAGCCACAGGGTTGCAACGGTCACCAGCTTGCCGATCAGCGAGACGCTTTCATTGGCGATAGTCGAAAGGGTCTGGGTCTTGAAACCCGCACTGACATAGGCCGCCAGCTGGTTATCCCATTTGCGGGTGATCTGGGGCTCGACGGCCATGGATTTCAACGTGTCGATACCGTTGACCGTCTCCACCAGAAAGGCCTGGTTCTCGGCGCCACGGGCAAAGCTCTCGTTCAAACGTGCTCGAAGCAGCGGCGTGATGAACAGCGAAACCACGACGTACAACGGCAGCGATAACAACACGACCAGGGTCAGCCAGCCGCTGTAGAAAAACATTACGGCAATGAAAACCACGGAGAACAGGACGTCCAGCAGCAAAGTGATGGTGTTGCCAGTGAGGAAGCTGCGGATATTTTCAAGCTCACGAACCCGAGCGACGGAGTCGCCGACACGCCGCGCCTGGAAGTATGACAGTGGGAGGGTGACCAGATGGCGGAACAATCTGGAGCCCAGTTCCACATCGATGCGACTGGCCGTATGAGCGAACACATAGCTGCGTAATCCACTCAACACCGTCTCGAACAACATGATGCCCAGCAGACCTATGGCAATCACATCCAGGGTCGTGAGCCCGTGATGTACCAGCACTTTGTCCATGACCACTTGAAAGAACAGTGGAGTCAGCAGGGAAAATATCTGCAGGACAAAGGAAACCAGCAGTACTTCACCGAGCAACTTGCGATATTTGACGATGGCCGGGATAAACCAGGTGAAGTCGAACTTGGACAGGTCGGCCGTCAACGATGCTTGGGACCGTACGAGAATCAGCTCGCCGCTCCAGCGTGCCTGAAGTTGTTCCGCGCTGATCATCTCTGGGCGCTGAGCTCGAGGATCGTGGATCAGGATTTTTTCCTGATCCACGCGGGCGATGATAAAGAACCCGCCGTCGGTAGCGCAGGCAATCGCGGGCAAAGGGGTTTGCCCCAGCCGTTCGAACGTTGTGCGGATAGCTTTGGCTTTGAGGTCCAGTTGGCGAGTAGCCAGGAGTATCTCGGCTTTGCCGAATAGCTGCCCCTCGGCAACGTATTCGTGGGCGAGCTGTTCCGGGGAGACGGCAACGTTATGAAAACGCGCCAACATGGCCAGGCAGGCCAGTCCCGTATCCAGCGCAGTCGCAGACGGCCCTGGGGTAGTCCCTTGTTCTTGCATAAACGCTTCCATGCGAAAAAATCATTGGCACGCCCTTGGCTTCCTTGGGCACCTGGTGTTCCGCTTGGCTCGAAGGCGTCAGGCGAGAATGATGGCGGCGTAACATTATTCTATTTCTCGAGCGGTGTCGACATCCGAAAGCGGCCCTGAAGTCCCGCGTCAGGGCCTTACATCAGCTCGGGCGGAAGGAAATCATGCTTGGGTTCGTAGTCCGCCTTGAGGTACTCGGCAAGCTTTTGAAGGTCGTTGGCGCTCAGCGTGCCAGCGGCCTGTTTCAAACGCAGATTGTTCAGGATGTAGTCATAACGCGCGTCGTTATAGTCACGTACGGCTTTAAACAGTTGGCGTTGTGCGTTAAGTACATCCACCGTGTTACGTGTCCCTATATCGGCGCCAACCTTCGATGCTTTCAACGATTGTTGACTCGACAGGATTGTTTGCCTGCGCGCCTTTATCTGCTGGATGTCCGAGTTGACGGCACGGAAATAATTGCGAGTATCCAGCACCACCTCTCGACGCTGACTTTCCCTCAGCTCTTCACTTTGAGCCAGTCTCTGGTAAGCCTCGTGTGCCTGTGAACTGACACGGCCGCCACTATAAATCGGGACGGTCAATTCCAGCGCTACGCTGCTTTGAGAGACATACTTGCGGTATCCATCCTGACCAAAATCGCTAGGGTTGCTGTAGCCGAAACTGTCGTTATCGCCCTTGCGGTAAGAGGCCACGGCGTCGAGGGTTGGAGCATGTCCGGATTGACGCTGACTTAAACGTTCTCCAGCCGCCTCCACGGCATAGTTGCTCGCCAACAACTTGAGGTTCTGCTGCACAGCACCTTCTACCCACGACTTCGTATCATTTGGAATCGGCGCCAGCACCGGCAGCTGATGTTGCATGCCTTCGATACTTGCGTACTGCTGGTTAGTCAGATTGACCAGTTGCTCGAAGGCGTCTTCAACCTTGCGCTCCGCGAGCTGCCGATTTGCTTGAGCGTTATCGTATGCGGACTGAGCGTCCAGCACATCGGTGATGCTCGACAGACCGCCCTTGAGGCGTGCTTGCGCTTGATCCATCTGCTGTTTGAGGGCCGCTTCCTCGGATTCTGACGCTGCCAGCGCATCGGTGGCGCGCAGTGTCTCGAAGTACGCCTCCGCCGTTTTCAGGATAAGTGCCTGCTCTTTTGCCGACAGTTCCAGCGCTGCTTGTGCAGTGCCGGCTTTAGCCGCCTTTAGTTCATACCAGAACGCAGCGTTGAATAAAGGTTGCTTCAGATTGGCCTGGAAGGTCGTGCCACTGCGTCCACGTGCAAGCTCCGGCTCATCACGCGTAAGACGAGTAGCCTCAAACGTAGCCCCCGTGCTGATTACCGGTAACAGATTGGCCCGCGCCTGAGGCACCATTTCCTGCTGCGCGGCAAAATCGGCACGGGCGGCCGCCAGGTCGGAGTTATGAGCGACCGCTTGACGGTAGACGGCCATCAACTCAGCCCGCTCAGCTATTGGCGAACAAAACACAAAAGAAGGGAACAGACAGGCGAACAACAGCACGCCTTGAGCGCGACGCATGAACAAATCCTTTTGATGGCGCGAAAGCTGCGAGCAATTCACCCGCCTTTCCGATGAGGGCGCCGAAACTAAGGTAGATGGTGAGAGAGGTCAAGTTCCAGTGCTTGATTTAACTCATCAATGCCCCACCATCGGCACTGCAATCAGCAAGATCGCAGTCCCATGCGCGGCAGTCGACGCCACGACCCCATAACGCATGCAGATGAGCCCACACGCTAACCCTTCGATCAGGGTGAAGAGCAGGACGGGCCCACCGAGTTGGGTGACGCTCAGCGCCAGAAAGGTGTGGCATGCCGAAAATGCCACGGTAGTGGTCAACGCCGCCCGCAGGGCGCTGACATGTCGCTCCAGATAGCCCTGCAGCAGGCCGCGGAACAACACTTCTTCCAGCGCGTTGGCGCCATAGGCCAGTACCGTCATGCCCGCCAGCCAACCCCAGTAGCCTGGAATGACGCCCACTTCGACATCTTGGTAAAGCCGCAGTGGCAAACCGATCAAGCACCCAGCGACGATGCCCAGGCTCAATCCAGCCAGTCGGCTGCCCTTGAACACCACGACAAGCTGCCATAAATCCGGAGACACACGAGCGATCAGCGCGACCAACGCCAGCGACGCCCCTCCCAGCGAAGCCAGCACGAACGGATTGGCCAGGAAGCCGATCTGCATGTCGTCGTTGAGGAACCACATGCGCAACGGCGTCATTGCGTCGCGCATCAGCACGAACGCCAGGATCAGAATCGCGATGCGCAATCCGGTCTGGCTCTTCGGCGTCAAGCCGAACCAGAGCCCCAGGAGGACGAGGCCCGGTAACAGATAAAGTGAATAGTCCAGCAGTACGGCGAACCCTTCGGCGATCATTCGGCATTCCCTTGCATTGAAGTCAGTGGGCAACGGTGATGGAGTGTCCTCACAGTTTACAGTCCACGACGATCCGCGACTGGCGCGTGCTGCGCCATCAATTCCACCATCCATTCGATGAACACCCTCAACCTGGCACTGATATGCCGGTTCGGCGGGTAAGCCAGGTAGAGCGGCATCGGGTCGATGCGCCACGTTTCGAAAAGCGGCACCAGCTCGCCGTTGGCTTCGTGGGGCCTGGACATGTACGTGGGTAGCCACAGCACCCCCAGCCCCGCCAGGCCCGCCGCGAGGTAGGCGTTGCCGTCGTCGACGGCCAGGGCGTAGCGCCCGTTGATGTGCAGGTGTTCATTGGCGTTGTGCATGGCATAGGGCACGGCTTTGCCGGTGCGGGCCCAGAGGAAGCCGACGATACGATGCAGGGAGTCTTCGAGATCTCGTGGATGCGCGGGGGTGCCGACGCGTGCCAGGTAGCTTGGCGCCGCGAAGACGCCCAGCTCAAGGTCACCGATGCGCCGGGCGATCAGCGACTGGTCCGTCAGTTCACCGCCGCGCACCACGCAATCGACGTTTTCATCGATGATGTCCACGATGCGATCGCTGACGCCCATGTCGATCTGGATGTCCGGGTATCGCGCATGGAACGTCGGCAGCGCCGGCATCAGGATCAGGGCGGCCAGCGGGCTCGGGACGTCTACCCGCAAGCGGCCCCTGGGCAGGGCCTGGGCATCGGACAGACTGGTTTCGGCATCGTCCATGTCGGCGAGCAAGCGCAACACCCGTTGGTAATAGACGGCGCCCTGGGCGGTGACGTTGACCTTGCGTGTCGTGCGGTTGAGCAGCTTGACCCGCAGGCGCGCCTCCAACTGCTGCACCAGCTGGGTCACGGTGGTCTTGCTCATGTGCAGGGTCTCGGCGGCCTTGGTGAAACTGCCCGCCTCCACCACCCGGGCGAATGCCTGCATCGCATCAAAACGATCCATTGCTGCTCCGCGTATCGATCAGATTGTTTGGATTTCACAAACAGTGATCGCCAAGGTTGCCCGTTTATCGCCCGGACACAAGCCCCTAGAGTGACTTCATCGCTGATTTCCCACTGATTCCCGATGGAGGTTCCCATGACACGTGATGTAGTTTTCCCACCTGGACGCCAGGCGCTTTACGAGCGTAATCGTTATTCGCCGGCAATCCGTTCCAATGGTTTCTTGTTCGTATCGGGGCAAGTCGGCAGCACCGACGACGGTTCACCTGAGCCCGACCTGGAGGTTCAGGTCCGGCGTGCATTCACCAACCTGGAAGCGATTCTCGCCGCTGCCGATTGCACCTTTGACGATGTGGTGGACGTCACCGTTTTCATGGTCGACCCCGAATCGAAGTTCGAGACGATCTGGAAGGTGGTGCCTGAATTCTGGGGCAACGCACCGCACCCGACGCTGACGGCGGTGGGAGTGACGTGGCTGTATGGGTTTGAGTTCGAGATCAAGGTGATTGCCAGGTTGCCTGAAGCTGGGCAGTGAGTCAGTGATGATGTCATCGCGAGCAGGCTCGCTCCCACAGGGTTTTGGGTGTGCTGCGGATATCGGGCCCGCTGAAGATCCATGGTGGGAGCGAGCCTGCTCGCGATGGCGGTGGGTCAGTTGGCATCGGGGCTGGATGTGCCGGCGCCTTCGCGAGCAGGCTCGCTCCTACAGGGTTTTGGGTGTGCTGCGGATATCGGGCCCGCTGAAGATCCAGTGTGGGAGCGAGCCTGCTCGCGATGGCGGTGGGTCAGTTGGCATCGAGACTGGATGTGCCGGCGCCTTCGCGGGCAAGCCCGCTCCCACAGGGTTTTGGGTGTGCTGCGGATATCGGGCCCGCTGAAGATCCAGCGTGGGAGCGAGCCTGCTCGCGATGGCGGTGGGTCAGTTGGCATCGGGGCTGGACGTGCCGGCGTCATCGCGAGCAGGCTCGCTCCCAGAGGGTTTTGGGTGTGCTGCGGATATCGGGTCCACTGAAGATCCAGTGTGGGAGCGAGCCTGCTCGCGATGGCGGTGGAACAGTCACCTACGGGCTAGCCTTTCAGCGCCGCTTCAATCGCTGCGATGTCGATCTTCGTCATTTGCATCATGGCCTCGAACACGCGCTTGGCGGCAGCTTTGTCGGGGCCGGCGACGGCGTCGGTGAGGATGCGCGGGCTGATCTGCCACGACAGCCCCCACTTGTCCTTGCACCAGCCGCAGACACTTGCCTCACCGCCGTTACCGATAATCGCGTTCCAGAAACGGTCCGTTTCGGCCTGGTCATCGGTGGACACCTGGAACGAGAAAGACTCGTTGTGTTTGAACACCGGGCCGCCGTTCAGGCCGATGCAGGGAATGCCCATCACCGTGAACTCCACCGTCAACACATCGCCTTCCTTGCCCGACGGATAATCGCCAGGCGCGTGATGGACGGCGTGTACCGCGCTGTCCGGGAACGTCGCGGCATAGAACTGCGCCGCCTCCACGGCATCGCCTTCGTACCAGAGACAGATCCTGCTTTTGTTATTCATCCGGCTTCTCCGAGAGGGACTGGTCGATGCAGTCTAGCAGTGCACCTTTTCCGGGATCGAGCAGGTGATGAACGGCTTTCCACGCCTCTGGCTGAAGAGCCGCGATGACGGGTCACCACGGCCCCTCGGGCCCGCAAATCAATGGGCGGCGCATGCGATTTTCCATCCCCGGCGCACGCGGCTATGCCCTCACCCGCTCCCCATGCGCCATCATCCAGCGAATCAGATGCGCCATCGGCACCTGATGCTGCTGGATAACGCACTCGCCACCTTGCTCATGGTGATAGCGTTCGACGTAGCGGCTGAGCAACACATGATCGCCATCCTCCGCCAACCGTAGCTCTACCTCGCGGCACTGCAGGCCACCCACGCCGAGCGCCTTCACGCTGCGCCGCAGAACCAAAGCATCATTAGTCATCGGCCTGCCCTCCCTCGCATTGGGCGGTCACCGCTCCCAGTTTGCCTTGCGCGACAACATCGGCGCGCTGCTGCGCGACCGCGTCGCGCAGGGCCAGGTAGTAATCCGGCTGGGTCCGCAGTTGGTCCGTCAGCGGCAGCGCCTGCGCGCGCCCATCGACGATGCCCCCTGCGGTATTGATCGTGCCCAGGGTGTCGACCGTGCTGCTGTTGCCGCCAAACGGGTCGACCGCGAAACTGATCACCTTGCCGGTGGCGTCCCTCAGGTTGGCCGTCCCCAGCAGCGGCAGTTCCACCGTCGGCCCCGGGGCCATGTTCCAGACGCCGAAGGTCTGGCCGAAATCAGCCTTGTGACGCTCGATGCCGAGTTTGCCCGACACGTCGATCAAGCCGACGATGCCGGCCGTGGAGTTGATGACAAAACGCCCCAGGGTGTTGACCGAGCGCTGCGCATTGCCTTGCAGCAGGTCGTTGATGAACACCTTGGGCTCGCCGAAGTTCGCCACAAAATTGTGCATACCGGTCTGCACGGCATCCGGAAGATGGCGATAGCCACGGGCGATGGGGGCCAATGCGTAGTCGTCTACGGTGCGGTTGAAGGCAAAGATGCCGCGGTTGATGGGTTGCCCGGGATCGTAAACGGTGTACGGAACACTCTCGCAACTGCCGGGCTTTGCAGCGGGTGCGCTGGTGCAGCCGCTGGCGAGTGCTGCGAGCGCAATGACCAGAGAGAATCCAACACGTAGCGGCGCGGGTTTGAACGTCGGCATACAAAGCTATCTCGACAAAGGGTGGGCGATACCATTCAGTTAAAACTTGAGGCCCGCCTCCCCTGTGGCGAGGGGATTCCTGTGGCGAGGGGATTTATCCCCGCTGGGTTGCGAAGCGACCCTCAAGCCGGATATCCCGGTGCATCTGCTTGATTGAGTCGTCTGCTTTGGGGCTGCTTCGCAACCCAGCGGGGATGAATCCCCTCGCCACAGGGGTCGGTGTGTCCGGCTATTTAACTGTCTGGAAACGGCGCCATCCTGCCGCTGTTTTTTTGCCTGGAGATTTCCGGAATATTGCCCGCCGGCAACTTTGTTGCAGGATTGAAATATATGACGCAGGGCCCGGATTGACCCTAGTATCGCTCCCTGTATCCATGACCCCGACGTACCCACCGTGAGCCATTTACTACTGGTGGACGATGACCTCGAAGTCCTCGCCCTCTTGCGCAAATTCCTCGAACAACATGGCTACAGCGTCGACGTGGCCGCCGACGGTGCCGCCCTGTGGCAGGCGGTCGAGCGTCAAATGCCGGATCTGATCATCCTCGACGTCATGCTGCCAGGAGACAACGGCCTGGTGCTCTGCCAGCGCCTGCGGGCCGAGCACAGGGTCGGCATCATCATGCTTACCGCCATGGGCGAGTTGAGCGACCGCGTCGTGGGCCTGGAGATGGGCGCTGACGATTACCTGACCAAACCTTTCGACGCTCGGGAATTGCTGGCCCGGGTGCGGGCCGTGCTCAGGCGTACCGGCGAAGCCAGGGGGCCGCTGAACGACGCCTCGCGACCGGTCCTGGAGTTCGAAAAGTGGCAGCTGGACGTCACCCGGCGTGAATTGCGCTCCCCGGATAAAGTCATGATTCCGCTGTCCGCGGGTGAGTTCGAACTGCTCCTGGTGTTCGCCGAACACCCGCGCCGGGTGCTGAGCCGCCAACAGTTGCTGGACCTGGCGCGGGGCGAAACCTTCGATGCGTTTGACCGGAGCATCGACGTCCAGGTCAGCCGCTTGCGTCGCAAACTGGAGACCGATATCAGCGGCGCGTCGATGATCCGCACCGTGCGCAACAGCGGCTACTACTTCAGCCCCCAGGTGGTGAAACGATGAAACCGCCGAGCCCTGGCACCCGCCGCCCGCGCGATACCCTGGCGCGCTGGATCGCCCTGACCACCCTGGTTGCCATGCTGACGCTGCTGGCCCTGAACGCGTTGTTCAGCCAACTGGCCGGAGCCTGGGCACGCCCGCCCCTGATGGAAACCGGCCTGTTTGAAAAGATCTCCGCCATCGCCCGCATCATCGACTCGGCATCGCTTGAGCAGCGGCCCGCCATTGCCAAGGCCGCCAGTGACCGGGAATTCACCACCCAATGGCTGCGAGACCATGACGAGGCGCGAGTGCCGGTGGTCGACGACGACCCGGAATACAGCGACGGCGCGGCACGGCTGCGCCGGCAACTGGGCAGGTCCGATGCACGGATAGAAGGCTACGAGCCGAGCGACTGGCCCGCCGACCAGCCCGGCGGGCGCTACGCCGCGCTGATCGAGCTGAGCGACCATTCATGGGTGATGTTTTCCATGCCCGCGCGCAACTGGGGCCTGGAGGAGTGGGAGCGCAACCTGATCATCATCGCGCTGATCCTGCTGTCGGCGTTTATCGTCGCGCTGGTCGCCACCCGACACCTGGCCGCGCCACTGGAACGCTTTGCCGAAGGCGCCAGGCGTTTCGGTGTGGACCACAAGGCACCGCCCATTCCGGTCATCGGCCCCTACGAAATCCGCCAGGCCATTCTCGCCTTCAACGCCATGCAGGCCCAGCTCAAGCACTTCATCGAAGATCGCACGCAAATGCTCGCCGCCATCTCCCACGACCTGCGTGCGCCGTTGACCCGCATGCGCCTGCGCGGGGAGTTCATCGAGGACATCGAGCAGCAATCCCGATTGTTCAGGGACGTGGACGAGATGCAGGCGATGGTCAATTCGGCCCTGGAGTTTTTCCGCGACGATGCACGGCTCGAACATGCCACCGCTTTTGATCTGGCTGGGCTGCTGCACACCGTCGTCGATGATTTCAAGGATGCCGGCAGCGAGGTGGCATTCGAAGGCGCCCCTCGCTTCGTTTACGTGGGCCGACCCATCGGCCTCAAGCGCGCGCTGGTGAACCTGATCGACAACGCGATCAAATATGGCGCAGAACCCAGTGTCCAGCTCAAGACCTGGAGCGATCACGTTGAAATCCGCGTTCTGGACCGGGGTCCAGGCATCGAGGCCAAGTACCACGAGCAAGTCTTCACCCCGTTCTATCGCCTCGAAGGCTCGCGCAACAAGAACACCGGTGGCGTCGGGCTCGGCCTTTCGGCAGCGCGGGCGACCGTGCTCGAGCACGGTGGGACGTTGACCCTGGGTAATCGGCGCGATGGCGGGTTGGAAGTCCGGGTTTCGCTGCCATTGACCTGACCTCCCCAGGGTCCGTTGGCAAACAAAGCCTAAACAACCGGGGCCATCCTCGGTAGGATGGCCGGCCTTTCGGCCTGGACCCGCCCTGGAATTGCCCCCGATGATCCTGATTGTTTACGCCCATCCCTACCCCGACCAATCGCGGGTCAACCAGCAGATGCTCGAACGTGCCTCCAGCCTCCCGGACGTGGTCGTACGGTCCCTCTACGACCTCTACCCGGATTTCGACATCGACGTCGAAGCCGAACAGCGCGTCGTCGAGCAGGCAGGCCTGGTCGTCCTCCAGCACCCGATGTTCTGGTACAGCATGCCGCCGCTGCTGAAACTGTGGATCGACAAGGTATTCACTCACGGCTGGGCATACGGCAGAGGCACCACCGCACTGAAGGACAAGAGCCTGCTGTGGGCCGTCACCACGGGTGGCGAGCAGGACCACTTCGAGATCGGTGCCCATCCGGGCTTCTCCGTGTTGGCCCAGCCCCTCCACGCAACGGCCCTCTATTGCCGCATGCGCTGGCTGGATCCAGTCGTCGTCCACGGCGCCTATGCCGCCGAATCGCACGCCCAACGCACCCAAATCGAACACTACCGCGCCCGCCTGGCCTCCTGGAAGGAAGATTGATATGGAGACTCACAGCCTGATCGAGATGCTCATCTACCTGGCCTCGGCAACCTTGATCGTGCCGATTGCCGTCAGGTTCGGCCTGGGCCCGGTGCTGGGTTACTTGCTGGCCGGGTGCGTCATCGGCCCGTGGGGGCTGAAGCTCATTACCGACGTCAAGGCCATCCTGGAATTCGCCGAAATCGGCGTCGTGCTGATGCTGTTCATCATCGGGCTCGAGCTCGACCCCAAGCGGCTGTGGGCGCTGCGGCGGATGGTGTTCGGTGGCGGGGCCTTGCAGATGATGGCCTGTGGCGCTGCGATCGCGGTGTTCTGCGCAGCCCTGGGCCTGAACTGGACGGCTGCGTTGCTGGTCGGCCTGACCCTGAGCCTGTCCTCCACGGCCATCGCCATGCAGGCGATGAATGAACGCAACCTGACGTCAACCGCCGTCGGCCGCAGCAGCTTTGCCGTGCTGTTGTTCCAGGACATTGCGGCCATCCCCCTGGTCGCCATGATCCCCTTGCTGTCGGCCCACGGCGAAACACCGTCAGGCACTGCCCTGGCGCTGTCGATCGTCAAAATCGTCGCGGCCATCAGCGTCGTCGTGCTGCTGGGACGTTATGTGACGCGGCCATTGTTGCGCTTCGCCGCCCGCTCGGGCCTGCGGGAGATCTTCAGCGCCGTGGCACTGTTCCTGGTGTTCGGCTTCGGTTTTCTCCTGGAGGAAGCCGGCCTGTCGATGGCCATGGGCGCCTTCCTTGCCGGGGTGCTGCTGGCCAGTTCCGAATACCGGCATGCCCTGGAAAGCGACATCGAGCCGTTCAAAGGCTTGCTGCTGGGGCTGTTCTTCATCGGCGTGGGCATGTCGATCGATTTCGGCACCCTGATCAACGCGCCATTGAAGGTCGCCACCCTGACCCTGGGCTTCATCCTGATCAAGCTGCTGGTGATCAGGACGGTGAGCCGGTTTCTCAACGTGCCGGCGGGCCAGCGCTCATGGCAGGCGGTGTTGCTGGGCCAGGGCAGCGAATTCGCCTTCGTGGTGTTCGGTGCCGCGACGCTGGCCGGCATCCTGACCGATCAGTGGGGCAAGAGCCTGACGCTGGCGGTGGCCCTGTCCATGTGCCTGACCCCGTTGTTGATCTTGCTGCTGGGCCGACTGGAATCCGCCACCAAGAAAAGCCGCGAGGAATCCGACCTCGTCGATCAGCAGAACCCACGCATCATCATTGCCGGGTTCGGTCGTTTCGGGCAAATCGCCGGCCGGTTGCTGATGTCCTGCGGCGTCGAAGTGGTGGTCCTGGATCACGACCCCGACAACATCGAGACGCTGCGCAAATTCGGCGTGAAAGTGTTCTACGGCGACGCCACGCGCCTCGACTTGTTGCACGCGGCCGGCGCGGCCCAGGCCGTGGTGCTGATCAATGCCATTGACGACCAGCAGGACAACCTGACGCTGACCCGGCTGGTCCAGGAGCATTTCCCCACGTTGAAGCTGATCGTGCGGGCGCGGGACATGGGGCACCTGATCACCCTGCGGCAGATGGGGGTGGAGGCGGCCGAACGGGAAACCTTCGAGAGTGCGCTGTCCTTGGGCCGACGTGCGCTGATGCAGATGGGCGTCGGGCCTTACGAAGCCCGCGAGCGAGCGGATCAGTTCCGTCGCCTGAACCTGCGAATGCTGGAGGAAATCGTCGCCCAGCCGGAAGATGACCTCAAGTTCCGGCACGACGCCTACCGCCGCGCCAACACGCTACTCACGGACATGTTCAACGAAGACCGCGCACGCCCCGTCGACCGCTGGCCTGAACATCATCGCAACGAGACGGACGAAGCGCGTAGCTGACGTTTCACGGCATCACACGCGACCGAACTGGCGCCGGTACTCCACTGGCGTCAACCCCGTCAGCGCCTTGAACATCCGTTGCAGGTTGGAACTGCTGCTGAAACCCAGCTCCGCGCCGATGCTGGCAAGGGGCAGCGAGGTCAGCGTCAGGCGCTCGCCAACCTGGTTCAACTTGATGCAACGGGCATACGCAGCGACGGTCTGGCCCGTTTCGCTGGCGACCTTGCGCGCGAGCGTGCGCTCGGACATGGCGAGCCGGTCCGCCAGCGTCTTGACCGTGATTTGCTCCGCCGGCATTTGCTCGATCAGCCCGTGCAACCGGCGCAACAATCCGTCGGGCTGTTGGATCAGGGCAATGCCCTGGAATGCCGCGTGAGGGACGGCCGGACGCGGTAGCACCATCAATCGGGTGATGTCGCGCAGCGCATCACGGCTGACACTTCGCTCGATCAGGTTTTCAGCGATGGGCAAATAACCGTTCACCCCCGACGCGGTGGCGGTCCGCTCGTTGAACACGCAGTTCTGCTCGCTTTGCCAACGCACGTTGCGATACCGCGTTTGCATCGCTTGCGCCAGCCACCACGTTAACGTCGCGCCCTGCCCGTCCAACCGGCCGGCCGCCGCCAACAGGCAGACACCCGTGCAATAGGCCCAGAGCTGAAGGTGGCGTGGCTGTTTCGACAGTGCCTTCACCAGCGGCGCCTGCCCGGCAATGAGCGCATCCACCTGTTCGGCCGACTCGGCCCAGAAACCGGGCACAAGGATGGCCTCCAGCTCGATATCCCCCAGCGCGGCTTGCGGCTGGAGGCTGATGCCATGGGCACACATCACCGAACCCGCCTGCTGGGCGACATAGATGGCCTCGAACAGCGTCCGCCCCTTTCTGCGATTGGCCGCGTGCAGCAGGTCGGCGAAGGCGAACAGGCCGGCGGGCATGCAGCCGGGGAATAGCAGTAGACCGATACGAATTGTCTGGGGCATGGCATGAAATGAATCAATGATGTCAGATCCGGCCATTATGCCCATTAACCCGGACCGGCACCATGGAGCCCTCGCCCCCTATCAAGGAACGCTTCATGAAGATCCAGCAGATCCGCAACGCCACGATCATCCTTGAATCCGGCCCGTATCGCGTGCTCGTCGATCCGATGCTGGCCGGCAAGGGCACGCTGCCGCCGCTGCGACTGTTCGGCGCCACCCAGCGTAATCCGCTGGTGGAACTGCCGGCCTCTACGGCAGAAAACCTGGAGAGCGTCACGCACTGCCTGATCACGCACTGCCAGAAAGGCCATTTCGATCATCTGGACCGTGCGGCCAAACGGTGGCTGAGGGAAAAACAGATTCCTGTCGTCTGCACGGCCCACGACGCCGGCTACCTCGCCAAACGCGGCTTGAATGTCCAGCCGCTCGCCAAGGACCCTGACCAGGCCAACGGGTTTCTCGGCGGTACCCTGCGCTCCGTCAGGTGCACCCACGGACGCGGCCTGGTGGGCAAGCTGATGGAGCACGGCGTCGGGTACCTGATCGAGCTCCCCGGCGAGCCCAGTGTCTACCTCACCGGCGATACCCTGCTCACCCCCACCGTGCGTGAGTTCGTGCTGCACCATCAACCCCAGGTCAGCGTGGTTCCGGCAGGCGGCGCACGGTTCGATCTGGGCGGCGATATCATCATGGGGATTGAAGAAACCATCGAGTTCACCCGTTTGTCTCGCGGAACCGTGATCGCCAATCACCTCGAAGCCATCAGCCATTGTCCGACGACGCGAACAGCACTGCGCGACGCCGCGACAATGGCCGGGCTCGGAAGCCGGCTGCGGATACCCGAAGACGGCGAGACGCTGGCGTTCACTTAGGCCAATGCGTCCAGCTCGGCCAGCATGGGCGCCGGGATCCGCAGCTCGCTCGCTGTGAGGTTTTCCCGCAGGTGCACCACCGACGATGTACCGGGAATCAACAGCAGATTCGGCGCACGTTGCAACAGCCACGCCAGCGCAACGCACAGCGGTGACGCCTCCAGGCGCGCCGCGACGCTGGAGAGGGTCTGCGATTGCAACGGTGTGAAACCACCCAGGGGGAAGAACGGCACGTAGGCGATGCCCTGCCGATTCAGGTCGGCGATCAGTGACTCGTCACCTCGATGGGTCAGGTTGTAGTGGTTCTGCACACACACCACGTTGGCGATGCCCTGGGCTTGCTTGACCTGCGCAGCCGTGACGTTGCTCAGCCCCAGGTGGCGGATGAGGCCCTGGTGTTGCAACTGCGCCAATGCGCTGAACGATTCCTCGATGGAGCCCTCCGTGGGTGCTTGCATGTTGCCCCAGGCCCGCAGGTTGACCACGTCCAATACGTCCACGCCCAGGTTGCGCAAGTTGTCGTGGACGGCGCGGGTCAACTCGGCGGGGCTCAGGGCGGGATTCCACGAGGCGTCGGCGCCACGGACGGCACCCACCTTGGTGACGATCACCAGATCGCTGGCATAAGGATGCAGTGCTTCGCGTATCAGACGGTTGGTGACATGGGGGCCGTAGAAGTCAGCGGTATCGATATGATTGACCCCGGCCGCCAAGGCCTCACGCAAGACGGCGACGGCCGCTGCCGGGTCTTTCGGTGGCCCGAATACATGAGGCCCCGCCAGTTGCATCGCGCCATAGCCCATGCGATTGACCTTGCGGTCGCCCAGTAAAAAACTGCCTGCCTTGTCTACCTTGCTCATCGCGTACCCCTTGGATTAATGCGTGAGCCGACTATAGGCGTTGACCACTCCACTGATAATCAGGTGCAATCCGCACAGGTTGTACGGCACAGGGAACACTATGACGGATATCCAAGACCTGCTGTCCTTCGTGGCCGTGGTCAATGCAAAAGGGTTTCGCGAAGGCGCCCGGCTGAGCGGCAAATCCGCCTCCAGCCTCAGCGATGCCGTACGACGGCTGGAAGCCCGGCTCGGCGTGCGCCTGCTCAACCGCACCACCCGCAGCGTGGTGCCGACCGAGGCCGGCGCCCGACTGATGGAGCGCATCGTGCCGGCCCTGGGTGAAGTCGAATCCGCGCTGGACGTGGTCAACGAGTTCCGTGACCGCCCTTCGGGCACCCTCAGGCTGAATGTGCCGGTCAGTGCAGCGACGCTGGTATTGCCCTCGATCATCACTCCGTTTCTGCAAAGCTACCCCGACATTCGCCTGGAGATCATCACCGAAGAAAGCTTCGTCGACATGCTCGCGGCGGGGTGTGATGCCGGTATTCGCTACGATGATCGCCTCGAACAGGACATGATCGCCCTCCCCATCGGTCCACGCGTGCAGCGCTTCGCAACGGCCGCCTCGCCGGCCTACCTCCAGGCCAGGGGGCGCCCCGAACACCCTCGGGACCTGCTCCAGCACGCCTGCCTGCGGGGCAAGTTTCCCAGCGGGGCGATGCCACTCTGGGAGTATGAACGTGACGGCGAAACCGTCAGCGTGGACCCGGGCGGCCCCTTGGTTTTCCGCGTGGCGGGCGCGGTGGACCTGGCCGTAAAAGCCGCGCTGGATGGCTTGGGGGTGATCTACCTGTTCGAGGACTGGCTCAAGCCCTATCTGCACAGCGGGGCACTGGTGCCGGTGCTGGAACCCTGGTGGCAGGGTTTCAGTGGGCCGTACCTCTACTACCCCGGCCGCCGCTACCTGCCCTCGCCGTTGCGGGCTTTTGTGGATTTCATCAATGCGAATCGGGGTCACTGACACTCCGTTGCACTGCTCATCCTGTTTCGCGCAAACGGCTACAGCCGCTCGTCTCTCCGTTCCGAAGATTTTCGAACCAAGCCCCCGCGCATGGCTCGGACCTAAATGACACCACTGAAATCAGTGATGACGCGCTTGAGCAGTCGAGACTCGAACGGCTAGCGCGACGGTCCGTTGCGTTTCGATTCCGGGAGTTTTCGCCATGTGTGAGGGTTTTGTTCAACACGTTTCCGCAAAAGACGCCCTGGCCTATTTCGCCCAGCGAGACACCCCGGGCGGACGTTTCGATACGAGCGTGACGCACCTGGACCTGTACAGGACGGTCCCCACCGGGCCACAAGAGCGGCACAGCCTGATCAAGCCGAACATGCAGGTCAGTGCCATTCGCCGTCGTGGCGGGCACCTGGAGTCCATCAAGGTTCGCTGGGGCTGGTCACCCATCTGGTCGGTGGGAACGATGCCTCCGCTGACGCATCTGCCGCTGCATCTGGTGATGCGCTCCAAGGTCTTTGATCCCATCAAGCGCGAAGGCCGCGTGCTGGTGCCCGTGGAGGGCTGGTACGACTCGCAAGCACCCGACTCGTCCCAGCTGCAACACTCCAGCTATACGACGTCCCGGCAATCGGCCCCGATTTTCCTGGCAGCCCTGGCCCAGGCCAGCGAAACCGCCTTGGGCTGCGACGGCCTGACCCTGGTGACTTATGGCGATATTGCCAGCCAACAGCAGCGTGTACTGGCCTTGAGCGCAGACGACGCACTCCATTGGCTGGAGCCCGAGTTCGGATGGGAGCAGGCACAACAACTGGCCGAACGCCTGAACAGCGTGGAGCCGCACCTTGAACCGGCGATGACAGCCCAGGTCCCGGTCAACCTTTGACCCTGGGCGGGAGGTGAAACATGTATGTGATCATGGGAGGGACGGGACATGTAGGCTCAGCCACCGTCCAGGCGCTGCTGGCCCAGGCAGCGCCGGTGATTGTCCTGACCCGCAACGCCGCCCATGGCGAGGAATGGCGCGCCAAAGGCGCTCGGATCGTCGAGGCGGATGCGCAGGATGTCGAATCGCTGCGGGCCGCCTTCCGACTCGGGCGCCGGGCTTTCATCCTCAACCCGCCAGCCCCTCCGAGTACCGACACCGATGCGGTGGAACGGCACACCGTGGCCAACATTCTCGCCGCGCTGGACGGCTCGGGCCTCGAGAAGATCGTCGCCCAATCCACCGCCGGAGCCCAACCCGGCGAGCGGCTTGGCGATCTCAGCGTCTTGTGGGGGCTGGAGGAAGGGTTGCGCAATCAATCGATCCCGGCGGCAATCAATCGCGCCGTTTACTACATGAGCAACTGGGACGGCCTGCTCGACACCGTTCGCACCACAGGCAAGCTGCCCACCTTGATTCCCGCCGACCTGGCGCTGCCTATGGTTGCCCCCCGGGACATGGGCGAAATGGCAGCGGCGAGGCTGTTGTCGCCGCTGACCGATACTGGCGTTCGTTATGTGCAAGGGCCTCGCCTGTATTCACCCAACGATGTTGCGCAGGCTTTTTCCCAGGCGCTCGGTCGGCCGGTCGAGGTACAGGTGATACCGAGGGATCGTTGGGAAGAGGCCTTCCTGGACCTCGGCTTCAGCCCTGCCGCCGCGCAATCCTATACCCGGATGACCGAGGTGAGCGTCGACAGTGGCTTCGAGATTGTCGAGGATGGGCTGCGCGGCACCACCACGATTGAAGCCTACATCCGGGCGCTGGTGCGAAACGAGGATAGATAAGGAAACCGGGAACGGCGCACCAATGGACGGTAGACTGCGTCTTTTTCCTTCCTGCATGAGGCACCGCATGGCTAATCCAGACATCACGTTCACTCCCGACCCGGATGCGGACTCCATCTCTTCCGACGTCGCCGGCTTCGGCGGCCTGCTGGTCACCACCCAGATCCCGACCCGCGCCGACGGCAGCCTGGAACTGGGCGACATCACCCTGCAGAGCGAATGCACCTTGCAAGCGCTCAAGACTGCACTGGAGGGCGCCGGCAGTTCCCTGGACCGGGTCATGCACCTGACCATCTACCTCACCGACATGACCGAACGCGCAGCCTTCAACGAAGTGTACAAACGCTTCTTCGCCAAACCCTGGCCGGTCCGCGCCGCGATCGGCGTAGCGGCATTGGGGGTCGAGGGCATGCGAGTGGAAGTCACGGCGATGGCGGCCAAGGGCTGAAGAGTTCACAGCACGCTTGCTTACAGAGATGTTGGCTGTGCCGACGTCATCGCGAGCAGGCTCGCTCCCACAGTTTTTTTCCCGGCGTTCACAGATCCGACGTACACCACAAATCCTCTGTGGGAGCGGGCTTGCTCGCGAAAGCGGCGGGTCTGCTTGCAGTGATGTTGACTGCGAAGCCGCCATCGCGAGCAAGCCCGCTCCCACAGTTTCCTCCGGCGCCCACAGATCCAACGTACACCACAAATCCCCTGTGGGAGCGGGCTTGCTCGCGAAAGCAGTGGGTCAGTTTGAAGTGATGTTGACTGCGAAGCCGTCATCGCGAGCAGGCTCGCTCCCACAGTTTTTCCCGGCGTTCACAGATCCGACGTACACCACAATCCCCTGTGGGAGCGGGCTTGCTCGCGAAAGCGGCGGGTCTGCTTGCAGTGATGTTGACTGCGAAGCCGCCATCGCGAGCAAGCCCGCTCCCACAGTTTCCTCCGGCGCCCACAGATCCAACGTACACCACAAATCCCCTGTGGGAGCGAGCCTGCTCGCGATAGCGGTGGGTCAGCTTGCAGTGATGCTTGGTGCTGCATTCACCTGTGCCTAAACCACTGCAGGAATCGGTTTCTCTTGGGTTCCACGGCTTTCTGCATGACCACCGTCTCGCGGATTTCCTCGCGCTGGCCCTGCAGGTTGCTCAAGGCCGCTTTCAACTCGCCGAGGTGCACCAGTTCCCGGCACAGGGCGGTTTTTTCTATGCGGAACAACCGCCCGCTGGTAATGCCGCGGAATTCGCCTCGCGATGGATTGTCGGCCAGGATCCCCTCCTCACCGAGGATTTCCCCTGGCCCCATGCGTCCGGCCTCGACCATTTTCTCGCCGTCATGGATCGAGACGGAAACCACCCCGCTACTGATGACCATCAGGCAATCGGCAACCTCGCCGAATGCCAGGATCACCTCATCGGCCTGGTAATCGACCGGGACCATGTCATCGGCGAGACGTGCGCGCTCGTCGCCATCCAGCGCGCGGAAAATACGCACGTCCTCCAGCAACTGACGCTGGCGGCTCCAGGGCTCAGCGTCCAGCCCACTGCCCCAGATGACGCCGGAGGCTTCGAGGTGGCGGTGGGCGAGGTCGAACATCAGGTTGCAGACTTCGGTCTTGTGCCTGGCAGACGCGACGAAGCCCTTGAGCTCATATTCGGTGTATTCCAGATGGGAAGCCTTGACCGAGGCCTTGGCGGAGAACGCCGGCAGTAACGCCCGGGTGCCATGCAAGGCTTTTTCCAGGGCATCGATGACGCGACGCGGGCGCACGTGGCTGGGCACGGCGATGCAGACGCTGACGCCGTGGGCGTCCCCTGGCCGGCTGAAATTGAGCAGGCGCGCCTTGGCCGCCAGAGAGTTGGGCACCACGGCCATGCCCCCCATGTCGGTCATCAGGTGAGTGGAGCGCCAATCGATCTCCACCACCCGGCCCTTGATGCCGTCGATGGAGATCCAGTCATCGATCTGATAAGGCTTGGTGGTGTTGAGCACGATGCCGGAAAACATATCGCTGAGGGTGCTCTGCAACGCCAGGCCCACGACGATCGCCATGGCTCCGGAGGTCGCCAGCAACCCTTTGACCGGCAACTGCAAGACATACGCCGCGGCGCCGATGATACCGATCAGGAAAATGACCGCGCCCATCAGGTCCTGGAACAAACGCGCGCTGTGGCCAACCCGGGACAACAGACCGTTCCCCAGCACTACGGTCAGTGTCCTGGCCGCGAACAACCACCAGCCAATTCCTAGCACCGTGCCCATCAGGTTCAGGATCGCATCGTCGGGCCATAGCGGTGGTTGCAACGGGCTGATGCCGGCTGCGGTCATGACCCCGCAGAACATCACGAAGACGCCGATACGTGCGCACATCCGCAGATGACGTCGCGAAGCGCCGATGAACTGCCACAGCGCCAGGTCGATCAGGATCAGAATGACGCCACAGACCAGCGGATGATGTTGCGCAAACGTGATCATGACGGACCTCCTCGGCGCGTGACCGGATGCACTGGTCATGCACTGTAAAGGACCGGCTCACGGAGGGGCATTTCTACATCGGTGCTAGCGGTTCATACCTGGGTATGAGCGACGAACATGCAGCCATGTCCCAAATGCGCGTTTTGCGGGCAAACAGTCATTTACGCACCTGGCCCAGGCCACTCCATCCGTCTAAAGTGGGCGTTTTTCCCTTGCGGTGTTTTCATGAATCTCTGGTTCCGACTGTTGCTGATGCTGTTTCGTCGTCCCTGGCGCAAGCCGACGGCCCCTCTGGGCACCACCGTGGTGCGCATGCGCGTATGGCCACTGGACCTGGACCTCAACCGCCATGTCACCAACGGCCGCTACTTCACCTTGGCTGACGTAGGCCGCATGGATTTCGTGCTGCGCAGCGGCGCCTACAAAGTAGCGCTGCGCAACCGGGCGGTGCCTATCGTGGGGGATGTCTGGGGCAAGTTCCGGAGGGAATTGAAACTGTTCGAAGCGTTCGAGGTGCATACCCGGATACTGGGCTGGGATGAAAAGTGGACGTTCATGGAGCACCGTTTCATGAGCCGGGGACGCGTGGTCGGGGTGGTGATCATGCGTGGCCTGTTCCGCTCGGCTAAAGGCACGGTGGCACCGGGTGAATTTGTCCGCGAGCTGGGGCTGGCCGAACGGTCGCCGGCCATGGCGCAATGGCTGACGAGCTGGTCGCAAAGCTGCGATGACTTGAGCCTCGAGCTTCGACTGGAAGAAGGCGCACGCACCGACGCACGCTAACCGTCAGCCCCTGCCCGATCCCCGCCTATACTCTTCTGCCAATCCCCCCTGGGGCCTGCACTTCCAACAATAAAAAGCAGAGGTGGAACATGGTCTGGCAACAAGTCTACGATCCCTTCGGTAATGCGGTGCTGTCGACGTTCCTGGCGGCGGTCCCGGTGGTGGTGATGTTGGCGTCCCTGGCGTTCTTTCATATCAAGGCACACCTGGCGGCGTTGCTGGCCCTGGCGTCGGCCCTGCTGATCGCGATTTTCGCCTTCGGCATGCCGGCCGACATGGCCGGTTCGGCGGCGCTCTACGGGGCGGCCAACGGGTTGCTGCCCATTGGCTGGATTGTCCTCAACATTATCTTCCTGCATCGGCTGACCACCGAAAACGGTTCGTTCAAAGTCCTGCAGGATTCCCTGGCACGCATCACCGATGACCGGCGCCTGCAATTGCTGCTGATCGCCTTCTGCTTCGGTGCGTTCTTCGAGGGCGCGGCAGGCTTCGGTACGCCGGTGGCGGTGACCGGGGCGATCCTGATCGGGCTGGGTTTTTCACCGCTGGCCGCCTCGGGCCTGGCGTTGATCGCCAACACCGCGCCGGTGGCGTTCGGCGCCTTGGGCACCCCTGTCATCACCCTGGCCAAGGTCACCGGGCTGGATGAAATGGAACTGTCGATGATGGTGGGCCGGCAGTTGCCGTTCTTTTCGGTGATCGTGCCGTTCTGGCTGATCTGGGCCTTTGCCGGTTGGCGCAAGATGCTGGAGGTCTGGCCGGCGATCCTGGTGGCCGGCGTCAGCTTCGCCATCCCGCAATTCGTGGTCTCCAACTACCATGGGCCGATGCTGGTGGATGTGATTGCCGCGCTGATTTCCATGGCCTGTCTTACCGGGTTCCTCAAGGTCTGGAAACCGGCCACGGTGCATACCTCCGCAGCGTTGTCGGGGCGCCACGACGATTCGAAGATCGATGCCAGCGAAGAACAGCAGCCGGTGACCGGCACGGCGTTTTCCAGTGACAGCCGACCGGCGGTGCTGCGGGCCTGGATGCCGTGGATCATCCTCACGGTGTTCGTGTTCGCCTGGGGTACCCAGGGCTTCAAGAACCTGTTCGATACCCGCCCGGCGATCGACCCACAGACCCAGTCGGCCAGACTCGACCCCCAAGGCAAGCCGATGCGCGAGGCGAATCCACTGTTCTCGCCCACGGTGACCTTCAGCACCCTGCACCAGCAGATCGAGAAAGTCCCGCCCGTGGTGCCGCAGCCTAAAACCGAGGAAGCGATCTACAAGTTCAACTGGTTCACCGCTACCGGCAGCGGCATCTTCCTGGCGGCGATCCTCGGTGGGTTGCTGATGGGCTACTCGATCCCGCAGCTGCTGCGCCAGTACCTGCGAACGTTGTGGGTGGTGCGTTACTCACTGATCACCATCGTGGCGATGCTCGCGCTGGGGTTCCTGACACGCTATTCGGGCCTGGACGCCACCATGGGCCTGGCCTTCGCCGCCACGGGCATTTTCTACCCCATGTTCGGCACCCTGCTGGGCTGGCTCGGCGTGGCACTGACCGGCTCGGACACCGCCTCCAACGTGCTGTTCGGCGGCCTGCAACGGGTGACTTCGGAGCAGTTGGGCCTGAGCCCGGTGTTGATGGCCGCCGCCAACAGTTCCGGCGGGGTCATGGGCAAGATGGTCGATGCCCAGTCGATCGTGGTCGCCTCCACCGCCACCCGTTGGTATGGCCATGAAGGGGAAATCCTGCGCTACGTGTTTTTCCACTCGGTGGTGCTGGCGATCCTGGTGGGCGGGCTGGTAACGCTGCAGGCGTATGTCGAGCCGTTCAGTCGCATGGTGGTCGGAGGGCATTGACGGGCACGTCTACCGATCATTCCCGCGCTCTGCGTGGGAATGATCGGTAGGGATGTCTTACTGAACGTTCTTCAGCTTGACCACATCCCCGGACACCGACGTGGTGTAACCGGTCAGGACCCAGGCCCAGAACCAGTTTTCCTGCACTTGGGTGTTGATCATGGCGTCGCCGCCCTTGGCCTTGATCGCCGCAGTCTGGGCGCGCACGAAGCGGTTGTTCTGGCGGATCGGGATCACGCCGAACAGCAACAGGCCGGTGGCCTTCGCTTCACTGTGGCCGACAACGGTGTACTGGCTGCTGTCGTACTGCTGGGTCTTCATCGGGGTGCCGGTGCAACCCGCCAGGACCAGGCCGAACAGTGCGGTGGCGACAATTTTGCTGAAACTTTTCATTGACTACTCCATGGGAAAACGCCCGGGATCCATCTCTCGGGCGGCGCGTACTCTACCCGATCAACATCAAGTTGACATTATCTACGCGCAACTCGCAGACCCGCCCTGAAGCGCCAGTTAGAGCCATTCGTCAGTTGTCCCTCCAACGTCCTCCAGTGAATCGGCGCCATGTCGATAACCAGACGATTGCGCCACGGAAGGCAAATCCTGCCCTTGCCGGCGGACATCGATCCGCACCGGCTACCCCGTTGGAGCGCTTGACCATGATTGACCTGACTGTCTGGAATATCACCCTTCCGATACAAACCCCGGCCGTGACCGTTGCGACCAAAGCGGTTCCGACCCTGCGCAACCAGTACTTCACCAACACCGGTGACAAGATCGTGTTCTGGGCCCCCGTGACCGGGTCCCACACCGGTAAGAGCGAATACCCGCGCTCCGAGCTGCGGGAAACCTCGAAAGACGGCAAGCTGCGCAACTGGCGATATAACAGCGGGGTCAATGCCCTCAAAGGCACCCTGGCCGTGAATCAGGTGCCCTCGGCCGGTCGCGTGGTCGTCGCGCAGATCCACGCCAAGGATGCGCCCACCCCCTTGCTCAAGCTCGTCTACCGTTTCACCAAGGGGGTCGGCAACCTGGATGTCGAATACCGGGTCAAGCCCAAGGATGCAAAAAGCCCGGTGATGTTCACCGTGCCAAACGTTGCCTTGAACAAAGTCTTCACCTATTCCCTGCAGATGGACAAACAGGGCAAGGTCTCCGTGCTGATCAACAACGTCGGCAAACAGGTGAAACTGGACCCGTCCTGGTATGGCTACAACTTCTATTTCAAGGCGGGCGTCTACACCCTGGACAACGTCGGCTATGCCAGCGAAGGCGGAAAAGTGACCTACACCAAACTGAACGTCAGTCATCTATGACCGACGTTCAGCCCGATGCCTGCGCTTCAGGCCTTTGAGGGGACGGCTACCGCTTGCCGGCCACTGAAGGCAAACAGGAAGCAGACGAACACCAGCAACGCAAACCCGGCCGGGAACAGCCAGATGCTGGTCCAGTCATGACCGCCCGCCCCGGCAAAATGATCGGTGACCTGCCCCGCTACCCGGAAGCCGATCAACATGCCCAGGCCATAGGTCGCCAGGGTGATCAACCCTTGGGCTGAACTGCGCAGATGCTCCGGCGCCTTGGCGTCGGTGTAGATCTGTCCCGATACGAAAAAGAAGTCATAGCAGATGCCATGCAGGGCAATGCCGGTGAACAGCATGAACGCCAGGTCACCGTTGTTGCCGTAGGCAAACAGCAGGTAGCGCAACGCCCACGCCAGCATCCCCACCAGCAACGCCAACTTGATCCCGAAGCGCTGGATGAACAGCGGCAACAGCAGCATGAACAGCACCTCGGACACTTGCCCGATGGCCATCTTCGCCGTGGGGTTGGTCATGCCGGTCTCGGCCAGGAACGGGTTGGCATTCTGGTAATAGAACGCCAACGGGATGCAGATCAGGATCGAGGCGACGAAGAACACCAGGTAACTGCGGTCCTTGAGCAGCCCCAGGGCATCCAGGCCCAGCAGTTGTTTGATTCCGCCGCCGGCTTCGGCCTTGAGCGGTGCCGTGGCCGGCAGCGTGAGGCTGTAGATGCCCAAGGCCAGCGAAGCGATCGCCGCCATCAGGAAGGTATTGCGCAAACCGCCCGCCGCAATGGCTTCCCGTGAATCCCAGGCGAACACAAAACTGATGACCACGCCCGCGACGATCCAGCCGATGGTGCCCCACACCCGCACACGGGAGAACTCCAGCGCCGGATCGCGCATCTGCCGGAACGCCACGGAATTGACCAGGGCCAGGGTCGGCATGTAGACCACCATGTACGCTAGCACGTAGGGATAGAAGCCACTGAAGTCCTGCGCCGAATACAGCTGATACAGCAGCACCGCGCCCAGCAGGTGCAGCACCGCCAGGATACGTTCGGCATTGAAGTAACGGTCGGCGATCAGGCCGATCACGAACGGCGCGATGATCGCGCCCCAGGACTGGGTGGAAAACGCCATGCCGACCTGCCCACCGCTGGCGCCCAGGCTGCTGGAAAGAAAGGTCCCGAGGGTGACGAACCAGCCACCCCAGATAAAGAACTGCAGGAACATCATCACGCTCAAGCGTGCGTTCATCGTGGTCATGACAGTCACCGTCTATTTGTTGTTCTTGTAAGCCAGCCCGTTGGTAAAGCTTTTTGTGGCGAGGGGATTCATCCCCGTTGGGCTGCGCAGCAGCCCCAAAACCCGACACCTCGGTGTGCCTGATAGACCGCATTGGGGCTGCTGCGCAGCCCAGCGGGGATGAATCCCCTCGCCACAGAGGCTATTTCTGCAATCCAAGCAACCGCCGATTGAACGCTTCATCCGCCGTTACCCCGGCAAAATCATCGAAAGCCTTGCGAGTCTTGCGGATCATGTGCCGCTCGATGAACGCCGCCCCTTCAGCCGCGCCCTGTTGCGAATCCTTCAGGCAACACTCCCATTCCAGCACCGCCCAGCCGCTGAAGTCGTACTGGGTCAATTTGCTGAAGATCGACTTGAAATCGATCTGCCCATCACCCAGGGAACGGAACCGGCCGGGGCGTTCCACCCAGCCCTGGTAACCGCCGTACACACCGGACCGGGCATCGGGGCGGAACTCGGCGTCCTTGACGTGGAACATGCGGATGCGCGCGTGGTAGCGGTCGATGAAACCCAGATAGTCCATTTGTTGCAGTAGCAGGTGGCTGGGGTCGTAGAGGATGGCCGCCCGCGGATGGTGATCGACCGCTTCCAGGAAACGCTCGAACGAGGCGCCGTCGTGGAGGTCTTCGCCGGGATGGATTTCGTAGCACAGGTCCACCCCGGCCGCCTCGAAGCAATCGAGAATCGGCAACCAGCGCCGGGCCAGCTCGGCGAAACCTTGCTCGACAAGCCCGCTCGGGCGTTGTGGCCACGGGTACATGTAGGGCCACAACAGCGCGCCGGAAAACGTCGCATGGGCTTTGAGCCCCAGGCGTTGGCTGGCCCGGGCCGCCAGTTTGAGCTGGTCGATGGCCCATTCGGTCCGGGCCTGGGGTTGGCCGCGCAGAGGGGCCGGGGCGAAGTCGTCGAACAGCGCGTCGAACGCCGGGTGCACCGCGACCAGCTGGCCCTGCAGGTGCGTCGACAGTTCGCTGATCTCGACACCGGCCTCTGCGCAGGTGGCCTTGAGTTCATCGCAATAGGCCTGATCCTCGGCGGCCCGGGCCAAGTCAATGTAACGCGTGCCCAGGGTGGGCAACTGAATGGCTTTGTAGCCCTGTGAGGCGGCCCATCGGGCGATGTTCGCCAAGGTGTCGAAAGGCGCCTCATCGGACATGAACTGGGCCAGGAAAATGGCCGGCCCGCGCAGGCCGCTCGGTGTTTGATCGACGGTACTCACAGCAGCGACTCTCCGGTTTGCAGCGCGGTCCACTTCGCCTCGCCACGATGATTGATGACGGCGGCCTCGATGAACGCCATGCCGCGCAAGCCGGTTTCGATGCCGGGTACGCCAGGCGCATCGGGGCCTTCGATCCGTCCGCGAATGGCCCGGGCGAAATCGCCGTAGAGGTTGGCCATGGCCTCCAGATACCCCTCGGGATGCCCCGCCGGCAGGCGCATGCGGCGTGTGGCGGCCTCGCACAACCACGGTTGGCCGACGCCGCAACGCAGGATGCTCAGGGGTTGGTCGAGGGCACGATGGATCAGGCTCGACGGTTCCTCCTGGCGCCATTCCAAGGCGCCCTTGTCCCCATAGACGCGGATCTTCAGCGGATTCTCTTCACCAGCGCAGACCTGACTGGCGATCAACACGCCACTGGCGCCGTCACTCATGCGCAACAGCATCGCGACGTCATCGTCCAGTTGCCGGCCCGGGATGTGAGTGCCCAAGGCCGCACAAAGCTGTTCGACGTGCTGCCCGGTCACGAACTCCGCCAGGGAAAACGCATGGGTGCCGATGTCGCCGATGCAGCCGCCCAGGCCGGACTGCTCGGGGTCATCGCGCCAACCAGCCTGTTTGTTGCCCTGCCCGGCGACGTCCTGGCTGAGCCAGCCCTGGGGATACTCCACCAGCACTTTGCGCACCGTGCCGATCACACCGGTGCGCACCATCTCCCGCGCCTGCCAGACCATGGGATACCCCAGGTAGGTGTGGGCCAGGCCATACAGACAGTCGCTGTCGTCCAGCACGTCCTTGAGCGTGAGCAGCTCACGCAGGTTCAACGCCGCGGGCTTTTCGCTGAACACATGGAAACCCACCTTCAATGCCTGGCCGGCAATCGGTGCGTGCAGATGATTGGGCGTCACGATGACCAGCAGTTCCATGCGCCGGTCAGCGGGCAATGCCGCTTCGGCGTCCAACAGTTGCTGCCAGTCGCTGTAGCAGCGGGAAGCGGCCAGCCCCAGGGCTGCGCCGGTTTGTTGATTGTTGCGGGCATCGCGACTGAACGCCCCACACACCAACTCGAACCCGCCATCCAGGCCCGCGGCCTGACGATGGGCCTGGCCAATGAAAGCGCCCTCCCCACCGCCTACGAAACCCAGTCTTATTTTCGGTGCTACAGGACTCATCGCGATTCTCTCAGGCCAGGGCTGATGACAATGTAACCGGTTACATCACAGCGGAATCTAGGCTCAGTTTCGCGACGTGTCAAACCCTACGGTCTTCATGCAGGGACGTTTGTGAGGCGACCAACCTGCGGTAAGCTCCCCTTCGTGCCGCTATTTTCCGGCGCTCGATCGAGGTGCTTTTGTCCAATATCCGTGAAGTGGCCCGGCTGGCCGGCGTGTCGGTGGCCACGGTTTCCAGAACGCTGAAATCCCCTGAACGGGTCTTGCCCGAGACACGGGACAAGGTCAACGCGGCGGTGGAACAGGCCGGCTACCGGCCGAACCTGATGGCCGTGCAGTTCCGCTCCCGGCGCACCGGCAACCTGGTGATTCTGGTGCCGACCATCGCCAATACGTTCTTTGCCCGGGTCATCAGCGGTGCCCAGCAGTCCGCCCAGGCGGCGGGTTATCGGCTGCTGCTGTGCGACACCCAGGGCCAGGCAGAAGTCGAGCGGGAATTCGCGGCGCTGGTCTATGCGCACCAGGCAGACGGCGTGATCCAGTTGCGGGCAAGCAATCCTTTCGCGTCACTCCCTCCAGGCGCCGAAGCCCTGCCGCTGGTCAACGCCTGCGAAGTGGTCAAGGATGCCGACTATCCCACCATCAGCCTCGACAACCGCGCCGCCGCCCAGGCCATGACCGAATACCTGATCGGCCTCGGTCACCGCCGCATCGGCATCATCAAGGGCCCCCGCAGCAGCCCCCTGACGCTGGACCGCGTGGCCGGTTACGAGGATGCCTTGCGCCAGGCCGGCCTGGCCGTCGACCCAGGCTTGATCTGCCACGGCGATTTCACCTTGAACGCCGGGTACGACGGAGCCGGTGCGATGCTGGCGCTGGCCGAGCGCCCCAGCGCGCTGTTCTGCGAAAACGACGAGATGGCCATCGGTGCCCTCAAGCGCATCAAGGCGTCGGGGTTGCGGGTACCCGAGGACATTTCTCTGGTGGGGTTCGACGACATCCCGTTCGCGGCGTATTGCGATCCGCCCCTGACCACCATTGCGCAGCCTGCCGAGATCTTTGGCCGCAAGGCTGTAGAGATGCTGATCGCGCTGATCGAAAAGACGCCCGTCACCGAGCGGCATGTGACGTTGCCGTTTGAATTGACGGTGCGGGGTAGCAGTGCGGCACCCGGGTCAGCGTCCTCCGGGGATAAGGAAAAATGACCCCCCTTGCCTCTTGAATGCGCTATTGATTCGCCACCTGGCGGTCCGTTTCGACTACAGTGGAAAGACTCTGCATAAAGCCATAACAAGACGGAGAGTTTTCCATGCGAGTCAACAAGCGCTTCACCCTTCTGGCCGCTGCGGCAGCCTTGGTGGTCACGACCACGGTCCAGGCCGCTCCGGTGTACATCAACATCCTGACCGGGGGCACCAGTGGCGTCTATTACCCGATCGGGGTCGGGCTGTCGCAGATCTACAGCACCGGCATCAAGGACGCCAAGACTTCGGTGCAAGCCACCAAGGCGTCGGTGGAAAACCTGAACCTGCTGCAGGCTGGGCGCGGAGAACTGGCCCTCGCGCTGGGCGATTCGGTGGCTGACGCCAAGAACGGCGTGGAAGATGCCGGCTTCAAGGCACCCCTGACCAAACTGCGCGCCATCGCCGGTGCCTACCCCAATTACATTCAGATCGTTGCCAGCCAGGAGTCGGGCATCAATACACTGGCCGACCTCAAGGGCAAATCCATCTCCGTGGGGGCGGCAAAATCCGGCACCGAGTTGAACGCGCGGGCCATTCTCAAGGCAGCGGGGCTGAGCTACAGCGACATGAAGGTTCAGTATCTGCCCTTCGCCGAATCGGTGGACCTGATCAAGAACCGTCAACTGGACGCCACGCTCCAGTCCTCGGGACTGGGGATGGCGGCCATCCGTGACCTGGCCTCGACCATGCCACTGAACTACGTGTCGATTCCGACTGACGTGGTGACGAAAATCGGCAACCCGGCCTACCAGAGTGCAAGTATCCCGGCCAATACCTATGACGGCCAGACCGAAGCCGTGCCCACCGTGGCCATCACCAACATCCTGGTCACCCGTGAAGACGTTTCGGATGAGGTGGCCTACCAGATGACCAAGTTGCTGTTCGAAAACCTCCCCCGTCTCGGCAGCGCCCACTCCGCAGCCAAAGACATCACACTGGATAAAGCCGCGAAAAACTTGCCTATCCCCCTCCATCCCGGTGCCGAGCGCTACTACAAGGAAGCCGGCGCCCTGTAAGCCGATCCGGCGCGGCGGTGGTGACCGTCGCCGCGCCCTCCGGTTCGCACCTTCGATGCAGGCAAGAGGACATCTTTAATGAGTGAGATTCAGCCCGGCATTCCCGCCGACCCTCGGGACTGGCCCAGGACACTGTTCTACGTGGCCCTGCTGTTTTCGGTATTCCAGATCTTCACCGCGGCGTTCGCCCCCGTCTCCAGCCAGGTACTGCGTGCCGTACACGTGGGCTTCCTGTTGTGGGTGGTGTTCCTGAGTTATCCCGCCCATGGCACGGGTCGCCCCTGGCAGCCACTGGCATGGGTGCTGTCCCTGGCCGGCGTGACCACGGCCCTGTACCAATGGGTATTTGAAGCCGATCTGATCCAGCGCTCCGGTGACCTGACCGGCACGGACCTCATCGTCGGTATCGTGCTGATCGGATTGGTGTTCGAAGCTGCTCGACGGGTGATGGGCATTGCGCTGCCGTTGATCTGCGGCCTGTTCCTGGCCTATGGGCTGTTCGGCGAATACCTGCCGGGCGATCTGGCCCATCGCGGCTACGGTTTCGATCAGATCGTCAATCAACTGTCCTTCGGCACCGAGGGGCTGTACGGTACGCCGACCTACGTGTCGGCCACCTACATTTTCCTGTTCATCCTGTTCGGCGCCTTCCTCGAAAAAGCCGGGATGATCAAGCTGTTCACCGACTTTGCCATGGGCCTGTTCGGTCACAAGCTCGGCGGCCCGGCCAAGGTTGCCGTCGCCTCTTCCGCCTTGATGGGGACCATTACCGGCTCCGGCATTGCCAACGTGGTGACCACCGGGCAATTCACCATCCCGCTGATGAAGCGCTTCGGCTACAAAGCCGCGTTCGCTGGCGGCGTGGAAGCCACCTCCAGCATGGGCAGCCAATTGATGCCGCCGATCATGGGTGCCGTGGCGTTCATCATGGCCGAGACCATCAACGTGCCGTTCGTTGAAGTCGCCAAGGCCGCCTTGATTCCCGCGTGCCTGTACTTCGGCTCGGTGTTCTGGATGGTTCATCTCGAAGCCAAGCGCTCCAACCTCAAGGGCTTGCCCAAGGACCAGTGCCCCAGCGCACTGGGCGCCGTGAAAGACAACTGGTACCTGCTGATCCCGCTCGCCGTCCTGATCTATCTGCTGTTTTCCGGGCGCACGCCGCTTTTTTCCGGCATGGTGGGACTGGCGCTCACCGCCATCGTGATCCTCGGCTCGGCGATCATCCTGCGAGTGTCGAGCTTTGCCTTGCGCTGTGCTTTCTGGATTGCGCTGGGCATTTTGTGCGTGGGGTTCTTCCAACTGGGCATCGGTGTCATCTTTGCCGTGATCGCGGTGCTGGTCGTGGTCTGCTGGTTCATCAAGGGTGCGAGAGAAACCCTGACGATTTGCCTCGATGCACTGGTGGACGGCGCGCGGCATGCGGTTCCAGTAGGGATTGCCTGTGCCCTGGTGGGCACCATCATTGGCGTGGTGTCGCTGACCGGGGTGGCCTCGACCTTCGCCGGTTACATCCTGGCCATCGGCAAGGACAACCTGTTGCTGTCGTTGATCCTGACGATGCTCACCTGTCTGGTGCTCGGCATGGGCATCCCGACCATCCCCAACTACATCATCACCAGCTCGATCGCCGCGCCCGCCCTGCTGGAACTGGGCGTGCCGCTGATCGTGTCGCACATGTTCGTGTTCTACTTCGGCATCCTCGCCGACCTGACGCCACCCGTGGCGCTGGCTTGCTTCGCGGCTGCGCCCATTGCCAGGGAGACCGGCCTGAAAATCAGCTTCTGGGCGGTACGCATCGCGCTTGCAGGCTTCGTCATTCCGTTCATGGCAGTCTATAACCCGGCACTGATGCTCCAGGGTGACAACCTGTGGATGACGGCTTACATGCTGATCAAGACGATGCTGGCCGTCGGGCTCTGGGGCATGGCGTCCACCGGCCATCTGCAACAGAAAATGCCGATCTGGGAACGCCTGCTGTGCTTTGCCGCAGGCGCTTTGCTGGTCGTCGCCTTGCCGCTGACCGATGAGATTGGCTTCGTACTGGCCGGGCTGTTGATTTTCCAGCACCTATGGCGCTCGCGGCGCATCGGACGGGCCCTGGCGTGATCGGTTTATGCCTGGGCCTGGCCGGCGTGGCCTGGGCCCAGCTTCCCCTCCGGGATTTCACGCTGGCATGGAATCACACCATCGAGAAAATCCGCTGGGAGGAAGACTACCGCGTTACCGGGCAGGGGCTGGTGCTGGGTGAAGCCAGGGTCAAGGGCAACGGCGCCGGCATGGAGATTCCCGACGGTGCCTGGCTGAAAAACGGCAGCTGGCACTACCTGCGCCAATTGCCGCCCCTGCAACCGCTGAGACTGGGCCGCACACCCCAGGCTGGCGATTACCAACTGTGTTTGAATGGGCAATGTCAGCCAATGAGCCATTGGCTGGGGCCACCAACGGCAGATCAGCCGTTGGTGGAATTGTGGAGTTGCGACCCGTCCTGAGCCGCCCCACTGCGGCGAGGTTTTCCAGCCCCTCGCCGCAGTGAGCGACGCGGTCCGCGGTCCAGCCATTCCCATCAGCTGAATGTGGCGCCTCGGGTGTTCACGAACAGCGAATACAGCGAGTGGCTGCCGGCCATGAACAGCCGGTTACCCTCACGTCCGCCGAAGCAGACATTGGGGCAACGTTCCGGCAGGGAAATGTGCCCGATGGCTTTGCCTTCCGGGTTGAACACCCGTACACCATCAAGCTTTTCCAGGTCGGCCTTGGGGTCGCCATTGCCGCCCCAACCGCACCAGAGGTTGCCGCTTTCGTCGCACTTGATGCCATCGATGGCGGCGTAGTCCAGGCCTTCGATGTGCTTGCGCCGCTCACCCAGCGTACCGTTGTCCTTGACCGTGATTGCCCAGATCAGCCGGTTGGGCTTGGCCCTGCCTTCCACCACATAGAGAATCTTCTCGTCCGGGGAGAAACACAGGCCGTTCGGCCCCGCCAGGTCATCGATCACCCGGCTGACCTTGCCGGTTTCGCCGTCGACGCGGTACACCGCGTGGGGCTGGGACGGGGTGACCTTGTGGCCTTCGTAGTTGTTGCCGGTTTGAAACGGCGGGTCAGTAAACCAGACCGAACCGTCGCGCTTGCACACGATATCGTTGGGCGAGTTGAAAGGCTTGCCCTCGAAACTGTCCGCCAGCACGGTGATGGTGCCGTTGTGCTCGGTACGGGTGACGCGCCGCCCCTCGCTCGCGGTGGTGGAACCTTCGCACACCAGTAACCGCCCTTGGCGATCACGGCACATGCCGTTGGAGAAATTGGCGTTCTCGCGATACACCGACAGGCCGCCGGTAATCTCGTCCCAACGCACAATGCGGTTGTTGGGAATGTCGCTGACCAGCAGGTAACGGCCATCACCGATCCACACCGGGCCTTCGGCCCAGCGCAGTCCCGTGGCAAGTTTTTCCACACTGGCGTTGAAGATGCGCAGGTCCATGAAGCTGGGGTCGAGGATGTTGATCAACGGGTCGGGGTAACGCTGGCTCAACGGCTCGGCCTGGGTGAGCCCGGGCAGATTCCCGAGGGTGGCGGCAGCCGCCGAGACCACCAGGGATTTTTTCAGGAATACCCGGCGGCCTTGGTCAGCGGGGCTTGTCAGCTGTGAAGTTTCCATCGCGCGTCTCTCCGTTAATTATTATTGGACGGGGACGACAGTTTTACTACGTGATAAGACATCGTACAAGAATACTGTCTTCCTATCCGTTGACGGCCGGACGATATGTGAGGGCTCAAGCCAACAGACCTTCGAAGCTTTAGGGTGACTTCGAATGCTGCGCTACTTGTTCCACCGAATGAGATGAGGTAAAAATTCCGCCTAGTTGTACGATGACAACAATTAATATCACCGATCCGAGGCCTACGCTTCGACGGCCTTTCTTTTGAGAAACCTGCCATGCCCCGCTCTGCCGCTGCCTCGGACACCCCCACTCCATTTCCACGCCACCTCGCGGTGCTCGTCCTGCTGTGCATGGGGTGCGCCTTCGCTGGCAACCATGTGGCGGCGCGGGTGGCATTCGATGATGGCGCCGGCGTATTGCTGGCGATCCTGATGCGTTCGGGTGGAACCCTGCTGGTGCTGGCCTTGATGGTGCTATGGCAACGCCAGGGCCTGCGCCTTCCACCAGGCGCCTGGCGCTGGCAGTTGCTGCTTGGACTGTTGATCGGTACTCAAAGCCTGTGTCTGTACTCGGCGGTGGCGAGGGTCCCGGTGGCGCTGGCGCTGCTGGTGGGCAATGTGTTCCCGATTCTGCTCGCGCTGTTGACCTGGGCACTGGGCGGCCCTCGCCCCACCACCCGCACCGCCGCGCTGATGGGGATGATCCTGGTGGGCCTGGTGTTCGTGCTGGAGGTGCCGGCCCGGTTATCGTCCGAACAGAGCGTCGGCCCGCAATGGTTGCTGGGCGTCGGCCTGGCCTTCTGCGCGGCTTGTGCGTTCGCTTGCGCGCTGTGGATCACCGACCACAAACTGTCCCAGGTGCGCGGCTCGGTGCGTAGCCTGCTGACGATTTTCATTGTGTTCAGCAGCGTCAATCTCGCCGGCCTGAGCGGCGCCCTCCCCGGCGGCTTCAACCTGCCGGCCACCAGCACCGGCTGGTTGGCCCTGGCCACCCTGGTGACGCTCTACGGCACCGGATTTATCGTGTTGTTCATTTCCGTGCCGCGCCTGGACATGCCGCGCAATGCCCCGGTGATGAACGTCGAACCGTTGGCGACCCTGCTGATCGGCTGGCTGGTGCTGGACCAAATGCTCAGCCCCGGTCAGGTGCTCGGCGGCGCTATCGTGGTGGCCGGGATCGTGTTGTTGACCTATCGCAAGGTCGAACGGGTCAAGGTGACCGTGGCCGGAGCGCCTGGGCACAACTGAACCATCAGTCTCTCTTATCTTTATGGCGAGGGGATTTATCCCCGCTGGGCTGCACAGCAGCCCCCTATAGGCGCATCGATATTCCTGGGGATACCGCGTTATCGGGCTTTGGGGCCGCTACGCAGCCCAGCGGGGATGAATCCCCTCGCCACAGGGGGGTTGTGTGCCGCTGCTGAAACTTGTTTTCAAACCCGCAGTCCTACCCCAGCCGCTTTGCGGCTGATCGGCGCCAGGCCTGGCGCCCGCGCAACTCTCCCTCTTGAGCCGTCCGCCCCATGCGCCACCCTGTTCGCTCTTGCCGTTTCGTTTCGCTTTGCCTGCTCCCGTTGCTGCCCTTGCTCGCCAGCCCTGTCCATGCCCGGGGCGAGGGACAACTGGTGGACGCCATCAACGACTACCGCAGCCAGTCCCGCCGCTGTGAATGGCGTACGGTCCGGGCTTCCCCGCCCTTGGTGCTGCGTTCGCGCCTGGCCTTGCCGATCGGCTTTCGCGACGGCTTGCGGGAAACCTTGAAAGACGCCGGTTATCAAGCCCGGTCCGTGCGCAGCATCCGCCTGACGGACGCGCGGGATGCCGAAGAAGCCTTCGACATGCTGGCGGACGAGCACTGCGACGTCTTGCTGGACAACCAGTACGCCGACATCGGCGTCAACCGGGTCGGTGATGAGTGGCGAGTGGTGCTGGCGCAGCCCATGGGCGGTGCGCCGGTCGGCGACACTTCATCGATCGGCAAGGCGCTGCTGGCCCAGGTCAACGCGGCGCGGGCCAGGTCGCGTGTGTGTGGTCGCCAGCGCTTTGCTGCCGCCCGACCACTGAGCTGGAACGCCGCACTCGGCTCAGCCGCCCAGGGACACAGCCAGGCAATGGCCCACGGCAACTATTTCGCCCACCGCGACCCCGACGGCCGCTCCGTCGCCGACCGCGCCAAGGGCGCGGGCTTTCGTGGGCGCAAGATCGGCGAAAACATCGCCGCCGGCCAAGGCTCACCGAACCAGGCCATGCAAGACTGGCTCGCCAGCCCCGGGCATTGCGCCAACCTGATGAACCCGATGTTCACGCAAGTGGGCGCCGCCTCCGCCAACGACTCACGCAGCGATGCGGGGGTTTACTGGACGATGGTGTTTGGGGCGCCTTGATAGCACGATCGTTCCCCTTCACTCAGGCCGGCGAACCGCCCTCAACTTCCCGCTGCCGCCACCGCCGCAAAAGAACTGACCGGCGCCGTCGGACTCGAGCCCGGAGACCCCGACACCCGGAGGCATCGTCACGCTTTCCAATACCTGGGCGGTCTGCGGGTCGATGCGGCGCAGGTCGCTTTCATCGTTCTCCCAGGTGCCATGCCAGAGTTCGCCGTCGACCCAGGTCACGCCCGTGACGAAGCGGTTGGACTCGATGGTGCGCAGGATCTTGCCGCTGTCCGGATCGATCTGCAGGATCTTGCGCGCCTTGTATTGACCCACCCACAGCGAACCTTCGGCCCAGGCCAATCCTGAGTCATCGCCACTATTGGGGGCCGGGATGGTCGCCAGTACCTGGCCGCTGTTCGGGTCGATCTTGCGGATACTGTCGCCGGCGATCTGGAACAGATGTTTACCGTCGAAAGCGGTTCCAGCGTTGGCCGGGACATCCAGCGAGCGCGTCACCTGGCCGCTGGCGGGGTCGACCGCGTGCAGGTGTTCGCCTGAAGCAAACCAGACGCGCTCGCCGTCATGACTCACGCCGTGCACGCAATCGACGCCTGGAAAAGGGCCATACTCACGCAGGATCTGGGCATTTGTACGTTTCATCTTGCAAGCCTCATCGTAGGGGTGTGACTGCATCCTAACTATCGGGCAGCAACGCAGTGAGTAACAATACCGTCGCGAATCCGGGCATCGGTGGCGCCATCCAGCGACGGGCGCGCCCACAGCCGAAGGCTTGTACCTTGCCCGTCCCGGACAGCCTGTCCAGGGCCCGTTGCACGGTTCGCTGACTGGCGCCCAAGGCCAGCGCGAGGGCCGAACTGGACCAGGATTCACCGTCGGCCAACAACGCCAGCACGGCGCCATGGGGTTCCTCGACGGGACGCGCCAGCACCGCCACGTCGACGCCACCGCGGGGGACCAACACAAACCCGCGCCGGGTCGCCGTCACCTCGGCCAACGGACCCAGCGCCGCCCGCAACCGACCGATTTCGACCCGCAACCGAGCGCGATGGGAGTCATCCGTCAGCTTCATGCCAAATGCCTGGGTCATCAGGGCTTCGCGCGACGTATCGGCCGGCCAGGCGCGCGCCAGCCCCAAGGTCAGCGCGAACAGCACCGGGCGCTTGGCAAGGGACACCCGTGTGTCCGCCCTGCTTACCCCATATCGACAGGCATCCACCACCAGCGTCTGCCTGGCCAGCAGTGTTTCAACGTCCTCAAGGACCAATAAATGCTCTTCGCCTCGTGTAATCAGGCGCGCGGCGGGCGTTTGCAGAAGGAGCCAGGCATTTTCCACCTCGGCGCTCAGGGCTGCGATGCCCGCTTGCCGGGCGGCCTCTCCCGCACGTTCAAGGGCGGCGCGAGCGGCTTTCGTGTGCAGCCGCCGGATGGCAATCCCGGCGGCAACCAGTTCGCAAGTGGCTCTGGATGCAGGGGGAAGACAGGCAGGGTCCAGGTCGATGAGCCTGAGCTCGGCCTCATCGAGCTGGCCGACCAACAACAGGCGACGGATTTCGATCGAACGCGCATGGGCTGCATTCCGGTGATCACCATGGGCCTCGAGAACGGCCCGCGCGGCATCGAGCCGCTTCATCGGCCAGCCCAGGTCGCGGGCCGCCAGGGCAATCTCCCCTTCGGCAACCACACACCGCGCCCGGGCCAATGCGTCGCCGGCGCCGAAGGCTCGGACCGCGCGACGCAGCAAGTCCCTGGCACGCCCCAGATCGCCCAACTGCGCCATGGAAATACCGCGCAGTGCGAGCGCCGGCGCGTCGTCGCGCAGGGCGATACGGTTCAGTGCAGCCACTGGATCCCCGGCGGCCAGGGCGCGGGCTGCCGCGGCGATCAAGGGGTCCGCTGGCATGGTTCTCCTTTGAGTGATGACGGGATGTGGCCGCTGGCGTTCAGAGCGCCACACTACGAGGCCGGGTCAGAGACGCACATCCTGCGCCGGCAGCACATCAATCCGTGACACCGCGCTGCTCAGGCGTCCCAAGCGTTCATTGTGGTTGGCGATGATCTGCTCTGCCGCCAGGCTGCCGTTGTCCACGGTGGTGTGGGCATCGGCCACCAGGACCACTTCGTAGCCCAGGGTATGAGCCTGGCGCACCGTGGCGTTGACGCAATAGTCGGTCTGCATGCCGCAGATCACCAGGCGATCGATGCTTCGGGCCTGCAGCAACGACAGCAGGTCCGTCTGGTAGAACGCGTCTGGCGTGGTCTTGCGCACCCGCAGGTCGTCGGCGGCGGTCAACAGGCCGTCGGCCAGTTGCCAGGCCGCAGAGCCGTACAACAGCGGACCTTGCAGTTCTTCGTGCTGGACCAGGATCACCGGCAGTTCCAGAGCCCTGGCCCTGGCGCTGAGGTCGTTGATGGTCCCGATGACGCGCTGGCTCTCGAAACATTCTTCTTCACCGGTGCACAGAGCGCTCTGGACATCGATGATCAACAAAGCGGTGCTCATGATTTGCCTCTTCAAAACAGTGACGAACAGCGAGGGGGGCTGCCGAAGTCTGCGGCAACCCCCATCTATTTAATAGCCCAACGATAACCCCGTGTTGCGACGTGGATCGTTGGCCCCGTAGAACCGATTCTTGCCCACCGGCTTCCCACCCAGCGACGGGGCGCCCACCAGAATCGCGGCAACGTGGTTGGGGTCCTGGGGACCTGCGAACTTATGCCCCCAGCTTTCCAGGATTTTTTGCGTGTCGGGGCTGGCGGCGAAGGTTTCCAGGTTGGTCTGCTCGGGCATCCACTGCTGATGGAAGCGCGGCGCGTCGACGGCTTCCTGCAGGTTCATGCCGTAGTCGATCACATTGAGGATCGTCAGCAATGTCGCGGTGATGATCCGGCTGCCGCCCGGCGTCCCCACCACCATGACGGTCTTGCCGTCCTTGGTGACGATGGTCGGGCTCATGGATGACAGCGGTGCCTTGCCCGGCGCGATGGCGTTGGCCTCCCCCTGCACCAGGCCATACATGTTGGGGACGCCGATCTTGGCGGTGAAATCGTCCATTTCATCGTTGAGGATCACCCCGGTCTTGCTCGCCATGACGCCCGCGCCGAACCAGTCGTTGAGGGTGTAGGTGACGGAGACGGCGTTGCCCCACTTGTCGACGATGGAGTAGTGGGTGGTGTTGCTGCCTTCGTGAGGCGCCACGCCGGGCTTGATCGCGTGCGAGTCACCGGCCTTTTGCGGTTCGATGGCGGCCCGCAGTTTGGCGGCGTAGTTTTTGTCCAGCAGATGGTCGATGGGGTTCTGCACGAAGTCCGGGTCACCCAGATAGCTATTGCGATCCACATAGGCATGGCGCATGGCTTCGATCTGGTAGTGCATGCCCTGGGCCGAATGGAAGCCCAACTCCTTCATCGGATAGCCGTCGAGGATGTTCATGATCTGGCACAGCACCACCCCGCCGGAACTGGGCGGCGGTGCCGAGACGATGTGGTAGCCCCGATAGTCGCACTCCACCGGCGCCAGCTCGCGTGTCTTGTACTTGTCCAGGTCGGCCTGGGTGATGATGCCTTTGTTGGCCTGGCTGGAGGTGACGAGGGCATCGGCGACCCAGCCCTTGTAGAAACCGTCGGCGCCCTTGGCGGAGATTTCCCGCAGGGTCTTGGCGAGGTCTTTCTGTACCAGCTTCTGGCCGACCTGCATCGGTTCGCCGTTGTGCAGGAAAATCGAACCCGAGTCACGCATGTCCTTCTTGAACACGTCGGTGGCGGTCTCCAGCAGGTCGACGTCGCCCTGCTCCAGGGTGAAACCGTCCTCGGCAAAGCGGATGGCCGGGGCGATCAGCTCGGCCCTGGGTTTGCTGCCGTATTTCTTCAGCGCCAGCTCCATGCCAGACACCGTGCCGGGCACACCCACCGCCAGGTGCCCGCGAGTGCTGAGATCGGGGACGACGTTGCCGTCCTTGTCCAGGTACATATCGGCCGTGGCGGCCAACGGCGCTTTCTCGCGGAAATCCAGGAAGGTCTTGCGCCCATCGGCCAATTGCAGGGTCATGAAACCACCGCCCCCCAGGTTCCCCGCCGCCGGGTACACCACCGCCAGGGCATACCCCACCGCCACCGCCGCATCCACGGCATTGCCGCCGTTCTTGAGCACATCGACGCCCACGTGGGTGGCCAGGTGCTGGGCGGTGACCACCATGCCGTTCTCGGCGGCGACCGGGGCCTGGGAGGCGGCCTGCACGTAAAAGCAACTGAGGGTCAGGGATGTCGCAACCAGGGTCCGGGTCAAGGATTCGAACTTCATGAGCCACTCTCTTCTTGTTTTTGAAATCCAAGGAAGTATGGCCCGGTTTGCGAAATGCGCCCGTTCACTGCCGGACGGTCTTTTGGGGTAGGCTCATGCCGTTCATCCTCCCCGCAATAAGGACATCGCCGATGACGCTACGAATCGAACGTACATTCACCCCCACGGCTGAAGACCGCGAGGCCATCCTGGTCCCGCTGCGTGCCTACAACACCGCCAAGACCGGCGGAACGGTACCGGAACTGGTCGCCTGGCTGGTACGGGACGAACACAGCAATGAAATCGTGGGCGGGCTCTACGGTCGGGTGTTCTTCCGCTGGTTCTATATCGAGTTGCTGGTGGTGCCGGAACAGGCCCGAGGCCAGGGCACGGGGTCGGCATTGATGCACAAGGCCGAAGAGCTGGCCAGGGAGAAGAACTGCGTCGGCATCTGGCTGGACACGTTCGACTTCCAGGCGCCAGAGTTCTACCGCAAGCACGGCTTCACGGAAATCGGCCAGATCGACGACTATCCACCGGGTCACCAGCACTTCTTCTTCCAGAAGCGCCTGACCCAGCCTGCTTGAAACACACCCCACTGTGGGAGCGAGCCTGCTCGCGAAAGCGATCTACCCTTCAACACTGTCGCCGGCAGACCCACCGCCATCGCGAGCAGGCTCGCTCCCACACTGGTTCCGGACTGGCCGCAAGATCTCTATCCACCACCAATCCCTGTGGGAGCGAGCCTGCTCGCGATGCTCTACCGGCCTACAGGCATGTCGCCAACGCCGCCAACCGGCGCTTGGCCATGAAATCGTCATGCTTGGCGTAGTAGTTCAACGTCGTACCGGATGCGCCGGTTTCCAGGTCGACAAAGGATTCAGCAGAACGGGTGTACACCGTCGAGCCGCCTTTCTTGTTCGGTTGCAGGTAGGCTCCGGCATCGACGCCGAACACCGCCTCGTCCTGCCAGGAAAACTGCACGCACTGGGCCACGATCTGTTCAGGTTTGTCCGAGGCCAGCGTCTTGTAAGGCGCCTGGTTCCGGGCCTGGTTCATCGCCGAACCCGCGCAGCCGGCCAGCAAGGTGGCGGCCAGGGCCACCGTCAGCATTCGCATTGCGTTCACTCATCGAGAAAAAAACGGACTGTAGCACCGCGCTCCCGGTCTTCGTGCTGCTTTACTGAAATTTATACGCGACACCGGACGACGATTCGCGCAACCTGTCACGCCTTTTGTCATCACCAGAGAGTCACCATGGCGGCCACCGAACAGCAACATGAGCGGGCGTTGGAAAAGTTTCTCGACGAGCGCCCCGAACTGCGCGCCGAACTGGACCACCTCAACCCACTGCTGGCCCAAGCCAAGGGCGAGACAGCGGAACAGTACCGCGCCGAGCGGCTGCATGAGGCCTTCGAAGCCGAGGCCGAGCGCCAGGGCCTGTTCGCCTGGGAACTGACCCTGCAATTGACCGCCGCCTCGCCAGAGGACTACCAGGCCCAGCGGATGGACGTGCACAGGGAAGTGGCAGAGATGGCGGGGATGGATTGGGCGGAATATTGCGAGTTGCATGGGCTCACGGACGACCGCTGAACCACTGTGGCGAGGGGATTTATCCCCGCTGGGCTGCGCAGCAGCCCCAAAACCAGCCAACTCGATCTATCTGACCCACCGGGATGTTGAGATCAGGGGCTGCGTTGCAGCCCAGCGGGGATAAATCCCCTCGCAACAAGGATGTCCTCACAATCCTGCGGCGCCAATCGCCCCTCCGCCCATAAAGCTTTATCATGGCCGCAGTTTGCTGATCGGATCTGCCATGAAGTTCGCCATTGCGCTGTTTTCCGCCGCCCATGCGCCGTCCTCGCGCCGTGCCTTGCTGTTCGCCCAGGCCGCGCTGGCCGGCGGACATGAGATCGTGCGGCTGTTTTTCTATCAGGACGGTGTCTACAACGCCGACAGCGGCGTGGTCACCCCCCAGGACGAACAGGACCTGCCTAAACAGTGGCGCAGCTTTGTCAGCGACCACCAGCTCGACGGCGTGGTCTGCATCGCGGCGGCGTTGCGCCGTGGGGTGTTGAATGCCGAAGAAGCCCAGCGCTATCAACGCTCGGCCGTGAGCGTCGAGGCTCCCTGGGCCCTGTCCGGGCTCGGCCAGTTGCACGACGCGATCCAGGATGCCGACCGCTTGATCTGTTTTGGAGGCCCATGATGGCCAAGTCCCTGTTGCTCATCAGCCGCCAGTCCCCATGGTCGGGCCCCGGCGCCCGGGAAGCATTGGACATCGTCCTGGCCGGCGGGGCGTTCGACCTGCCCATCGGCCTGCTGTTTCTCGACGACGGCGTGCACCAGCTGCTCGCTGGCCAGAATGCCAAGGCCGTCCAGCAAAAAGACCTGAGCGCGAATTTGCAGGCATTGCCCATGTTCGGCGTCGAAGACCTTTTCGTCTGCGCAGACAGCGCCGCCGAACGCGGCATCGACACCGATGCGCTGGCCCTGGCTGACCTGAAGGTACTCACCGCGCCGGACATCACCGCTCTCATTGACCGTTACGACCAGGTGATCACCCTCTGATGTCGACTTTGCATGTGTTGTCCCATTCACCCTTCGGCGATAACCGTCTCACCAGTTGCCTGCGGGTCCTGGGAGACAAGGACGCGCTGCTGCTGTGTGGCGACGCGACTTACGCCTTGCAGCCCGGCACCGCACCGTTTGCACAAATGCAGGCCGCCAGCCTGAAGCTGTTCGCACTGGCCGAAGACGTCCAGGCCCGAGGCTTGCTGGCACCGGACTGGGCCAAGGCCATCGACTACCCGGCCTTCGTCGAACTGTCGATCCTGCATGACAAGGTCAACACCTGGCTATGAACGCGCTGAACGTAGGCGAACGCGCCATCGCGCTGGACAAGGACGGCTACCTTGCCGACCGGGACGACTGGTCAGCAGAGGTGGCTACGGCCCTGGCCGCCGCCGAAGACATCGAGTTGAGCCCCGAGCACTGGGAAATCCTCGAACTGCTGCGGGCTTTCTACGACGAATTCCAGCTCTCCCCCGCCACCCGGCCGCTGATCAAGTACACCGCGCTGAAACTGGGCGCCGACAAGGGCAACAGCCTGCACCTGAACCGATTGTTCAAAGGCACTCCAGCCAAACTCGCCGCCAAGCTGGCGGGCCTGCCCAAACCGACGAATTGCTTATGACCGACTTTCCATCGCTGACCCTCGAGACTCCGGCTGAACATCCGTTCGCCCAGTTCGTGCGCATCCTGGGCAAAGGCAAGCGCGGTGCCCGTGACCTGACCCGGGACGAAGCTCGCGAGGCCATGGGCATGGTGCTCGACGAACAGGTCGAGGACACCCAGCTTGGCGCCTTCCTGATGCTGTTGCGGCACAAGGAAGAAAGCGCCGAGGAAATGGCCGGCTTCACCGAAGCCCTGCGCGCACGCCTGGATGCCCCGGCGCTGGCGGTGGACCTCGACTGGCCGACCTACGCTGGCAAGAAGCGTCATCTGCCCTGGTACCTGCTCGCGGCCAAGTGCCTCGGCCAGAACGGCGTGCGAATCTTCATGCACGGCGGCGGTGCCCATACGGCGGGTCGGCTTTATACCGAACAGTTGCTGGGGTTTCTGCACATCCCGCTGTGCCGTGACTGGCAGCAGGTCGGCACGGCGCTGGACAACGGCGGCCTGGCTTTCATGCCGCTGGTGGACTGGGCGCCCCAGATGCAGCGCATGATCGACCTGCGCAACACCCTGGGCCTGCGCTCGCCGATCCACTCCCTGGCGCGGATCCTCAACCCGTTGAAGGCCCGGTGCGGGTTGCAGAGCATCTTCCATCCCGGCTATCAGGCCGTGCATCGCGATGCCAGCGGCTTGCTGGGGGATACGACTATCGTGATCAAGGGCGACGGTGGCGAGATCGAGATCAACCCGGATGCCGACAGTCACCTGTATGGCACCAGCGGCGGCGCGAGCTGGGATGAGGAATGGCCACGGCTGTCACAACAGCGTCACGTCAAGCCGGAGAGCCTCGACCCTGAACACCTGAAAGCCCTCTGGCGCGGTGACGTGGAGGACAGCTACCCGCAACTCGCGCTGGTCGCCACCATGGCCCTGGCCTTGCGCGGCCTCGGCCTGGCGCGTGAAGAGGCGTTCGAGCGGGCCCGGCAGTATTGGGATGCCCGGGATCGATCGATTTAATCGATCATCAACGCCCAACCTTTGCGCTTTTAGTTCGAACCTATCCGAATAGACTCGCCTCCAATGTTTATTGGCCGAGGAGATCGAGATGGGTTTGTTAGTCGAAGGCCGCTGGCAAGATCAGTGGTATGAGAGCAAGGACGGCACCTTCCAGCGCGAACAGGCGCAGCGCCGTCACTGGATCACCGCCGACGGCAGCGCCGGCCCCACGGGCGAAAACAGCTTTGCCGCCGAGGCCGGACGTTACCATTTGTACGTGTCCCTGGCCTGCCCCTGGGCCCATCGCACCCTGATCTATCGCAAGCTCAAGGGCCTGGAAGACCTGATCGATGTCTCGGTGGTCAGCTACCTGATGCTGGAAAACGGCTGGACCTTCGACAAGGCCCACGGCTCCACCGGCGACAAACTGGACAACCTGCGCTTCCTGCACCAGCGCTACACCGCCGATACCCCGGATTACACCGGCCGCGTCACCGTACCGGCGTTGTGGGACAAGCGCCAACAGCGCATCGTGAACAACGAATCGGCGGAAATCATCCGCATGTTCAACAGCGCTTTCAATGACCTGACCGGCAACCACCTGGACCTGTATCCCGAACACCTGCGCAGCAAGATCGATGCGCTGAACGAACGGATCTATCCAGCGGTGAACAACGGCGTCTACCGTGCCGGGTTCGCCACCACCCAACAGGCTTACGAAGAAGCGTTCGACCAATTGTTTGCCGAACTCGACCGGTTGGATGCACTGCTGGGCTTACAGCGCTACCTGGCCGGCGAATACCTGACCGAAGCGGATATCCGCCTGTTCACCACCATGATCCGTTTCGATGCGGTGTATTTCGGCCACTTCAAATGCAACCTGCGGCGCATCGCCGACTACCCGAACCTGTCGAACTGGCTGCGGGAACTGTATCAATGGCCGGGCATTGCCGAGACGGTGGATCTCACTCACATCCAGCGGCATTACTACGGCAGCCACAAGACCATCAATCCCAACGGGATCGTGCCCAAGGGGCCGGAGCAGGATTTCAACGGGGCCCATGATCGGGCGCGGTTGGCGGGGAAAGGGATCTGGGGCGGGGACTGATCAGAGAGTTTCGCTGTATGGGAGGGCCTCATCGCGAGCAGGCTCGCTCCCACACTGGCTGGGTGTAACCAGGCATTTATGGTTGTACCCAGATCCTATGTGGGAGCGCGCCTGCTCGCGATTGAAGGCGACACGGTCTCGCTAGACCTGCCCCTGAGCCCCTTCGAACCACGCCAGTTTCTCGCGCAGTTGCACCACTTCCCCCACGATCACCAGCGTCGGCGCATGGACCTCATGCTCGGCCACCAGCTTCGGCAGATTCGCCAGAGTGCCGGTGAACACCCGCTGGTTGGACGTCGTGCCTTGCTGGATCAGCGCCGCCGGCGTATCGGCCGCGCGACCGTGCTTGATCAGCTCGCTGCAGATGCTCGGCAGCCCCACCAGGCCCATGTAGAACACCAGGGTCTGGGCCGGGGCCACCAGGTCTGCCCATGGCAGATCAGTGGTGCCGTCCTTGAGATGGCCGGTGATAAAACGCACCGACTGGGCGTAGTCGCGATGGGTCAGTGGAATACCGGCGTAAGCCGCACAACCACTGGCCGCGGTGATACCCGGGACGACCTGGAACGGGATGCCCTGGGCCGCCAGCTCTTCGATCTCTTCACCACCGCGCCCGAAGATGAACGGATCGCCGCCTTTGAGGCGCACCACCCGCTTGCCTTGCCGGGCCAACTGGACCAACTGCTGGTTGATCTGGTCCTGAGGCACGGCATGCTCGGCGCGGCGCTTGCCGACGTAAACCCGCTCGGCGTCACGCCGGCATAGCTCAAGGATCGCGGGCGCGACGAGACGGTCGTACAGCACCACGTCGGCCTGCTGCATCAAACGCAAGGCGCGGAAGGTCAGCAGATCCGGATCACCCGGCCCGGCTCCCACCAGGTAGACCTCACCCGGTGCGTGCGGCGCCTGGCCGGCGATTTTCTCGCGCAGCAGACGCTCGGCTTCGGCACCCTGCCCGGCCAATTGGCGGTCGGCGATGGGGCCCTGGAACACCTCTTCCCAGAACGCCCGGCGTTGTTGCACATCCGGGAACAGCCGTTTGACCTGATTGCGAAACTGCGCCGCCAAACCCGCCAGTTGCCCGTAGGTCGAGGGAATCCAGGTTTCCAGCTTGGCCCGGATCAGCCTTGCCAGCACCGGCGCATCGCCGCCGCTGGACACCGCGATTACCAGTGGCGAGCGGTCGACGATGGCCGGGAAGATCACGCTGCACAGGGCCGGCGCATCCACCACGTTGACCGGCACACAACGCTTGTGGGCATCGGCCGACACCCGGGCATTGAGGGTTTCGTCGTCAGTGGCGGCGATGATCAGCCCGCAACCGTCCAGGTCCGCTTCGAGGTAACCGCGCAGAACGCATTCCCCCCCGCTGCCACTGACCAGTTCCCGCAGTTGCGGCTCGATTTCGGGTGCGACCACCCGCAGCAGCGCACCGGCATCGACCAGCAGGCGGGACTTGCGCAAGGCAATCTCGCCGCCGCCGACCACCAGCACGCGGCTGCCGCGCAGGTTATGGAACAGTGGCAGATAGTCCATTTAGCCGATGACCTCGATGCCGCCCATGTACGGCTTCAACACCTCGGGCACACGGATCGAGCCGTCGGCCTGCTGGTAGTTTTCCAGCACCGCCACCAGGGTACGACCCACCGCCAGGCCAGAGCCATTGAGGGTGTGGACCAGTTCCGGCTTGCCGGTTTCAGGGTTGCGATAACGCGCCTGCATGCGACGGGCCTGGAAATCGCCGCAGTTGGAGCACGACGAAATCTCGCGGTATTTGTCCTGGCTCGGAATCCACACTTCCAGGTCGTAGGTCTTGACCGCGCTGAATCCCATGTCGCCGGTGCACAGGGCCAGGGTCCGATACGGCAGCTCCAGCAGTTGCAAGACCTTCTCGGCGTTGGCGGTCAGGCTTTCCAGGGCTTCCATGGATTTTGTCGGTTCGACGATCTGCACCATCTCGACCTTGTCGAACTGGTGCTGGCGGATCATGCCGCGGGTATCGCGGCCCGACGCCCCGGCTTCACTGCGGAAGCATGGCGTATGGGCAACGAACTTGATCGGCAGTTGCTTGGCGTCGACGATCTCGCCGGCGACGATGTTGGTCAGCGACACTTCGGCCGTCGGGATCAGGTACAGGTCGGCTTCGCCTTCGCGGCCGATCTTGAACAGGTCTTCCTCGAACTTCGGCAACTGGCCGGTGCCTTGCAGGGCCGGAGCCTGAACCAGATACGGGGTGTAGGCTTCCTCGTAACCGTGCTCGGTGACGTGCAGGTTGATCATGAACTGGGCCAGGGCCCGATGCAGGCGGGCAATGGGTCCGCGCAGCAAGGCAAAACGGGCGCCGGACAGCTTGGCAGCGGTTTCGAAGTCCAGCCAGCCGAACTTCTCGCCCAGGGCCACGTGGTCCTGCACCGGGAAATCGAACGCTGTGGGCGTGCCCCAGCGACGGACTTCGACGTTGCCCTCTTCGTCTTCACCGACCGGCACCGACTCGTGGGGCAGGTTCGGGATGCCCAGCAGGATCGAATCGAGTTCGGACTGGATCTTGTCCAGGGCCACCTTGCCGTTGTTGAGCTCGGTGCCCATGCTCTCGACGTTCGCCATCAACGGCGCAATGTCTTCACCGCGCTGCTTGGCCTGGCCGATGCTCTTGGAGATCGCATTACGCTCGGCCTGCAGCTTTTCAGTCTGGGTCTGGACGGTCTTGCGCTGCTCTTCCAGCGCTTCGATGCGCGCGACGTCCAGGGCGAAGCCACGGGACGCCAGGCGGTCCGCTACGTCCTGAAGGTTGCTGCGTAACAATTTGGAATCGAGCATGTCGGTCTCTCGTTTAGATAAGTTTGGTCAGGGACAGGCCGGCCCAGGTGGCGAGCAGCCCGCCGAATACGCTGGCAGCCGCATAGCCCAGGGCCAGCGGCACCTGCCCGCTTTCCAGCAGGCGCACCGTATCCAGTGAAAAGGACGAAAAGGTCGTCAGGCCGCCAAGGAAGCCGACGATCAGCCCCGCGCGCACTTCGACAGGCACTTCGGGACGAATCAGGAACAGACCGTATAGAACGCCGATCAGCAGACAGCCCACGATATTAACGGTCAGCGTCGCGGTATAGAAGTGCCGGGGCCAATTTGCATTGACCCAATTCGCGGCGGCGAAACGTGCCAGGGTGCCGGCGATACCGCCAGCGGAAACTGCAAGTATCAGGGGGATCAAGGCTTTCTCCGCTGCCGTGGGCTCAGACGATCCAGTTGCGCCAGATGGTTCAGCTTCTCGCCGATCTTCAGTTCCAGGCCACGGGGCACCGGCTGATAGAACGACTGGGGGTCGAGCGCTTCGGGGAAATAGTCCTCGCCGGCGGCGTAGGCGTCCGGCTCATCGTGGGCGTAACGGTATTCTTCGCCATAGCCCAACTGCTTCATGAGCTTGGTCGGCGCGTTGCGCAGGTGCAGCGGTACCTCGAGGGAACCATGTTCGGTGGCGCTGCGCATGGCCGCCTTGAAGCCCATGTACACCGCGTTGCTTTTCGGCGCGCAGGCCAGGTACGTGATGGCCTGGGCCACGGCGAGCTCGCCTTCGGGGCTGCCCAGGCGCTCCTGCACGTCCCAGGCCGCCAGGCACAGACTCAGGGCCCGGGGATCGGCATTGCCGATGTCCTCGCTGGCCATGCGCACCACCCGCCGCGCGAGGTACAACGGATCGCAGCCACCGTCGATCATCCGGGCAAACCAGTACAGGGCAGCATCGGGGTTGGAACCGCGTATGGACTTGTGCAGCGCCGAGATCTGGTCGTAGAACGCCTCGCCGCCCTTGTCGAAGCGCCGCCGGGTATCGCCCAACAGGCTTTGCAGCAGCTCGACGCCGATCTCGCTGTCGTCCTCGGCCAGGTCCGAAGCGTTCTCCAACAGGTTGAGCAAGCGTCGGCCATCGCCATCGGCGGCTGAACACAGGATCTGGAAACCTTCGTCGCTGAGGCTCAGCTTGCGCTTGCCCAGGCCGCGTTCTTCGGTCAGCGCCCGGTGCACCAGCTTGCGCATCGCCGCTTCGTCGAGACTCTTGAGCACATAGACCCGCGCCCGGGACAACAAGGCGTTGTTGAGTTCGAACGAAGGGTTTTCGGTGGTGGCACCGATGAAGATCAGCGTGCCGTCTTCGACATACGGCAGGAACGCGTCCTGCTGGGACTTGTTGAAGCGGTGCACTTCGTCGACGAACAAAATGGTGCGCTTGCCGTACTGTCCGGCCTGCTGCTTGGCGACTTCCACCGCCTGGCGGATCTCCTTGACCCCGGCCAGGACCGCCGAGACCGTTTCGAAATGGGCATCCGAAACCTCCGCCAGCAACCGGGCCAGGGTGGTCTTGCCCACGCCCGGCGGCCCCCAGAAGATCATCGAATGCAGCGCACCCTGCTCCAGGGCTTCGCGCAGGGGCTTGCCCCTGGCCAGCACATGCTCCTGGCCGACGTACTCATCCAGGTTGGCCGCGCGCAGACGGGCGGCCAATGGCTGGGCAATCGGGGCGCTTCGAAACAGGTCCATCACTGCTTATGCAACCTCCACTGGACACTCTTGAACAGCACAATCCCTCTGTGGGAGCGAGCCTGCTCGCGATGGCAATACCACATTCAACATCAATGCTGACTGATCCGACGCTATCGCGAGCAGGCTCGCTCCCACAGGTCCTGTGTTCCAATCAGCTATTGTTTATTCCTGGATTACATCGGCACCCTTGGGGATGTCGAACTTGAACTTGGACGCCGCGATCGACTCGTTGGCCTTGACCCCGGTGAACAGGATATTGGTGCGCTGGCCGACGCTGTCGATCAACTGCATGTCATTGACCAGACCGTTACGGAACGACAAGCGCAGGCTGTCGAACAGGCTGTCCTTGGTCTTGGGCTTGAGGGTGAAGTCGATCACCCCGCCCGCTTCCTTGGCCGTGATGTCGAAGCTCTGGCTGATCTTGGAAATATCCCCCGACAGCAACAAGGCCGGCGTCTGGGTCAGGCGCTGGTCGAGATTCTTGATGGTGACCTGCTCCAGGTCCGGGTCCCACAGGGAGACTTTCTTGCCATCGGACACCATCAACTGCTCGGCCGGTGCATCGGTGTGCCAGTAGAACAGCCCCGGACGCTGGAGCGCCATGTCACCGGTGGTTTCCTGCAACTGGGTGCCGCTGCCGTCCAGGGTCAGCTGGGAAAAGCGTGCGGTCAGGGTCTTGGATGTTTCCAACAGCTGGGTCAGGCGAGCCACGTCCTTTTCGTCGGCGTGGGCCGACAAGGTGGTCAGGGCCAGTACGGGCAACAGCAGCATGCGAATCAGGCGCATGGGAGTCCTCATGAATTCGTGGGGGGCGAGCGGCGCGTACAGGGCCGCCCGGGTCGTTAGTCGCGCATCGGGCCCGGCGCCAGCACTTCGCGCGAACCATTGGTGTTCATAGCCGTCACGACCCCGGCCATTTCCATGGCCTCGATCATGCGTGCGGCACGGTTGTAGCCGATCTTGAGCTTGCGCTGGACGGCGGAAATCGACGCCCGGCGGCTTTCCAGGACGAACTGCACCGCTTCATCGTAGAGCGCATCGGTTTCCGCGTCCTCGTCGCCACCGCCACCGCCGCCCTCGAAACCGCTACCGGCTTCTTCGACGCCGTTGAGGATGTCGTCGTTGTATTCGGGAGCGCCGCGCAGTTTCCAGGCTTCCACCACGCGGTGCACTTCATCGTCGGAGACGAACGCGCCATGTACCCGGATTGGCAGGCTGGTGCCCGGCGGCATGTAGAGCATGTCACCGTGACCGAGCAATTGCTCGGCGCCGCCCTGGTCGATGATGGTTCGCGAGTCGATCTTGCTGGACACCTGGAACGCCATTCGGGTCGGGATGTTGGCCTTGATCAGGCCGGTGATCACGTCCACCGACGGCCGCTGCGTGGCGAGGATCAGGTGGATACCGGCCGCACGGGCCTTCTGGGCGATACGGGCGATCAGTTCTTCGACCTTCTTGCCGACGATCATCATCATGTCGGCGAATTCGTCCACCACTACCACGATGGTCGGCAGCTTGTGCAGCAGCGGCGCCTCGTCGTGGATGTTTTCGCGGTGGTACAGCGGGTCGGTCAATGGCGTGCCCGCCTCCTCGGCTTCCTTGACCTTGGCGTTGAAGCCCGACAGGTTGCGCACGCCCAGCTTCGCCATCAGCTTGTAGCGGCGCTCCATCTCGGCGACGCTCCAGCGCAGGGCGTTGGCGGCGTCCTTCATGTCGGTGACCACCGGGCACAAGAGGTGCGGGATGCCTTCGTAGATCGACAACTCAAGCATTTTCGGGTCGATCATGATCAGCTTGGCGTCTTCCGGGCCGGACTTGAACAGAATCGACAGAATCATCGCGTTCACACCCACCGACTTACCGGAACCGGTGGTACCGGCCACCAGCAGGTGGGGCATCTTCGCCAGGTCGGTGATGACCGGCTTGCCGCCAATGTCATGGCCCAGGGCCAGGGTGACCGGCGACTTGTGGTTGTCGTACTCGGGCGTCGACAGCACTTCGGAGAAGCGCACGATCTGCCGGTCCTCGTTGGGAATCTCGATACCCACGGTGGTCTTGCCGGGAATCACTTCCACCACCCGCACACTGGTCACGGCCAGCGAACGCGCCAGGTCTTTGGCGAGGTTGGCGATGCGACTGACCTTCACGCCGGCGGCCGGCTGGATTTCGTAACGGGTGATGACCGGGCCCGGGTGAATCGAATCCACCGACACCTCGACCCCGAATTCCTTGAGCTTGATCTCCAGCAGATGACCGACAGCCGCCAGGGATTCGGGAGAATAATTGAGCTGCTTCTTTTCCGCCGGGTCGAGGATCGAGATCGGCGGCAAGGTGCCTTCCACCGCGCTGTCGACGAACAGCGGCACCTGTTTTTCCTTCTGCACGCGCTTGCTCTGCTCAGGCGGCTTGGCCGGGGCCATGGTGATGACCGGCGGCACCTGTTTCTCGCGCTCGGACATGTGCTTGCTCAAGGCCTGCTCACGCTCGATCAGGCGTTCCTTGACCTTGGCCTGCTCGCGCTTGTCGGGCACCGTCGGGGCCACCACGTCATGGACCCGGTCGTCCACTTCGCGCAGTTGTGCCACCAGTTGCTTGCGCTCGGTGCGCGCCGCCCACCAGCGGTTCACGGCGCCCTGGATCAGTTCGATCAGGTCGAGGGTGATCTTGCCGGTGACGTCCATGACCTTGAACCACGACAGGTCGGTGAACACCGTCAGGCCAAACAGGAACAGGGCGATGAACAGCAGCGTGCTGCCCTGGATGTTCAGGGCGTTCCTGGCCAGATCGCCGAGGCTTTCCCCCAGGGCGCCGCCCGCCCCGGCCGGCAGGCCAGTGGGGGCATGGAAATGGATATGGGCCAGCGCGGCCCCCGACAGCACCAGGAACACCAGGCCGATCAGCCGCCAGGAAAACAGCCAGCCGCTCCACTGCCACGGTTCGTGGCGCTGGCGGAAGATCTGGTATGCCTTGATTGCCAGCAACAGCGGGAAAATATAGGCGAAATAACCCAGCACCATGAACAGGATGTCGGCGCTGTAGGAGCCGGCCGGACCGCCGAAGTTCTGCACGTCGTCGATCTTGCTGTTATGGCTCCAACCCGGATCGTCCTTGCCATAGGTCAGCAAGGCCATCATCAGGAACAGGCACAAGGCACCGATAGCGATCAATGCACCTTCCTTGAGCCGGTAGTGCAATTGCTGGCGCCAGAGCGGAACGACTGTTTTAGGTGCTGCGGTGGATTTCTTCAAAACGCTTCTTTTCCTGCGCCAACGGCGCGTCCATCTGTTGAATGACTATAAAAAACTGCTCATTACAAGCAGGTAAAAAAGTGAATGTGCACAACCGGTACTACTTTTACCACTGAGAGGTGCGTCCAGAAAACCGCAGGTGTTGCCGAAGATGTTGATCTTTAGCCCATCCTGCGTTCAAAACTCAAGCATTGTACGGGTTTGTCGGCTCCGAGGCATTGCCCGCACGCCGGGTGCCAGGGTCGCCGGAAACAGGCCGCACAAGCGCCAATTGGACCACGCATTGTCTTTTGTGACAAAGGCTTATGAGGTGTTTTTATGAACGAAGTGAAGCATTCGCGCCTGATCATTCTCGGTTCCGGCCCCGCAGGGTACAGCGCAGCGGTCTACGCCGCCCGAGCCAACCTCAAACCCGTTGTCATTACCGGCATGCAGGCCGGTGGCCAGCTCACCACCACGGTCGAAGTCGACAACTGGCCCGGCGATGTCGAGGGGCTGACCGGTCCGGCCCTGATGGAACGCATGCAGCGACACGCCGAACGCTTCGACACGCAGATCGTCTACGACCATATCCACACCGCCAAGTTGCAGCAGCGACCGTTCGAGCTCATCGGCGACAGCGGCACCTACACCTGCGATGCCTTGATCATCGCCACCGGCGCCTCGGCCCAGTACCTGGGCCTGCTCTCGGAGGAGACGTTCGCCGGCAAAGGCGTTTCCGCCTGCGCAACCTGCGACGGATTCTTCTACCGCAACCAGGTGGTGGCCGTGGTCGGCGGCGGCAATACCGCGGTAGAAGAGGCCCTGTACCTCTCCAACATTGCCAAGGAGGTGCATTTGATCCACCGCCGGGACAAGCTGCGCTCGGAAAAAATACTGCAGGACAAGCTCTTCGAAAAGGCCACTAACGGCAATATAAGGCTGCACTGGAACCAGAACCTTGACGAAGTGCTGGGGGACGCCAGCGGCGTGACCGGTGCGCGCCTGCGCAGCAGCCAGAGCGGCGAAACCAGCACGTTGCAATTGGCCGGGGTATTCATCGCCATCGGTCATAAGCCCAATACCGACTTGTTCCAGGGCCAGTTGAGCATGCGCGACGGCTACCTGCTGGTGCGCGGCGGCAGCGAAGGCAATGCCACCGCCACCGATATCGAAGGCGTGTTCGCGGCCGGCGACGTGGCCGACCATGTGTATCGACAGGCCATTACCTCGGCCGGTGCCGGCTGCATGGCCGCGCTGGATGCGGAGAAGTATCTCGATGACATTCCGGCCGTTTGACGGTTAATCTTCGAACCAGTGCTCCTTTGTGGCGAGGGGATTTATCCCCGCCACAATTCATCCGCGCACAACCTCTGGTCCCCTCCCCTTCTGCAAGTTCGGACAACAATGCTGACGTGGTTACAACGCAATACCTTTGATTTTCCTCCCCTGGAAAAAGCCATGCGCGATCCCAACGGCTTGCTGGCCGCCGGCGGCGATCTGTCTGCGGACCGGCTGATCCAGGCGTATCGCCATGGCTGCTTCCCCTGGTTTTCCGAAGGGCAACCGATCCTGTGGTGGTCTCCCGACCCTCGCACGGTGTTGTTTCCCGACGAACTGCACGTCTCGCGCAGCCTGGGCAAGCTTCTGCGCAAGCAGCGCTATGAAGTGACGTTCGACAAGGACTTCGCGGCAGTCATCCAGGCCTGCGCCGCGCCGCGAGAGTATGCGGACGGCACCTGGATCACTGGCGCCATGCAAACCGCCTACCTGGAGCTGCATCGGCGCGGCTTTGCCCATTCGGTGGAGGTCTGGGACCAGGGCCTGCTGGTGGGTGGCCTGTACGGCCTGGCCATGGGCCAATTGTTTTTCGGCGAATCCATGTTCAGCCGGGCCGACAACGCGTCGAAATTCGGCTTCGCCACCCTGGTCCAACACCTCAAGGCGGCCGGTTTTGTGCTGATAGACTGTCAGATGCCCACCGAGCACTTGCACAGCCTGGGCGCGCGATCGATCGCCCGCACGGCATTTGCCGGTTACCTCAAGGCGCACCTGGACCAGCCCAACCACGCAACCTGGGTTTGCTGAGCGACATTTGCCCCAGTGGCTTACACTTAATCCAAAGCTTATTCCGAGGGTTGATCATGACCGAGTTGGCGCGCTTGAAGTTTTATGCCACTCAACCTCATTCTTGCAGTTATCTGCCCGAAGAGCAGGCCACGACGCTGTTCCTCGACCCTAGCCAGCCCATGGATGTGCATGTCTACGCAGACCTGTCGGAAATGGGCTTTCGGCGCAGTGGCGATCATCTCTACCGGCCGCATTGCCAGCATTGCAATGCGTGTGTGCCGGCGCGCATTCCCGTGGCGCAATTCACGCCCGATCGCCAGCAGAAACGCATTTTCAAGCGCAACGCCGATCTCCAGGTCCGGCCGGCCAAGCCACAGTTCAGCGAAGAGTATTTCGACCTGTACCAGCGCTACATCGAGCAGCGCCATGCCGACGGTGACATGTACCCGCCCAGCCGCGATCAGTTTTCGACCTTCCTGGTGCGCGACCTGCCCTTTTCCCGCTTCTATGAATTCCGCCTCGAAGGGCGATTGGTGGCGATTGCCGTCACGGACCTGCTGCCCAATGGGCTTTCGGCGGTGTACACCTTCTACGAGCCGGAGGAAGAACGACGTAGCCTGGGACGTTTTGCCATCCTCTGGCAAATCAACGAAGCACGCCGCCTGGGCCTGGAAGCGGTGTACCTGGGCTACTGGATCAAGAACTGCAAGAAAATGAACTACAAGACCCAATATCGACCGATTGAACTGCTGATTAACCAGCGTTGGGTTGTCCTCAGCTAGAACCCCTTGGCTTGCCCCCCCTTTTTCGGGCACAATGCACGCCGCTTTTGCCTGGCGCAGTTGCACCGGGCCATTCACTGGATACCGAGGGCTTTACTGCATGTCGAAAGAAGACAGCTTCGAAATGGAAGGCACTGTCGTCGACACCCTGCCCAACACCATGTTTCGCGTGGAGTTGGAAAATGGGCACGTCGTTACCGCGCACATCTCCGGCAAGATGCGCAAGAACTACATTCGTATTCTTACCGGCGACAAAGTGCGCGTCGAGCTGACGCCCTATGACTTGAGCAAAGGGCGCATCACTTACCGCGCTCGCTAACAGGTCAATACAAAACGCCCGGCTTATACCGGGCGTTTTTGTTTGCCCGGGATTTGATAACCACGCAGATCCAATGTGGGAGCGAGCCTGCTCGCGATGGCGGTGGATCAGCTTGCATTAATGTTGAATGTATCGACGCTATCGCGAGCAGGCTCGCTCCCACAGGGGACTGCGGCGAACTCGATATCTTCAAGACAGCAAAAAGGCGCCTCCCGGCGCCTTTTTGCTTTACTACAGGTCTCGATCAGGCCATTTCGGCCGTGGTTTCGAAGTCGAAGGTCAGCTCGCCGTCCTTGATGTCGATGTGGACCACACCGCCATGCTCGGCCAGTTCGCCAAAGAGGATCTCCTCGGCCAGCGGACGCTTGATCTTGTCCTGGATCAAGCGAGCCATCGGCCGCGCGCCCATCGTCACATCGTAACCACCCTCTGCCAGCCAGCTGCGGGCCGCATCGGTGACTTCCAGCAGCACACGCTTGTCTTCGAGCTGCGCCTGGAGTTCGGTGAGGAACTTGTCCACCACACTTTTGATGACCTCATGGCTGAGGCGACCAAACTGGATAATGGTGTCCAGGCGGTTGCGGAATTCAGGCGTGAAGCTCTTCTTGATCACTTCCATCGCATCGGACGAATGGTCCTGATGGGTGAAACCGATCGAAGCGCGCGCCGCGGTTTCGGCACCGGCGTTCGTGGTCATGATCACGATCACATTGCGGAAGTCCGCCTTGCGCCCGTTGTTATCGGTGAGCGTACCGTGGTCCATGACCTGCAAGAGCAAGTTGAAGACTTCCGGATGCGCCTTCTCGATTTCATCGAGCAACAGCACGCAGTGGGGTTGCTTGGTGATGGCTTCGGTCAGCAGGCCGCCCTGGTCGAACCCGACATACCCCGGAGGCGCACCGATCAGACGCGATACGGTGTGGCGCTCCATGTACTCGGACATGTCGAAGCGCACCAGTTCGATCCCCATCGCCTTGGCCAGTTGCCGCGCAGCCTCGGTCTTGCCGACACCGGTAGGACCGGCGAACAGGAAGGACCCGACTGGCTTGTCCGGCGACTTGAGGCCGGCGCGGGACAGCTTGATGGCGGTCGACAGCGAGTCGATGGCCGCGTCCTGGCCGAACACCGTCAGCTTCAGGTCACGCTCAAGGTTACGCAGCAGCTCCTTGTCGGAACTGGTGACGTGCTTGGGCGGGATACGTGCGATCTTCGCCACGATGTCCTCAACCTGAGGCACTTCGATGCGCTTGACGCGCTTCTCTACCGGTTGCAGGCGCTGATAGGCACCCGCCTCGTCGATCACGTCGATGGCCTTATCGGGCATGTGCCGGTCATTGATGTAGCGCGAGGCCAACTCGGCAGCGGCCCGCAGGGCTTCATCGCTGTATTCGATACTGTGGTGCAGCTCGAACCGACCCTTCAGGCCGCGCAGGATGCCAATGGTGTCTTCCACCGAAGGCTCCGAGACGTCGACTTTCTGGAAGCGCCGGGCCAGGGCACGGTCCTTCTCGAAGATCCCGCGGAACTCCTGGAAGGTGGTCGACCCGATGCAACGGATATCGCCCGACGACAGCAGCGGCTTGAGCAGGTTCGAGGCGTCCATGACCCCGCCGGACGCGGCGCCCGCTCCGATGATGGTGTGGATTTCATCGATGAACAGGATCGCCTGCGGACGTTTTTTCAACTCGCCCAGCAATGCCTTGAAGCGCTTCTCGAAATCGCCGCGGTACTTGGTGCCGGCCAGCAGGGCACCCAGGTCGAGGGAGTACACCACGCTGTTAGCCAGCAGGTCCGGTACCTGGTTGTCGACAATGCGCTTGGCCAGGCCTTCGGCAATCGCGGTTTTACCCACGCCCGCCTCACCCACCAGCAACGGGTTGTTCTTGCGACGCCGGGCCAGGATCTGCGCGACGCGCTCGACCTCGATTTCGCGCCCGACCAACGGATCGATACGCCCCTGGCGCGCCAGTTCGTTCAGGTTGCTGGCATAGGCATCCAGCGGATTGCCCGAAGAAGAGGACTCACCACCCTCCTCGTCCTGCATATCCTGCTCGCCTTCGGAATGATCGCCATGCCCCGGCACTTTGGAAATGCCATGGGCGATGTAGTTGACGACATCTATACGCGCAACGCTCTGCTGCTTGAGCAGGAAGACCGCCTGGCTTTCCTGTTCGCTGAAGATGGCGACCAGCACGTTGGCGCCGGTGACTTCACGCTTGCCCGAGCTCTGCACATGAAAGACAGCACGTTGCAGGACGCGCTGGAAGCCCAGGGTTGGCTGGGTTTCGCGATCCTCGTCATGAACGGGGATCAACGGCGTGGTGGAGTCAATGAACTCCTGCAGGTCATGCTTGAGTTTATCGAGGTTCGCGCCACAGGCACGCAAAACGGTGGCGGCAGCCTCGTTATCCAGTAGGGCCAGCAGCAGGTGTTCGACGGTCATGAACTCATGACGCTTCGAACGGGCCTCCTTGAAGGCTAGATTGAGGGTGACTTCGAGCTCGCGGTTTAACATGGCTTCACCTCATACCCAAGTGGTCGGCGTTAACCGTCCTTCTCGATTTCACAGAGTAGCGGATGCTGGCTTTCCCGGGCGTACTGGTTGACCTGCATGGCCTTTGTCTCGGCGATGTCGCGGGTAAACACTCCACATACTGCCCGTCCCTCTGTATGAACGGCCAGCATGACCTTGGTCGCCAGCTCGCGATTCAGGTTAAAAAACACCTCGAGCACTTCGACGACGAAATCCATCGGTGTGTAGTCATCGTTGAACAAAACCACCTTGTACATCGGTGGCGCCTGCAACGTAGGCTTTGCTTCCTGAACAGCAATGCCCGCGGAATCGTCGTCATGTAGATCCGGGCGATCCTGATTGAATGTTAGTCGAATCTGGCTGATTGCATGCATGGAAAGAAAGGTTCGTTTAGTTGGCAAATACAGTGATGGGGGCACTGGCAGGCGATTTCAACCGCCGCTGCCAGGTCACCTTGACTATCGGCAAAACGGTGTTACAACCAATAGAGCCCATCGCGGGTTAAAAAGGTCCGCGGAATCGATCCTTGAAACAAGATTAGATTGCGGATGAACTGGATGATACTCCAGTGATGGAGTGCGTTGCAGAGGGAAATGGTCTATGTCGGTCGTCAAGATGAGTGGCAAGGTGAAATGGTTCAATAACGCCAAGGGCTACGGCTTTATTCTGGCGTCTGGCAGGGATGAAGACCTTTTTGCGCATTTCTCGGCCATCAGGATGGAAGGCTACAAAACCCTGAAGGCCGGGCAACCTGTCACATTCGAAGTGATCCAGGGCCCCAAGGGCCTGCATGCGGTGAATATTTCGCCGGTCGAGGTCGAAAGCACCTCCATCCCCGAAAAAGTCAAAGTCAAAACCAGAGTCACTGAAACCCATTGACCTGCCGTAATCATCGGTCAAAAAGACGCCCGGCTCGATTACTCGAGCCGGGCGTCTTTTATTGCTCGTCGATCCGCTTACATGTGTGAGATCAAGGCATCGCCAAAGCCCGAGGACGACACCAGCTTGGCGCCTTCCATCAAGCGTTCGAAATCATAGGTCACGGTCTTGGCCGAAATCGCGCCATTGGTGCCCTTGATGATCAGGTCGGCCGCTTCGGTCCAGCCCATGTGACGCAGCATCATTTCTGCCGACAGGATCAGCGACCCCGGGTTGACCTGGTCCTTGCCCGCATACTTGGGCGCGGTGCCGTGGGTGGCTTCGAACATCGCCACGGTGTCGGAGAGGTTGGCACCCGGCGCGATACCGATACCGCCCACCTCCGCCGCCAGGGCGTCGGAGAGGTAGTCGCCATTGAGGTTGAGGGTTGCGATCACGTCGTATTCAGCCGGACGCAACAGGATCTGCTGGAGCATCGCATCGGCGATGGCGTCCTTGACGACCACGTTCTTGCCGGTCTTCGGATTCTTGAACTGCATCCACGGCCCGCCATCGAGCAGCGTGGCGCCGAATTCCTCGGCGGCCACTTCGTAGGCCCACTCCTTGAAGGCACCTTCGGTGAACTTCATGATGTTGCCTTTGTGCACGATGGTCAGGGAGTCGCGATCATTGTCGACCACGTATTGCAAGGCCTTGCGTGCCAGGCGCTTGGTGCCCTGCTTGGAGACCGGCTTGACGCCGATGCCGCAATCTTCGTCGAAACGGATCTTGGTGACGCCCATTTCTTCTTTCAGGAACTTGATGACCTTGGTGGCCTCGGCCGAACCGGCCTTCCACTCGATGCCCGCGTAGATGTCTTCGGAGTTCTCACGGAAAATCGTCATGTCCACGTCGCCAGGCTTTTTCACCGGGCTCGGCACGCCTTCGAACCAGCGCACCGGGCGCAGGCAGACATACAGGTCCAACTGCTGACGCAGGGCCACGTTCAACGAACGGATGCCGCCGCCGACCGGCGTGGTCAGGGGGCCCTTGATGGACACCACATAATCCTTGACCGCATCCAGGGTTTCCTGGGGCAGCCAGGTGTCCTGGTCGTAGACCTGGGTGGCTTTTTCACCGGCATAGACTTCCATCCAGGAAATCTTGCGCTTGCCGCCGTAGGCCTTCTGCACCGCAGCGTCCACAACCTTGATCATGACCGGACTGATGTCGACGCCAATGCCGTCGCCTTCGATGAAGGGGATGATCGGGTTGTCGGGAACATTAAGAGAATGGTCTGCATTGACGGTGATTTTGTCACCGACGGCTGGAACCTGAATCTTTTGATACCCCATGCTGAACTCCATTGCTTGGATTGAACATCTGGCTGCGTTCGAGCGTACCCCAGTTGAATCGACGCGCAAACCCTACGTTAGACCCATCGACGGGAAAGTCGCGCAGTTCGCCGCGTACAAGCCTGAAAAACAAGGGAAAAGCGCCAAATATGAGCATAGTCCACCACGCCAGACCTGCGACGTTTAGACCAATGGACGTGTACGGAGGTCTATGAACCATCGGCAGATTGCCAGCTACCTATGTATAATGCCGCCGCTGACCGCAGGGTCACTACGGCTGACTGCTCTACCAAGGGCCTTCCCGCCAGTTATAAAGCCGGACCGTTACCGCGGCCCGACCGCTTGACGCTCGACTGATGCACCCAACATCACCGCGAAGAAACCTCGACATTCGGCTCACGGCTGACTTTGAACGAACGCGCTTACCCGGCGCCCCTCGAGTTTCTGCGCATGCTTTAGCAAAGAAGAGAGTTAATCCGAATATGCCCACCCGCTCGAAGATCATCTATACCTTCACCGACGAAGCGCCCGCCCTCGCCACCTATTCGCTGCTGCCGATCGTCGAAGCCTTTACCGCTTCGGCCGAGATCGCCGTGGAAACCCGCGACATCTCCCTCGCAGGGCGCATCCTGGCCAGCTTCCCCGAGCAACTGGGTGACAAAGCCGTAGCCGACCACCTCGCCGAACTGGGCGACCTGGCCGTTACGCCTGAAGCCAACATCATCAAGCTGCCGAACATCAGCGCCTCGGTGCCGCAACTGCAGGCCGCGATCAAGGAATTGCAGGCCCAGGGCTACGCACTGCCGGACTACCCGGAAACCGTGACCAGCGAAGCCGACAAAGAAGCCAAGGCTCGCTACGACAAGATCAAGGGCAGCGCCGTGAACCCGGTCCTGCGTGAAGGCAACTCCGACCGCCGCGCACCGCTGTCGGTCAAGAACTATGCCCGCAAGCACCCGCACAAGATGGGCGCCTGGGCAGCCGACTCCAAATCCCACGTGGCCCACATGAGCACCGGCGATTTCTACGGCAGCGAAAAAGCCGCCCTGATCGACGCCGCCGGCAGCGTGAAAATCGAGCTGATCGCCCAGGACGGCACTGCCACCGTCCTGAAGGAAAAGACCACCGTGCAAGCCGGTGAGATCCTCGACTGCGCCGTGATGAGCAAGAATGCCCTGCGCGACTTCATCGCCGCCGAAATCGAAGACGCCAAGCAAAAAGGCGTACTGCTGTCGGTTCACCTCAAGGCCACCATGATGAAGGTCTCCGACCCGATCATGTTCGGCCAGATCGTCGCCGAGTTCTATAAGGACGCCCTGGCCAAGCACGCTCAGGTGCTGGAGCAGATCGGCTTCAACCTGAACAACGGCATCGGCGACCTGTACACCCGCATCAAGGCCCTGCCGGCCGAGCAGCAGGCGCAGATCGAAGCCGACATCCAGGCGGTCTACGCGGCGCGCCCATCCCTGGCGATGGTCAACTCCGATAAGGGCATCACCAACCTGCACGTGCCGAGCGACGTCATCGTCGACGCCTCGATGCCAGCCATGATCCGTGACTCCGGCAAGATGTGGGGCACCGACGGCCAGCTGCACGACACCAAGGCCGTGATCCCGGATCGCTGCTACGCCACCATCTACCAGGCGGTGATCGAAGACTGCAAGGCCAACGGCGCCTTCGACCCGACCACCATGGGCAGCGTGCCGAACGTCGGCCTGATGGCCAAGAAAGCCGAAGAGTACGGTTCCCACGACAAGACCTTCCAGATCAAGGCCGACGGCGTGGTCCGTGTCTCGGACAGCGCCGGTCGCACCCTGCTGGAGCAGAACGTCGAGGCTGGCGACATCTTCCGCATGTGCCAGACCAAGGACGCGCCGATCCAGGACTGGGTCAAGCTGGCCGTCAACCGCGCCCGCGCCAGCAACACCCCGGCCATCTTCTGGCTGGACCCGATGCGCGCCCATGACGGCGTGGTGATCGAAAAGGTCCAGGCTTACCTGAAGGACCACGACACCGCTGGCCTGGACCTGCGCATCATGTCGCCGGTCGACGCGATGAAGTTCACCCTGGCCCGCACCCGCGAAGGCAAGGACACCATTTCGGTGACCGGCAACGTCCTGCGCGACTACCTGACCGACCTGTTCCCGATCATGGAACTGGGCACCAGCGCCAAGATGCTGTCCATCGTGCCGCTGATGAACGGTGGCGGCCTGTTCGAAACCGGCGCTGGCGGTTCGGCACCCAAGCACGTTCAACAACTGCTGGAAGAAAACTTCCTGCGTTGGGACTCCCTGGGCGAATTCCTGGCCCTGGCCGCTTCCCTGGAACACCTGGGCGTGACCTACAACAACCCGAAAGCGCTGGTGCTGGCCAAGACCCTCGACCAGGCGACTGGCGAGTTCCTGGACCGCAACAAGTCGCCTTCGCGCAAGGTCGGCGGTATCGACAACCGTGGCAGCCACTTCTACCTGACCCTGTTCTGGGCCCAGGCACTGGCCGCCCAGGATGACGACGCAGCCCTCAAGGCGCAGTTCACCACCCTGGCCAAGACGCTGACCGACAACGAAGAAAAGATCGTTGCCGAGCTCAACGCCGTTCAAGGCAAGCCAGTGGACATCGGCGGCTACTACTTCGCCAACCCGGAGCTGACCAGCAAGGCCATGCGCCCGAGCGCCACCTTCAACGCGGCAATCGCTGCGCTGGTGTAAGGTTGTAAGGAAGCACCACGAACCCCGGCCTTGTGCCGGGGTTTGTGTTTTCAACCCATTCCCTTCTGGCCGGGGATTAGCTGCAGCTTTTGCATTCACCGCCCTCCCCTGTGGGAGCGAGCCTGCTCGCGATAGCGGTTTATCATCCAACACCTGTATTGGCTGACCCACCGCTATCGCGAGCAGGCTCGCTCCCACAGGGTTTGTGTTTCACCGTTCAAATTTTCGAGGACACTTCATGGACTGGCAACCCCACATCACCGTCGCCACCATCGTTGAGGACGACGGCCGCTTTCTGATGGTGGAGGAATCCAAGGGCGGGCGCGCCGTGCTCAATCAGCCCGCCGGGCACCTGGACCCGGACGAGACCCTGATCGAAGCCGCCGTGCGCGAAACCCTGGAAGAAACCGGCTGGGACGTCGAACCCACCAGCGTGATCGGCATCTACCTGTACACCGCTCCCAGCAATGGCGTGACCTACCAGCGGGTCTGCTTCGCCGCCAAAGCCCTCAAGCACCACCCCCACTATCAATTGGACGACGGCATCCTGGGCGCCCGATGGCTGACCCGCGACGAACTGCTCGAACAACGCGACCAATGGCGCAGCGAGCTGATCATCCGCTGCATCGACGATTATCTGGCCGGCCATCGCCACAGCCTGGCACTGATACGCCCTTCTCTTTAGCCTTGCGCGCCTGGGCCTGATAGAATCGCGTCCTTTTTCAAGACACTCATTGAATCCCTATGCGTGATCCAGCTCCTTCCGGCACCACCAAGAAGCGCGTCATTGTCGGCATGTCCGGCGGCGTGGACTCTTCCGTTTCCGCCCTTCTGCTGATCGAGCAGGGTTATGAGGTGGAAGGCCTGTTCATGAAGAACTGGGAAGAAGACGACGGAACCGAATACTGCACCGCCATGGACGACCTCGCGGACGCCCAGGCTGTATGCGACAAGATCGGCATCAAGCTGCACACCGCCAACTTCGCCGCCGAATATTGGGACAACGTGTTCGAGCACTTCCTGGCCGAGTACAAGGCCGGTCGCACGCCGAACCCGGACATCCTCTGCAACCGCGAAATCAAGTTCAAGGCGTTCCTCGACTACGCCATGATGCTGGGCGCCGATCTGATCGCCACCGGTCACTACGTGCGCCGCCGCGACATCGACGGGCGCACCGAGCTGCTCAAGGGCCTGGACCCGAACAAGGACCAGAGCTACTTCCTGCATGCCGTCGGCGGCGAGCAGATTGCCAAGACGCTGTTCCCGGTAGGCGAACTGGAGAAGCCCGAAGTGCGGGCCATCGCCGAAAAACACCAGCTCGCCACCGCCAAGAAGAAGGATTCCACCGGGATCTGCTTCATCGGCGAACGGCGCTTCAGCGATTTCCTCAAGCAATACCTGCCGGCCCAGCCGGGCGAGATCAAAACCACCGAAGGCGAAGTCATCGGCCGTCACCATGGCCTGATGTACCACACCATCGGCCAGCGCCAGGGCCTGGGCATTGGCGGGTTGAAAGACGCCGGTGAAGAGCCGTGGTACGTGCTGATCAAGGACCTGGAGCACAACGAGCTGATCGTCGGCCAGGGCAACGACCACCCCTGGTTGTTTTCCCGCGCCCTGCTCGCCTCCGACATCTATTGGGTCAACCCCATCGACCTGAGCGAACCGCGCCGCCTGACGGCCAAGGTGCGCTATCGTCAGGGCGACCAGCCCTGCACCCTGGAAAAAACCGCCACGGGCTACCGTGCCACCTTCGACGACCCACAGCGGGCGGTGACGCCCGGCCAGTCCGTGGTGTTCTACGACGGCGAAATCTGCCTGGGCGGCGGCGTGATCGAAGTCGCAGAGCCGTGGAGCAGCAAGGCATGAACCCGACCCAGGAGCAACTGACAGCGCTGGGCGGTGTATTCCTCGCCGCCGTGCTGGTGGACCGGATCGCCAAGACCGGCCAGACCTCCGAGGCCGGCCTGAGCTGCATGCTCGGCAGCCTGCTGGTACGCGACCCCAAGGACACCCTGGAAGTCTACGGCGGCGACGACCTGAACCTGCGCGAAGGCTATCGCGCGTTGATCGGCGCCCTGGAGCGCGACCCCAGCGCCCTGCAACGCGAACCGCTGCGCTATGCCCTGTCGATGCTCGGCCTCGAGCGCCAGCTCGCCAAGCGCGACGACCTGCTGGACACCATCGGCAAGCGCCTGCCGCAGATCCAGTCCCAAGTCGAACATTTCGGCCCCTCCCACGAAAACGTCATCGCTGCCTGCGGCGCGCTGTACCAGGACACCCTGAGCACCCTGCGCCAGCGTATCCAGGTGCACGGCGACATGCGCAATCTGCAGCAACCGAGCAACGCCTCGAAGATTCGCGCCCTGTTGCTGGCGGGCATCCGTTCGGCACGGCTGTGGCGGCAACTGGGTGGGCATCGCTGGCAGTTAGTGATCAGCCGACGCAAATTGCTGAAAGAGCTTTACCCGTTGATGCGCAACGAATAAGTCGCCTCAACCCGCTTTTTTTACTTCATCACGCGTAATACGCCGGTCAGTTGGCGACGGACCGGCGCTTGTTTTCATGTATGATACGCGCCCCATTTCGTTGCCCGACTGTCCGAGAACACCCCATGCAGCTCTCTTCGCTCACTGCGGTTTCCCCTGTAGACGGCCGCTACGCCGGCAAAACCCAGGCCCTGCGCCCGATTTTCAGCGAGTACGGCCTGATCCGTGCCCGCGTCCTGGTTGAAGTGCGCTGGCTCCAGCGCCTGGCCGCCCATCCCGCCATCGGCGAAGTCCCGGCGTTTTCCGCCGAAGCCAACGCGGTGCTCAACACCCTGGCGGACAACTTCGCGCTGGAGCACGCCGAGCGCGTCAAAGAGATCGAGCGCACCACCAACCACGACGTCAAGGCGATCGAGTACCTGCTCAAGGAGCAGGCGGCCAAGCTGCCGGAACTGGCCAACGTCAGCGAGTTCATCCACTTCGCCTGCACCAGCGAGGACATCAACAACCTGTCCCACGCCCTGATGCTGCGCGAAGGCCGTGACGACGTGATGCTGCCGTTGATGCGCCAGGTCGCCCAGGCCATCCGCGAGCTGGCGATCCGTTTCGCCGACGTACCGATGCTGTCGCGCACCCACGGTCAACCGGCGTCGCCGACCACCCTGGGCAAAGAGCTGGCGAACGTGGTGTATCGCCTGGAGCGCCAGATCGCCCAAGTCGCCGCCGTGCCGCTGCTGGGCAAGATCAACGGTGCCGTGGGCAACTACAACGCCCACTTGTCGGCCTACCCGCAGATCGACTGGGAAGCCAACGCCCGCGCCTTCATCGAAGACGAACTGGGCTTGAGTTTCAACCCGTACACCACCCAGATCGAACCGCACGACTATATCGCCGAGCTGTTCGACGCGATCGCGCGCTTCAACACCATCCTGATCGACTTCGACCGCGACATCTGGGGCTACATCTCCCTGGGCTACTTCAAGCAGCGCACCATTGCCGGCGAGATCGGTTCCTCGACCATGCCGCACAAGGTCAACCCGATCGACTTCGAAAACTCCGAAGGCAACCTGGGCATCGCCAATGCACTGTTCCAGCACCTGGCGAGCAAACTGCCGATCTCCCGCTGGCAGCGCGACCTGACCGACTCCACCGTGCTGCGCAACCTGGGCGTGGGCTTTGCTCACAGCGTCATCGCCTACGAAGCCAGCCTCAAGGGCATCAGCAAGCTGGAACTGAACGAGCAGAAGATTGCCGCTGACCTGGACGCCTGCTGGGAAGTCCTGGCTGAACCGATCCAGACCGTGATGCGTCGCTACAACATCGAGAACCCGTACGAAAAATTGAAAGAACTGACCCGTGGCAAGGGCATCAGCCCTGAAGCGCTGCAGACTTTCATCGATGGCCTGGACATGCCTGCCGATGCCAAGTCGGAGCTGAAGAAGCTGACCCCGGCCAGCTACATCGGCAACGCGGCGGAACAAGCCAAGCGCATCTGACACACGGCTGCACCCTTGAGACGCCCGGCCGCGCCGGGCGTTTTTATTCGCGTCTGAAAAGTATATTTTTTCAATAGGTTACACATGAATCCTGATATTCCTCTGCAACTCCTGGGCGGCATCACGGCACGGGAGTTCCTGCGCGACTACTGGCAGAAAAAACCGCTGCTGATCCGCCAGGCGATTCCTGACTTCGAAAGCCCGATCGATGCCGACGAACTGGCCGGCCTGGCCCTGGAAGAAGAAGTCGAATCGCGCCTGGTGCTCGAGCACGGCGAACGCCCGTGGGAACTGCGTCGCGGCCCGTTCGCCGAAGACGAATTCAGCAAACTGCCGGAACGCGACTGGACCCTGCTGGTGCAGGCGGTAGACCAGTTCGTCCCGGAAGTCAGCGAACTGCTGGAGCACTTCCGTTTCCTGCCGAGCTGGCGCATCGACGACGTGATGATCAGCTTCGCCGCCCCGGGTGGCAGCGTCGGCCCGCACTTCGATAACTACGACGTGTTCCTGCTGCAAGGCCATGGCAAGCGCAACTGGAAAATCGGCCAGATGTGCGACTCCGACAGCCCGCTGCTACCCCATGCCGACCTGCGCATCCTCGCCGACTTCGACGCCACCGACGAGTGGGTCCTGGAACCGGGCGACATGCTCTACCTGCCGCCGCGCCTGGCCCATTGCGGCGTGGCCGTGGATGACTGCATGACCTACTCCGTGGGCTTTCGCGCACCGAGCGCCGCCGAAGTGCTGACCCACTTCACCGACTTCCTCAGCCAGTTCCTGCCGGACGAAGAGCGCTACACCGACGCCGACGCGCGCCCGGTAAGCGATCCGCACCAGATCCAGCACGACGCCCTCGACCGCCTCAAGGGCTTGCTGGCCGAGCACATGAGCGACGAACGCCTGCTGCTGACCTGGTTCGGCCAGTTCATGACCGAGCCGCGCTACCCGGAACTGGTGGTAGGGCCGGAGCTGGAAGAGGACGACCTGCTGGCCGGCCTGGAACAGGGCGCCGTGATCATCCGCAACCCGAGCGCGCGCCTGGCCTGGTCGGAAGTCGATGACGACCTGCTGCTGTTCGCCAGCGGCCAGAGCCGCTACCTGCCAGGCAAGCTGCGCGAGCTGCTGAAAATGATCTGCGCGGCCGACGCCCTGCATATTGAAAACCTCAGCCCATGGCTGGCCGACGAAGACGGTCGCGGCCTGATCTGTGAGCTGGTCAAGCAAGGCAGCCTGGGGTTCGCCGATGAATAAAATCCACGTTCGTGTCGCAGACTGGCAAAAGGAAAACGCCGAGATCCGGCGCATTCGTGAGAGCGTATTCATTGTCGAGCAGTCCGTCCCACCTGAGCTGGAATGGGATGCCGACGATCAGGGCGCGGTGCATTTCCTCGCCTTCGAAGGCGACTTCCCTATCGGCACCGCCCGCCTGCTGACCGACGGGCATGTCGGGCGCGTCTCGGTGCTCAAGGACTGGCGCGGCCTGAAGGTCGGCGACGCCCTGATGCACGCGGTGATCGTGGAGGCCGAAAAGCGCGGCCTCAAGCAACAGAAACTCAGCGCCCAGGTGCACGCCACGCCGTTCTATGAGCGACTGGGCTTCGCCGTGGTCAGCGAAGAGTTCCTGGAAGCCGGGATCCCCCATGTGGACATGGTGCGTCGCTCCGCTTGACGCTCCTGAAGGAGCCCTCTCTGTGGCGAGGGGATTTATCCCCGCTGGGCTGCGAGGCAGCCCCAAAGCCCTGCGACTCGGTGTATCAGGTGGATTGAGTCGCCTGTTTTGGGGCAGCTTTGCAGCCCTGCGGGGATAAATCCCCTCGCCACAAATAAATCCCCTCGCCACAAGACCACCTGCAACACCTGAAACGCCCCGCCATCCACCGATGCCGGGGCGTTTTGCCGTCTATCATTCAACTTGCCCCACCCTGGGCCGACAAACTGGCAATATCCAGCCTTTGTCCCGCGGAGAAACGGAATGTCCCTACGCACCCTCCTGGCCACCCTGCTGCTCGGCTGCAGCCTGTCGGTCATGGCCGACACGCAAATCGTCCCGTTGAACTACCGTACCAGCGCCGACCTGCTTCCGGTGGCGCAGAACTTCATCGGCAAGGACGGCCAGGTCAGCGCCTATGGCAATCAACTGATCGTCAACGCCGCTCCCGGCAAGATCGAGGAGCTCCGCCAATTCCTGGCCCAATTGGACACCGCCCCCAAGCGCTTGCTGATCACCGTCGACACCAACGAAAACAACCTGCAAGGCGACCAGGGCTATTCCATCAACGGTGCCGCCCCCAGCCAGACCCGCATCATCAACCGCAGCACGGCCAGCCGTGACGGCGGCGTGCAACAGGTACAAGCCAGCGAAGGTCAGCCGGCGCTGATCCAGGTCGGCCAGAGCGTACCGTTCACCAGCAACCAGACCGACAGCTACGGTCGCATGCAGAGCCAGACCGAATACCGCAACGTCACTCAGGGTTTCTATGTCACCGCCAGCGTCACCGGCGAGACCGTTCATCTGAGCATCAGTACCAACCGTGACCGCATGAGCCAGGAACGTCCCGATGTAGTGAACGTTCAGAGTACCGACACAACTGTCAGCGGACGGCTGGGTGAATGGATCACTCTGGCCGGCGTGAATCGCCAGACCCAGGCCGATAAACAGGGCCTGACCCGCAGCTACTCGACTCAGGGCCGCGACGACATGATTCTGCGGGTCAAGGTCGATACCTTGAACTGAAGCACCAGAAACTGACTGATGAGTCGTATTAGACCAAAGATGTAGTGCCTGAAAAAAAGCACTACAAAACGTTTGACGAGCCAAAAAACCGAAGGCATGATGGCCTCGCTCCCGCTAATCAGGGGCCCTGGCAAGGGCCTTCGGGTCGTCGCTTGCACCTACCCCGCAAGCCGATTCGTGTCTGTACCGCCCACAAGGTGTGTTTGACGAGGTTGCGACTGGAACGAAGTTGTCCCGAGGGACGGAAGCGTAACTAGGTAACCCGGCATCACTCTGAGTTCGTACAAGGGCCCACGACGCCCGAATGCGCCCGCAGTCCGCCTCTACCTGCTCACTTTCCCCTCGAGCCCATCGTTCATCCCGTCGCCTCCCCGCCTGAACCGACTTGCATGCCCGGCCCCCTGGCCAGCGAGCAGCCTTCTTCGCCAATGACTGGCGGATCGGCAGGAGCAGGAATCTTCCACACCCGACGATGCGACGAGGTTTATCTCCATGGCACTGACACGCGAACAGCAAATTGCAGCCCTTGAAAAAGACTGGGCTGAGAACCCACGCTGGAAAGGCGTGAAGCGCAATTATTCCGCTGCTGACGTCGTCCGCCTGCGCGGCTCGGTTCAACCTGAGCACACCTTTGCGAAAATGGGCGCCGAAAAGCTGTGGAACCTGGTGACCCAGGGCGCCAAGCCATCCTTCCGTCCCGAGAAAGATTTCGTCAACTGCATGGGCGCCCTGACCGGCGGCCAGGCGGTACAACAAGTCAAGGCCGGCATCCAGGCGATCTACCTGTCGGGCTGGCAAGTGGCCGCGGACAACAACTCCGCCGAATCGATGTACCCCGACCAGTCGCTGTACCCGGTGGACTCGGTTCCGACCGTGGTCAAGCGCATCAACAACTCGTTCCGTCGCGCCGACCAGATCCAGTGGAAAGCTGGCAAGAACCCGGGCGACGAAGGCTACATCGACTACTTCGCGCCGATCGTGGCTGACGCCGAAGCCGGTTTCGGCGGCGTCCTGAACGCCTACGAGCTGATGAAGAGCATGATCGAGGCAGGCGCCGCCGGCGTTCACTTCGAAGACCAACTGGCTTCGGTGAAGAAATGCGGCCACATGGGCGGCAAGGTACTGGTACCGACCCAGGAAGCCGTGCAGAAGCTGACCGCAGCTCGCCTGGCCGCCGACGTTGCCGGTGTACCGACCATCATCCTGGCCCGTACCGACGCCAACGCCGCTGACCTGCTGACTTCCGACTGCGATCCGTACGATCAGCCGTTCGTGACCGGCACCCGCACCCAGGAAGGCTTCTACAAGGTCCGCGCCGGCCTCGACCAGGCCATCGCCCGCGGCCTGGCCTACGCGCCGTACGCCGACTTGATCTGGTGCGAAACCGCCAAGCCGGACCTGGACGAGGCTCGCCGCTTCGCCGAAGCGATCAAGAAGGAATACCCGGACCAGATCCTGTCGTACAACTGCTCGCCTTCCTTCAACTGGAAGAAGAACCTGGACGACGCGACCATCGCCAAGTTCCAGCGCGAACTGTCCGCCATGGGCTACAAGCACCAGTTCATCACCCTGGCCGGCATTCACAACATGTGGCACAGCATGTTCAACCTGGCGCACGACTACGCCCGCAACGACATGACCGCCTACGTGAAGCTGCAGGAGCAGGAATTCGCCGACGCCGCCAAGGGTTACACCTTCGTGGCTCACCAGCAGGAAGTGGGCACCGGCTACTTCGACGACATGACCACCGTGATCCAGGGTGGCACTTCGTCGGTGACCGCGCTGACCGGTTCGACCGAAGAAGAACAGTTCCACTGATCAATGGGTAACGGCCCTTGCGGACCGAATAAAAGCTAACCGCAAGGCCGACGATCTGACGCCCCGACTGGTTCGGGGCTTTTTTTCGCCCTGCATATTCAATAACAACATCGAACCCTGTGGGAGCCGAGCTTGCTCACGATAGCGGCATCTCTGTCGACAACGATGTTGACTGGTCCATCGCCATCGCGAGCAAGCTCGGCTCCCACAAGTCTTGCAGCTTGACTGACAGGCATTGGCCAGAACAAATCGAAGAGTCTTCAGAAAAATTGATCGAACGCAGTAACAGGCAGTCTGAAAAAGAGTAAAACGGCCAGCGCTGACAAATGCAGTAGCGACCCTGTAAGAAAAGTTCTCAGCTACTGCACCGGGTTATTGATGAAAGGCCCGGACAAACAATAATAATTATCATTTGGAAGGCATTATCATTGTTACAGCGCCCACGAAACAAAGTGGATGAATAATCGGCCGATGCCCACTGGGCCTGGGCTGCGCAGCCTTGGAGGTGCGCTATGTCCTTATTCCAATAAATAATTTCGCTATAGGAATTTTACTTGCCCGGTGTTTAGCCATAAAATCACCGCGATTGATTGCTGCGACATATCGTCACTGCGTTATTTCTTTCAAGCTCAGAGGCCCTTTGCCCTCTGTTAAGGATTTCCAGCATGCCCGAAGCGACAGGACTCATGGCCCACAACTGGGGCTTTGCCATTTTCCTTCTGGGTGTCGTCGGCCTGTGTGCCTTCATGCTCGGGCTGTCGAGCCTGCTCGGGTCAAAAGCCTGGGGCCGCAGCAAAAACGAACCGTTCGAGTCCGGCATGCTGCCTACCGGTGGCGCCCGCTTACGGCTCTCAGCCAAATTCTATCTGGTCGCGATGCTCTTCGTGATCTTCGATATCGAAGCCCTCTTTCTCTTTGCCTGGTCTGTGTCCGTCCGCGAAAGCGGCTGGACCGGATTTGTCGAAGCTCTCGTTTTCATAGCAATTCTGTTGGCAGGTCTTGTCTACCTTTTCCGGGTGGGGGCACTTGATTGGGCTCCGGAAGCTCGGCGCAAGCGGCAAGCGAAGCTGAAACAATGAGGCTTTGGCAATGCAATACAATCTCACCAGGATCGACCCCGATGCTCCTAACGAGCAGTATCCGATTGGCGAACGGGAAACCGTTTCCGATCCGTTAGAAGATCAAGTCCACAAGAATATCTTCATGGGCAAGCTCGAAGACGTGCTGAACAGCACGGTCAACTGGGGTCGCAAGAACTCCCTGTGGCCGTACAACTTCGGCCTTTCGTGCTGCTACGTGGAAATGACTACCGCCTTCACGGCGCCCCACGACATCGCGCGCTTTGGCGCCGAGGTGATCCGGGCATCGCCGCGTCAGGCGGATTTCATGGTTATCGCCGGTACCTGCTTCATCAAGATGGCGCCGATCATCCAGCGTCTCTATGAGCAAATGCTCGAACCGAAGTGGGTGATCTCCATGGGTTCGTGCGCCAACTCTGGTGGCATGTACGACATCTATTCCGTCGTTCAAGGGGTGGACAAGTTCCTGCCCGTGGACGTCTACGTGCCTGGCTGCCCGCCCCGCCCCGAAGCTTTCCTGCAAGGCCTGATGCTGTTGCAGGAGTCGATTGGCCAAGAGCGTCGCCCACTGTCCTGGGTCGTTGGTGATCAAGGCGTCTATCGCGCCGAGATGCCGTCGCAAAAGGAACAGCGCCGCGAACAGCGTATCGCAGTCACCAACCTGCGCAGCCCCGACGAAGTCTGATCCAGCTCTGTTCCTGAACAAGAAACACGAACCTGGCTTCATTCTTTACGTTGACCGAAAGCGATAAATAACCATGACTACAGGCAGTGCTCTGTACATCCCGCCTTACAAGGCAGACGACCAGGATGTGGTCGTCGAACTGAACAACCGTTTTGGCCCCGAGGCGTTCACCGCCCAGCCGACCCGCACCGGCATGCCGGTGCTTTGGGTTGCCCGTGCCAGACTCGTCGAAGTCCTGACCTTCCTGCGCAACCTGCCCAAGCCGTACGTCATGCTCTATGACCTGCACGGCGTGGACGAGCGCCTGCGCACCAAGCGCCAGGGCCTGCCCGACGGCGTCGACTTCACCGTGTTCTATCACCTGATGTCGATCGAGCGTAATAGTGACGTAATGATCAAGGTCGCCTTGTCCGAGAGCGACCTCAGCGTGCCGACCGTGACCGGCATCTGGCCGAACGCCAACTGGTACGAACGTGAAGTGTGGGACATGTACGGGATCGATTTCCCCGGCCACCCGCACCTGACGCGCATCATGATGCCGCCGACCTGGGAAGGTCACCCGCTGCGCAAGGACTTCCCGGCTCGTGCCACCGAATTCGACCCGTTCAGCCTGTCCCTGGCCAAGCAACAGCTCGAGGAAGAAGCCGCGCGCTTCAAGCCTGAAGACTGGGGCATGAAGCGTTCCGGCGCCAACGAGGACTACATGTTCCTCAACCTGGGCCCGAACCACCCTTCGGCCCACGGTGCGTTCCGCATCATCCTGCAACTGGACGGCGAAGAGATCGTCGACTGCGTCCCGGACATCGGCTACCACCACCGTGGCGCCGAGAAAATGGCCGAGCGCCAGTCCTGGCACAGCTACATTCCGTACACCGACCGCATCGACTACCTCGGCGGCGTGATGAACAACCTGCCGTACGTGCTTTCGGTCGAGAAACTGGCCGGGATCAAGGTGCCGGACCGGGTCGACGTCATCCGCATCATGATGGCCGAGTTCTTCCGCATCACCAGCCACCTGCTGTTCCTGGGCACCTACATCCAGGACGTGGGCGCCATGACGCCGGTGTTCTTCACCTTCACCGACCGCCAGAAGGCGTACACGGTGATCGAAGCCATCACCGGCTTCCGCCTGCACCCGGCCTGGTACCGCATCGGTGGCGTGGCCCACGACCTGCCACGTGGCTGGGAAAAGCTGGTCAAGGACTTCGTCGATTGGATGCCCAAGCGCCTGGACGAATACACCAAGGCCGCCCTGCAGAACAGCATCCTCAAGGGTCGCACCATCGGCGTCGCCGCCTACAACACCAAGGAAGCCCTGGAATGGGGCGTCACCGGTGCCGGCTTGCGTTCCACCGGTTGCGACTTCGACCTGCGCAAGGCACGCCCCTACTCCGGCTACGAGAACTTCGAATTCGAAGTACCGCTGGCGGTCAACGGCGATGCCTATGACCGCTGCATGGTTCGCGTCGAGGAGATGCGCCAGAGCATCAAGATCATCGACCAATGCATGCGCAACATGCCGGAAGGCCCGTACAAGGCAGATCACCCGCTGACCACGCCGCCGCCCAAGGAGCGCACGCTGCAGCACATCGAGACCCTGATCACGCACTTCCTGCAGGTTTCGTGGGGCCCGGTCATGCCGGCCAACGAGTCCTTCCAGATGATCGAAGCGACCAAGGGCATCAACAGTTATTACCTGACGAGCGACGGCGGCACCATGAGCTACCGCACCCGGATCCGCACCCCAAGCTACCCGCACCTGCAGCAGATCCCTTCGGTGATCAAAGGCAGCATGGTCGCGGACTTGATCGCGTACCTGGGTAGTATCGATTTCGTTATGGCCGACGTGGACCGCTAAGCATGAACAGCACGCTTATCCAGACAGACCGTTTCGCCCTGAGCGAAACCGAGCGCTCGGCCATCGAGCACGAGCTGCATCACTACGAAGACCCGCGCGCGGCGTCGATCGAAGCCCTGAAGATCGTCCAGAAGGAACGTGGCTGGGTGCCTGACGGCGCGCTCTACGCCATCGGCGAGATCCTCGGCATCCCGGCGAGCGACGTCGAAGGCGTCGCCACCTTCTACAGCCAGATCTTCCGTCAGCCCGTCGGCCGCCACATCATTCGCGTCTGCGACAGCATGGTCTGCTACATCGGCGGCCATGAATCCGTGGTCAGCGAAATCCAGAGCAAGCTGGGCATCGGCCTGGGCCAGACCACCGCCGACGGCCGTTTCACGCTGCTGCCGGTGTGCTGCCTGGGCAACTGCGACAAGGCCCCGGCGCTGATGATCGACGACGACACCTTCGGTGACGTTGCACCCGCTGGCGTCGCCAAATTGCTGGAGGGCTACGTATGACCCTGACTTCCTTCGGGCCCGCCAACCGCATCCAGCGTTCGGCCGAAACCCATCCCCTGACCTGGCGCCTGCGTGACGACGGCGAAGCCGTGTGGCTGGACGAGTACCAGGCCAAGAACGGCTACGCCGCCGCGCGCAAAGCGTTCGCCGACATGGCCCAGGACGACATCGTCCAGACCGTGAAGGACTCCGGTCTCAAGGGTCGCGGCGGTGCGGGCTTCCCCACCGGCGTGAAGTGGGGCCTGATGCCCAAGGACGAATCCATCGACATCCGCTACCTGCTCTGCAACGCGGATGAAATGGAACCCAACACCTGGAAGGACCGCATGCTGATGGAGCAACTGCCCCATCTGCTGATCGAAGGCATGCTGATCAGCGCCCGTGCGCTGAAAACCTACCGTGGCTACATCTTCCTGCGCGGCGAATACACCACCGCCGCCAAGCACCTGAACCGTGCCGTGGCAGAAGCCAAGGCTGCAGGCCTCCTGGGCAAGAACATCCTGGGCAGTGGCTTCGATTTCGAGCTGTTCGTCCACACCGGTGCCGGGCGCTACATCTGCGGTGAAGAAACCGCACTGATCAACTCCCTGGAAGGCCGCCGCGCCAACCCGCGCTCCAAGCCGCCCTTCCCGGCCGCCGTGGGCGTGTGGGGCAAGCCGACCTGCGTAAACAACGTCGAGACCCTGTGCAACGTGCCGGCGATCATCGCCGACGGCGTGGACTGGTACAAATCCCTGGCCCGCGACGGCAGCGAAGACATGGGCACCAAGCTCATGGGCTTCTCCGGCAAGGTCAAGAACCCCGGCCTGTGGGAACTGCCTTTCGGCGTCACCGGCCGCGAGCTGTTCGAGGACTACGCCGGCGGCATGCGCGACGGCTACAAGCTCAAGTGCTGGCAGCCCGGTGGTGCCGGTACCGGTTTCCTGTTGCCGGAACACCTGGACGCACAGATGTACGCCGGCGGCATCGCCAAGGTGGGCACCCGGATGGGGACCGGCCTGGCCATGGCGGTGGACGACAGCGTCAACATGGTGTCGCTGCTGCGCAACATGGAGCAGTTTTTCTCCCGTGAGTCCTGCGGCTTCTGCACCCCTTGCCGCGATGGCCTGCCCTGGAGCGTCAAGCTGCTGATGGCCATCGAGAACGGCGAAGGCCAGCCCGGCGACATCGAGACCCTGCTGGGTCTGGTGGGTTTCCTCGGCCCAGGCAAGACCTTCTGTGCTCACGCACCGGGTGCCGTGGAGCCGTTGGGCAGCGCGATCAAATACTTCCGCTCTGAATTCGAGGCCGGCATCGCGCCCACCCGCGCAGGCGATCTCAATCAGGTGGTCACGCCGACCATGGTCGGCGCGTAACACGCTTAAAGGCGAAGGGTCCGTGCCCTTCGCCTTTCGTCCGATGACGCCTTTGCAGGCTGTTTGGATTCGGACGAACGACAAGATTCCATTAGCCACGCCCGCTGACACCGGGCCAACGAAGAACTTTGAACCATGGCCACTATCCACGTAGACGGCAAAGCGCTCGAAGTCGACGGGGCAGACAACCTGTTACAGGCATGTCTGTCGCTAGGCCTCGACATCCCTTATTTCTGCTGGCATCCCGCGCTTGGTAGCGTCGGGGCCTGTCGGCAGTGTGCGGTCAAGCAGTACACCGACGAGAACGACACCCGTGGTCGGATCGTCATGTCCTGCATGACCCCCGCCACCGACAACACCTGGATCTCCATCGACGATGAAGAATCCAAGGCGTTCCGCGCCAGTGTGGTCGAATGGCTGATGACCAACCACCCGCACGACTGCCCGGTCTGCGAGGAAGGCGGTCACTGCCACCTGCAAGACATGACGGTGATGACCGGCCACAACGAGCGCCGTTATCGCTTCAAGAAACGCACCCACCAGAACCAGCAACTGGGCCCGTTCATCTCCCACGAGATGAACCGCTGCATCGCCTGCTACCGTTGCGTGCGTTTCTACAAGGACTACGCCGGCGGCACCGACCTGGGCGTGTTCGGTGCCCACGACAACGTGTACTTCGGTCGCGTTGAAGACGGCACCCTGGAAAGCGAATTCTCCGGCAACCTCACCGAGGTCTGCCCGACCGGTGTGTTCACCGACAAGACCCACTCCGAGCGCTACAACCGCAAGTGGGACATGCAGTTCTCGCCAAGCATCTGCCACGGCTGCTCCAGCGGTTGCAATATCAGCCCCGGCGAGCGCTACGGCGAACTGCGTCGCATCGAGAACCGCTACAACGGTTCGGTGAACCAGTATTTCCTGTGCGACCGCGGCCGCTTCGGCTACGGCTATGTCAACCGCACGGACCGTCCACGCCAGCCGCTGCTGGCCGACGGTACCAAGCTGAGCCTGGACGCTGCCCTGGACAAGGCCGCCGAACTGCTGCGCGGCCGCAACATCGTCGGCATCGGTTCGCCACGGGCCAGCCTGGAAAGCAACTACGCACTGCGCGAACTGGTCGGCGCCGAGCACTTCTACAGCGGCATCGAAGCCGCTGAGCTGGAGCGCATCCGCCTGGTGCTGCAAGTGCTCAAGGACAGCCCGCTGCCCGTGCCGACGATGCGCGACATCGAAGACCACGACGCCGTGTTCGTCCTCGGCGAAGACCTGACCCAGACCGCCGCACGCATGGCCCTGGCCCTGCGCCAGTCGGTCAAGGGCAAGGCCGAAGACATGGCCGACGCCATGCGCGTCCAGCCATGGCTCGACGCTGCCGTGAAGAACATCGGCCAGCACGAGCTGAACCCGCTGTTCATCGCCAGCCTGGCCGAAACCAAGCTCGACGACGTCGCCGAGGAATGCGTCCACGCCGCCCCTGACGACCTGGCGCGCATCGGCTTTGCCGTGGCCCACGCCCTGGACGCCAGCGCCCCGGCCGTCGAAGGCCTGGACAGCGAAGCGACCGCCCTGGTCCAGCGCATTGCCGACGCCCTGCTGGCCGCCAAGCGTCCGCTGGTGATCGCCGGTACCTCCCTGGGCTCCAAGGCCCTGATCGAGGCCGCCGCCAACATCGCCAAGGCCCTGAAGCTGCGCGAGAAGAACGGTTCCATCAGCCTGGTCGTGCCGGAAGCCAACAGCCTCGGCCTGGCCATGCTCGGTGGCGAATCGGTGGATGCCGCCCTGCAAGCCGTGATCGACGGCAGCGCCGACGCCCTCGTGGTGTTGGAGAACGACCTGTACACCCGCACCGACAACGCCCGTGTGGACGCTGCCCTGAACGCCGCGAAAGTGGTGATCGTCGCCGACCACCAGAAGACCGCCACCAGCGACCGCGCCCATCTGGTGCTGCCGGCGGCGAGCTTCGCCGAAGGCGACGGTACGCTGGTCAGCCAGGAAGGCCGCGCCCAGCGCTTCTTCCAGGTCTTTGATCCGCAATACCTGGACGCCAGCATCCTGGTCCACGAAGGCTGGCGCTGGCTGCATGCCCTGCGCGCCACCCTGCTGGACCAGCCGATCGACTGGACGCAACTCGACCACGTCACCGCTGCCTGTGCCTCGAGCACCGCGCAACTGGCCCGCATTGTCGACGCCGCGCCGTCCGCCTCGTTCCGCATCAAGGGGCTGAAACTGGCCCGCGAACCGCTGCGCTACTCCGGCCGCACCGCCATGCGCGCGAACATCAACGTTCACGAACCGCGCACCCCGCAGGACACGGACACCGCGTTCGCCTTCTCCATGGAAGGTTACTCGGGCTCCGCCGAACCGCGCTCGCAAGTGCCATTCGCCTGGTCGCCGGGCTGGAACTCGCCGCAGGCCTGGAACAAGTTCCAGGACGAAGTCGGTGGTCACCTGCGTGCCGGTGACCCGGGCACCCGCCTGATCGAAAGCCAGGGCGATGGCCTGAGCTGGTTCGCCAGCGTGCCGCGCGCCTTCAACCCGGCACCGGGCACCTGGCAGGTCGTGCCGTTCCATCACCTGTTTGGCAGCGAAGAGAACTCTTCCAAGGCCGCGCCGGTGCAGGAACGCATTCCGGCCGCCTACGTGGCGCTGGCCAAGTCCGAAGCCGATCGCCTGGGTGTCAACGACGGCGCCCTGCTGAGCCTGAACGTGGCCGGCCAGACCCTGCGTCTGCCGCTGCGCATCAATGAAGAACTGGGCGCCGGCCTGGTGGCCCTGCCGGCCGGCCTGGCGGGAATCCCGCCGGCGGTGTTCGGTAAAACCGTCGACGGTCTGCAGGAGGCAGCGCAATGAGCTGGTTCACCCCTGATGTGATCGCTGTGATCCTGACGGTCCTCAAGGCTATCGTGATCCTGCTGGCCGTGGTGGTCACAGGCGCATTGCTGAGCTTTGTCGAACGTCGCCTGCTGGGCTGGTGGCAGGACCGCTACGGTCCGAACCGCGTCGGCCCGTTCGGCATGTTCCAGATCGCCGCCGACATGATCAAGATGTTCTTCAAGGAAGACTGGACGCCACCCTTTGTCGACAAGGTGATTTTCACCCTGGCGCCGGTGGTGGCCATGAGCGCCTTGCTGATTGCCTTTGCGATCATCCCGATCACCCCGACCTGGGGCGTGGCGGACCTGAACATCGGCCTGCTGTTCTTCTTCGCCATGGCCGGCCTGTCGGTCTACGCGGTGCTGTTCGCCGGCTGGTCGAGCAACAACAAGTACGCCCTGCTGGGTAGCTTGCGGGCCTCGGCCCAGACCGTGTCCTACGAGGTGTTCATGGGCCTGGCGCTGATGGGCGTGGTGGTCCAGGTCGGCTCGTTCAACATGCGCGACATCGTCGAGTACCAGGCCCAGAACCTGTGGTTCATCATTCCGCAGTTCTTCGGCTTCTGTACCTTCTTCATCGCTGGCGTGGCCGTGACCCACCGTCACCCGTTCGACCAGCCGGAAGCGGAACAGGAACTGGCCGACGGTTACCACATCGAATACGCCGGCATGAAATGGGGCATGTTCTTCGTGGGCGAGTACATCGGCATCGTCCTGATCTCGGCATTGCTGGTAACGCTGTTCTTCGGCGGCTGGCACGGTCCGTTCGACATCCTGCCGCAACTGTCCTTCTTGTGGTTCGCCCTGAAGACCGCGTTCTTCATCATGCTGTTCGTCCTTTTGCGCGCCGCTATCCCGCGCCCGCGCTACGACCAGGTGATGGACTTCAGCTGGAAATTCTGCCTGCCACTGACCCTGATCAATTTGCTGGTGACCGCTGCGATCGTGTTGTTGAACACGCCTGCGGCCGCGGTTCAGTGAGGATTTGACCCATGTTCAAATATATTGGCGACATCGTTAAGGGTACCGGTACCCAACTGCGAAGCCTGGTCATGATCTTCGGCCATGGCTTCCGCAAGCGCGACACCCTGCAATACCCGGAAGAACCGGTCTACCTGGCACCGCGTTACCGCGGCCGCATCGTCCTGACCCGCGACCCCGACGGCGAGGAGCGCTGCGTAGCGTGCAACCTGTGCGCCGTGGCCTGCCCGGTGGGCTGCATCTCGCTGCAGAAAGCTGAAACCGAAGACGGTCGCTGGTACCCGGACTTCTTCCGCATCAACTTCTCGCGCTGCATTTTCTGCGGCCTCTGCGAGGAAGCATGCCCGACCACCGCGATCCAGCTCACGCCGGATTTCGAAATGGCGGATTTCAAACGTCAGGACCTGGTGTACGAGAAAGAAGATCTGCTGATTTCCGGTCCCGGTAAAAACCCTGATTACAACTTCTATCGTGTTGCAGGTATGGCCATTGCCGGTAAGCCGAAAGGCGCCGCGCAGAACGAAGCCGAACCGATCAACGTGAAGAGCTTGCTGCCTTAAGGAAGAAAGATGGAATTCGCTTTCTATTTCGCATCGGGTATCGCGGTGGTGTCCACGCTTCGTGTGGTCACCAACACCAACCCCATACATGCCCTGCTCTACCTGATCATTTCGCTCATCGCCGTGGCCATGACCTTCTTCGCTCTCGGCGCGCCGTTTGCCGGGGCCCTGGAAGTGATCGCCTACGCCGGCGCCATCATGGTGCTGTTCGTGTTCGTGGTGATGATGCTGAACCTCGGCCCGGCCTCGGTCCAGCAGGAGCGCAACTGGCTCAAGCCCGGCATCTGGGCAGGACCGGTGATTCTCGCCGCCCTGCTGCTGGGTGAACTGCTGTATGTGCTGTTCGCTCACCAGAGCGGCCAGGCCATCGGCCACACCACCGTAGGCGCCAAGACCGTGGGCATCAGCCTGTTCGGTCCGTACCTGCTGGTGGTCGAACTCGCCTCGATGCTGCTGCTTGCCGCAGCCGTCACGGCGTTCCATTTGGGCCGTAACGAGGCGAAGGAGTAATCACATGCCTGCTATCCCTCTCGAACACGGTCTGGCGGTTGCCGGCATCCTGTTCTGTCTCGGTCTGGTCGGCCTGATGGTCCGCCGCAACATTCTGTTCGTGCTGATGAGCCTGGAGGTCATGATGAATGCCGCCGCCCTGGCCTTCATCGTCGCGGGCGCTCGCTGGGCGCAGCCCGATGGACAGATCATGTTCATCCTGGTGATCAGCCTGGCAGCCGCCGAGGCCAGTATCGGCCTGGCGATCCTGTTGCAGCTGTATCGCCGCTTCCACACGCTCGATATCGACGCTGCCAGTGAGATGCACGGATGAACATGATCTTTCTGACTTTCGTATTTCCCCTGATCGGTTTTCTGCTGCTGGCGTTCTCCCGTGGACGCTGGTCGGAAAACCTCTCGGCACTGGTTGGCGTCGGCTCCATCGGCCTGTCGGCGATTGTCGCCGCCTACGTGATCTGGCAGTTCAACGTCGCCCCGCCCGAAGGTGGTCACTACACCCTGGTGCTGTGGCAATGGATGGCGGTGGAAGGCTTCACGCCGAACTTCGCCCTGTACGTCGACGGCCTGTCGGTCACCATGCTGGGCGTCGTGGTCGGCGTGGGTTTCCTGATCCACCTGTTCGCGTCCTGGTACATGCGCGGTGAAGCCGGTTACTCGCGCTTCTTCGCCTACACCAACCTGTTCATCGCCAGCATGCTGTTCCTGGTGCTCGGCGATAACCTGTTGTTCCTGTACTTCGGCTGGGAAGGCGTGGGCCTGTGCTCGTACCTGTTGATCGGTTTCTACTACAGCAACCGCAACAACGGCAACGCGGCACTCAAGGCGTTCATCGTCACCCGCATCGGCGACGTGTTCATGGCCATCGGCCTGTTCATCCTGTTCCAGCAACTGGGGACACTGAACATCCAGGAACTGCTGGTCAAGGCACCCGAGCACTTCAAGGTCGGCGACTTCTGGATCGTCCTGGCGACCCTGATGCTGCTGGGCGGCGCCGTCGGTAAATCCGCGCAACTGCCGCTGCAGACCTGGCTGGCGGACGCGATGGCCGGCCCTACCCCGGTATCGGCCCTGATCCACGCCGCAACCATGGTGACCGCGGGCGTCTACCTGATCGCCCGTACCCATGGCCTGTTCGCCCTGGCGCCGGACATCCTGCATCTGGTGGGCATCGTCGGCGGCGTAACCCTGGTACTGGCCGGCTTTGCCGCCCTGGTACAGACCGACATCAAGCGGATCCTCGCCTACTCGACCATGAGCCAGATCGGCTACATGTTCCTGGCCCTGGGCGTTGGCGCCTGGGAAGGCGCGATCTTCCACCTGATGACCCACGCCTTCTTCAAGGCCCTGCTGTTCCTGGCCTCCGGTGCGGTGATCGTCGCCTGCCACCACGAGCAGAACATCTTCAAGATGGGCGGCCTGTGGAAGAAACTGCCGTTGGCCTACGCCAGCTTCATCGTCGGCGGCGCGGCCCTGGCGGCCCTGCCACTGGTCACCGCCGGCTTCTATTCCAAGGACGAGATCCTCTGGGAAGCGTTCGCCAGCGGTAACCAGGGCCTGCTCTATGCCGGCCTGGTGGGTGCGTTCATGACCTCGCTGTACACCTTCCGCCTGATCTTCATCGCGTTCCATGGTGAAGCCAAGACCGAAGCCCACGCCGGCCACGGGATTGCCCATTGGCTGCCGCTGTCGGTGCTGATCGTGCTGTCGACGTTCGTAGGCGCCATGATCACCCCGCCGCTGCACGGTGTGCTGCCGGAGAGCGTCGGCCATGCCGGCGGCGAAGCCAAGCACAGCCTGGAAATCGCCTCCGGTGCCATCGCCCTGGCGGGTATCCTGCTGTCCGCCCTGCTGTTCCTGGGCAAGCGTCGCTTCGTGACCGCGATCGCCAACAGCGGCCTCGGCCGTGTCCTTTCGGCCTGGTGGTTCGCTGCCTGGGGCTTCGACTGGATCTACGACAAACTGTTCGTCAAGCCATACCTTGCGATCAGCCACATTCTGCGCAAAGACCCGCTCGACCAGACCATTGGCCTGATCCCGCGCATGGCCAAGGGCGGTCACACTGCCCTGAGCCGTACCGAGACCGGTCAACTGCGTTGGTATGCGGCTTCCATGGCGGCTGGCGCCGTGCTGGTTATCGGCGCCATCGTGCTGGTAGCGGTCTGATATGAACCTTGCGAACTTGCGAAAGGAAACGAGCCCGTCATGATTCTGCCCTGGCTAATCCTGATCCCCTTCATCGGCGGCCTGTTGTGCTGGATCGCGGAGCGCTCCAGCTCCACGCTCCCGCGCTGGATTGCGCTGCTGACCATGTCCCTGGAACTCGCGCTCGGCCTCTGGCTGTGGGCGACCGGCGACTATTCATTCGCCCCGGCCCCTGGCGCCAACCCGACCTGGGCGCTTGAGTTCAAGCACCTCTGGATCGAACGCTTCGGCATCAGCGTGCACCTGGCCCTCGACGGCCTGTCGCTGCTGATGATCCTGCTGACCGGCCTGCTGGGTATCCTCTCGGTACTCTGCTCCTGGAAAGAGATCCAGCGTCACGTCGGCTTCTTCCACCTGAACCTGATGTGGATCCTGGGCGGTGTCGTCGGCGTGTTCCTGGCGCTGGACCTGTTCATGTTCTTCTTCTTCTGGGAAATGATGCTGGTGCCGATGTACTTCCTCATCGCGCTCTGGGGTCACAGCTCTTCGGACGGCAAGAAGACCCGGATCTACGCGGCGACCAAGTTCTTCATCTTCACCCAGGCTTCCGGCCTGATCATGTTGGTGGCGATCCTTGGCCTGGTGCTGGTCAACTTCAACAACACCGGCGTGATTACCTTCAACTACGCCGACCTGTTGAAAGTGCAGATGTCGCGCAGCACCGAGTACGTGCTGATGCTGGGCTTCTTCATCGCCTTCGCGGTGAAGCTGCCGGTGGTGCCGTTCCACTCCTGGCTGCCGGATGCCCACGCCCAGGCGCCGACCGCAGGTTCCGTGGACCTGGCCGGTATCCTGCTGAAAACGGCGGCCTACGGCCTGCTGCGTTTCGCCCTGCCGCTGTTCCCCAACGCCTCGGCCGAGTTCGCGCCGATTGCGATGACCCTCGGCCTGATCGGGATCTTCTACGGTGCGTTCCTGGCGTTCGCCCAGACCGACATCAAGCGCCTGATCGCCTTCTCCAGCGTCTCGCACATGGGCTTCGTGCTGATCGGGATCTACTCCGGCAGCCAGCTCGCCCTGCAAGGCGCGGTGATCCAGATGCTCGCCCACGGCCTGTCGGCGGCGGCGCTGTTTATCCTCAGCGGCCAGTTGTACGAGCGCCTGCATACCCGGGACATGCGTGAGATGGGTGGCCTGTGGTCGCGCATCGCCTACCTGCCGGCCATCAGCCTGTTCTTCGCGGCCGCCTCCCTGGGCCTGCCAGGTACCGGCAACTTCGTCGGCGAGTTCCTGATCCTGATCGGTACCTTCGTCAGCGCGCCGTGGATCATCGCCATCGCCACCTCCGGCCTGGTGTTCGGTTCGGTCTACTCGCTGATCATGATCCACCGCGCCTACTTCGGCCCGTCAAAGTCGGACGAAGTGCTGCGCGGCATGGACGGTCGCGAACTGATCATGGTGCTGGGCCTGGCGATGCTGCTGGTCTACCTCGGCGTCTACCCGCAGCCGTTCCTCGACACGTCTGCCGCCACCATGCATGGCGTGCAGCAGTGGCTCGGCACCGCCTTCTCTCAACTCGCTTCGGCCCGGTAAGAGCGCTATGGAATTCACGATTCAACACTTTATCGCGCTTGCACCGCTGTTGATCACCAGCGCCACGATCATCGTGGTGATGCTGGCGATCGCCTGGCGGCGCAATCACTCACAGACCTTCCTGCTGTCGGTGGCGGGGCTGAACCTGGCCTTGCTGTCGATCCTGCCGGCCCTGAAAGTCGCACCGCTGGCGGTCACGCCGTTGCTGCAGATCGACAGCTTCGCCTGCCTGTACATGGCGTTGATCCTGGTCGCCACCCTGGCCTGCGTCACCCTCGCCCACGCCTACCTCGGCGACGGCGGTTCGGGTTACCCGGGCAACCGCGAAGAACTGTACCTGCTGATCCTGATGGCCGCCGCCGGTGGCCTGGTCCTGGTCAGCGCGCAGCACCTGGCCAGCCTGTTCATCGGCCTGGAGCTGCTGTCGGTGCCGGTCTACGGCCTGGTGGCCTACGCCTTCTTCAACAAGCGCTCCCTGGAAGCCGGCATCAAGTACATGGTGCTGTCGGCCGCCGGTTCGGCGTTCCTGTTGTTCGGCATGGCGCTGCTCTACGCGGAAGCCGGTACCCTGAGCTTCGTCGGCATCGGCCAGGCTCTGGCGGCCACCGGCCTGCCTAGCCCGATCGCACAACTGGGCCTGGGCATGATGCTGATCGGCCTGGCGTTCAAACTGTCGCTGGTACCATTCCACCTCTGGACCCCGGACGTCTACGAAGGCGCCCCGGCGCCGGTGGCGGCGTTCCTGGCCACCGCTTCGAAAGTGGCGGTGTTCGCGGTGATGGTGCGTCTGTTCCAGATCTCGCCAGTGGCCAGCAGCGGTGTGCTGAGCAACGTGCTGACCATCATCGCCATCGTGTCGATCCTGTTCGGTAACCTGCTGGCACTGACCCAGAGCAACCTCAAGCGTCTGCTGGGTTACTCGTCCATCGCCCACTTCGGTTACCTGCTGATCGCCCTGATCGCCAGCAAGGGCCTGGCGGTGGAAGCCATCGGCGTGTACCTGGTCACCTACGTGATCACCAGCCTCGGCGCCTTCGGCGTGATCACCCTGATGTCCTCGCCGTACAACGGCCGCGACGCCGACGCCCTGTACGAATACCGCGGCCTGTTCTGGCGCCGTCCGTACCTGACCGCCGTGCTGACCGTGATGATGCTGTCCCTGGCCGGCATCCCGCTGACCGCCGGCTTCATCGGCAAGTTCTACATCGTCGCCACCGGCGTCGAGGCTCACCAATGGTGGCTGGTCGGCTCCCTGGTGCTGGGCAGTGCCATCGGCGTGTTCTACTACCTGCGCGTCATGGTCACCCTGTACCTGATGGAACCCAACCTGCGTCGCCACGACGCCGAGTTGCACTGGGAACAGAAAGCGGGCGGCGTGATGCTGCTGGCCATCGCCATCCTGGCGTTCTTCCTCGGTGTGTACCCACAGCCGTTGCTGACCCTGGTCCAGCAGGCGGGCCTGACAGGCTGATTGCCTGAGCCCCGGCGCTATGAAAAAACCCGTATCGCGAGATGCGGGTTTTTTTATGGCTGTGTTTCCCAGGAAGTAACCGGAAATCTTGTGGCGAGGGGATTTATCGAAACGTCGCACCGCCCCGCTGGGCTGCGAAGCAGCCCCTCCAACTGTGACGCGGTGTGTCAGTTCAATTGAGTAAGCAGCATGGGGGCCGCTTCGCGCCCCAGCGGGGCGGTGCGACGTTTCGCTAAATCCCCTCGCCACAGGGGCATAGTGTTCCTACAAAAAATTTGCTGAACAGGAATTTTCTGACGAGTCGCGGCGGTTGCCGGTTCGGAAGGCGCGAAGATAGGCTTTGCGGGTCGCTGCACATTCAGCGATCAGGTTTGGTCACCTGTCCAATGTCAGGCGCATACGCGCCAACCTCAGCATGGCGACACTTTTGTCGGTATGCTTTGCGGTGGGCTGTGCGCGGGGCACTTTCGAGTGCGCCGGGTGCCTGACTTCCCGGTTGACCAACCTGCGTACCGCCCACCACCCTCGTTTGGTCACGCGGGGAATGAGCGCCACTTCCAAGTCAGGAGCTTCACCATGGTCAAGGTAACCCCCAATCCCCCAAAGGCTGAAAACCTTTCCGCCTACACCTCTCTCGATACAAAAAAGCTTCGCGAAGCCGCCGACCGGGCGCTGAATGTACATTTATCCCCATCCAACCCAAGTAAACCCGACACCCAGGACGGGCAGGTCTTTTCAGTGGTTCCGGGTATCAACACGGAATCGGTGTTGACCACTCTCAGCGAAACCCTCGCCTCGGCCAATGCAATGGTCAGTGACCTGGCGTTTGAACTCGAAGGTTCGAGACGACATGTGGCACTTGGCATTCAGCAACTGATCGAACTGGGCTCGCTGCTGGCCAATCGCGCGGTGGATGACATGGACCTTAAAGAGACTGCCCTCTAGCAGTCGAGCGCTTTTTTGTGGCGAGGGATAAATCCCCTCGCCACAGATAAATTCACTCGCAGATTCGCTACTATGTCCGCTCCCCTGCCCTATCAGTCACCGAGCCCACACCGATGCCCACCCCCAAGGACATGGCCAACGACAGCCCCGCACCGATGATTCCCGAGCAGCGCCGGGAACAGATCCTGCGTCAGTTGCGCAAGCATCAGGTGCTGAGCGTTCATCAGTTGATGGAGATGTTCGACTGCTCGCACATGACCGTGCGTCGCGACATTGCTCTGCTGGAGCAGGAAGGCCGGGCCTATTCGGTGACCGGTGGGGTGCGTATTGCCAGCCAGTTGCACAGCGAGCCGAGCCACCAGTCCAAGGCCGTGGTGGAGCTGCCGCAAAAGCAGGCCATGGCCAAGCTGGCGGCCAGGCTGTTAAAGGATGACATGACGGTGTACCTGGATGCCGGCACCAGCACGCTGGAGATCGTGCCCTACATCAAGGCGTTGTCGGGGATGACGGTGGTGACCAACGATTTCGGCGTGGTCCAGGCGCTGATGGAAGCGCCGCAGGTGACGGTGATCCATACCGGCGGACAGCTGGATCATTCCAACCACTCCTGCGTCGGCGGGCTGGCGGTGGCGACCTTGCGTCAGGTGGTGACGGACATTGCCTTCATGTCCACCAGTTCGTGGGACCTGCAACGGGGCATCACCACGCCGTCGGCCTTGAAAGTGGAGGTCAAGCAGGTGGCGATGCAATCGGCCTCGCAAGTGGTGCTGGTGGCCAGCAGCTCCAAGTACGGCACCTTCAGCATGTACCGCATCGCCGGGCTGGAGCAGTTCGATTTCATCATCAGCGACGACGCCCTGGCACCGGCGGCGGCCGATGGCATTCGCAAGCAGGGCATCGAGTTGCTGCTGCCGGATGGGCAGCCTGCCTAAGATCGTTGCAAGCCGGTCCATCGCTATCGCGAGCAGGCTCGCTCCCACAAGGGGATTGATGGCGAACGCGAATTTTGCGAACAGCAGAAATCTCTGTGGGAGCTAGGCTTGCCCGCGATGACGGCGGCACAAACAACATCGATGCAAGCTGACCCACCGCTATCGCGAGCAGGCTCGCTCCCACAGGGGGATTGATGGCGAATGCGGATCTGGCGAACAGCCGAAATCAGTGTGGGAGCCGGGCTTGCCCGCGATGGCGGTGGCACAAATAGATTGATGCAAGCTGTGCCATCGCTATCGCGAGCGAGCCCGCTCCCACAAGGGTATTGATGGCGAATGCGGATCTTGCGAACAGCCGAAATCAGTGTGGGAGCCGGGCTTGCCCGCGATGGCGGCGGCACAAATAGATTGATGCAAGCTGTGCCATCGCTATCGCGAGCGAGCCCGCTCCCACAGGGGGATTGATGGCGAATGCGGATCTTGCGAACAGCCGAAATCTCTGTGGGAGCGAGCCTGCTCGCGATGGCAATGGGTCAGTCAACATCAAAGCCGGCTGACCCACCGCCATCTCTCACAGTTCCTGGCGCGCTTTCCAGTCCCGCAGCCATTGCAGGCCGGCCGAGGTATCGCCACGGGGTCGGTATTCGCAGCCGACCCAGCCGTCATAGCCCAACTCGTCCAGCAGTTCGAACAGGAAGGGATAGTGGACTTCCCCCCGGTCCGGCTCATGCCGATCCGGCACGCCGGCGATCTGGATATGCCCGATGCCACTGAAGTCGCGCCTGAGTTTGCTCGCCAGGTCGCCCTCGACGATCTGGCAGTGGTAGCAATCGAACTGGACCTTGAGGTTGTCCGCCCCGACCTCTCGGCAGATGGCATGGGCCTGATCCTGGCGATTGAGGAAAAAGCCCGGCATGTCCCGGGTATTGATCGGTTCCAGCAATACCGTGATCCCGGCCTTCGCCGCCTGGGTCGTGGCGTAGCCAAGGTTTTCCAGGTACACGGCGTGGTGCCGGGCACGCTCGGCTTCGGACGGGAGCAAGCCTGCCATCACGTGAATGTTCGAGTTACCGAGCACAGCGGCATATTCCAGAGCGCGCTCGAAACCTTCACGAAACTCCCGCTCGCGCCCCGGCAGCGTCGCCAGCCCCCGCTCCCCCGCCGCCCAATCCCCGGGCGGTGCGTTGAACAGCGCCTGGACGAGGCCGTTCTCATCCAGCCGCTGCTTGAGCACCTCGGGGCGGTACTCGTAAGGGAACAGGTATTCCACGGCATCGAAACCATCGGCCGCCGCGGCCGCGAAACGGTCAAGGAAATCATGTTGCGGGTAGAGCATGCTGAGGTTAGCTGCGAAACGAGGCATACCGACGCTCCTTAAAAAAAGGTCAGACAAAAGGCCAGATCAACAAGGTAATACCGAAACCGAGTGTACCGAGCAGCGTGGTGATGACGGTCCAGGTGCGCAGGCCGTCCGCCACGTTGAGCCCTGCCAGTTTAGTGAAGATCCAGTAACCGGCGTCGTTGATGTGGGACATCGCCAGCCCGCCACCGCCCATGGCCAGGCACAGCAACGCCAGGTGATTGGGGGTCAGGCCGAGCGTAGCGATCAACGGACTGATGATACCGGCGGTGGTCACCAGTGCGACCGTGGTCGAACCTTGCACGGCGCGCAGCAGCATGGTCAGCAAAAAGCCCAGCGCCAGCACCGGCAACCCGGTGGTGCGCAACATCTCGGACACTACAGCACCGATCCCGGTGTCCACCAGAACCTTGCCAAAGACGCCACCGGCACCGGCGATCAGGATCACCATCGCCACCCCGGGCAACGCCGAGCCGATCACATCGGACACTTGGCTGCGACTCCATCCCCGCCGCGAGCCCAACAACCAGGCGCAGAGCAAGGTGTCGATCAGCAGGGCCACCAGCGGCGCACCCAGCACCGTCATGACACCGCGAACTGTGGACTCCACCGGCAGCAACGTGGTCGACAACGTGCCCAGCAGGATCAGCACGATGGGCAACAGGATCAGCCCGACAATCAGGCCGAACCCCGGCGGCGGCGCCGGTGGCAGCTTGGCGACCAGCGAGCCAGTGGACTCTTCCAGCCCCATATGGGACACCGCAACGGCGGCTTGCACCGGATCCCTGCCGTTACCATTGCTCCAGGCGGCCAGGTCTTCGTTGGTGACATGGGGACCGTAGACTTCGGCGCGGATGTCGTCGGTCATCGGATAGAAGCGACGTGTCATGCGCCCCGCCACTTTATAGCCGACAAAACACAGGAACGCGGTCAGCGGCAGGCCGAACATCAACACACGGCCCAGGTCGGCCCCCAACTGGCTGGCCGCCGCCACCGCCCCCGGATGCGGCGGCAGGAACGCATGCACCGTGAGCAACGCCGCGCACATCGGCAAGGCGAACACCAGCAACGGCTTGCGGGCGCTACGGGCCACGCCATAGGCCAGCGGCATGAGGATGATGACACCCACCTCGAAGAACACCGGTACGCCGATGATGAAGCCGGCGATGGTCAGGGCCAGCGGTGTACGCCGGTTGCCAAAGCGTTCGATCAGGGTTTTCGCCAGGGCCTCGGCGCCGCCCGACAGTTCGATGATGCGCCCGATCATCGCGCCCAGGGCGATGATGATTGCGATATGGCCAAGGGTCTTGCCCATGCCGCCTTCAATGGTCGCCACCAGGTCGGCCGGTTTTACCCCGGCCACCAGCGCCACCAGGATGCTCACCAGCATCAGCGCCACGAACGGTTGGAACTTGTACTTGAGCACGAGGAACAGCAACAGCGCGATCCCGGCACCGGCCGTGATCATCAGGATGACCGGGCTCATGGGCGCGACCTCCCGGAGAGGATCGGGAGAACGCTTGCGCGACAAACACTGCGATTGAAATGGGTCATGGAATGAATCCTGTTGTTATTGTTTTTTCAGCCAGCCCGCACGGCACCGCTGGCGAAGGAATCGATTCCCTCGCCACTGGCTGTGCAGGGCTTTGGTTCTTGTGGCGGATCTCTTACCAATCGGCGCCGAAGATCGCGCGCAGCTCATCCAGTGCCGCCTGATCGAGCGGCTCGGGCCTGGGATTGCTCATCAGCCAGAGCCGCGCGGTTTCTTCCAACTCTTCCAGGGCGTAGCTGGCCCGGGACACCGAACTTTCCCAGACCACCGGCCCCAGGCGTTCGAGCATCACGCCGCGAACCCGATTGGCCAGTTGCGCCACCTGCTCGGCCACCTTGGGGGAGCCGGGGCGCTGGTAGCCGATCAATGGAATGTGCCCGACCTTCATCACCTGATAAGGCGTGAGCGGCGGCAAGATGTCGTCCGGACGCCAGACACCCGCCAGGGTCAACGCCACCAGGTGGGTGGAGTGGGTGTGCACCACACCGCCGACCGTCGGGTTGCGGTCGTAAACCTGGCGATGCAGCGCCAGGGTCTTGGACGGCTTGTGCCCGGACACCCATTCGCCACCGGCATTGACCTTGGCGATGGTCCCGGGATCGAGACGTCCCAGGCAGGCATCGGTCGGCGTGATCAGCCAGCCATCGTCAAGCCGGGCGCTGATGTTGCCGGCACTGCCGACGGTATAGCCGCGCTGATAGAGGCTGAGGCCGACTGCGCAGATCTCTTCGCGTAGGGCGCTTTCCGGGCTCATCGGGCGCCTCCGGCCAATTGCGCGAGGGCCTTGGCGAAGAAATCGCGGCCGCCGAAATTGCCCGACTTAAGTGCCAGGGCCAGCGGTTGTGCGCCGCTGCTGAGGGTGGCCGGCACACCCGGATCGATCTGCGCGCCGATCTGCAGCAGCGTCACTTCCAGCGCCTTGACCACCGCGCCGGAGGTTTCGCCACCGGCAATCACGAAGCGCCGTACACCTTGTTCGCGCAAACCCCGGGCGATCTCGCCCAAGGCATTCTCCACCAGCGCACCGGCCCGCCCAGCGCCCAATTGTTGTTGTACGGCCTTGACTTCATCGGCGCTGTTGGTGGCATAGATCAGTACGGTGTCCGCCGCGTCGCGGGCAAACGCCAGCGCTCGGGCGACCACCGGCTCACCGGCCGCCAGCGCCACGGGATCGATGCGCAAGGCCGGCCGCCCGGCCTCGAGCCAGGCGGCCACTTGTCCATTGGTGGCGATGGACGCGCTGCCGGCCAAGACCACTTCGCCGCCAGGGACCTGGGGCAGCGTCGACACATCGAAATCCCTCAGCTGGCCGGCTCGGCGGAAGTTGTCCGGCAGCCCCAGGGCCAGCCCGGAGCCGCCCGTCAGCAAGGGCAAGTCGGCGCAGGCCGCGCCGAGGGTGTACAGGTCTGCATCGGACAACGCGTCGGCGATGGCCATGCCGACACCCTGGGCGCGTAACTCGGCAATCTTCGCCCGCACGGCGTCCACGCCCTGGGCGACACTGTCGTAGCGCAACAAGCCAACCTTGTGGGAGGTCTGGGCTTGCAGCACACGTACCAGGTTGGCGTCGGTCATCGGCGTCAATGGGTGGTGTTGCATGCCCGACTCGTTCAGCAATTGGTCCTGCACGAACAGGTGACCGCGGAAAATCGTCCGGCCGTTTTCTGGAAACGCCGGGCAAGCCAGGGTGAAATCACTGTCCAGGGCCTTGAGCAAGGCTTCGCTGACCTGGCCGATATTGCCCGCGGCGGTCGAATCGAAGGTCGAGCAGTATTTGAAGAAAATCTGCTGGCAGCCGCGTTCACGCAGCCAGGCCAGCGCCGCGAGGGATTCGTCGATGGCCTCGTCCACAGGCAGGGTCCGCGACTTGAGGGCAATCACGATCGCATCGGCCGCCAGGCCTTCAGCCTCGTCGGCGCCGGGGATGCCGATGCTCTGCACCGTGCGCATGCCGCCGCGCACCAGCATGTTGGCCAAGTCCGTGGCACCCGTGAAATCGTCGGCAATGCAGCCCAGCAGCGGGCGCGCGTTGGAAGGGGTCATGGCGGCTCCTCAGATCGAATCGGGCTTGGCGGTCGGCAGGTCGATGCCCGGGAAAATCTTGATCACCGCCGAATCATCCTCCCGACCGAAACCGGCGCTGGAGGCCTGCATGAACATCTGGTGCGCGGTGGCCGACAGCGGCAACGGGAATTTGCTGGCGCGGGCGGTATCGAGCACCAGGCCCAGGTCCTTGACGAAGATGTCCACCGCCGACAGCGGTGTGTAGTCAGCCTTGAGGATGTGCGGCACGCGGTTTTCGAACATCCAGGAGTTGCCGGCGCTGTGGGTGATCACTTCATACAACGCATCGGCATCCACGCCTTCGCGCAGCCCCAGGGCCATGGCTTCGGCCGAGGCGGCGATGTGTACGCCGGCCAGCAATTGATTGATGATTTTGACTTTGGAGCCCAGGCCATGGACATCGCCCAGGCGATAGACCTTGCCCGCCATGCCCGCCAGAACCGCTTCGGCCTTGGCGTAGGCCGGGGCCGGGCCCGACGTCATCATGGTCATCTCGCCAGCCGCGGCCTTGGCCGCACCGCCGGAGATCGGCGCGTCGAGGTACAGCAGGCCGGTCTGCGCCAGGCGCTGGCCCAGTTCCACGGCAAAGGTCGGCGCCACGGTGGCGCACCCGATGACCAGGCTGCCCTCGCGCAAGGCTTGCACGGCACCGTTCTCGCCAAACAACACGGTGTCGGTCTGCTCGGCATTCACCACCACGGTGATGATCACATCGCATTGAGCCGCCATGTCGGCAGGCGACACACAGGCCACCCCGCCCTCGCCGGCAAATTGCTCAGTGACGGCGGCACGCACATCACAGGCATGCACATTGAAGCCTGCGCGCAGCAACGAGCGGGCAATGCCCAGGCCCATCGCGCCGAGACCGATCACACCGACATTCTTGTTATTCATGAGGCACTCCGGGAGAGACAGCGAACCGTTCTGGTGGGTCTTGTAGCAAGCTTTGTCCTACAGGTTGGTTTCGATCATCCACCAATGAACAGATCTTGTGAAGTATTTTTTCAATCTAACATTTTTTAACATCATCACCGGACTTCACCCGCCATCCAAGCAGGGCTACCCTGAATCGCCAAAGAACCCCTGACGGAGAATGAGGTTGAGCGTCGATATCGAATGCGTGGTAGTGGGCGCGGGGGTGGTCGGTCTGGCCGTGGCCCGGGAGCTGGCTCAGGCCGGCCATGAGGTGCTGCTGATCGAAGCTGGCGGCGCCATCGGCATGGGCACCAGCTCGCGCAATTCCGAAGTCATTCATGCCGGTATCTACTACCCACCGGGCAGCCTCAAGGCCCGGTTGTGCGTCGAAGGTCGGCACCGGCTGTATGCCTATTGCGAAAGCCACGGGGTGACGACCCGCCGGCTCGGCAAGCTGATCGTTGCCAAGGACCCGGCGCAGGTGGCCGGGCTCCGGGCGTTGCTGGAACGCGGCTTGCTGAATGGCGTGGACGACTTGCGCCTGCTCGATCAGGAGCAGGCGTTGGCCCTGGAGCCGGCGCTGGCGTGTGTCGCCGCGTTGTATTCGCCTTCCACGGGCATTGTCGATTCCCATGCATTGATGCTGGCCTTGCAAGGCGATGCCGAAGCGGCCGGCGCGACCATTGCTTTCCACACGCCATTGCTGGGAGTTCGCATCGACGCCGGGCAGTTCCTGCTGGAATTGGCTGGCACCGCCCAGATGAGCCTGTCCTGCCGCCGACTGGTCAACGCCGCCGGCCTCCAGGCGCCCGCCCTCGCCCGCCGCATGGAGGGTCTGCCGGCGCAAACAGTGCCCTCTGACTATCTGTGCAAAGGCAACTACTTCAGCCTTGCCGGACGTGCGCCCTTCCGGCATCTGGTCTACCCGGCCCCGGAAGCCGCCGGGCTGGGCATCCACATGACCCTGGACCTGGCGGGCCAGGCCCGTTTCGGTCCTGACACCGAATGGGTCGAACACGAAGACTACCGGGTCGATCCAGGTCGCGCCGAAGCCTTTTATCCAGCAATTCGCACTTACTGGCCCGACCTGCCCGACCACAGCCTGCAACCAGCCTACAGCGGCATCCGCCCGAAGATCTGCGCCCCCGGCGAACCCGCCCGCGACTTTCTCATCAGCAGCGCCGCCGAACACCAGGTGCAGGGGTTGATCAACCTGTTCGGCATCGAATCGCCAGGGCTGACGTCTTGCTTGGCGATAGCTGCACGGGTACGGCAGTTGCTCGACAACTGAGCCTGCAAATCCTCTGTGGGAGCGAGCCTGCTCGCGATGAAGCCAGGCCAGTCGACATCATCATTGGCTGAACGACCGCTATCGCGAGCAGGCTCGCTCCCACAAGGGGTCTCGGTCAGGGCAGCGCAAAGTGCAAGGCGCTTTGGCCCCTCTTCATGCAGCCTGCACGATGACAAAAATGGCGATCTTTCCAACCATTTGTTTTAAAAGGATTTTATAAAGCCACTTGGCTGGCACGGCCGATGCAACTCTCGGTTAACGCGACGTCGGCGCTTGAAGCCGGCTCGCAACCGTGAATTACCGAGGAGCTGTATATGAACGCCATCGATCTGTTGAAAGCTGACCACGAACGCGTCAAGGGCATCCTGGCTCAACTGAGCGAGTCCACCGAACGCGGCGTCAAGAAACGCACCGACCTGTTGGCGAAGCTGGAAATGGAAATCACCATTCATACCCGACTGGAAGAAGAGATCCTGTATCCGGCCTTCAAGCAGGTAGGGGGCAAGGATGAAGCCGAAATGTACTACGAGGCCAAGGAAGAACATCGCACGGTCGATTCGCTGGTGCTGCCGGACCTGAAGGCCACCGATCCTTCCCAACCGGAATTTGCCGGCCGGGTGAAAGTGGTCAAGGAACTGCTTGAGCACCATATCGAAGAAGAAGAGAAAGAGATGTTCCCTCAAGCCAGGAAACTGCTGGGCAAAGCCAAGCTGGATGCCCTGGGTGAGCAGATGGAAACCATGAAGGCGCAGTACAAGAAAGAACTGAGCAGTGCCAACATGGCCGCCTGATCGGATATCGCCGATGTTTTCAGCCGTCCTGGGACGGCTGAAAACTCAGCTACTGCATATGTTCCCGTAGAAATTCCACCAGCGCTTGCACCGGGCGCGAACTCTGGCGATGTTGCGGGTACACCGCCGACAGCGCCAGGGGCTCGGTTTCGAAGCCCTCCAGTACCTTGACCAACCGTCCATCCTTCAGCGCATCGCCGAGGATGAAGGTAGGAAGATAGGTAATGCCCATGCCGGCGATGGCCGCATCCCTGAGCAGATCACCGTTGTTGGCGCGCATGCGTCCGGCGACTTCCAACACCAGCGGTTTACCCCCTCCTCCGAAACGCCACTGCACCTGACGGCTATGACCGTAGGGCAGGCAGTCATGGCTGCGCAGGTCTTCGGGACGCGAGGGAGTGCCGCGTTGCGCCAGGTAGGACGGGCTGGCGCAGTAGACCCGGTCGATGCTCGCGATGCGGCGGGCGATCAGGGTCGAATCCTCCAGCACACCGATGCGTAGCGCCAAGTCGTAACCCTCCCCCAGCAAATCCACCGAGCGGTCACTCAGGTCCACTTCAACGCTGACCTGCGGATAACGCTGCAAGAACAACGGCAGCAGACAGCCCAGGTGCGCCACGGCAAAAGACAGCGGTGCGCTGAGCCGAAGGGTACCGCGAGGCTCGCTGGTCTGGCCGCTGATGCCCTGCTCCACCTGCTCGATTTCGTTGAGCAGACGCAACGCGGCTTCGTAATAGCGCTGGCCCAACGGGGTGACGTCCAGCCGCCGCGTCGAACGGTTGAGCAGGCGAACCCCCAGCCGCTGTTCCAGCGCCATGAGCTTGCGGCTGACGAATTGCTTGGACAACCCCAACTGGTCCGCCGCCGCCGTGAAGCTGCCCGACTCCATGACCTGGGCAAAAATGCGCATTTCTTCGAAGGGGTTCATTGTCACTCCAGAGGTGGACAGTGAAGGATGTTATAGAGGGATTCAGGTTGAATTCAAACCCTGTGGCTAGGGCATTTATATGTGGTGAAGGATTTATATATGGTGAAGGGATTTATCTGTGGCGAGGGGATTTATCCCCGCTGGGCTGCACAGCAGCCCTAATAGCTGACTCAGTGAACAACCTGACACACCGGGGAAACAGACTTTGGGGCCGCTGCGCAACCCAGCGGGGATAAATCCCCTCGCCACAGATAAGTCCGCTCGCCACAGGTTCTCATCAGACAAAAAAACGCCCGCACAAGGCGGGCGTCGTCCAGCGACAACCACTGAAACTTACTTGGCAGTCAGCGCCGCGTAGCTGTTCATCAGGTTGCGGTAGTTCGGAATGCGCTGGGACAGCAGGTTGCCCAGGCCCTCAATGTCGTTGCGCCAGTCGCGATGCAGTTCGCAAGCCACCGAGAACCAGTTCATCAGTTGCGCGCCGGCCGCGGTCATGCGGGCCCAGGAAGCCTGCTGCACGGTTTCGTTGAAGGTGCCCGAGGCGTCGGTGACGACGAATACGTCGAAACCTTCGGCCAGCGCCGACAAGGTCGGGAATGCCACGCAGACATCGGTCACCACGCCGGCGATGATCAGTTGCTTGCGGCCAGTAGCCTTGATCGCCTTGACGAAATCTTCGTTGTCCCAGGCATTGATCTGGCCTGGACGCGGGATGTATGGCGCATCCGGGAACATTTCCTTGAGCTCCGGCACGAGCGGGCCGTTAGGGCCTTTTTCGAAGCTGGTGGTCAGGATAGTCGGCAGACCGAAGAACTTCGCCAGGTCGGCCAGGGCCAGCACGTTGTTCTTGAACTCGTTGGGCGAGAAGTCCTGGACCAGGGAGATCAGGCCGGTCTGGTGATCGACCAGCAGGACGACTGCATCATCTTTGTTCAGGCGGTTGTAGACAGGGGCGTTGCTCATGGGATGACTCCTTATGCATGGATGTTACAAATCCTGTGGGAGCGAGCCTGCTCGCGAAGCGGTGTGCCTGTTGCGAAGGTGTCGGATGCGCCGACGTCTTCGCGAGCAGGCTCGCTCCCACAGGGGGAATGTTGTGTGTCTGTCAGAACGCGAAGCAGGAACAGCCAAACGCGCCCCAGAAGCCTTGGAAATCGCTGACCGGGACGTTCGACAGCCGCGCCCGCTCATGGCTATGGGAATGCACCGTGCAAGGGCCGCTGCACTGGTGCACCTGGGCCTGCAACGGCGAGGTCGGACGCCAGTGACCTGGCACCTTGACCACCGGTGACCAGTCCGGCAGTACCGGGACGCTGGCAGGGCCGAGTTTTTCGAAGTCGCCGGCGGCATACACCACCTTGCCGTCGACCACCGTCAGCACGGACTCGATCCACTTGATGGCTTCTTCCTCGACGCTGAAGAAGTCGGCGCTCAGGGCCGCCAGGTCCGCCAACTGGCCGACCTTGATCTGGCCCTTCTTGCCCTGCTCCGACGAGAACCAGGCGCTGCCGTGGGTGAACAGCTCCAGCGCGGTCAGGCGCGGCAGGCCTTCTTCGTGCAGCGCCAGGCCACCGACCGTGCGGCCGCTGACCATCCAGTACAGCGAGGTCCAGGGGTTGTAGCTCGACACCCGGGTGGCGTCGGTGCCGGCACCCACCGGCACGCCTTCGGCCAGCATGCGCTTGATCGGTGGCGTCGCTTCGGCCGCCTTGGCGCCGTAGCGGTCGACGAAGTATTCGCCCTGGAAGGCCATGCGGTCCTGGATGGCAATACCGCCGCCCAGCGCACGGACCCGCTCGATGTTTTGCGGGGTGATGGTTTCGGCGTGGTCGAAGAACCATGGCAGGCCGTTGAACGGGATGTCGCGGTTGACCTTCTCGAACACGTCGAGCATGCGGCTGATGGACTCGTTGTAGGTGGCATGCAGGCGGAACGGCCAGCGCTGCTCCACCAGGTGCCGCACCACCGGTTCCAGGTCCTGTTCCATGCCAGGTGGCAGGTCCGGACGTGGTTCGAGGAAGTCTTCGAAATCCGCCGCCGAGAACACCAGCATTTCACCGGCGCCGTTGTGCCGCAGGAAATCATCGCCCTGGTGCAGCTTGACGCTGCCGGTCCAGTTCTTGAAGTCGCTGAGCTCTTCCTTGGGCTTCTGGGTGAACAAGTTGTAGGCGATGCGCACCGTCAACTGTTCTTCCCGGGCCAACTGCTCGATCACCGCATAGTCGTCGGGGTAATTCTGGAAACCACCGCCGGCGTCGATGGCACTGGTCAGCCCCAGGCGATTGAGTTCACGCATGAACTGGCGAGTGGAGTTGACCTGGTACTCCAGCGGCAACTTCGGCCCCTTGGCCAACGTCGAGTAGAGGATCATCGCGTTGGGACGCGCCACCAGCATGCCGGTGGGCTCGCCCTTGCTGTCGCGCACGATCTCGCCGCCCGGTGGGTTCGGCGTGTCGCGTGTGTAGCCGGCCACCCGCAACGCGGCGCGGTTGAGCAAGGCGCGGTCATACAAGTGCAACACGAACACCGGGGTATCGGGGGCGGCCTGGTTGAGTTCTTCCAGGGTTGGCATGCGCTTTTCGGCGAACTGGAACTCGTTCCAGCCGCCCACCACGCGCACCCATTGCGGCGTCGGCGTGCGGTCGGCCTGGTCCTTGAGCATGCGCAGGGCATCGGCCAGGGACGGCACACCTTCCCAACGCAGTTCGAGGTTGTAGTTCAGGCCGCCGCGGATCAGGTGCAGGTGGGAGTCGTTGAGTCCCGGAATGACGGTGCGTCCCTTCAGGTCGATAACCTGGGTACGGCTGCCACGCAGGGCCATGGCCTCGGCGTCGGTGCCCACGGCAACGAACTTGCCCTGGCTGATGGCCACGGCGCTGGCCCGGGGCTTTTCCCGGTCGACGGTGTGGAACTGGCCATTGAACAGAATCAGATCGGCGTTCATCGGGTTTTCCTTCAACTATCAGAAATTAATACCGTGGAGAGGGAGCTTGTTGTGGCGAGGGGATTTAACGAAACGTCGCACCGCCCCGCTCGGTCGCGTAGCGGCCGCTCTTTAGGACTGCTTCGCAGCCCAGCGGGGATAAATCCCCTCGCCACAAGAGCGCTCGCCACAACAATGTAGTAACGCTTACGGTTCCAGATGCTCGTGCGCCTTCGAGGCCTCCATCCAGGGCGCGAACAGACGGGTCGCCAGCGGCATGCACACGTAGCAGACCGAGAGCACGATGGTCAGGGTGATCAGGAACGTGGCGACGATGTAGTTGGAGAGAAAGGCGTTGAGCTGCAGCACCGGGCCCCAGATCAGCGGCACCAGCAAGGTGTGCGGCAGGATCACCAGCAACGTCACCACGGCCTGCTTCCAGCGCGGTGGCGGTGTAGCGGCATCCGCCAGCGGGGTGAACCAGAACTCCTTGTGGGACGCGACTTCGGTCTGGTCGCCGTCGGCCAGCAACGGCGCGGCCTCCTCCACCAGTTCGCGGCGCTCAGGCGAATCGAGCCAGCGCTGCAGGGCCTCGGTGGAAAGGAAGCGCAGCACGCACGTGAACAGCGACAACCCACCCTGCTTGCCCCGCACCACATCCACGCCCAAGTGGCCCGGCCAACGGCCGGCCACAGTCACGATGTGTCGCAACCAGGCCTCATAGGCCGCGTCCTGGCCGGCCTTGATCCGGTGCTTGACGATCAGGGTGACAATTTCGTCGGAGCCGGGTGAGGCAGCGCCCGTTGTGGACTCGACAGCTTGAGATTCAGACATGGCGTAACACTCCGGTAAAACGCGTATTCAGCGCCAGGCGGCCCGGCCCGGCGATGAAGACGCTGGTAAAGAGGATCAGCAGCAGCCAACCGAACTGCCCTTCTTCGAGGCTCCATTGCGGGTGGACCACCCACAGCGCAACGGCCAACAGGAACAGGATGGGCAGGCACGCGAGGCGCACCAGGACACCGGCCGCGATCAGCAACGGGCACAGCACTTCGGCGAAGATCGCCAACATCAGGGTGAGGCTCGCCCCCAGGTGAAACGGGTCTTCGATGCGGCTCAGCTCGTCGCTGTAATGCAGCCACTTCGGCAGCCCGTGGACCCACAGCAGAAACAGCGCGCCACTGAGGCGCAGGAACAACAGGCCCCAGTCCTGCAGCGTACGTTGGTCGGTGACGTTCATCGGTGTGCTCCGTCCGGGTCCGCGTAGGCGGCGGCCGGTAATGACTGGGACATATGAGTGGCAATGCGTGAGCGCAACCAGCGCTCGGCCGGGTCGTTGTCATGCACGCCACTCCAGACCATCGACAGCTCGGCCGCGTTGATCTCGAACGGTGGGTCCTCGGCCCGCAACGCGCAGCCTTCCACCAGCGCGCAGGCCGCATAGTCGGGCACGGTGGCGATCAGTTCGGTGCCGGCCAACAACGCCCGCAAGCCACTGAACTGCGGAACGCCGAGCACCACCTTGCGGGTCCGACCAATGCGCGCCAGGTCAAGGTCGATGTTGCCGCTCAGGTCCCCCGAGAACGACACCATGGCGTGGGGACGCGCGCAGTACTCGTCCAGGGTCAGCGGGCCCGGACGCTTGTCCCCGCGCAAGACCTTGCAGGGGATGTCGCGCAATTTCTTGCGCTTGGCGTTGGCCGGCAGATCGGTGGTGTAGCTGACCCCGACGCTGATTTCCCCGCTGCCCAGCAACGACGACATCAACAGGTAATTGGCCCGGCGCACCACCACGATGATGCCCGGCGCTTCCTCACGCAGTTGGCTCAGCAAGGGCGGGAACAGGCCGAACTCGGCGTCGTCCGACAGGCCGATGCGAAACACGTCGCAACTGCTGGACGGGTCGAACGCCTTGGCCCGGCTGACCGCGCCGGAAATCGTGTCCATGGCCGGTTGCAGCTCACGCAGGATCGCCATCGCCCGTGGCGTCGGCTCCATGCCGCGACCGTGGCGGATCAGCAGCGGGTCATCGAACAGATCCCGCAACCGCCCCAGCGCCGCGCTCACGGCGGGCTGGCCCATGAACAGCTTTTCAGCGACGCGGGTCAGGTTCTTCTCGAACATCAACGCCTCGAAGATCACCAGCAGGTTCATGTCGAGACGGCGTAAGTCGTTGCGATTCATCGGTTAAAGTCCTGTGGAATACCATCCTGTGGGAGCGAGCCTGCTCGCGAAGCGTCGACACATCCGACATTTCACAAGCTGACCCACCGCTATCGCGAGCAGGCTCGCTCCCACAGGTTCTATGCTCGATCAGCCTCGGATGAACGCCAGCAGGTCAGCGTTCAGTCGATCCTTGTGGGTATCGGTCAGGCCGTGAGGCGCGCCGGGGTAGACCAGCAGCTGCGAGTGCTTGAGCAGTTTGGCGGCTGCGATGCCGGCGGTTTCGATGGGGACCACCTGGTCGTCATCGCCATGGACCACGAGAGTCGGCAGGTCGATATTGCGCAGGTCTTCGGAAAGATCGGTCTCCGAGAACGCCTTGATGCAGTCGTACGCGTTCTTGTGGCCGGCGAGCATGCCTTGCATCCAGAACCAGTCGATCATGCCTTGGGACACCTTGGCGCCCGGGCGGTTGGCGCCGAAGAATGCGCTGGCCACATCCTTGTATAGTTGAGAACGGTCAACCAGGGAGGCCTGGCGGAAACCGTCGAACACTTCGATGGGCAGGCCGCCGGGATTGGCGGGGGTCCTGAGCATCAGCGGCGTCACCGCCGAGATCAGCCCGAGCTTGGCGACGCGAGCAGCGCCATGCCGGCCGATATAGCGCGCCACCTCACCACCGCCGGTCGAGAAACCGAGCAACACCGCGTCCTTCAGGTCGAGCCGCTCGATCAGCTCGGCCAGGTCATCGGCGTAGGTGTTCATGTCGTTGCCATCCCAAGGCTGGCTGGAGCGCCCATGCCCACGGCGGTCGTGGGCGATCACCCGGTAGCCGTTGGACGCCAGGAACATCATCTGCGCTTCCCAACTGTCCGAGTTCAACGGCCAGCCATGGCTGAAGACAACCGGCTGACCACTGCCCCAATCCTTGTAGTAGATCTCGGTACCGTCGCGGGTGATGAAGGTGCTCATGACATGACTTCCTTGAGAGGGATGAAGGTCTTCATGGTCCGGTCAGAGGGGGTGTATGCGTGAGTTAAACGTTGTTAATTTTTTGATTGAGGACAGGACTGCGGTGCTTTTTGTGGCGAGGGGATTTAGCGAAACGTCGCACCGCCCCGCTGGGCTGCGAAGCGGCCCCAAGACTGGCGCTTCGGTGTGTCAGTTTTTTATGAGCATTAAGCGTTTGGGGCTGCTTCGCAGCCCAGCGGGGATGAATCCCCTCGCCACAGGGATTCACTGCTGGCTATGGGAGAGGGCTCTAAACCGTTGCACCTGAAGCCAAACCTGAGGAACATACTCGGATATGCCTCCTGCACCTGACCAGACATTGAGAACACGATGAACCACCCCACCGCCCTGCCCGTCGAACAGACGGTGCATTTCGGCCCTTACCACGTCCATCCTCGCCAGCGCCTGGTGCTGGAAGGCGGACAGCCGTTGCGCCTGGGGCGACGGGCGGTCGAGATACTGCTGATGCTGCTCGAGCACGCCGGAGAAGTGGTGAGCAAGCAACAGCTGATCGCCCGTGTCTGGCCCAGAAGTGTCGTGGAAGACACCAACCTGCGGGTGCATGTCGCGGCACTGCGCAAGGCGCTGGGGGATGGTCAGGCCGGGCAGCGCTACATCGTCACCGTGGCGCAGCGCGGCTACAGTTTTGTCGCGCCAGTGTCGACCGAGCCCCTCGTACCCATGGCGGAGATTGCGCCCGCGTCACCGGCCCACAACCTGCCGCCGCGTCGTAACCGGATGATCGGACGCCAGGCGGTAGTGGAAAGCCTGGTGGCCCAGCTGCCGCGCAAACGCTTCATCACCCTGGTCGGGACCGGCGGCATCGGCAAAACCACCGTGGCCTTGCGGGTCGCCGAGCGGCTGATCGATCACTACCGCGACGGCACTTATCTGCTGGACCTGTCATTGCTCAACGATCCGGCCATGATCGCCCCGGACCTGTGCGCGCTGCTGGACCTGCCGCAGCCGGACAGCGATCCGCTGGCGACCATTGCCCGACAGCTCAAGGACCGGCATCTGTTGCTGGTGATCGATAACTGCGAACATCTGATCGACGCCGTCGCCCAGCTCTGCGAAACCCTCCTGCGCGGCGCCCCGCACCTGCATATCCTGGCGACCAGCCGTGAAGGCCTGCGAGCCGAGGGCGAACACGTCCAGCACCTGGATGCCCTGGCCTTCCCGCCCCGGGAGACGCCCATCGAAGGTTACCCGGCCCTCGAATACCCGGCCCTGCAACTGTTCGCCGAGCGGGCGATGGCCAGCCATGACGACTTCGAACTGACCGACCGCGAGGTGCCTCTGGTGGCGGACATCTGCCAGCGACTGGACGGGGTTCCCCTGGCCATCGAGCTGGCCGCCGCGCAAGTGGGCCGCTTCGGGCTGGAGGCGCTTCACCGGCAACTGCAAGACAGCGTCGCCCTGCTCCACAACGACAGCGACGTTGCGCCGCGCCAGCAAACCCTGCGCGCAACGCTGGATTGGAGCTTCGCACTGCTCACCGTGTGCGAGCAGATCTGCCTGCGGCGGCTGTCGATGTTCATGGGCAGCTTCAACCTGGCGTCGGCCGCCGCGGTGATCATCGGTCCCCATGTCGCGCCCGACCAGGTGCTGGTGTCGATCAGCCAATTGGTCGCCAAGTCCCTGCTCAACGTCGAGGTTGGCGATGAAGAGGTGCGCTATCGCCTGCTGGACACCACCCGCGGCTACGCCCTGGAGAAACTGGTTGAAGCTGGCGAACTGGCAGCCAGCCAGGAACGCCATGCCGAGCGCTGCCTGGCGCTGATGGAGCAAGCCGAGCAGGATTGGGAAAACATCGCCACGCCAGTGTGGATCACGCGCTACGCCGCTTATCGCGATGACATCCGTGCCGCCCTCGACCGGGGATTGGGCCTGCATGGCGCCCATCAGGTGGCCATCCGCTTGACCGCGAGCACCCTGCCCCTCTGGCAAGAGCTGTCGTTGCTCAAGGAGCATGGGCTTTATGTCAGCAAAGCGCTGCAATTGCTGCGGGCCACTCCGTCGCCATGCCCCAGGCTGAGCCTCGCCCTGGAGTTGGCCCATGCCAGTTTCAACTACCATACCGAGGGCGGTACGCCGGCCACGATCCGAGCCTTCGTCACCGCTCGGCAGCTGGCACAACACTGTCAGAACCGCGCCGGCGAGCTCCGGGCGGTGTCGGGGCACATGGCCGTCAACCTCAGTTGCGGCCATTACCAGCAGGCACTGGAACAGAGCCAGGATTTCGACCGGCTGGGCACCCAGAGCGACCCACTCTTGTCCTTGAGTGCCCAACGCTTGCGAGTGCTGGCGCTGCATTTTGCCGGCGACCAGGGCGCCGCCCGACAAGACGCCGAACAGGTCATCCAGCGTCTGGCCCAGAGCGGTCACCTCAGCCGTTTCACCCACGGTTTCGGCGTGCAATACGACCAGAGCGTGGCGTCGCTGACCATATTGGCACGCATACTCTGGCTGCAAGGCTTTGCCGAAAAAGCCCGGCGAGCGGCCAATCTGGCTCTGCAGATTGCCTTGCAGATCAACCACGGCACCTCGATCTGCTACACCCTCGCGTTGGCCGGCTGCGTGATTGCGCGCTACAACGGCGATCATTCAGTCGCGGCGGAAAGGCTCGACATGTTGCGATACCAGGCCAAGAAACATTCGGTACTGCTGTTTCATGACTGGGCCCGTCACTACGACGGTGCGTTCAATGACGCCCCCCTCGAGGCGAATCCGGTCAACGGGCTGATCCAGGATATTGTCGTGACCCTGCGGGCCGATCAGGTCAGCCCAGGGCAACTCGATCGCGCCCGCAGCGGCGCCGCGGGCTGGTGCACCGCCGAGATCCTGCGGGCCGGGGCGCAGGCCTTACTGGCAGGCAACGACCCCACCCTTGACGACAGCGCCGAGGAACAATTGGTGACCGCCCTGGAGGTGGCCCGCAGTCAGGGTGCCCTGGCCTGGGAACTGCGCAGCGCCACCACCCTGGCGCGGCTATGGCAACGTCAGGGCCGGGAACAGGCCGCACAGGCGTTGCTCGAGCCGGTCTATCGACGCTTCACCGAAGGCTTCGATACGCCGGACCTAGTGGAGGCCGATGCGCTGCTCCACAGCCTGTCTCGACAGTACGGGGCTTGAATGGGCAGGCTTCCACGCGTTCTGCAATACATAACGCCGATGATACAAATGCCATTGGCCGCTGCATCGCAGTTTCTCCTCGGCATAGGCACGCGTGGTATGGAGCCAGTGGAAACGCACTCCACTGGCGCATTGTTCGACCCTCAACAGGGACTGGCTGGCCAACCGTGACAGCAACCAGGGCAACTGCCCGACACCCAGTTCCGGGCAACTGATCACCGCAATGGCCGCTTTGGTAGTAAAAGGCCGCTCGAACACCGCGAGGCGCTGGAACACCACCTGCTCGGCGACACTCAAACGCTCGAAACTCCAGTCCAGCAAGGCCTCCAGGCTCCGGTGACGGGGTACGGCCGTGCGCCGGCCAAAGCTCAGGAGTGAAAGCCCAACGTCCAGTTGCTCCAGTACTCCCGCCACGCCCAAGGCACTGACCTGGGCCGCCGCCAGTTCCAGGGCCAGCGGCAAACCGTCCAGGCGCTGACAGATTTGCGCAATCGCCACCAGCTCGCGGTCGCTGGGTTTGAAACCTTGCTGCCGGGCGCCGACCCGCTCGACCAGCAACTGCACCGCCGGGCATGCCAGTAATTGGTGCTCGGGCTCAAGGGGCGATGCCACCGTCAGGCCTGGCAGTTGCACGATATGTTCATCGGCGAGGTTCAGCGGCTCGTGGCTGCTCAACAACAGCGATACGCCCGGTGCCGACGCCCGCAGCGTCAGGGCCAGCTCACGACAGGCCTCGAGCAGGTGCTCACAACCGTCTAGCACCAACAGCATCCGCCGGCGTTCGAGTTGCCCGCTCAAGGCGTCGGGCTCCAGGCCCAGCGCGCAAGCAATCCGTGCCCGTAGCTGGCAAGGCTCGGTGATGGCCGCCAGATCGACGAACCATGCACCGTCGTCAAAGTGTTCCAGCAACAGCTCCGCGACCCGCAGCACCACGGTGGACTTGCCGATACCACCGGGGCCGGTCACGGTGGTCAGGCGCCGGCGCGATACCTCCGCCAGCAACCGGCCCAGCACTTTATCGCGGCCGATCACCGAGCTCAGCCGTGCAGGCAGATTGTGTTTCTCGCGTATGGACGAAGCCAGGGGCGCGGCAAAGCAATAGCCACGCCGCGGGTCATTGAGGATGTACCGGCATCCGTCCCGCCCGTCACCGAACGCCCGACGCAACGCCGCAATGTGCACCCGCAGGTTGATGTCTTCCACGACACTGTCCGGCCAGACCCCGGCTATCAGCGCTTGCTTGCTGATATAGCTGCCGGCGTGATCCACCAGTACCTGGAGAACGTCCAGCGCCCGCCCACCCAAGGCGAGGGGTTCGCCGTCTTGGGTGACCAGTCGCTGCTGCCGGTAGAAGGCAAACGGACCGAAGCCCACCGCCGGTTCGGTATCGGGTTTGACGAAACTGTTCATGGTGATTCAGCGCCAAAGAACCGGTGTGGACATGGCGTCGCGGTCATCGAACGCGTCTGCCCCGGCTCTTTTGCATCCTATCCAGAGGGTTCGTCGCTATCTTGGCAGTCCACGACCGGAGAACAATGCTGGCACAGGACGCATGACGGACATCACGGTGCCCTGGACGGACACCGGAGGCTCAACTGAACTGCTGGCGATACTGCACGGGAGTCAGACCGAGTTTTTCGCTGAACAGCGAGCGCATGTGCCGGACGCTGCCGAACCCGCTGCGAAACGCCACGGTTTTGAGGGGCAAGTCGGTGCTTTCCAGCAACTGACGAGCCCGATCGATACGGGCACCTTGCAAGAACTCCATCGGCGTCATCGTCACTTCCCGGGCGAACATCCGGGCGAAATGCCGTGGGCTCATGGATGCCAGCGTCGCCATGCGCTCGACGGTGAATGGCTCTTCCAGGTGCTCCATCACATAGTGTTGTACCCGGGTGATGGCCGACTCCTGGGACGCCACCGCCGCCACCAGGGGACTGAACTGGGCTTGCCCGCCCTGGCGCTTCATGACCACCAGCAATACCTTGGCCACATCCAGCGCCACTTTGCGGCCATGATCCTGGGCGACGATGGCCAATGCCAGGTCAATGCCGGCGGTGACGCCGCCGGAGGTGAACAGGCGCCGGTCCTGCAGGAAGATCTTGTCGGTTTCCACCAGTGCCTTGGGAAAACGCCGGATCAGGCGTTCGGTGTAATGCCAGTGCGTGGTGACGCGATATCCGTCGAGCAATCCCGCCTCACCCAGCACAAAGGCCCCAGTGCAGATGGAGCCATAGCGCGTGGCCCGTTGCGTCGCGGCCCGCAGCCAGGTGTGCAACCCCGGATGCCGATCGTTGTAGGCTCCCGGTCCGCCCGGCACCAGCAATACATCATAGGCGGCCCAGGCCTGGTCGATGTGCATGTCGGCTTCTACCGCCACGCCGTTGGACGCGCGCAACGCGCCACGCTCAGTGCCCAGGGTCAGCAATTGGTAGCGTTGGTCCGGCTCAAGATAGCGGTTGGCAATGGAAAACACCTCCATCGGCCCGGCCATGTCGAGTAGCAGAAAATCCGGGAACAGCACCATTGCAATGGTTTTCATCAATTAACACGCCAAAGAATCCAGAGGAACGCAGCAAGCCCGCCTGATAAAACCTGTGGGAGCGAGCCTGCTCGCGATAGCGGTGGGTCAGCTTGCAGGATGTCGACTGTATCAACGCTATCGCGAGCAGGCTCGCTCCCACAGGTCCGATGTGGCCTCAGGCGCAACTTCGACATTATGGCAACGGGATGCACTGGCCGGTAGGTTTCGTTTATTGTCCACTTATAGGCGACAGTCTTTCATCTTTCATCTACTTATTGAATATTGGCATAACCATTAACCTTCTTCTGTCCCCGGCGAACGGCCAAAGCCGTCGCCCACTGAACCAGGAGAACTACCATGCTGACCCTTCGCAAAGCTGCGGACCGCGGAATCGCCCGTCACGGCTGGCTGACCTCGTTCCACACCTTTTCCTTCGCCAATTACCGTGACCTCAATCAACAAGGCTTTTCCGATCTGTTGGTCATCAACGATGACCGGGTCGCCGCCGCCAAGGGCTTCGGCCAGCACCCCCACCGGGACATGGAGATCTTCTCCTATGTGCTCGAAGGCGCGCTGGAACACAAGGACACCCTGGGTACGGGCTCGGTCATTCGCCCAGGCGATGTGCAACTGATGAGCGCAGGCAGTGGCGTGGCCCACAGCGAGTTCAACCACAGCGCGGACGAGCCGGTGCACTTCCTGCAAATCTGGATCGTGCCGAATGTCAGCGGTGCCAAGCCACGCTACCAACAGGAGCATTTCAGCACCGGGCAGAAACGCGGTCGCCTGCAATTGATCATCTCGCCGGACGGCGCCGACGGCTCCCTGGAGGTGCGCCAGGACGCACGGGTCTATGCCGGACTGTTCGATGGCAACGAAAGCGCCACCCTGACATTGGCACCCCATCGCTATGCCTATGTGCATGTCGCCCGGGGCAACGTCGAGCTCAATGGCGTGTCGTTACAGGAAGGTGATGGCGTGCGGGTGCGGGAAGAACAGGTACTGACATTGAGCAATGGCCAGGACGCCGAAGTGCTGGTGTTCGATCTGCAACCCAGGGAACTGCCACAAATACCATGATTGTCCCGCGGGGTAACCCGCGGCGCCCCCTCCCCCGGAACCTGAGGCCTGGTTGCCCCATCGAGCCTTCCGGCTCGCTTTCAACAATGATCAGGCCTCACGTTTTCATGCCCGTTGCCGATAAGACTTTCGTGGGCCATCAGTATCGAGAAAGAGCGGTGATGTAGGATTTTTTCGCAAAATAAGGACAAGCTTCGAAAGTTCCGACAAAATGAGGTCGCCCGACCAACGGTCGACGTGACGGTCTCTGTGGAATGTTGACTCAATGTTACGAGCCAAGCACAATGATCTCACTTGGCCACTAACCTCCTGGCTTGCTTATTCATGGAAGAAAGCATGAAAACGGTTATCTCCCTCGTTGCTCTTTGCGTAGCGTGTCATGCGACAGCGGACGTGCAAAAAATCCAGTACGGCTACGATGATTCGGATGCCGAGTATTCCCTTGTTTCGTTTGCTGAAAGCGGTTCCGCCATTCAGGCCATCGTGCAAAGGGAAGGTGTTTATTTCACCAGTTATACAAAGGTTGAACTCGACTGTGCCAATCGCAGTGTTCGCCACATGGGGATGTACAACAGCCTGGAGGGTGTGGAAAAAGCCCAACTCGACCAGATGCAAGGGCGAATCGTTGAAGGTTCCATTGCCGATGAAGTGAGCAAGGTTTTGTGCAAAGGCACGACCCTGACCGCCTCGCAAACCGACAACCCGCCTGCCGAAGAACAACCGGACGATAGAACCTGATCCCAATGCCGCGTCACACTTCGCCTTCGGGCGAATGCCACTGCTGAGTGAAGTTCTCGGACATGGAATGTCTGCATAGGGGGGGTGACGAAGCCTTGCGGCGACTCGCCTTCCACTGCTGAGCCCCTTTATTTCTGCGCAGACAGAAAGAGGTACCTGACCGACAACCTGAAGTACTCGCCCTTTACCGGCGGGTGGAAGACACTTATGCACGCAAAAAAGATATTCGAGTTTCTGATGACGCTGTTGGCTTTCGTCCTTGTCACGCTGACTTGGTTTGTCTATGCGGTTCCCGGCATGATCGATTACGACTCCGACCTCTCATTGATAGTCGCTGCCGCCGGTTCGATTATCTGGCTGTGCGCTACAGGCTGCATCATCCTGTATATGGTCCAGAAAACGCGCAAGGCCTGAGCCCAAGACCGGGCTCGCGCGACCCGATGAGCGCGAGTCCGGTTTAAACCCTCCAAAGAACACTCATCCCGACGCTTGCTTTCGCCCAAACGTCGAACGATAGCTGCCAGGCGGAACGCCGAAAAAATCCCGGAAACGCCGCTGGAAATGCGGGGAGCTGACGAAACCCGTCGCCACGGCAACTTCCGTCATCGATCGATTGGTCTGCTGGATGAGCTGGCGCGCCCGGGTCAGGCGCAACTCCAGGTAGTAACGCGTCGGGGTCGCTCCGAGAAAGCTGCAGAAGCGCCGTTCCAGCTGGCGCTTGGAAATCTTGACGCACGCCGCCAGCTCATCGATGGTCAACGGTTCTTCGATGTTCTGCCACATCAACTCCAGCGCCAGCTTGAGGCTTTCCGGCAGCCTCGGGTCCGTCTCGACGAAGACCGGCGGCAAATCCGATGCGTCGCCCGATTCGTCACACCGCAGAATTTCCTCGATGGCCCCCACCAGGGCCTCCCCTCCCGTCTGGCGGATCAACTGGAGCATCATGCGCAGCGAACTGTTCGCACCGGCGCAACTGACCCGTCCGCGATCGACGACATAAGCTCGGCTCGACACCCTCACATGGGGGAAGACCTCCATCATCATCGCACGGCTTTCCGGGTGGACGGCACATTCGAAACCGTCCAGCAGGCTCGCATCGGCGACAAAGAACACGCCATTCCACAGCCCTCCCAATATCGCCCCATATGCCGCATTGGCGCGCAGCTTGCGCCGCAGCAGGGGCACACCTTGCAGCTTCACGCGAAAGCCGCCGGCGACGATGAGAATGTCCTGGTTTTCAGGCAACTGAGCCAGTTCGATATCGGTGGAAATGACAATCCCCAGGTCACTCGTCACCTGGCTCCCCGACACCCCTACCGTCAGGATCTCGTAGAGGGGCATGTCACACATCAGGTTGGCCGTCACCAGAGCGTCCACCGCGCCGGTGAAGGACATCATCGAGAAATTATCCATCAACACGAACGCGACACGAGTCGGCGCCTGATCAACCCCCGGCGAGCCGAGTGGCCGATACGCCATGTTCTTGTTTTTAAGTACGCTCTCGAATGCGCTTGGCATAGGGCCTCTTCCTGAAAACGATCAGACTGGCGTCACTCTCGCATCTCGGGCAAGCGGCCATGGTATGGGGAACGTCGCTATCGTGTGGATTAGCGACGTGGCCAGCAATCACTGCGCCTTAAATGCCTTCCGCTCTAAAGTCTGTACACCTTTAGTCGATAGACTGAACGTAGACAGGGGCGCTTTCCCTTCCAGCACGCACAACGCGCACCGCCATTGTTTCCGCCGACCCAACACTTATAAAACCCGCGGGAGAAGTCATGAATATCAAACAGAAGCTGACATGGGCGTTCGCGACCATCGCCTGCCTTCCGGTCATCTTGGTGGCAGTGCTCGTCGTGCTGAACCTGCGGGACGCGGCGAAAACCAACTTCCTCGACAGCAGCGGCCGGGAAATCCGTCAGATCGACAATGGCATGAAGACGTTCTTCGATGGCATCAGCCAGAACGTCGAATTCTTCGCCAAGGACCCACGGATCGTGGCGGCCAAGGACCTGAAAAATTACTCCTCCGCCGACGCTGCACAGACGCCACTCCCGGAAACCAATAAACAGATCCTGGATATCTTCGACCGCTTCGCCAAGAGCCATCCGACCACCGCCTATCTTTCTGTGGGCCTTGCCGATGGCGGCTATGCCAGCTGGCCTGATGACCCCAAGGTATCCAACTATGATCCACGCGTGCGCCCCTGGTACAAGACCGCCATCGCCTCGCCTGGCGTGACTGCGCGTACAGACGCCTATTACTGGGCGCCGGATGATATATCGCTGATCGGCATCGTCCACACGGTATCCGACGCCGCCGGTAAACTGGTGGGCGTCGTCGGCCTCGACGTGTCGCTCAAGCAACTGACCGAACTGGTCAAGAACATCAAACTGGGCGAAAGCGGCTACCTCATTCTGGTCGAGGGGAACGGTAACGTCCTGGTCGACGCCAGCGATGCCAAGCACAACTTCAAACCCCTCGCCGACCTCGGCCCCAACTATGCCGCGCTGGCCAAGAGCAGCGATGGCATGACCCAGGTCGAGATCGATGGCGTCTCCTACATGGTCAACATCGTGACCTCCAAGAGCCTGGGCTGGCGCTTCATCGGCCTGATCAAGAGCGACGAAGTCATGGCCGCAGCCTCCAGCCTGACCTGGTTGATCGCCATTATCGCTGCAGTACTGGCAGTGATCTTCGCCGTGGTCGGCGCAAGCTTTGCCAGCGTCATCGTGCGACCTATTCGCGGCGTTGCAAGCGGCTTGCAGGAAATCGCCGAAGGCGAAGGCGACCTCACCCGTCAACTCTCCGTACAAGGCAAGGACGAAACGGCCACCCTGGCAAGCTGGTTCAACCAGTTCCTGGGCATGATTGCGCAGTTGGTACAGCGAATCGGCAGCGCCTCCTCCGACTTGCAAAGCGCTGCGGCCGACACCAGCGAAGTTGCCACCAACATGAACGAAGCCGCCGGTCGCCAGCGCCAGGCAGTGGAACTGGTCAGTACCGCCTTCAACGAAATGGTCGCGACCGCCAACGAAGTCGCCCGCTCCTGCAGTCAGGCCGCCACCAGCGCGGACACCGGCTACCGTGACGTGCACGACGGCCAGCACCACATCGGAGAAGCGACCGGCAGCGTGCTGAAACTGAGCGAAGACCTGCAGCAGTCGACCCAGACCATGCAGGCCCTTGAGCAGGACAGCAAGAACATCAACACCATCCTCGACACCATCCGCTCGATTGCCGAGCAGACCAACCTGTTGGCCCTCAACGCCGCCATCGAAGCCGCGCGCGCCGGTGATCAGGGTCGCGGATTCGCCGTCGTGGCCGATGAAGTGCGAGCCCTGGCACGGCGCACCGCCGATTCCACCGGTGAGATCGACAGCCTGCTCGGTAACCTGGCCCGCCGTACCCAGGAAGTGACCCAACAGATGCAGAGCAGCCTGCAAGTGTCGCAAACCAGCGTGGAACGTATCCAGCAGGCTCGCGACAGCTTCGACAAGATCCGCAACTCGGTGGACTCGATCCGCGACCAGAACACCCAGATCGCCACCGCCGCCGAGGAACAGCACCAGGTGGCCGAAGACATCAACCGGCACATCGCGCAGATCCACGCCGATGCGCAGCTGGTCGAGGAGTTTGCCCACTCGGCGCAGACCGGTTCGGGCCGCCTGACGGACATCTCCGGTCAACTGAGGGGCTTGGTCGGACGATTCAAGTTCTAAACAAGATCGCCTGAACGAGCCAGGGACGGCTCAACGGTCAAACTGATTGCAACTGCCCCGCCTCGTCTGCATCGAAGCATTAATGAATCAACCCCCAAAGCGCCAGGAGCGGCACGTTCATCGACCTCATCGCATGGATGCACGATGGGGGATTGAACACGATGCCGCCTGCTCCCGGGCTCCACCAGCCGACGTCCTCCCGGTACCATTCGCCTGGCGAAAGTACGAGGTAGAACTCGGCTGGAGGATGTTGGTGGAAGGGGTAGCAGGTCTGCGGTGCCATGAGCGCCAACCCCAAGGTCAAAGAGGGACACTCAAACAATCCCGCCGGGCCGGTGATCATTCCATGACGGTGTCTCTGTACGAACGAATCGTCCTGGCCCGCCTGGGCCTGGCGCTTGATCCAGGTTAGATGGGGCAACAAGGGACTTAGCGCCCCTATCACAGCGTCCAGATCTTCGTGGGTCCTCGGTGCTGCATCGACCGCCTGGGACAAGTCCGGTAGCAGGCACCTTGGCAGCGCATTCGACTCATCCCACAGGTGCTTGGTCGTCCATTGAGCCTGGTCGATGGAAGCGGCATGAACCTGTGCGTCAGGGCACGCGCTATTCAACAGTATCTTATACAGCGATCGCTGGAGTAACCGCGCGCTTTCAATGAGATCCGCATTCAACAATAACGCCATCGTATCCATTCCTTCCTGAGCCCGACTCTGCAGTGGATTAACAACTGCTCAACTCACCCAGCAGCGCCACCGGAAGACTGATTCGGTTTGCAAGTATGGGGGACCATCGCCGTCAGGGCTGAGCAGTTGTTGCAGCGGCCGTTTGATTGCCGAACATCGCCTCGAAACGCGGCTTGTTGGCAGCATAGTATTCAGCCACCACCTTGTCGGCAGAACTGTCACGGGCAGTCGCCATCAACTTCTCAAGATCGGCCTGTGGGATCTTGAAGTTGGCGAAGAACCGGGCAACGTCGGGATGTTCGGCGCTGAACCCTTTGCGGGCAACCGCGTGGATCTGTTCGGCGCCACCGAAAATCTGCTTCGGGTCATCCAGGTAGCGCAGCGACCACTTGGAGAACATCCAGTGTGGACTCCAGGCATTGATCAACGACCATTTGTCACGCTTGAGATTACGATCCAGCTCACTCAGCATGCCGGATTCGGAGGAGGCGACCATCTTGTAGCCATCGAGCTTGTACTCCTGGATGGCTTTCTCCGTGAGTTTGTACTGACCATTACCGACTTCGGAGGTGAGGATCTTGCCGCCGAGTTTTTCCCGCACTTCGGGCTTGTTGAGGTCTTCGACACTGGCGAGCTCACTGGTCGGAATGGACGTCGGCACCGCCATGCCGATTCGCCCTTCGTACAGTGAGCCGAGGTCTTCAAGCTTGTCCTTGTACTTGTCATAAAAAGACTTGTGGGTGCTCGGCAGCCAGACCATCGGAATCAGGTCGATACTGCCGTTCGCCAACGCCTGGAACTGGATGCCGATATCGGCCAAAACCAATTTGACCGGCTGTTTCAGATGGTCCCGCAGTGCCGTGTCTGCCAGCTTTACAGCGATTTCCGTATCCGACCAGTTCACCCATCCAATCCGGATGGGTGTGGGTTCCTCGGCTTGGGCCATCAGGCAACTGGACGCCATCGCCAGGCCGGCGAGCCATCCGATATTCGTTTTGCTGAACAACGTCATCATGATGCATCTCCGCGTCTGTATTAATAGTTATTGGCAGGGCAGCAGAAAGACTAATGCTCCCTCATGAAGCGCAGTGGTCCTGTGCCTCCGAGGGAACGCTTGGATCTAGTTATGCAAATGATTCGCGCATTCAGGTCGTTCGACCGGGTTGCGAACCGATACTAGTCCCGGTTTTTTTGCCACGCAAGAGAAATGTACACATGTGTCACGTAACGTTGACACAGATGAACATTGAACATACGGTTATGTCAAAACCCAGCCTGATGTTCTGTTCCCGGAGCGCAACACCATGTCCAGCGACCCCTTGCTGCAGCCCTATAAGATCAAACACCTGACTCTCAAGAACCGGATCATGACCACCTCCCATGAGCCGGCCTACCCTGTCGACGGCATGCCGAAGGACCTGTATCGGGCGTACCACGTTGAACGGGCAAAGGCCGGCGTGGCGCTGACCATGACCGCCGGCTCCGCCGCGGTTTCCCGCGACAGCCCGCCGGTGTTCAACAACGTGCTGGCGTACAAGGATGAAGTGGTCAAATGGATGAAGGACCTGACCGACGAATGCCACGAGCATGGCGCGGCGGTGATGATTCAACTGACCCACTTGGGGCGGCGTACGCGGTGGGACAAGGCTGACTGGCTACCCGTGGTCTCGCCTTCACACCGTCGGGAAGCGTCGCACCGCTCTTTTCCGAAAAAGCTGGAAGACTGGGACATCGACCGCATCATCAAGGACTATGTGGATGCCGCCGAACGCATGAAGGCCGCCGGGCTGGATGGTTTGGAACTGCAGGCCTACGGACACCTCATGGATCAGTTCTGGTCGCCACTGACCAACGACCTCGACGGCCCCTATGGCGGTTCGCTGGAGAACCGGTTGCGCTTTACCTTCGACGTCCTGCGCGGCATCCGTCAGCGCTGCGGCGAGGATTTCCTGCTGGGGGTGCGCTACACCGGCGATGAAGACTTGCCCGGCGGTTTCGGTGCGAGCGACGGCATCCGGATCTCGCACATGCTCAAGGACAGCGGCCTGGTCGACTTCCTCAACGTCGTTCGCGGCCACATCGACACCGATGCCGGCCTCACCGATGTGATTCCAATCCAGGGCATGCGCAATTCCCCGCACCTGGATTTTGCCGGCGAGATCCGTTCGGCCACCGGCTTCCCCACCTTCCATGCCGCGAAGATTCCCGACGTTGCCACGGCGCGTCATGCCATCGCCTCCGGCAAGGTGGACATGATCGGCATGACCCGGGCGCACATGACCGACCCGCACATCGTGCGCAAGATCATCGAGAAGCGCGAAGAAGAAATCCGCCCCTGCGTAGGCGCCAACTACTGCCTGGATCGCATCTACCAGGGTGGCGCGGCGTACTGCATCCACAACGCCGCCACAGGGCGCGAAACCACCATGCCCCACGAGATCTCCAAGGCGCCGCTCAAGCGCAAAGTGGTGGTGATCGGCACCGGTCCGGCGGGGCTGGAAGCGGCGCGGGTCGCCGGCGAACGCGGCCACGACGTCACGGTGTTTGAAGTCGCCGATCAACCCGGCGGCCAGATCCGTCTGACGGCGCAGAGCGAGCGGCGGCGCGAGATGATCAGCATCATCGACTGGCGCATGGCGCAATGCGAACGGCTGGGCGTGAAATTCCGTTTCAACACCTGGGCCGAGGCCGAGACGGTGCTGGCGGAAAACCCGGATGTGGTAATCGTCGCCACCGGCGGCTTGCCGCACACCGAAGTGCTCGAGCACGGCAACGAACTGGTGGTGTCGACCTGGGACATCATTTCCGGCGACGTGAAACCCGGCCAGAACGTGCTGATCTTTGACGACGCGGGCGACCACGCGGCGCTACAAGCGGCCGAGGTCATCGCCCACAGCGGGGCGAAACTGGAGATCGTCACACCAGACCGCTCGTTCGCGCCCGAGGTGATGGCGATGAACCTGGTGCCCTACATGCGCAGCCTGCAAGACCTGAACGTCACCTTTACCGTTACCTATCGGGTCGACTCGGTGGAGAAACGCGATGGGCAACTGGTGGCGAACTTCGGCAGCGATTATGGTCAGGTGCACAAACAGCGGGTGGTCGATCAGGTGGTGATCAATCACGGCACCCTGCCCCTCGACGATCTGTACTTTGAGCTGCGTCCCCATTCGCGCAACAACGGTGCGGTGGAACAGCATGATCTGATCGCCGGGAAAACTCAGAACATCGTGACCAACCCCGAGGGCCGTTTCCAGTTGTTCCGGATTGGCGACGCCGTGTCGGCGCGTAATACCCATGCCGCCATCTACGATGCGCTGCGGTTGCTCAAGGACATTTGAACATCATGCCCCTGGCGCCAGGCGCCGGGGGCCTGCTGCGCATTCCAGCGGGAAGCAAGCTCCCTCGCCACGCAAAGCGGTGTTGTTCCTATCAGGCATGAAGCCCTTTGCGGGCAACCGCAGCGCCGGCTTGCAATGCCCGGCCGACGTGCTCCTCGAAGCGACTGTCGATCATTGATTGCAATGCTGCGGCCGTGACGCCTCGATAGGCGACCAAGGCCTCGATCATCTCCAGTGCATCGTGGTTTCGCAGGAGCTGGCTGCTGTTGACCACGACGTTCCTTGCAGCCAATTGCGCAATATCGGCAGGCAGGCCGGCGGCCACCGCCTGGTTGGTCAACGCCATCATCAGCAAGGCCGGCAAGGCAGGACCGGTGCCCGACAGCGCAGACAGGTAGTCGATGAAGCTTTCTTCCCGGACCTCAGCCGCAGTGCCCACCGACTCGAACAACCGCTGCATCAGCTCCTTCGTCGCCTCACTCACCTCTCCCCAGCAAAACCATGGCGTAAAGGATTGCCGGATTTCCACCGCCGCGTTGGGCATCGCCCGCACGATTGTCGAAGCCGAGGTCTGCGCGGCAATCGCCTGCGCCGTGATTCCGGCCATCAGGGAAACGACGGTCTTGCCCGTCGCGTCGATGTCCAGGCTGGCGAAATGTTCGGGGCGTACCGCGAAGATGACCACGTCGCTGCGCGCTACCAGCGCCTGGTTGTCCGTAGCCAGGCAAACGCCTTGCCGGGCCAATGGGTGGCTACCGGAGCGGTTGGAAATGACCAGGTTACCCGCCGGCACCAGCTCCTGCTCCAGCAGCGCCTTGACGATTGCCCCGCCCAACCAGCCGGTGCCACCGATGATCCCCAGAGTCTCATTGATCATCGCCAGCACCTTCATCGAACGTGTCCGTCAAGGGAACGAAAATCCCAGGTTCTTTTTCGGCATAGCCAAACTTCCCATAGAAGCGATCCAGCTCGCGTTGCTTGGGAACCTTGCCGGTGAAAATGCTGACGTAATGAGGAATACGCTGGAAGCGCGTGGTGATCAGCTCACTGGTGTTCATGCTGATATAGCCGATCTGGGTCAGGTAAATCGTACGGGCGCGGGTATCGGCACCCTGGCTGTCATAGCCAAACCGCTTGAACATGCTCGCCAGGGCGCTGATCCGCTGTTCGTCCACGGTAGCGACCTCCTGGGCCACCTCAGCCGACTGCAGCGCCCAACTGCGCACGGCAAATTCGAATTGCGAATCGAACAATCGCAGGTTGAGCCAACACTCGAACACATTCAGGATCGCTTCGGAAATGCTCTCCGCATAGCTTTCGCTCTGCCGGATCAAGCCCCCCGTGTTGGTCTCGCGCCAACGGGAAAGCAAAGCGGCCAACAATTGTTCACGGTCCTCGAAAAACCAGTAGAAACTGGTTCGCGACAACCCCAGGCGCTTGGCGAGCGGCATGACCCGGACCGCATCGATACCCGACTCCTTCAAAGCATCGTAGGCGGCCTCCAGCCAGCCCTCCGGCGACCCGCGCCAACCGGTGTCCTGGGCCTTGCCACGGGCCTTCCCCAATTGGGACATCTCGCTCACCTTATTCAAAAAACGTGAGTTGAATGTACCCTGCCGCCCCAAGAATGTACACCGAAGTACATTTTGTCGACATGACGGGCGAAGTGCAGCCGAACCAAGATAAAGCGACTGGGGAACGTACTCTATTCTTGTATTCAGGCTTCCACCGGACACTGACATGCCCACCCACGAATCAGAACTCCTTCAAAGCTGGCACCACAACGCCCAGGCCTGGATCGATGCCGTCCGCGCCGGCGCCATCGAAAGCCGGCGCGAAGTCACCGACCAGGCCATCCTGCTGGCAATACTCGGTCGCCAACCCGAGCGCGTGCTCGACCTGGGCTGCGGTGAAGGCTGGTTACTGCGTGCCCTGGCTGGACGGGGTATCCAGACGGTTGGGGTGGATGGCGATGCCACGCTGGTAGAGTCCGCACGGGCGGCCGGCTCTTCACTCGTGCATCTGGCCAGCTATGAAGCGCTGGTTCAGGCGAAGGTGGATATCGGCAACGACTACGACCTGATCTGTGCCAACTTCGCCCTGCTGCACCAGGACATCATTCCCCTGCTCGTCGCCCTGAAGGCCCTGCTCGTCCCTGGCGGCGCCCTGGTGATCCAGACCTTGCATCCGTGGGTCGCCGCCGCGGGCGACTATCAGGATGGCTGGCGGCAGGAACGCTTTGAAGGCTTCAAGGGGCAGTGGCAACCGATGCCGTGGTACCTGCGCACCCTGCCTAGCTGGTTCAATGCCCTGGACATGGCGGGCTTTCGGCTGACAGGCCTGCAGGAACCGCAACATCCGCAGAGCCCGGTGCCACAGTCATTGTTGTTGATAGCGGAATAGGCCGCGGATGCACCGGACTACTTCGGCGCATAATCCTTGCACATACCCTGCGCTGTGCCGGCCAGCGGCGAGTTGGCGAGGTTATTCGCCATGCCCATCACTTGAAACTTATAAGCCGGATCGGACTTTATCTTCCTGACTTCCGCCTTGGTCGCCTCGTCGATCCTGGGATCAGAGGCCATGGCATTCTCCACGTCACCCTTCAGGCCAGGGTTGGTTTTGTTGCACACCTGCTCCATGGCAACCAAGGCGACCAAGCCCTGATGCTTTTCATCCTGCTGATTCGCGAAAACGCCGCCAGCAAACCCGAAACCTGCCAAGCACAGTGAAAGTGTGGACATCCTTAACAACGACATTCAAACGCTCCTTGATCGTAGAACTCAGGCCATCTGTCGGCCAAAACGTGCGCACTTTATCACGCCGTTTCGTGAACTTCGTTACAGGTCGCGACAGGTTTTTCGAACCGGAATCGACCATTTACGCAGGCTCTGCCGTAGCACAATTCAAGCTCCCGAGGATGAACATACGTTCATCCCAATCATGATCAAACGCGTCTACCCTGCGGGTTACAACATAGTGACTACAGGAGTACCCACCATGTTCTCGCACGAAAGCACCCCTTTGATTTTGATGTTCGTCATATTGCTGCTGTGCTTGCTTGCAGCCGTGCTACACCCGGTTCACACCTTCCTTGGCTGGATCCGGAGACGCAAGGCAAGATCAGCCCTCGAGATCTCGGAAGAGGTTGATTCGCGCTGAATGCCTGCTCAGAAAGGCCCGGCCAGAGCCCATAATGCTGCTTACTTAAGAGAAGCGATGAACCTGTGGCGAGGGGATTTATCCCCGCTGGGCTGCGAAGCAGCCCCCTACACAGGCAACTCAATCCGTCTGATACACCGAGTCGCAGGGCTTTGGGGCTGCTTCGCAGCCCTGTGGGGATAAATCCCCTCGCCACAATGAACCGGGCAAATCCTAAGTGAGCAGCATTACGGCAAAGCCCGGTTTACTGTCCTCTTTGCAATAAGGCTTAAACCAACTCGGCCAAAGAGACCGGATTGAAGCCCTTCAGATCGGCGTAATCGGCATTTTCCACTTTGGCGACCCAATCCTTGTCACTCAGCAGAACACGTCCCACAGCGATCAAATCAAATTCTTCGCGCTCCATGCGCTCGACCAGTCGATCCAGACTCGCAGGGGTTGATCCCATGCCGGCGAAAGCGTTGGTGACATCATTATCCAGCCCAACCGAACCGACACTGATGGTTGTGGCACCGGTGACCTTCTTCGCCCAGCCCGCGCAGTTCAACCCGTTCTCACCGTCGATTTCGGGAAACTCGGCTTCCCAGAAGCGCCGCTGCGAGCAATGCAGAACATCGACACCCGCCTCGACCAACGGCAGCAGCCAGTCTTCCATCAAGGCCGGGGTTTCAGCGAGACGTACGCCAAAGTCCTGCTGCTTCCACTGGCTAACCCGCATGATGATCGGGAATTCGGGTCCGACCGCATGGCGAACGCCCGACACGATCTCAGCAGCAAAACGGGAGCGCTCCTTGATCGTCGGTCCGCCGTAGCGATCAGTGCGCTGATTGGTACCGGACCAGAAGAACTGATCGATCAAATAACCATGAGCCCCATGGATCTCCACCGTGTCGAAACCCAGGCGCTTGGCATCCGCCGCTGCCCTGGCGAATGCCGCAACCGTATCTGCGATGTCCTCTTCGCTCATGGACACACCACGCGGGTCATTCGGCGAATCGAGACCGGATGGGCTTTCGACGGGCGCAGAGGGCTCCCAACCGTTGACGTTGCGCACGGCACCGGTGTGCCAGATCTGCGGCCCCATACGGCCACCTGCCTGGTGAACGGCATCGATCACGTTCTTCCATCCGGCCAGCGCGGCGTCGCCATGAAAAAAAGGGATGTTGGAATCGTTACGTGCAGCAGGACGATCAACGACGGTCCCTTCGGACAAGATCAACCCAACCCTGCCCTCAGCCCGCCGCCGGTAATACGCAGCGCTCCCCTCACCGGGCACCCCTTCCGGCGAAAACTGCCGAGTCATCGGCGCCATGACAATCCGGTTTTTCAGTTCAAGCGACCGGATGGAAAAAGGACGGAATAAAATGCTGGTATCAAGGTTCGACATTGGATGGACTCCGTTTGCTTTTGGAAGTCACATAAGTATATTTTGTAAACCAAATGTCAATTAGGCACCTAGAGTCGCCTAGGTATCTTTGAGGAAACCTCGATGCTGGAATTGAAGCCGCAATGTTTCTCGTCGGAGTGCCCAAGCCGGGCACTGTTCGACCAGATTGCAGATAAGTGGTCAATGATGGTCCTGGCGGTGCTCGATGACGGGCCGCATCGCTTCAATGCCATCAAGCGCCGCTTGGAAGGTGTCACGCAAAAAGCGCTTACCCAGTGCCTGCGACGGCTGGAACGCAATGGTCTCGTCTCGCGCAAGGTCATTTCGTTCTCGCCCGTGGCGGTGCAGTACGAGATCACCCCACTGGGGCGAACCTTACAAGAGCCGCTTCGTGAACTGCATAAGTGGACGCTTGATCAATTGCCAGAGGTGGAGGCGGCTCGGGCGAAGTTTGATGCGGTTGTGGAGGTGAGTTGACGCTAGCGGTAAGCATCTTCGCCGAGCGCGACGCTTTGCCTCAGGCGATCGTTACTTCACTCTGAGGTAGATCTTCATTATGGCGACAAAGAAGATATCAGCACCGACTCCTGGGGGCCGGCGTTGATGATGTTGAAGAGAAAACAGCGTGAAAAATCGAGAAGGCACACAAATTTCACGCACATGAAAAAGGCCAATGCTGTGAACATTGGCCTTAATCATTGAAAAATATGGTCGGGACGGAGTGATTCGAACACTCGACCCCTAGCACCCCATGCTAGTGCGCTACCGGACTGCGCTACGCCCCGACTAGGCGTGAATCTTGTTCCGCTTCTCAGCGGAACGCTCAGGAATATAACGCAAGCTTTTGAAAACTGGAAGTATTTAAAAGCAGAATTTTATTTCTTGAGCACCACCAGCACATCTTCGAGCTCGGCAATCATCTGGCGGATCATCTGTTTGTACTGGGTGGTATCGTCTTTGGCCTCGTCACCGGAGAGGCGCAGGCGCGCGCCGCCGATGGTGAAGCCCTGATCATACAGCAGCGCGCGGATCTGCCGGATCATCAACACGTCTTGTCGTTGATAGTACCGGCGGTTTCCGCGGCGCTTGACCGGGTTGAGTTGAGGAAACTCCTGCTCCCAATAGCGCAGCACGTGTGGTTTTACCGCACACAGCTCGCTGACTTCACCAATGGTGAAGTAGCGTTTGCCCGGGATGACGGGTAGCTCGTCGTTATGACTTGGTTCCAGCATAAGCCTCAACTCGGGCCTTCAACTTCTGCCCTGGACGAAAGGTGACCACACGGCGAGCCGTGATCGGGATTTCTTCTCCCGTTTTCGGATTGCGGCCAGGCCGCTGGCGTTTGTCCCGAAGGTCGAAATTGCCGAAACCGGACAATTTGACCTGTTCGTTGTCTTCGAGAGCGTGCCTGATTTCTTCGAAAAACAGTTCGACCAGTTCTTTGGCCTCCCGTTTATTCAGGCCCAGCTCCTCATACAGACGTTCCGCCATCTCAGCTTTCGTCAGAGCCCCCATACGTCACTTCCTTAACGTGGCGTTCAACCTGTTTTCGAGCGAGGTGAGGATATTCTGCGTTGCGGTATTCACCTCATCGTCATTAAGAGTGCGCGATGGATGCTGCCAGGTCAAGCCGACTGCAAGGCTTTTTCTATGCGGATCAATGCCTTTACCCTGATACACGTCAAATAGCCTGAGGTCCGTCAGCCATTCGCCTGCATTTTCACGGATTACGTCCAGCACAGCGCTGGAAGCAACGTCGCGGTCAGCCAGCAACGCCAGGTCACGGCGCACTTCAGGAAAGCGCGATAACTCCTGGAATTTCGGCATTTTCCCCAGTGCCACTTCGGCCAGAACCAGCTCGAAGACGAACACCGGGCGATCGAGGCCCAGGGTTTTCGACAGTTCAGGGTGAATCGCGCCGACATAGCCGACTTCACGCCCGTCTCGCTCGATGCGCGCGGTCTGCCCCGGATGCAGGGCTGGATGCTTGCCCGGCACGAAGGTGAATGCGTCAAGCGCACCGGCGAAGCCGAGTACCGCTTCGACGTCAGCCTTGACGTCGAAGAAGTCGACGACATCGCGACCTTGCGCCCAGCCTTCCGGCAGGCGACTGCCGCAGACAACGCCGGCGAGCATCGGCTCCTGCTTCAGGCCGTCCAGTTGACCGACGAAGCGCAGGCCGCTTTCGAACAGGCGCACGCGGTCTTGCTGACGGTTCAGGTTGTGCTGCAGCGACTTGACCAGGCCAGGCCACAGGGACGAGCGCATGGCCGCCATGTCGTTGGAGATCGGATTGGCCAGCAACAGCGGCTCGACGCCCGAGTTGAACAGTTCGGACTGGCGCGGATCGATGAAGCTGTAGGTGATCGCTTCCTGGTACCCACGAGCCACCAGCAAGCGGCGCAGTTCCGGCAAGTCGCTGCGGGCTTCGGCCTTGGCCTGTGGGGCCAGGCGAGCCTGCGGGTAGCGAACCGGCAGACGGTTGTAGCCGTAAAGGCGGGCCAGCTCTTCGATCAGGTCGACTTCCAGGCTGATGTCGAAACGATGACTTGGCACTTCGACGCGCCACTGCCCTGCTCCATCGGCACTGATGCTCAGGCCCAAGGCGCTGAGCAAACGCTCGACTTCGGCGGCATCCATGTCCATGCCCAGCATCTGGGAAATGCGTTGGGCACGCAGCGTGACCGGTGCAATCTTGGGCAGGTGCTGGTCACTGACGGTTTCGATGATCGGGCCGGCTTCGCCGCCGGTGATTTCCAGCAGCAGGCCGGTGGCGCGCTCCATGGCTTCACGGGCCAGTTGCCAGTCCACGCCCCGCTCGTAGCGGTGCGAGGCATCGGTGTGCAGGCCATAGGAGCGGGCCTTGCCGGCGACGGCGATCTGGTCGAAGAAGGCGCTTTCGAGGAATACGTCGCGAGTCGACGTGGAAACGCCGCTGTGCTCGCCGCCCATTACGCCGGCAATGGCCAGGGCGCGGGAGTGGTCGGCGATCACCAGGGTATCGCCGCTCAGGGTGACTTCCTGGCCGTCGAGCAGGACCAGCTTCTCGCCCTCCTCGGCCATGCGCACGCGAATGCCGCCATTGATTTCAGCGAGATCGAATGCGTGCAGGGGTTGACCCAGCTCCAGCATCACGTAGTTGGTGATGTCGACGGCAGCATCGATGCTGCGCACGTCGGCGCGACGCAGGCGCTCGACCATCCACAAAGGTGTCGGCTTCGACAGGTCGACGTTGCGGATCACCCGACCCAGGTAACGCGGGCATGCGGTGGGTGCCAGCACCTCGACCGAACGCACTTCGTCATGCACTGCCGGAACCGGCGCGACCGTTGGGCGAGTCACCTGAGTGTCATACAAGGCACCCACTTCACGGGCCAGACCGGCCAGGGACAGGCAATCGCCACGGTTCGGCGTCAGGTCGACCTCGATGCTGGCATCGTCCAGGCCCAGGTATTCACGAATGTCCTGGCCCACCGGCGCATCGGACGGGAGTTCCATCAGGCCATCGTTGCCTTCGCCGATCTGCAGTTCGGCCTGGGAGCACAACATGCCGTTGGACTCGACGCCACGCAGCTTGGCCTTCTTGATCTTGAAGTCGCCTGGCAGCTCGGCGCCGATCATCGCGAACGGGATCTTCAAGCCCGGGCGCACGTTTGGCGCGCCGCAGACCACCTGAAAGGTTTCCCCGCCATTGCTGACCTGGCAAACCCGCAATTTGTCAGCGTCCGGGTGTTGTTCGGTGCTCAGCACCTCGCCCACCACCACACCGCTGAATTCACCGGCGGCCGGCGTCACGCTATCGACCTCAAGACCGGCCATCGACAGGCGAGCAACCAGCTCGTCCCGGCTTACCTGCGGGCTGACCCAGCCGCGCAGCCACTGTTCACTGAATTTCATCCTGCTCTCCTAATAGATTCGTTACGGACCCGCGACCTAGCGAAATTGCGCAAGGAACCGCAAGTCGTTGTCGAAGAACAGGCGCAAGTCATTCACACCGTAACGCAGCATGGCCAGACGCTCGACGCCCATGCCGAAAGCAAACCCCGAGAACTCTTCCGGATCGATCCCGGACATGCGCAGCACGTTCGGGTGAACCATGCCGCAGCCCATGACTTCCAGCCAGCCAGTCTGCTTGCAGACCCGGCAGCCCTTACCGCTGCACATCACGCATTCCATGTCGACTTCAGCCGATGGCTCGGTAAATGGGAAGTACGAAGGGCGGAAACGCACGGCCAGTTCTTTCTCGAAGAACACCCGCAGGAACTCTTCGATGGTGCCTTTGAGGTCGGCGAAATTGATGTCGCGATCGACCAGCAGGCCTTCGACCTGGTGGAACATCGGCGAGTGGGTGATATCCGAGTCGCTACGGTACACACGGCCTGGGCAGACGATGCGGATCGGCGGCTTTTTCGATTCCATGGTGCGGACCTGTACCGGCGAGGTATGGGTGCGCAACAGCATGTTCGCGTTGAAATAGAAGGTGTCGTGCATCGACCGGGCCGGGTGATGGCCTGGGATGTTGAGCGCTTCGAAGTTGTGGTAGTCGTCTTCGACCTCAGGGCCCTCGGCGATGCCGTAGCCGATGCGGGTGAAGAACTGCTCGACGCGCTCCAGGGTCCGGGTCACCGGATGCAGGCCGCCGGAGGTCTGGCCACGGCCAGGCAGGGTCACATCGATGGACTCGGCGGCGAGCTTGGCAGCCAGATCCGCCTCCTCGAACAACGCCTTGCGCGCATTGAGGACTTCTGTGACACGTTCCTTGGCGACGTTGATCAGCGCACCGACCTGCGGACGCTCTTCGGCCGGCAGGTTCCCCAGGGTCTTCATCACCTGGGTCAACTCGCCCTTCTTGCCAAGGTAGTGAACCCGGATTTGCTCCAGGGCATTGATATCTTCAGCGCTTTGCACAGCCTCTAGTGCTTGAGAGACCAGCGCATCCAGGTTTTCCATGTACAGACTCCAGATACAAAATAGGGGAAGAGCTTTAAGGCTCTTCCCCTATTTATGACGTTTAACACCTGGGCCCACAGAGGTGGACCCTGGTGACTGCCGGGGGTACTTAAGCCAAGGTGGCTTTAGCTTTCTCGACAATCGCAGCAAACGCCGCTTTTTCGTTCACTGCCAGATCAGCCAGAACCTTACGGTCGATCTCGATGGACGCCTTTTTCAGGCCAGCGATCAAACGGCTGTAGGACAGACCGTTGATACGAGCACCAGCATTGATACGAGCGATCCACAGAGCGCGGAACTGACGTTTTTTCTGACGACGGTCACGGTAGGCGTATTGGCCTGCCTTGATTACGGCTTGCTTGGCAACACGGAATACGCGGGAACGCGCACCGTAGTAGCCTTTAGCAAGTTTCATAATTTTCTTGTGACGCTTACGGGCAATGACGCCACGCTTTACACGAGCCATGAGTTACTTCCTCTATTCTTGATCCAAAAATTAACGAAGGCGCAGCATGCGCTCGACTTTTGCCACGTCAGACGGATGCAGCAAGCTGCTACCGCGCAGTTGACGCTTACGCTTGGTCGACATTTTGGTCAGGATGTGGCTCTTGAAAGCGTGCTTGTGCTTGATGCCGTTAGCAGTTTTCAGAAACCGCTTGGCAGCACCACTTTTGGTTTTCATCTTTGGCATGTTCGGATACTCCGCATTCAGTTGATAAACATAATCGCAAGGCCTGCCGTGCCCTGGTGATTACTTCTTCTTTTTCGGGGCGATGACCATGATCAGCTGGCGTCCTTCCATCTTAGGATGCTGTTCGACCGAACCGTACTCGAGCAGGTCTTGTTCAACCCGCTTGAGGAGTTCCATCCCCAGCTCCTGGTGGGCCATCTCACGGCCGCGGAATCGCAAGGATACCTTGGCCCTGTCCCCGTCACTCAGGAAACGTACCAGGTTGCGCAGTTTTACCTGGTAATCCCCTTCCTCCGTCCCTGGACGAAACTTGATTTCTTTTACCTGAATCTGCTTCTGGTTTTTCTTCGCCGCGGCAATCTGCTTCTTCTTCTCGAAGATCGACTTGCCGTAGTCCATCACCCGGCAAACCGGTGGGACTGCGTCTGCGGAAATTTCCACCAGATCAAGCTTGGCTTCTTCAGCAATACGAAGCGCTTCATCAATCGAGACGATGCCAATCTGCTCGCCGTCAGCGCCAATTAACCGAACCTCGCGTGCCGAGATATTCTCGTTGATCGGGGCCTTCGGTGCAGCTCGTTTATCTTGTCTCATTTCACGCTTAATAATAATTACTCCGAATCTGGGCGACCACGCCGGGAAACCGCTTGCGCGAGGAACTCGGCGAATTCGGCGACGGGCATCGAGCCCAGGTCAGCACCTTCACGAGTACGCACAGCGACAGTCTGCATCTCGACCTCCCGATCTCCAATAACCAAGAGAAAGGGAACCTTGAGCAAAGTATGCTCGCGGATTTTAAAGCCGATCTTTTCATTTCTCAAGTCAGACTTGGCACGAAATCCGCTTTGGTTGAGAGTTTTTTCGACCTCGGCGGCAAAATCTGCCTGTTTATCAGTGATATTCATGATCACTGCCTGGGTCGGCGCCAGCCACGCGGGGAACGCGCCCTCGTAATGCTCGATCAGAATCCCGACGAAGCGCTCGAAGGAACCGAGGATCGCGCGGTGAAGCATGACCGGGTGCTTGCGACTGTTGTCTTCGGACACGTATTCGGCGCCCAGACGGATCGGCAGGTTGAAATCGAGCTGCAAGGTACCACATTGCCAGACGCGACCCAGACAATCTTTCAGGGAGAATTCGATCTTCGGACCGTAGAAAGCCCCCTCGCCTGGCTGCAGGTCGTACGCAAGGCCCGCGCTATCGAGGGCGGCCGCCAGTGCGGCTTCGGCGCGATCCCACAGCTCGTCGGAGCCCACGCGTTTTTCCGGACGAGTGGACAGCTTCATCTCGACGTCGGTGAAGCCGAAGTCCCGGTAGACGTCCATGGTCAGCTTGATGAATGCGGCGGATTCGGCCTGCATCTGCTCTTCGGTGCAGAAGATGTGGGCATCGTCCTGGGTAAACGCACGCACGCGCATGATGCCGTGCAGTGCACCCGACGGCTCGTTGCGGTGGCACGCACCGAACTCGGCCAGGCGCATCGGCAGCTCGCGGTAGCTTTTCAGGCCCTGGTTGAACACCTGCACGTGGCATGGGCAGTTCATCGGCTTGATGGCGTAGTCGCGGTTTTCCGACTGGGTGGTGAACATGTTGTCGGCGTAGTTGGCCCAGTGCCCGGATTTCTCCCACAGGCTGCGGTCCACCACTTGCGGCGTCTTGATTTCCAGATAGCCGTTTTCACGCTGGACCTGACGCATGTATTGCTCGAGCACCTGGTACATCGTCCAGCCGTTCGGGTGCCAGAACACCATGCCCGGGGATTCTTCCTGGGTGTGGAACAGGCCCAGGCGCTTGCCGATCTTGCGGTGATCGCGTTTCTCGGCTTCCTCGATGCGCTGGATGTAGGCCGCCAGCTGCTTCTTGTCAGCCCAGGCAGTGCCGTAGACGCGCTGCAACTGCTCGTTCTTCGCGTCGCCGCGCCAGTAGGCGCCGGACAGCTTGGTCAGCTTGAAGGACTTCAGGAAACGGGTATTCGGCACGTGCGGACCGCGGCACATGTCGACGTATTCTTCGTGGTAGTACAGGCCCATGGCCTGCTCGTCCGGCATGTCTTCCACCAGACGCAGCTTATAGTCCTCGCCACGGGCCTTGAAGACTTCGATGACTTCGGCGCGCGGGGTGACTTTCTTGATGACGTCGTAATCTTTCTCGATCAGCTGCTGCATGCGCTGTTCGATGGCGGCCATGTCGTCCGGGGTAAAAGGACGCTCGAAGGCGATGTCGTAATAGAAGCCTTCGTCGATGACCGGCCCGATGACCATCTTCGCGCTCGGGTACAACTGCTTGACCGCATGGCCGACCAGGTGCGCGCAGGAGTGGCGAATGATCTCCAGTCCCTCTTCATCCTTGGGGGTGATGATTTGCAGCGTGGCGTCGCTGTCGATGACATCACTGGCATCCACCAGCTTGCCGTTGACCTTGCCGGCCAGGGTGGCCTTGGCCAGGCCTGCGCCGATGGATGCGGCGACCTCGGCTACGGATACCGGATGATCGAATGAACGTTGACTGCCGTCGGGAAGAGTAATAGTTGGCATGGCGCCTCCTCTCCTAGTGGTGACCCCTACCAAAGGTCACGTGGGTTGGGATGAGCCAGTACAAGATCCAGTCCAGGCCATTCAATCATGAACGCCTGCCTTACAGCGGCAGGAGCCTTGCGGCCAACCGGGAAACCGAACCAGAGTGACTGGGATTCAAATCAGGGTTATTCGAACATTTGCCGCTGCCGGGACCTGTGTCATCCGGTGCCTGAAAATACCCGAGCCCGGCATGCTAGCACAGATGAACGGTCATCGCTGCGCTCCAATTGCAGCCTGTGGGAGCAAAGCTTGCTCGCGATCAGGTATAACAGCCGACCACAATGTTTCAGGCCCGCCCGCGCTACTACCGCGAGCAAGCTTTGCTCCCACAAGCCCTGCTCGGCACCAAGCGTAAACCCCGGGTTTTTATGCCAGAGTGCTGAACTGAACGCCCCGCAACACCTCTGATAACAAGACATCGACCCAAAGGAGCATCCCAGCATGCGTCTGAACACGTTATTGGCAGCAGTCGCCCCCTTCGCCCTGCTGCTCCCGCTGACCGCCCACGCCGACTGGCCAAAAGGCGAGCGTGAGAAATACATGGCCCAGTGCACTCAGGCGGCCACGCCCCAGATCGGCGCCGCGGCGGCCAAATCCCACTGCGCCTGTGGCGCTGATGCGATCAAGTCCTACCCGGCCGCCGACATCCAGGCCCTGATGGACAACAAGGCGCCTATGGAATTGCAGCAGAAAGCACTCGGACAGATCGCCAAATGCAAGGCCGATCCTTCGAAGAAAAAATGAGCGGACAGGCCTTTCAGGACCGTCTTGAGCCCATGAAAAACCCCGATTTTGCCTTTTTTCAGACGAATTTTGCAGGTTTTACAGCTTTTTTTATCGCCTTTACTTTCGGCTGAAAGCCTTTAAAAACGGGGCTTTCAGCCAGATAAGGCGGTAAAGAAAAGACGACTGTTCGGCAAACAGCACGTCCGGGGGGCTCCCAAATCGAACATTTCGACTATGATACCCAGGTGTGCCCAGTTGGCCTGAGCAGCACAGCACTACTGAAAATATATGTTTCTTGGAGATACACCATGTCTAATCGCCAAACCGGCACCGTTAAATGGTTCAACGATGAAAAAGGCTTCGGCTTCATCACTCCTCAAGGTGGCGGTGACGACCTGTTCGTACACTTCAAAGCTATCGAAAGCGACGGTTTCAAAAGCCTGAAAGAAGGCCAGACTGTTTCCTTCGTGGCTGAGAAAGGCCAAAAGGGTATGCAAGCTGCACAAGTTCGCCCAGAGTAATTTCTCGGCGCGCTAAAAAAACCCCGTCCATGTGACGGGGTTTTTTATGGGCGGTTGAAAACTGCGACTCAGCCGCAGTTCACCCGATTGACCACCAGGTTGGCGTCGGTATTGAGATTCAGGCGATCGGAGCGGTACTCGAGCGTCACCATGTCGTTGGGCTTGAGAATCCGGGCAATCTGCGCGCCGGAACGGGTGCGGGCCTGTTCCAGCAATTGCGGCGAGGCCTGTTTACCGATGGCAAACTCGGCGGCCTTCGCTTCGCAGCGGTCGTAATGGGTCTCGGCGGCAACCGGATCAGGGGACGATTCAGCGCTGCTGCTGCAACCGTGCAAGAACCCGGCGGCCAGCAAAATACTCAATGACGCGAGCTTCCAAGGCATGAAGCCTCCTTTCGTTGATCAATAAACAGAGAGCGTGCGACAACCCAAACGAAGCTTGGTTTCAGTAGAAGGGCCACCACCCCGCTCTTCTACCTGGAAAGCCGGCAGTTTGCCTGAGCCCGACACCGCTGGTCAGACATGAATCGTGACTGAATATGTTCAGCGCTCAATAAACATCAATGTAGTCGAAGGGCGGATTCGGCCAATTGTCTTTCAGGGCGTTGTAGATCTGCATCACCCAGACCTCGTCACTGGCAGCGACTCGTCCGACATAACCCGAGCCCTTTGCCCACGTCTCAAGTCGAAACAGAAGACCATCGATGTCGGTTCCTCCCACCACGCCCGAAGACAGGTAGGCGATACCGCCCTTGGTCACGCGCAATTGGGTGTGTTCGTCATCGCTGGCCGATGCCAGCAACTGGCGAACGGCGTCGAGGGTCAGCCCGTCAGGCGCGTTCAAATCGATCTGCACGGCAGGGGCTCCTTGAGCAATCAAAAAACAAGTGTCGCACAGCCCTCCCCTGATGCCTAAGTCGCAGTGCCAAACCCAGGGCAAAAGTGGTTAACTCAACCTAGCCTCTGTACGAAAAGCCTTGAGACTCGTTCATGCTGCGTTGAAAACAGCCTCGGAATGCCCATGTACTCCAGTACAGTCGGACGCGACCCCGGGCGTTCCTCGGCTGTTTTCGCCTTGCCTGACCTTCGTCTCAAGACTTTTCGTACAGAGCCTAAGACCTCCCAACCCGCGAGTCCTGCCATGAGCATCATCAGCATCGAAGCCACCATCAAGGCCAAATGGTCGGAGGGCCACAGCTCCTATAGCCCTGGCAGCCCCGAAGAACTGGCAATCATCGGTATAGAGCTGTTGGTGAAGGAACTGGGGACGGAGGTGGCCCGGAACTTCATCCAGCAGGCATTCGAACGCTACCCGAGCGTCATCGACGCCGTGAAGTGAGGCAACACCTGGAACCGGTGGGAGCCGAGCTTGCTCGCGATGGCGGCGGACCAGCCAACATTTATTGTCGGCTGAAGATCCTATCGCGAGCAGGCTCGCTCCCACAGGTCTTGTGCTTGGGGCGGATTACTTGAGACGTGCCAGACGCTCGGTCAACAGGTCGAAGAAGCCCTGGGCATCGCCGTTTTCCACCCAGAATGCGTTCTTGGGCGCCTTCAGGCCGTCGTACCAGTCAACGATGGTCTGTCCGAAGGTCGGTCCCTCGCGGCTGTCCACCACGACATTGACCGAGCGACCGGTGAACAGCTGCGGCTTGAGCAGGTAGGCAATCACTGTCGCGTCATGCACCGGCCCGCCCGACATGCCGTAGTGCTCCATATCGCCTTTGACGTACTCGTTGAGAATATCGCCGACCAGCTTGCTGGCATTGTTGTTCACGGCCGCGATCTGCTTGAGGCGGGCTTCGCTGGTGAGGATCTTGTGGGTCACGTCCAGCGGCAGGTAGGTCAGCTTCACACCGCTTTTGGCGACCACCTCGGCCGCCTGCGGGTCGGCGAACAGATTGAATTCAGCCACCGGCGTGATGTTCCCGCCATTGAAGTGCGCACCGCCCATGATCACCACTTCCTTGATGCCCTGGACAATGTCCGGCTCCTGGATCAGCGCCAGGGCCAGGTTGGTCTGCGGACCGAGCATGGCAATGGTGATGCTGTGGGGCTTGGCCGCCTTGAGGGTGTCGATCAGGTAGTTGACGGCGTTGCCCTTGGCCAGCCCCTTTTTCGGCTCATGGACGGTGACACCCGACAGGCCTTCCTTGCCATGGATGTTTTCCGCGTAGATCGGCGTGCGCATCATCGGCTTCGGCGCACCGGCGTACACCGGCACCTCTTCGCGCCCAGCCCATTCCCGGGCCAGGCGAGCGTTGCGAGAGGTCTTGTCCAGGCGCACGTTGCCGGCAACGGTGGTCAGCGCGCGGATCTGCAGTTCTTCAGGGGATGCCAGGGCGAACAACAAGGCGACCACGTCGTCGGCCCCGGGATCGGTGTCGATGATCAGATCGATTTTTTCCGCCGCCTGGGCGCTCGTAGCGGTGATCAGTGACAACAGCAGCAGACTCCGGAACAGTTGGTGCATTTTCTGAGCATAGCGGTGCATGGTGCACTCCTTGTGCGGGGTTTTAGAAGGTTACTCCAGCAATCAGCACAACGTTGCAGTACGGAGAGCATTCTCCTGTGCGAATAATCGCTCGAGCTTGTCGGCTGAGGACCTTGAATTGCTCATGACTGACCAACTCCCGCGTCCCCATTGCACCTTCGGCCTGCAACGACTCGAGCGTCGACAGGGCCGCCGGTTGTTTATCGAAGATTTCAGTGGCCAGCACATGGCTTTCCACCTGCATTTCGCTGAGCACCACTTTCAGGGTACTGACGAAATCCGGGATGCCGTGGGTCAGGGCCAGGTCGATCAGCTCGACCCCGGGAGGGACCGGCAGCCCGGCGTCACCAATGACCACCTTATCGCCATGACCGAGGGAGGCGATCAGTCGTGAGAGGGCCACATTCAGCAAGGGTGTCTTTTTCATGATTGGAAAGCCTGTACTTCCAGCAACGTGGGGATGGAGGGCTGGGCCCCGATGCGGGTGACCGACAGCGCGGCGGCAACCTGACCGAAACGAATCGCGTCGACCTCGTTTTTTCCATTGGCCAGGGCCGCCGCGAAGCCACCGACAAAGGTATCCCCCGCCGCCGTGGTGTCCACAGCCTTGACCCGAGGCGCCGGGAAGTGTTCGAAACTCGAGCCATTGGCGAACATCAGCCCCTGGGCGCCCAACGTCACGACCACTTTGCCGGCACCGGAGGCGATCAACTGCGCCGCGGCCGCTTCGGCGGTCTCCAGGGAATCCACCGCCAGCCCACTCAGCATGGCGGCTTCGCTTTCATTGGGAATCAGGTAGTCGACACATGCGTACCAGTCGGCCGGAAGCGCCCGGGAAGCCGGTGCCGGGTTGAGGATGACTATCTTGCCCAGTTCGCGACCGCGCTTGAGCGCATGGCCGACCGTGGCGTCGGGCACTTCAAGCTGGCAGATGATGACATCGGCGTCTTGCAGCGCCTTGTCGAAACCGTCCAGGACCTCGGGCGTGAGCGCACCATTGGCACCGGCGACGATGACAATCGCATTCTGGCTGTTGTCATCGACCACGATCAGCGCCACGCCGCTGGCCCCCTCCACGACGCTGACGGCCTGGCAATCGATGCCTTCGGCCAGCAGCGCGCCTCGCAACTCCTGGCCATAGGCATCGCTGCCCACGCAGCCGACCATGGACACCTGCGCCCCCAGGCGCGCGGCAGCCACCGCCTGGTTGGCACCCTTGCCCCCCGCAATGGTGGAGAACGACTCGCCGATCAGCGTTTCACCGCCCCGGGGCAGACGCGGCGCACGCGTCACCAGGTCCATGTTCAGGCTGCCTATTACCACTACTTTTGCAGACATACGTCACTACTCATCCATTCGGTTCAGCGGTATTGGGCGAATGCGCCGGACAGCGGCGCGGTCGACTCCCGCAAGACAATGCTGGGCGTCACGATCCGTTGATCAGTGACCAGCCCGGGCGTGGCGATCCGCCGCAACAAGACCTCTGCCGCCATCTCGCCAAGTTGCAGGATCGATTGCCCCACAGTGGTCAGCGCCGGGTAGACATAGCGGCTCATCTGGATGTCGTCGAAACCGATGACCGACAGCTCGCTGGGCACCCGCACATTGCGCTCGGCGGCAGCTCGCAGCACACCGATGCCGATCATGTCGTTGGCCGCAAAAATCGCGCTGGGTGGCTGATGTTCAAGCAACTCGGCTGCGGCGCGGTAGCCGCCGGTGCTGGTGAAATCGCTTTCGAGCATACGCTCGGCAGGCAACTCGATCCCCGCCTCTTTCAGTGCACGGCAGTAACCGGCCAGACGCATCTGCGCCACGCTGGTATCCGCCGGCCCACCGATAAAGGCGATGTCGCGGTGCCCCAGCTCCAGCAGGTGTCGGGTTGCCAGGTATGCGCCGTATTCGTGATCGATGCGCACCAGGTCCACGTCCACGCCGTCCAGCCCCCGGTCGACGATGACCATGGGCGTGCGCACACCCTTCAAGCCTTGCGCCAGGCCGACATCGCCACCGGCGGAAGCGACGATCAGGCCATCAATACGTTTTTCCAGCAGCACCCGCAGGTAACTGCGCTGCTTGTCCGGGTTGTCGTCGGAGTTGCACAGGATCACGCAATAACCGTTGCGCTCGCAGTAATCCTCGATGCCCCGGGCCAGCTCGGCAAAGTAAGGGTTGAGGCTGTTGGGCACCAGCAGGCCAATGGTCGCCGTGGTCTTGGCCTTGAGCGAACGGGCCACCGCGCTGGGTACATAGTCGAGACGCAGGATCGCCGCCTCGACCTTGAGCCGTACCTCTTCGCTGACCGGCCGGGTCTTGTTCACGACATGGGACACCGTCGTGTAGGAAATCCCCGCGAGCGCTGCTACATCCTTGATCGTCGCCATGGCTCAGGACCGCCGGCTGGCGCGCTGGCTGCGGTAGGTATCCAGTACCACCGCGACCACGATCACTGCGCCGGTAATGATGCGCTTGGTCGGTTCGGTGGCGCCGATCTGCGCCAGGCCCGCCGCCAGCACGGAGATGATCAACACGCCAAAGAAGGTACTGATGACCGAACCGCGCCCGCCCATCAGGCTGGTACCACCGATCACCACGGCGGCGATGACTTGCAGCTCGAGCCCGGAACCCGCGTTCGGGTCCGCCGCCTCCAGGCGGGAAATCTGGAACAGCGCCGCCACGCCGGCCAGCAAGCCCATCAGGCTGAATACCAGGATCTTGTAGGGTTTCGGATTGATACCGGCCAGGCGCACCGCTTCTTCGTTGGTGCCGATGCCGATCAGGTATCGACCGAACACCGTACGGGTCAGCACGGCCTGGGCAATGAAGATCACCAGCAAGGCAATGATGAAGGACGGTGAAATACCGAATGCTATCGGGTTGGACAACCAGGCGAAGGAGTCGCCGATATAAGCCGTCCGGGACCCGGTCATCTGGTACGCGAGGCCACGGGCCATTTCCAGCACGCCAAGGGAGACGATGAACGATGGAATCCGCCACGCCACGGTAATCGACCCGGTAACGGTCCCCGCCAGCGCCGCCACGGCCATGCCCAGCAAGGCCGATGGCCAGACGCTCCAGCCCCAGCCGAGCACTGCGACGCTGACCGTCGACGCCGCCAGCGCCAGCACCGAGCCCACCGACAGGTCGATGCCGCCGATGATCAGGATGAACGTCATGCCGACCGCCAGCACCATGAGGTCGGGGATCTGGTTCGCCAGGGTGCTGAACGTGTCATAGGAGAGGAAGTGGCTGCTCAGGACCGAGAACAGCGCGACCATGGCCAGCAGCGCGCCGGCCAGGCCCAGGTAGGTACCGAGGCCATAGAAGTTGCCACTCGGCTTGCTGACGGCAGATGCGGTTTTCATGAAAATTCCCTAGGCGCCGCTTCGTTGAGCAACGCGTCACGTTTCTGGTAGCCGGCGAATGCGGCGGCAAGCAAGTCATCCTGGGTCCAGCTGTCGCGCTCGAAGGTGTCGATCAGGCGGCCGGCGGACAGCACGCCGATCCGGTCACAGATCAGCATCAATTCCCGCAGGTCGCTGGACACCACGACCAGCGCCTTGCCCTGGCGGGTCAATTCGCCGAGCAGCGCATAGATGTCGAATTTCGCGCCGACGTCGATACCACGGGTCGGCTCGTCGAACAACAGCACCGAGCAATCGCGTTCGAGCCAGCGGCCGATCACCACCTTCTGCTGATTGCCGCCCGACAGCTCGGACACCAGCTGTGTCGGGCTGGAACTGCGGATGCGCATGGCATCGATCTGCCGCCGAGCCAGGGACAGCTCGTCATTGCTGTTGACGACACCGGCACTGGAAATCTCCGGCATGTTACCCAAGGCAATGTTGGCGGCAATGGATTGGGTCAACAGCAGCCCCTCGCCCTTGCGGTCCTCGGTGATCAAGGCAATGCCATGGGCCACCGCATCGGCTGGCGAACGGATGTTGGCGACGGTGGCCGGCGAACCCAGCGCCACGGTGCCGCTGTCGGCCGCATCGGCACCGAAGATCAGCCGCAGCAGTTCGGTGCGCCCTGCCCCGATCAGGCCGGAGATGCCGAATATCTCGCCACTGCGGACTTCGAAGGACACATCGCGGACCTTGTCGGAACGGCTCAGGCCTTGGACGGTCAGGGCCGGCGCGCCGATCTGCCGCGGGCCCAGGTCGATGTGCTCGCCCAGCTCCCGACCGACCATCAACGTCACCAGTTGCTCGCTGTTGTAATTGGCTATCGGCTCGACGCACACCAGGTTACCGTCGCGCAGCACCGCAATGCGCTGGGCGACCCGTGCCAGTTCTTCGAGGCGATGGGAAATATAGATGATCGAAACGCCCCGAGCCTGCAGGCGAGTGATCTGTTCGAACAACATCTCGACCTCGCGCGCCGTCAGCATGGCGGTCGGTTCGTCGAGAATCAGCACATGACAATCGCCAATCAGGTTACGGGCGATCTCGACCATCTGCTGGTGACCGATGCCCAGCTCGCCGACCAGGGTGTCGGGATCGATTGCGTCGAGCCCCACCTGGGCCATGGCTTCCATGGCGGCCTTGCGCAACTGCTTGCGGCTGATCCAGCCGCCGCGGCTGGGCAGGTTGTCGAGGAACAGGTTTTCGGCCACGGACAGGGTCGGCAGCAGGTTGAGTTCCTGCATCACCATCCGCACGCCCAGCTCTTCAGCCTGGGTACGGCTGCCCGGGCGATAGTCCTGTCCCTGGAATTGCATCTGCCCGGTCGTCGGTGTCACCAGCCCACCGATGATCTTGGACAGGGTACTTTTACCGGCGCCATTTTCACCGGTCAGTGCCAGCACTTCACCGCGCATCAACGTCAGGTCGATGTCGGTCAGTACCGGCTGGGCATAGGTTTTACCGATGCCACTGACAGTCAGCACAGCGTTCGGGTCGAAAACGGACATAAAGACTCTCCATGCGCTCGCCCGGATGGGCGAGCGCCACTACATCGCCAGGACGATTACTTCGTAACCAGCTCGACCGGCGTTTCGATCACGCCGTTGGCACCGCTGTCGACTTTCTCGCCCTTGAGGATCTTCAGGGCCGTCTCGATACCGAAGACCGCCTGCTTGGCGGCAAACTGGTCGGCGGTCGCCAGGACACGACCGTCCTTGAGCATCGGTTTGATGGCATTGATGTTGTCGTAGCCGACCACTTGCACCTTGCCAGCTTTGCCAGCGGCGCGCACGGCGGACACCGCGCCCAGCGCCATGCTGTCGTTACCGGCCAGCAACGCCTTGATGTTCGGATATTCGCTGAGCATCGACGCGGCCACCTGGTTGCCCTTGTTGATTTCCCAATCGCCCGATTGCAGGGAAACGACCTTGACCTGCGCCGCTTCCATTGCATCCTTGAAGCCCGCGGTGCGTGCCTGGGCATTGGTGGTGGTGGACACGCCTTCGATGATGCCGACCTCGTCACCGGCCTTGAGTTGCTTGGCCAGGTATTCACCGACCAGGCGCGCACCCTTGCGGTTGTCCGGGCCTACGAACGGCACATTGATGTTCTTGCTCTTGACCACGGCGGGGTCGAGCTGGTTGTCGATGTTGATCACCGTGATACCGGCGTCGACGGCTTTCTTGATCACCGGCACCATGGCCTTGGAGTCGGCGGGCGCGATGATGAGGGCATCGACCTTGGACACGATCATCTGCTCGACGATGCGGATCTGGTTGGCGGTGTCGGTTTCATCCTTGATCCCGTTGGAGATCAGGTCGAAATCGGCGGAGTGTTCCTTCTGATAGGCCTTGGCGCCGTCTTCCATGGTCAGGAAGAATTCGTTGGCCAGGGATTTCATGACCAGGGCGACCTTGGGCTTTTCAGCGGCCTGGGCGAATGCCGAGGAGAACGGCAATGCAGTGGATGCGGCCGCGAGCATGGCGACAGCGAGAAGGCGTCCAGCGAATGGCAACTTCATGGGTTCACTCCGATCTTATGATTATTGTGAGCAAATCAGTGCACGGAATGCCGCGCAAACGTTTGCGTGAAGTGAACTATGGTAAGGCTTTGGGGATTTGTCAACGTTGCGGTTGTGTTCGAACGGACCTGGATCATGCCATCGCCTCGAACCCATCGGGTTGAGCAGGATACCCGAAGTCACCGCTGTCAGCTTTTCCGTCCCAGCGAATAAATAATCATTTTTCCCACATCAAAACGTCAAAAGCGCTGTCAGACGATTTTCTTGAATTTTAAGCAGTTGCGTAAATGCCTACGGTTAAATACTGTATGTACGTACAGCTTAATAAGGATAACCCTGTGGCCACGCCCTCCGCTGCAACTACCCCCTTAGATTCCTATACAAAACTCGGCCTGCGGGTCTCGAAAATCATCAACGCCCCTACCGCACAAAAAGCCAAGGCAGCCCTGATCTTTCGCCTTCCCGACGAGCCCATGGAGGAATGGGAGCGCCTGCTGGAAGAAATCGACGAGAACGACAACGTGACCCTCGCCTATCGCGACGATGGTGGTGTGCAGGTTTTCTGGGTTGTGCCAAAGGAAGATTGAGTCCGATGAAAGTCCGCTGTGTTGCTTTACTGCTTGTGCTCATCGCCGCAGGCGCCCAGGCCGGGGCCCCTCGTACCTTCAGCGAAGCCAAGAAAGTCGCCTGGAAACTCTACGCCCCGCAATCCACCGAGTTCTATTGCGGCTGCAAGTACACCGGCAATCGCGTCAACCTGGCGGCCTGCGGTTATGTACCTCGCAAGAACGCCAGTCGCGCAGCCCGTATCGAGTGGGAACATATCGTTCCGGCGTGGCAGATCGGTCATCAGCGTCAGTGCTGGCAAAAAGGCGGGCGCAAGAACTGCACCCGCTACGACCCGGTCTATCAACGGGCCGAAGCCGACCTTCACAATCTGGTGCCAAGCATCGGGGAAGTGAATGGTGATCGGAACAACTTCAGTTTTGGCTGGCTGCCAGTGCAGAAGGGCCAGTACGGCTCATGCCTGACCCAGGTGGATTTCAAGGCAAAGAAAGTCATGCCCCGCCCTTCCATCCGGGGCATGATCGCCCGAACGTATTTCTACATGAGCAAGCAATATGGCCTGCGGCTTTCGAAACAGGACCGACGCCTGTACGAAGCCTGGAACAAGACCTACCCGGTGGAAAGCTGGGAGCGCCAGCGCAACCAGAGCGTGGCCTGTGTGATGGGACGTGGAAACGAGTTCGTGGGCCCGGTGGATCTGAAAGCCTGCGGCTGACCTTGCCTTTGTGAACAGCACAAATAACTGTGGGAGCGAGCCTGCTCGCGATAGCGGTATGTCAGCTACTTCTGCATCGACTGATTCACCGCTATCGCGAGCAGGCTCGCTCCCACAGGGTTTGTGCTATCCGATCATTGAGCCGTCGGGAAATCCACCACCTGCGTCTCGATGTTGCGCTTTTTGGCCCGCACCAGGGCGGCAGTGACCTGCTCCTGCTTGGCTTCGGCCTCGGCCCTGGAGGTGAACGGTCCGACCAGAACCCGTTCCTTGCCGTTTTCCCGGACTACGCTCGACATGAAGCTGTGCTCGATCAGCCATCCGGTCAGGTCGCTGACAGCCTGCGGCGTCTCGCCCCGAACCTCGACCCCCCATTGCGGTGCAGCAGCGACTGCCGGCGTGGAGGTCGCGGACGGCTTCGGCTTCGGTGCTTCGGCCTCTCGTCCCTCGCCACATCCCGCCAGCATCAACACCGCGATAACCCAAGCCAATTTGCGCACAACGTTTCCTCTGGAAGACATGAGGGAAGGATTTTAGCACTCACATCCACCAAGAACCCCGCAAACAGTACGCAAAACACGAGAATCCTGCCCGGTCTCTCTGTATAGTCGCACCCTGGGAATTAATGCTGCATCTGCACGTCAGAAAGAGGCACCCACATTGTGACACTTAGCACTAATCTATAAGCAGTACCGACATCTGCACTGTCTGAATCAGGTGCCCTAATAAAGTAATCAAGGAGAACACCATGCTGATACTCACCCGCAAAGTCGGTGAAAGCATAAACATTGGTGACGACATCACGATCACCATTCTGGGCGTTAGCGGCCAACAGGTCCGGATCGGCATCAATGCCCCGAAAAACGTCGCCGTGCATCGCGAAGAGATCTATCAGCGCATTCAGGCGGGCCTGACTGCCCCCGACAAACCGCAAACTCCCTGAGCTTTGCAGCGGTCCGTAGCCAGCCCGTTTGCATCGTCGCAATGGCTGGCTAAAGATTCAGGCCGCCCGTGCCTCTCCCCGCATCACCCCGCCCCTGCTTTATCCGTCCAGCCCGTGAAACCGATATTAATGCCATGACTCGTAGCATGGCTGTCGGACGTTTCGTTTTAATGGCGGTGAAGCGCGCATTCGTGCTGGTCAGCCGAAGCTCACGCCCCGGGCCATGCCAGTGGCGGCGATCACCATCAACATCAGCAGCAAGGCTTCGATGTGGCTGATCCGGGCCAGGCGACCGGCCCTTGAAGCATCGATCGTCGTCCCTTTGCCCAGCGCCACCCGCCATTTGATCAAGGTGATCATCGGTACGAGTTCAAGCAGCAGGATCAGCAGGAGCAAGGTCATCTTCAGGTGGAACAGCGGCTGATGCAGGTAATAGTCCGAGCCCTTTTCATAGCCGCCGAAAGCGCGCATCCCTCCGGTCACCAGCAGGACCAGAGCCGACAGGCCCCATACGTTATCCGCCATCAATACGTTTCGAACCGCATCCGCGCCACCGGCCAGGCGTCGCAACGCCGTGCCGCGCGTGAGCACTGCCCACAAGCCGAGGGCGAACGCCAGAAGATGAATTGCCGCGAGAGACCAATGAGCCAACATGGAAGGTACCCGTCAGAGAGAACGTCGAATCGACCTGACAGTACTAGCTCATAAAAGAAAGATCGGTGGGCTGTACGCAAAAAATTGTGGGAGCGGGCTTGCTTACGATAGCGGTTCAGCATTCAACGAAGGTGTTGACTGATCTGACGCCATCGCGAGCAGGCTCGCTCCCACACTGTTCCGGGGTGAACCTAGCGCCCACGTACATCCCCGATCTCCGTGGGAGCGAGCCTGCTCGCGATAGCGGTTCAGCATTCAACGAAGATGCTGACTGACCTGACGCCATCGCGAGCAAGCCCGCTCCCACACTGTTCCGGGTGAATCCAGTATCAAAAATTCACCCTGATCTGTGTGGGAGCGGGCTTGCTCGCGAAAGCGTCACTACAATCAACATCACTTTGACTGATACACCGCATTCGCGAGCAAGCCCGCTCCCACATTGTTCCGGGGTGATCCCGCACCGAAGTACATCCCTTCCCACAGGGTGTTGCGAGGTGTCGGAGGCTTCAGTCAGCCAAACGCCAGGTCGTCCCGCCCTTGCCGTCTTCCAGCACCACGCCCATGGCGGTGAGCTGGTCGCGGATGCGGTCGGATTCGGCCCAGTCCTTGTTGGCCCGCGCGTTCAGGCGCGCCTGGATCAATGCCTCGACCTCGGCAGCGTCCACACGGCCTTCGGCGCCGGCCTGGAGGAAGTCGTCCGCCTCAAGCTGCAACACGCCCAGGACGCTGGCCAGTTCCTTCAAGCGCGCCGCCAGGCCCGCCGCCGCATTGAGATCGCTCTCACGCAGGCGGTTGATCTCGCGCACCATCTCGAACAGCACCGCGCACGCTTCCGGCGTACCGAAGTCGTCGTTCATCACGTCGGTAAACCGCGCCACGAACGCCTCGCCACCGGCGGCCGGCACGTTCGGCAGACCTTTCAACGCGTGGTAGAAACGCTCCAGGGCGCCCTTGGCATCCTTGAGGTTGTCTTCCGAGTAGTTGATGGCGCTGCGGTAGTGGCTCGACACCAGCAGGTAACGCACGACTTCGGGGTGGTACTTGTCGAGTACGTCGCGGATGGTGAAGAAGTTGTTCAAGGACTTGGACATCTTCTCGCCGTTGATCCGGATCATGCCGCAGTGCATCCACGCGTTGGCGTAGGTCTTGCCGGTGGCCGCTTCGCTCTGGGCGATCTCGTTCTCGTGGTGCGGGAACTCCAGGTCGCTACCGCCGCCATGAATGTCGAAGGTCTCGCCCAGGCAGCAGGTGGACATCACCGAGCATTCGATGTGCCAGCCCGGACGGCCCTTGCCCCACGGTGAATCCCAGCTCGGCTCACCCGGCTTGGCGGCTTTCCACAAGACGAAATCCAGCGGGTCCTGTTTCGACTCGCCGACTTCGATCCGCGCGCCGATGCGCAGGTCTTCGATCTTCTTGCGCGACAACTTGCCGTAGCCCATGAACTTGCCGACGCGGTAGTACACGTCGCCATTGCCCGGTGCGTAGGCATAACCCTTGTCGATCAGGGTCTGGATCATCGCGTGCATGCCAGGGATATGATCGGTGGCCCGCGGCTCCATGTCCGGCTTGAGGATATTGAGGCGCGCCTCGTCCTCGTGCATCGCCGCGATCATGCGCTCGGTCAACGCCTCGAACGACTCGCCGTTCTCGTTGGCGCGGTTGATGATCTTGTCGTCGATGTCGGTGATGTTGCGCACATACGTCAGGTCATAACCGCTGAAACGCAGCCAGCGGGTCACCAGGTCGAAGGCGACCATGCTGCGGCCGTGGCCCAGGTGGCAGTAGTCGTACACGGTCATGCCGCACACGTACATGCGCACCTTGTTGCCATCCAGCGGCTTGAAGACTTCTTTGCTCTTGGTGAGCGTGTTGTAGATCGTAAGCACAGGGTTTCCCTTAAGACTTGATCACTGACCCCAGGAATCGCGCAAGGTCACGGTACGGTTGAATACCGGGCTACCTGGTTTCGAGTCCTTGATATCCGCGCAGAAGTAACCTTCGCGCTCGAACTGGAACCGGTCTTCCGGCTGTGCGTTGCCCAGCGAGGGTTCGGCACGACAACCGGTGAGTACTTGCAGGGAGTCAGGGTTGATGTTGTCCAGGAAGCTGGCGCTGTCCTCGGCCTTTTCCGGGTTCGGCGAACGGAACAGGCGATCGTACAGGCGCACTTCGCACTCGACGCTGGCGGCGGCCGGCACCCAGTGGATCACGCCCTTGACCTTGCGACCCTCCGGGTTCTTGCCCAGGGTGTCTGGATCGTACGAGCAACGCAGCTCGACGATGTTGCCGTCGGCATCCTTGATGGCTTCGTCGGCACGGATCACGTAGCTGCCACGCAGCCGCACTTCACCAGCCGGCTCCAGGCGCTTGTAGCCTTTTGGCGGCTCTTCCATGAAGTCTTCACGGTCGATATAGATTTCCCGGGCGAACGGCAGGATGCGCACGCCCATGTCTTCTTTCGGGTGACGAGGCAACTCGAGGTTCTCGACCTGGCCTTCCGGATAATTGGTGATGACGACCTTCAACGGACGCAGCACGCACATGGCACGCGGGGCGTTCTGGTCCAGGTCCTCGCGGATGCTGAATTCCAGCATGCCGAAGTCCACCACGCCGTCGGAACGGTTGGTGCCGACCATCTCGCAGAAATTGCGGATCGATTTCGGCGTGTAGCCACGACGACGGAAGCCCGACAGCGTCGACATGCGCGGGTCGTCCCAGCCGTTGACGTGCTTTTCATCCACCAGTTGCTTGAGCTTGCGCTTGCTGGTGATGGTGTAGTTCAGGTTCAGGCGGCTGAATTCGTACTGGCGCGGGGTGGCCGGCACCGGCAGGTGCTCGAGGAACCACTCGTACAACGGACGATGGCTTTCGAACTCCAGGGTGCAGATCGAGTGGGTGATGCCTTCGATGGCGTCCGACTGACCGTGGGTGAAGTCGTAGTTCGGGTAGATGCACCACTTGTCACCGGTCTGGTGGTGATGGGCATGACGGATGCGGTACATGATCGGGTCGCGCAGGTTCATGTTCGGCGAGGCCATGTCGATTTTGGCCCGCAGCACCCGTGCGCCGTCCGGGAATTCACCGGCGCGCATGCGGGCGAACAGGTCCAGGTTCTCCTCCACGCTGCGCTCACGGAACGGGCTGTCCCGGCCCGGCTCGGTCAAGCTGCCACGGTATTCCCGGGCCTGCTCCGGCGTCAGGTCGCAGACATAGGCCTTGCCGGCCTTGATCAGCTCGACCGCCCAGTCGTGCAACTGGTCAAAATACTGCGAGGCATAGCGCACTTCACCGGACCATTGGAAACCCAGCCACTTGACGTCGCTTTCGATCGCGTCGATGTATTCCTGGTCTTCCTTGGCCGGGTTGGTGTCGTCGAAACGCAGGTGCGTGACACCACCGAACTCCTCGGCCAGGCCGAAGTTCACGCAAATCGACTTGGCATGGCCGATGTGCAGGTAGCCGTTGGGCTCCGGCGGGAAACGGGTGACGATCTGTGTGTGCTTACCCGAATCCAGGTCCGCCTGGATGATCGGGCGCAGGAAATTGACCGGTACGGCCGGGCCGGTCTTGGAATTCGAGGTAGGGTCGACAGTGGGCTTGCTCATAGGATCCTTGAACTTACAAGTGCGCGGCCGGGTGCGGCCTGATAAATCAAAGCCCGTATCATAGCCGATGCTGTCAAGCCGCTGACAGGCCAGGCCGGCAAACGATTGAATTTAATCGGCCGCCGGATAAAAAACCGCCTCGAATTTCGTGCCTGGCACGCTAAACTGCCCAACCTGGCCGATTGCAGCCGGACCGGTTGCGGGCTTTCGGGCCGCGAAACCCACGAATTCCTTGAAAGAGTAGTCATCATGAGCAAAGTCAAACTGACCACCAACCACGGCGACATCGTCCTGGAACTGAACGCCGAGAAGGCGCCGAAGACCGTTGCCAACTTCATTGAGTACGTCAAGAAGGGTCACTACGAGAACGTCGTGTTCCACCGTGTGATCAAGGGCTTCATGATCCAGGGCGGTGGTTTCGAGCCTGGCATGCAGGAAAAGAAGGACAAGAGCCCGAGCATCCAGAACGAAGCCGACAACGGCCTGCCGAACAAGAAATACTCCATCGCCATGGCGCGCACCATGGATCCGCATTCGGCATCGGCCCAGTTCTTCATCAACGCCAGCGACAACAGCTTCCTCAACCACACCGCCAAGACCGCCCAGGGCTGGGGTTATGCCGTGTTCGGTGAAGTGATCGAAGGCAAGGACGTGGTCGACAAGATCGAAGGCGTTGCCACCACCTCCAAGGCCGGCCACCAGGACGTGCCGAAGGATGACGTGATCATCGAGAAAGCCGAGATCATTGAGTGATCCTACTGATTTCAGATCTGCATCTGGAAGAGGAGCGCCCGGACATCACCCGGGCGTTTCTGGATTTACTCGCCACCCGCGCCCGCTCGGCGCAGGCGTTGTACATTCTCGGCGACTTTTTCGAAGCGTGGATCGGCGACGATGCCATGACGCCGTTCCAGCGTTCCATCTGCCAGGCCCTGCGCGAACTGAGCGACAGCGGCACGGCCATTTTCCTGATGCATGGCAATCGCGACTTCATGCTGGGGCAAGCCTTCTGCAAAGCGGCCGGCTGCACCCTGATCAAGGACCCGAGTGTCGTGCAGTTCAATGGCGAACCGGTGCTGCTGATGCACGGCGACAGCCTCTGCACCCGCGACGAAGGCTACATGAAGCTGCGGCGCTGGCTGCGCAGCCCGGTCACGCTGTTCATCCTGCGGCACCTGCCACTGGGCAGTCGCCAGAAGCTGGCGCGCAAGCTGCGCAGTGAAAGCACGACCCAGGTGCGGATGAAAGCCAACGACATCGTCGACGTCACCCCCGAGGAAATTCCGCGGATCATGCAGCAATATGGCGTGAAGACCCTGATCCACGGCCACACCCACCGCCCCGCCATCCATAAGCTGCAACTCGGCGAACAGGCCGCCCGGCGCATCGTGCTGGGGGATTGGGACAAGCAGGGTTGGGCGTTGCAAGTAGATGAACAGGGGTTTGCGTTGGCGCCGTTTGGGTTTGCCCCGCCGCCCCTGCTGGCAGCCCCCACCGACTGACAGACACAGCCTCCTTGTGGGAGCAACCTGTGGGAGCAAAGCTTGCTCGCGATAACTATCGCCGCCAGCATGGATGTTGACTGAGACACCGCTGTCGCGAGCAAGCTTTGCTCCCACAGCGGATTGTGCTTCAAGCCCCGGTCAGTGCCCGCTGGCCGCCGGCCCCGCCTTCGCCGCAAACGGCGGCTTCGCCAGCCACACCAGCACGATCAAGCCCATGAACGCCCAGCCCAGCAGCGTGAAGTAGTCCACGGTGGAGAGCATGTACGCCTGGCTGGTGAGGATGTGATCGAGCTGGGCATAGGCCGGCGGGTTCGCGCCGCCGAGCTGGTTGAGCGCCTCGCGGGTGGCCGGGTCGAAGGTACTGATGCTCTCGCTCAGGTAGGCATGGTGCTGGTCCGCCCGGCGGATCCAGATCCAGGTGGTCAGGGACGCGGCAAAGCTGCCCCCCAGGGTCCGCAGGAATGTCGCCAGCCCCGCGCCATCGGCAATCTGGTGCGGTGGCAGGTCGGACATCAGGATGCTCAAGGTCGGCATGAAGAACAGCGCCACCCCGATTCCCATGAACAGTTGCACCAGGGCAATGTGCTGGAAGTCCACTTCATTGGTGAACCCGGCGCGCATGAAACAGCTCAGGCCGATGGCCAGGAACGCCAAGCCGGCTAGCAGCCGCAGGTCGAATTTATGGGCGTACTTGCCGACGAAGGGCGACATCAACACCGGCAGGATGCCGATGGGCGCCACGGCCAGCCCGGCCCAGGTGGCGGTGTAGCCCATCTGGGTCTGCAACCATTGCGGCAGGATCAGGTTGATGCCGAAGAACCCGGCATAGCCGCCCACCAGCACGATGGTGCCGATGCGAAAGTTGCGATAGGCAAACAAGCGGAGGTTGACCACCGGATGACGGTCGGTCATTTCCCAGATCACGAACACCGCCAGGGCAACCAGCGAAATCAGCGCGCCAATGATGATGAAATTCGACTCGAACCAATCCAGGTCATTGCCCTTGTCGAGAATCACCTGGAGCGCGCCGACGCCGATGATCAGCGTGATCAACCCGACGTAGTCCATCGGCTGATAGCTGGTCACCACCGGCCGTGCCTTGAGCTGCTGGCGTACCACCATCACCGCGAAAATCCCGATGGGCACGTTGATGAAGAAGATCCACGGCCAGCTGTAGCTGTCGGTGATCCAACCGCCCAGGATCGGCCCGGCAATCGGCGCCACCACCGTGACCATTGCCAGCAGCGCCAGGGCCATCCCTCGCCTGGCGGGCGGATACACGGCAATCAGCAGGGTCTGGGTCATCGGGTACAACGGCCCGGCCACCAGGCCCTGGAGCACGCGGAAGCCGATCAGCTCCGGCATCGAGGTGGAAATGCCGCACAGGAACGACGCGAGCACGAACAGCATGGTTGCCCATAAGAACAGCTTCACCTCGCCAAACCGGCGGCTCAACCAGCCGGTCAACGGGAGCGCGATGGCGTTGCTCACCGCGAACGAAGTGATCACCCAGGTGCCCTGCTCCGAGCTGACGCCCAGATTGCCGGAAATGGTCGGCAAGGCAACGTTGGCAATGGTGGTGTCGAGCACTTGCATGAACGTCGCCAGCGACAGCCCGATGGTACTGAGCAACAGGCTGGGCGGCGAGAAAGATGCGTTATTGCTCATTGCGAAATCCTAGGAAGCGAAGATGGCAAAAGCAGAGGCAGCCAGGTAAGACCAGTCCCCTGTGGCGAGGGGATTTATCCCCGCTGGGCTGCGTAGCAGCCCTGTTTGATTGAAACGTGTTGACCCTGGCACACCGAGTCGCAGGGTTTTGGGGCTGCTACGCAGCCCAGCGGGGATAAATCCCCTCGCCACAGGGTCTGTTGCGCTGCTTCAACGCTGCGCAGTCTTGCTCGCGGCAGCGCTGTTTTCGTGAATCAGGCGCGTGATCATCGCGTCGGCATCGGCCAGTTGGCGGTCGTAGACCTGGGTGCTGAACGAGGCCTTCTGCGGAGGTTGCTGTGCCAGGACCGGGCCGCTCTGATCGCGCAGGTTGACGCTGACCTCGGTGGACAGCCCGACCCGCAACGGATGCTTGGCCAGCTCCTGGGCGTTGACATGAATGCGCACCGGCACCCGCTGGACAATCTTGATCCAGTTGCCGGTGGCGTTCTGCGCCGGCAGCAAGGCAAACGCACTGCCCGTTCCCGCGCCGAGGCTGTCAACGGTACCGCTGTACTTCACATCGCTGCCATAGAGGTCGGTTTCGATCTCCACCGGCTGGCCGATGCGCATGTCACGCAGCTGGGTTTCCTTGAAGTTGGCATCGATCCACAACTGATCCAGTGGAATCACCGCCATCAGCGCCGTGCCCGGCTGCACCCGTTGCCCCAGTTGCACGGTGCGCTTGGCGACATAACCGGTGACCGGTGCGATCAGGGTGCTGCGGGCATTGTTCAGGTAGGCCTGGCGCAATTGCGCGGCGGCCGACTGCACGTCGGGATGGGACGAGACCACGGTGTCATCCACCAACGCGCTGGACGTCTTGAGTTGTTGCCGGGCATTGGCGAGGGCGTTCTGCGCCGAGGTCAGGTCATCCCGGGCGTGGGACAGTTCTTCCTGGGAAATCGCCCCGCCGGCCGCCAGGTTACGGCGTCGGTTGTAGTTCTCCTGGGCCTTTTTCACTTCGGCCTCCTGCGCATTGACCTGCGCGCGCATGCCGTCGACATTGCTGTACAACCCACGCACCTGACGGACCGTGCGGGCCAGGTTGGCCTGGGCACTTTGCAGGCCGACCTCGGCGTCGTTCGGGTCGAACTGCACCAGCACCTGGCCTTCGCGCACCAGGTCACCATCGTCGGCACCGATGCTCACCACCGTGCCGGTCACCTGCGGAGTGATTTCCACCACGTTGCCGTTCACATAGGCATCGTCAGTATTTTCGCTCCAGCGACCGTACAGCTCATGCCAGGCCCAGACACCGAGGCCGGCGAAAATGACGATCACCGCCAGCGCCAGCAGCATCACCTTGCGCTTGCGTGGGTTGTTGTCCTGTTGATTTTCGGACGCTTGAGTATTTTCTGCGGTGGCCATGACAAATACCTCGAATCAGTTATGCGGCGTGGCGGAAACCGCCGTGGCCGAGGCCAGGGTGTCGGTCTCGAAACCGCCGCCCAGGGCCTGCATCAATTGGATCGACAAATCGATCTGCTCGGCGTTCAGGGTCGCCAGTTGGCGCTGGGCCTGGAGCAGTTGCTGCTCGATGCTCAGCACGTCCAGGTAATTGCCGATGCCCGAGCCGTAGCGCTGGACCACGGTGTCGTAGGAACTCTGGGCAATTTCGGTAGCGTGTTGCTGGGCACCGATCTGTCGGGAGATATCGCGCAGTTGGTTGATGGTGTCGCTGACATCCCCAAGAGCCCTGACCAGGCTCTTGTTGTATTGCGCCACCGCCAGGTCATAGTCGGCATCCCGGGCATCCAGGTCCGCCCGCAGGCGTCCGCCGTCGAAAATCGGCAGCGACACTGTCGGCGCCACGTTGAAGAAGCGGCTGGCCGACCCGAACATCGCGTCACCCAACAAGGACTGCACCCCCGCCGCCGCGCTCAGGTTGAGGTTGGGGTAGAAGTTGGTCTTGCCGGCTTCGATGCTCTTGCTCGCCGCCTCGACCCGCCAGCGCGCCGCCACCAGGTCCGGGCGGCGCCCCAGCAACTCGGCCGGCAGGTTCGACGGCAACGCGACGGCGCTGGCTTGCAGCACGTTGGGCCGGGCAATTTCATTGCCGCGATCCGGGCCTTTGCCCAGCAACACCGCCAAGGCGATCTTGGCGCTTTGCAGGCGCTTTTCCGCATCGATCAGCGTCGCGCTCGCGCTGGCTTCCAGGCTTTCGGTTTGTTGGAACTGGTACTCGCTGTCGATCCCGGCAGTGAGCCGACGCTTGCTCAGGTCGAGCATCTGCCGGGTGCGCTTGAGGTCTTCAGCGGCCAGGTCATGAATGATGTGGGCTTGCCCCAGGTCGCTGTAGGCCCGGGCCACATCGGCGGCCAGGGTCAACTGCGCGGCCTGGCGGTCGATTTCCGCTGCACGGGCCTGGCCCAGCGCAGACTCCCAGGCCGCCCGCTGGCCGCCCCAGAGGTCGAAGTTGTAATTGAAATCCACGCTCAGCGAACGCAAGGTGCTGTACGCACCGCCCTGCCCCGCCGGGTCCTGGTCACGAGCCAGTCGCGAACGGCTGACGCTGCCGCTGGCATCCAGGGTCGGCATGCGCGATGCGTTGGCGGCGTAGGCGGCGGCACTGGCCTGATGCACCCGGGCACTGGCGATCTGCATGTCCGGGCTGTCGCGCAGGGCTTCACGGATCAGGCCGTCGAGTTGCGGGTCGCCCAGGCTGGACCACCAGTCGCTTTTCGGCCACGAAGCCGGCGACAGCTTGACGCCATTGAGGGATTGTCCGGCCTTGAGGTTCTGGGCCTCGAGGCTGACGCCTTCGGTCTTCAGGCCGCTGTAGCTGGCACAGCCCGCAAGGCTCATGGCCAGCAGCACCAGGCTCAACCGGGTACGCAAGGTTTTACGCTTCATTTGTCCCCCAGTCGCAACACGGTGATGGGATCACCGGCGGCGAGCAATATTTTCTTGAGGATCTGTTCGAGGGTCTGCAACTCCTCGCGGCTGATGGCGCCGGCCAACTGGTTCATGGCATCGGCGCCGATCACCGGCAGGCGATCCGCCAGAGCCTGGCCGGCATCGGTCAGCACCAGCAGTACTTGCCGACGGTCATCCACCGACCGCTGGCGAGCGAGAAAACCTTTCTGTTCCAGGCGATCGAGCATCCGTGTCATCGAGCCACTGTCCAGGGACAGGTAACGGCACAGCTCGGCCGGCGTGTCGATACCGTGCTGGGCCATGATGATCAACACCTTGAACTGCGCGGCCGTGATGCCAACGGGTTCCATGTGGGTATCGATGATCCGGTCTTTGAGCAGCGCGACACGTCCGAGCAGCAGACCGAGATGGCAATTGTGAAATTCGTCTGGAGTGAAATGCTTCATCAGGACACCGTTTGCTGCCTAGGCAGTGAATGTATGTCGAGATATTACTGCTTAGGCAGCAAATGTCAAACAAATCGCTAGCAGGCTACATACCAGCCCGACGAACGCAGCAGATCCCTGTGGGAGCGAGTCTGCTCGCGATAGCGGTGTTCCAGTCAGTGATGAGTTGATTGACAGGCCGCTATCGCGAGCAGGCTCCACAAGGGATAGGGGGAGATTTAGAAATCGCGCTTGTAGAAGATATCCAGCGAGCTGGCGACGCCGCTGGCGGCTTCGAGGTAGACCTTTTTGCTGAGCTTGTAGCGCAGAGCGATGGTGTTGGCCGGTTCGAACACCCCCACGCCATAGCGCAGGCTGAGTTTTTCCGACAGGTTGCCGCTGGCGACCACACTGGTGGTGTTGCCACTGCCCTGAGTGTCGAGCTGGAAATCCTGGATGCCCAAATCACTGGCCAGGCTGGTGGTCACCCCCGAACTGCCCATCAAACCCAAGCCCAGCGCCGCCTGAGCGAGCATGTTGTTGTCCTCGCCAGTGGTGCTGAGCGGTCGCCCCAGCACCAGGTAGGACAGCGCCTGCTCCTGGCTCATGGCCGGTTCCGAGAAGATTTGCGTGACCGGTTGCTCTGCGCTCCCGCTCAAGCGGATGCCGGCGATCACGTCATCGGTCTGGCGAATCGCCTCGATGTCCAGGTAGGGCTGGTCGATGGGCCCGGCGAACAGCAGCCGCGCCCGACGTACCGTCAGCCGTTGCCCGTAGGCCCGGTAACGGCCGTCGTTAAGCCAGAGTTCGCCACGGGTGTCCATGTTGTCGCCGATGTGCACCTGGCCCTGGACGTTGGCCGTCAGGCCGAAGCCGGAAAACGCGAGTTTCTCCTGGCCCACAATCACATCGATGTCCATCGCCATGGCCATCGGAGCCTTGCCCTCTTCGGTCTGGTGGCCGACGATCACCGCATCGTCCGAAACCTTGACTGTGGACGGCGGCAATTCGCGGACGGTGATCTCGCCCTTGGGCACCAGCACCTTGCCGGCAATCGACAACCGCTCGCCGTGCAGCGTGATGTTGAGGTCCGGCGCGACCTCCAGCACCGCATAGGGCTCCACGGTGACCGGCAGTTGCGCGCCCTTGAGCGCCAGGTTCATGCTCAAGGCCTCGCCCCAGCCCATGTTGCCGCTCAGGCTGCCGTGCCCGCCCTTGCCACTTTTCCAGCTACCGTCGAGGCGTACCGTTTCGCCGGCAATCGTGGCCCGCACCTGCAAGTCTTCGAGACTGACCGGCAACTCCGGCCCGGACACCTCTCCCTCGCTGAGCACGAGGCTGCCGTTTACCTGGGGCGCCAGCAAGCCACCGGACAACGTGCCACTACCGTTCAGGTGACCGGTGAGGGTTTCCACCATCGGCACGAACGGCCGGGCCACCGACAGGTCCAGGCCGGTCAGGCGGAACGAACCGCTGAGGGGTTTGCTGGCGGGCAATGGGTTGATCTGTGCCTGGACCATCAGTTCGCCGAGCCGGGCGCCGACAAAATTCAGGTTTGTGTCGATGCGCTTGGGGGTCAGGCGGCTGTCCAGCTTCAGGGTCTGGTAGGGAAAATCCAGCCACTGTTCCTTGTCTCGAATCCGTAGCGTGCCACCACTGGCGTCCACCAGAACCCGCCCGTTCGGCCCGCTGGCCGGCAGATCCAATTGCAGATCGGCATTGAGCCGGCCCTGCCAGGCAAAGTCCTTGGGCATCCACTGGGCGAGACTTTCAATGGGGAATTGCTTGAGGTGATAGCGCAGCTTCGGCTCCGGCATCAGGCGCTGGTCCTCGCCACACAGGCTGGCCTGGCCGGAACGCCAGCAGTGGGCGCCGAAATTGAGCGTGCCGTTGGCCAGGCGTTCCAGTTTCGCCGGGGCTTGCAGGCGCCAGTCCTGGCCCCCGACCTGCAACTCGCCGTTGCTCAGGCGTCCGCGCCAGTTGCCTTGATCCAGCGCGCCATCGAACCCCAGGGCAGTCTTCAGTTGCGGCCCTTGCAAGCTCAGGTTGAGCTTTTGCTGCCTGATATCCCCCTGGCCGCTGAGCGTCAGCACGCCCAATGCCGTGTCGCCGGCGCGGATGTCGCTGGCCTTGAGATCGACTTTGCCTCGTTGCGCGCTGTCGAGGGTGGCGTCCAGGTTCAGGCTTTGCAGGCGATTGTCCTGGAAGGCAAGCTGAGTGCCTTGCAGGCCGAGCTTGCCTTGGGGAGCGTTAAGGGTCCCGGCCACGTCGATACGGCCGTTGAGCTGGCCGCGCAGTTGCGGCCAGAGCTGAGCCAGTCGCGCGAGCTTGATGTCGATCTGGCCGGTCAGTTTCTGTTGCAGGGTGCCGCTGCCGTTGATGCGATTGTCCCCCAGGCGGATGTCCAGCGCGCTGAAGTTCCATTGCTCACCGCTGCCGCTGGCCTTGGCCTGGAACAGCGCCGGCTGGCCGCGCAACTTGCCCTTGAGGTCCAGGTCCGCGTCGAGGTCGAGGGTGCCATTTTTCAGCGATCCCTTGCTGCGCAGCGGTCCGGCCAGGGTGCCGGGCAGTTCGCCGAGCCAGTAGGCCGGGTTGATGGCCGACAGGTCCAGCGCCGTATCCCAGGCAATGCCCTCGGCAAATTGCAGGTCCAGGTGCCCTTCGGCCTTGCCTTGCCCCGCCGCGAGCTGGAGCTGTGGCAAATGGATCTGCGTCAGGTCGCCGCTGAACGGGCTGCCCAGGCTGAAGGCTCCGGCGGGGCCGTCCAACGCGGCCTGGAAATGACCGAGGTACCGGCCGTCGGTGTAGGAGACTTCACCGTTGAAGCTGCGCAACGTCACCTGCGGCTCGTCGATCAGCGGATAGAGGCGATGCCAGGGGAAATCCAGCCAGGCGATTTTCGCATCGGCGCTCAGGCCTTCGCGCCAGTCCAGCTGCCCGGTCACGTTCAGGCTCTGCCGGTCGCCGGCGTTCAGGTCCACACCAGCGATCTGCGCACCATTGGCGTCCACCTTGCCTTGCAGTGCCAACGCCACCGGCCCCTGCTCGGCGGGCAGCGTGGCCTTGCCAAGCAGTTGATAGCCGTTTTTCAAGTCGCCTTCACCGGTCAGCTCCAGCTGATTGAGCAGCAGCGTATCCGGCAGATCGGCGCTGGCCTTGAAGCCGTCGGCGGTGATGCGCACCTTGGCGGGCAGGTTGTCCGCCAACGGTTGTAGCTCGCCGGTCAGCCGACCTTGCAGGTAGCCGCTGCTGTCGGCGTTGAGGTTGAGGGTTTCGAGCAGGTCGCCGTCGACGGTCAGGTCCAGCGTCCACGGCGTGTCGCCCGGGGCCGGCAATGTCAACTGCCCCTGGGCCTTCAGCGGCCAATTGCCTGCGGGCTTCAATAACCCGGAAAGCTTCAGGCTCAACTCGTCACGCTGCAATTGCACCGAATCGATCTGCAAGCCCGCGGCGGTCCAATGGGCAACCAGTTGCAAGCCCTTGAGCTGCTCGCTGCCATTGAACAGCAGGCTGCCGATCTGCACTTCGCCCAGCTCGATGGCGACCGGCAAGTCCAGGTCCGGCAACGCGATCGGACCACTGCTCGGCGCGTCGACAGAAGGTGGCAATTGCACGCTGGCCTTATCGACCTTGAGCTGCTCGATGCACAGGGTCATGCGCGCCAGGCATAACGGCGACCACGCGAAGATCAGCCCATCGAGCTCCACGCGGCGGCTGTCCTGTTGCCACAAGAGTTGGTCGGCGCTCCACTGTCCGCCCAACCGCCCCTGGAAGTTTTCAACGCTCAACCCCGGCACCAGGCCCAGCATCCAGCGACTGCCCGGCTGCGTCCCCAGCAGGGTGCCCAATGTCAGCACGACCAACGCCAGCACCCCAGCGAGCGCCAGCAGTGTTCTCTTCAAACCACGACTCACAGCTCAGGCCCCATGGAAAAATGCAATCGGATGCCGCCTTCCTCGTCCAGCGCATGGGCCAGGTCGAGGCGGATCGGGCCGACCGGCGACACCCAGCGCACGCCAACACCCACGCCGGTCTTGAGGCTCGGCAATTCAAGGCTGTTGAAGGCGTTCCCCTGATCGACGAAGGTCGCGACCCGCCATTTTTCCGCAATCGAATACTGATACTCGAGGCTGCCGGCGACCATATAGCGGCCACCGATGCGATCGCCTTCGTTGTTTTGCGGCGACAGGCTCTGATAATCGTAGCCGCGCACGCTCTGGTCGCCGCCGGCGAAAAAGCGCAGGGACGGTGGGATGGATTTGTAGCCATTGGTGGCGCTGCCGCCCACCTGGGCCCGGGCCAGCAGGCGATGCTTGTCGAACACCGTGGTCAAGCCCTTGACCATGGCCGTGCCGTAGACCACGTTGTTGTCCGAGCCCAGGCCTTCCTTGGCGACCTTGGTGTCGAACTGCAAGCGATAGCCGTTGTGTGGGTCGATGCGGTTGTCGCTGCGCAGGTACGAATAGCTGACGCCCGGCATCAGCAGCGTGCTCAGGCCCGAATCGTCACCCAGGCGATACTCCTCGCGCTGCCACTTGAGCGATATCACCCGCTGCCAGCCACTGGGCAACTTGCTGTGCCATTCGGGCCCTACGGTCAGCAGTTTGCTGAGGCTGTCGGTATCGGCCAGCTCTTCATACTGATAACCGCCGGCGTAGCGCAGCTTGTCGGTCAGCGGCGGGTCCAGCGGCACGTCGTACCACAGGCCGACGTTCTGCCGTGGGGCCGACACCTCCGTCTCCCAGCCATAGCTGTGGCCCTGGGGATTGACCCAGTGGCGCGTCCAGTTGGCCTTGGCCCGCGGGCCGACGTCGGTGGAGAACCCAAGGCCCAAGCCCATGGTGCGCGGCTTGCGGGTGTCGAGCTTGACGGCGACCGGGATCACGTTGTCCGTCGCGGCGGTGGGCGCCGCATCCACGCGCACGCCTTCAAAGTATCCGCTCGACTGCAAAGCCTGGTTCAGTTCGGCGATCAGCTCTGAGTCGTAGGCCGTACCGGCCTTGAACGGCACCATGCGCTGCAACAGCTCTTCGTCGAAGGGTGTGTCGCCCTCGAAACGCACCGGCCCCAGAGCGTAGCGCGGCCCACTGTCGTAGATCAGCTCGATATCGGCGATGCCGGCCTGGGGGTCCACCTGCAGTTTCTGGCTGACGAATCGACCGCTGAAAAAGCCATAGCGCGAGGCCTGGTTCTGGATCGTTCGCTTGGCGTCTTCATAGCGGCCATGGTTGAGCACCGCGCCCGGCTTGAGAGCGGCGTTGTCGGGTACGCGAAAGGCCTTGAGCGAGGCTGCCGGGCCGTCGATGCGCACGGTGACGTTGCGCAAATGCACGGGCTCGCCGGGATCGATGCTCAGGATCAGGCGCGGCTGCTTGCCGCCCTTGACCTCGCTGTCGATCCGCGGCTGATAGTAGCCCAGTGCCTGAGCGGCTTTGCGCGCCTGTTCCTCGGCGCCACGACTGAAGCGCAGCAAGGCCTCTTCGTCACGATCGCCCAGGCCACCGATGTAGCCTTCGACGTTGGCCTTGAGTGCGTCATTGGAGGGTTTGACCCGTACATCCAATTCACTTTGTGCCAGTGCCGCGCAGCTGAGAGACAGCAGAAGCGCGCCACTGGTTATTCGTCCTGGGAGTTTCATGGCGCGGATGCTAACACGGGCTTGGGAGCCTGATAGAACCGCACATGTCGCAAAAGTTCGCAGGCCGGGAGCAGGTTCAGGCCGTGGCGCTTTGCAGAACCTGGGGATTGGGGTGAAAGAACACGTGTTCGCGGATCGGTCCTACCGCAATCTCACCGATTTCCTCATACCCCTGGCGCTTATAGAACTCCAGGTACCGCGGGTTGCCGGTGTCCAGTACCACACCCTCGGAATGCTCATCCACCGCGCACCAGTTGTGCACCGCCTGGAGCAACTGCTCGCCGAAGTGTTTGCCTTGGAATTGCGGATGCACCCCCAGCAACGGCAATACATGGACCGCATCCGACGGCAGGCAGCCCGTCACCGCCGCGTGGTATTCCAAGTAGCGCCGGGTGCAGCGAAAACCGGTACTCAACACCATGCGCAGGCGCCAGGCCCAGCTTTCGGTGATACCCAGGCGGCGTTGGGGGGGAGCGATCAGGGCGATGCCGATCAGCCGGTCGTTGACCAACAGGCCGATGGCAGGCAACTCCTGGAGAAAATGCTGCTTGACCAACTCCCGCACGGTCGCCCTCACCCGCTGCTCATAACCCGGGCGCTCGGACTCTAACAGGTAGCTGAACGTCGGCTCATGGCGATAGGCCTGGTACAGCAATGAACGGGCTTCGCGGGAATAGCCGCTGTCGAGCATGTGGATATCGGCGATGGCGGTAGCGGTTTCAGGCATGTTGGGAAATCTCCTGGGCGGGCTTGGTGAGGCCTGGGCGGGGGCTTTGTGGGAGCAAGGCTGCGGCTAAAGAACCCTCGCCTCAGGACATTAGCAGTGCATTTGTCCTACTGCCACGCTGGCTCCTCTCCGACATGTCAGCTAGCATCGCAGTTTTGCCAGGACAGCCGACCATGAAGATCGTCTCCTTCAACATCAACGGGCTGCGCGCCCGCCCCCATCAGCTGGCGGCGCTGATCGAGAAGCATCAGCCGGACGTGATCGGCCTGCAGGAAACCAAGGTCCACGACGAACAATTCCCCCTGGCCGAAGTGCAAGCCCTGGGTTACCACGTGCATTACCACGGGCAAAAAGGCCATTACGGCGTCGCCCTGCTCTCCCGCCAGGCGCCGCTGAGCCTGTACAAAGGCTTTGAGAGCGACGATGAAGACGCCCAGCGGCGCTTTATCTGGGGCACGTTCGCCGATGCCAATGGCATGCCGGTCACCATCATGAACGGCTATTTCCCACAAGGTGAAAGCCGCGATCATCCGACCAAGTTCCCGGCCAAGGAACGTTTCTACAGCGATTTGCAGCTACTGCTGGAAAGCCGCTTCAGCAACGACCAGCCCGTGGTGGTGATGGGTGATGTGAACATTTCCCCGGAAGACTGCGACATCGGCATTGGCCCGGACAACATGAAGCGCTGGCTGAAAACCGGAAAATGCAGCTTCCTGCCGGAAGAACGCGAATGGATGGCCCGCCTGAAGAACTGGGGCCTGGTAGACAGCTTCCGCCACCTGAACCCGGACGTCACCGACCGCTTCAGCTGGTTCGACTACCGCAGCCGCGGCTTCGAGGACGAGCCCAAGCGTGGCCTACGCATCGACTTGATCCTGACCTCCCACGGCCTGCTGCCGCGGGTCAAGGATGCCGGCGTGGACTATGAACTGCGGGGCATGGAAAAACCGTCGGACCATGCGCCGATCTGGCTGCAATTGAGCTGATCCCAAGACCTGTACTACCCCCTGTGGCGAGGGGATTTATCCCCGCTGGGGTGCGAAGCAGCCCTAAATCCGGTCACTCGGTGTATCAGGTCCAATTGAGTCGCTGTTGTTAGGGCTGCTGCGCAGCCCAGCGGGGATAAATCCCCTCGCCACAAAAGCCATGTGTTTACTGGGTTCGTTTCGGTGTAGGCCGCAACTACATCGCCTTGCGCCATTGCCTACAACTACGCCAGAATCCGCCGGCTTGTGCGCCTTGGGGCCTGGCTTTATCGTTTTCCGGTCGCTGACGAATCAGCGATCGGGTTTGGTAGCCCGGTTTTCCTGGCGCATTGTGCAACCGGATGCAGGGGACGTTTTTGTCTTCTATTTGATGGTGGTCATGCGTAGGGCGTCCTCGGACGCGCCGGGTGCCAGGTAACCGGTCTACCAACCTTCGTATGGCCGCCACCCTTCGTTTGGTAGCGAGAGAGTGATGGCTCCAATTTAATTACCTGGAGCTTCAACCATGTTCAAAGTAACCCCGAACCCACCAGACACCGACCCCAACGCCTCGGAACTCGACAAAGCCGCCAAGCGCGCCCTCGACTTCTATCTCAAGCCCCATCCCACCGAAGCCAAGACCGATCCAGGCCAACTCTTCACCGTGGTCAACGGCGTCGACACCGAGTGCCTGCTCGCCAACCTCAGCGAAACCCTGTCCTCGGCCAATGCCATGGTCAGCGACCTGGCGTTCGAGCTGGACGGCTCCCGGCGGCATGTGGCGCTGGGTATCCAGCAATTGATCGAGCTGGGTGGATTGCTGGCGAACCGGGCGCTGGATAACGTCGAACCGCGCTAGCCGATTCCACACACTCCTTTGTGGCGAGGGGATTTTGTGGGAGCAAGGCTTGCCCGCGATACAGGCGCTCGGTTCCCCGGTCAATCGCGTGAGCTTCATCGCGGGCAAGCCTTGCTCCCACAGGATTCCTCGCCACAGGGGGTATGCCTTAACCCACAGGGATTGCCCTTTACAGGATTTTGCACTGGGCCTGATGGCTACCGTCCCGCCAACTCCATGATCATCCGCGACAGCAGATAAACCCGGGGCACGACGCTTTCCACTTCCGCGTATTCCTCGGGCGTATGGATGTTGCCGCCGACGATCCCGAAACCGTCCAGCGTCGGCGTGCCGACCCCGGCCGACAGGCTGGCGTCCGCCGCACCGCCGCTGCCCTCTTCGGTGAGTTTGCGCCCCAGTTCGCCATAGATGCCTTGGGCCATGGCCATCAGGCGATCCGATTCCGCCGTCTGCGGCATCGGCGGCAGGCCGCGTTTCAGGCTGGTGGTGACGTCGGTGTCGGCGATCAGTTTGTCCTGGGACACCCGGGCCAGGTCTTTTTCGATACGGTCGAACTCTTCCGGCACCGCGGCCCGCACGTCGGCCTTGGCAGTGGCCTTGTCGGGAATCACGTTGGTGCGGTCGCCCGCGTTGAGCACCGTGAAGTTGATGGTGGTTTTCTTGTCCGCGTCGCCGAGCTTGCCGAGCTGAAGGATCTGGTGCGCCGCTTCCATCGCCGCATTGCGCCCCAGTTCCGGCGCCACACCGGCGTGGGACGCCTTGCCCTTGACCTCTACCAGCGCCGTCGCACTGCCCTTGCGCCACACGACCAGGCCATCGGCCGCACGACCCGGTTCCAGGTTGAGGGTCACGTCATGGGCCTTGGCGGTTTTCTTGATCAGGTCGGTGGCGACGTCCGAGCCGGTTTCTTCGCTGGCGTCGAGCAGGAAGGTGATCTGCGCATAATTCTTGAAGTCCAGGTTCTTGAGCACCTTCAACGCATAGATGCCGGCGACGATGCCACCCTTGTCGTCCATCACGCCAGGCCCGTAGGCGCGGCCGTCCTTGATATGGAACGGACGCTCGGCAGCCGAGCCTTCCTTGAACACCGTGTCCATGTGGGCCATCAGCAGGATCTTCGCTTTCCCAGTGCCCTTGAGGGTCGCCAGGATGTGCTGGCTGCCATCGGAGTTCGGCACCTTTTCAACGGTGGCGCCCAATTTCTTTAACTCGTCGATGGCAATGTCGCCGACCTGGGTCAGCCCCGGCACATACCCGGAGCCGGAGTCGATGTTCACCAGTTTTTCGAGCAGCTTCAGAGCCTCGCCCTTGTACTGTTCGGCACCGGCGAGGACCTGCTGATTGGGCTGTGCGAAAGCGACGGGAGCCAAGGCGCCGAGGGCCAGGCTCAGGCCGAGACTCACGGCCAGACGGGAGCGCAGAGGGGTAATCATCATGATTTCATCCTTGTTCCGTAAAGAAAGATTGCACGGGCACCCTACCCGAGCCAACGGACAGCCGCTACCCGAAGTCGGGGGATTTAATTCCGGTAGTCCTCTTCAGATTTGGCTATACATGACAAGGGGTAGCAGTAAACAAGCACCGTCTGCCCCATCGGCCCAGGCTGGCCAAACACATTCCGTCGGTCATGGAGAGAAGGCATGCTGTTGTGGGTGATCCTCGCTGTATTCATTGTCTGGAGCTGGCTGACCTATCCGAGCATCGGCCAGGTGCTGTTCGACCTGAGCATGGCTGTGGAGACGCGTCTTTCCCGGCTGCACAAGATCACCGTGCCCATCAGCGAAATGACGGTATCGACCCTGCAAGGCGGGCCTTACGAAGCGTCCGGCTGCATCCTGATGCTGCATGGCTACAGTGCCGACAAGAACCTCTGGCTGCGGTTCGCCCGGCCCTTCGTCCGTGACTACCGGGTGCTGATTCCCGACCTGCCCGGCCATGGTGAAACCGGCTTCAAGGCCGGCGGTGGCTATGACATTCCGACCCAGGCCCGGCGGATAATCGAGTTGCTCGACGTCTGTGGCCTGGACAAGGTCCATGTAATCGGCAACTCCATGGGCGGTTACCTGGCCGCCTGGCTGGCAGCCACGTCGCCTGAGCGGGTGCTGACCCTGGCGCTGCTCAATCCGGCCGGCGTGACATCGCCGGAGCCCAGCGACATGGACCGCCGGGTGGCCGCTGGCCGGAACCCTTCCCTCATGCGCTCGCGCAGTGATTTTCCACCGTTCTATGCGATGACCATGGACTCACCGCCCTGGGTGCCCAAGGTGGTGTTGGCGGCGGTGGCCGATAAATATGTCAGGTGCCGGGAAGAACTGGCGGAGATCTATACCGACTTCAACGCCAGCCCGCCGATGGAGCCGCGCCTGTCCGACATCCGCGCCCCGTCGCTGCTGCTCTGGGGCCACCAGGACCGGATGATCGACGTCAGTTGCGTGCCGCTGTGGAGCAAGGGCATCGCCGATTTGCGGGTGGAAATCTGGGACGGGCTCGGTCACTTGCCGCCGATTGAAAAACCGGAACGGACGGCGGCGCTGTACCGGGGGTTCCTCAAGGGGTTGGGACAGTGAAGGAGCTGGGGATCAGTCCCTGACAGAATGAAGTCCTGAAGATTCTTCGTTTGCGGGGGCTGGAGAAGGCTGCGATCTTTCGTTCCACTTTCATCCCCAATTCCCACAGTCCGAACCAGGAATTCTCATCATGAGCTTCGTCAGTCCCGACCTGATCCGCCAACGCTTCTCCAGGGCGATGTCCGACATGTACCGCGACGAAGTCCCCCTGTATGGCGCGCTGATGAACCTGGTGGAACAGACCAATGCCCGGGTGCTGGTCAACGATCCACAACTGGCCGAGCACCTGAGCAGCACCGGCGAACGCGAGCGCCTGGACCTCGAACGCCACGGCGCGATCCGCGTCGGCACTGCTGCGGAACTGGCAACCCTGAGCCGGCTGTTCGCCGTCATGGGCATGCAGCCGGTGGGCTACTACGACCTCACGCCCGCCGGGGTACCGGTGCATTCCACGGCCTTTCGCGCCGTGCACGAAAGCGCCTTGCAGGTCAGCCCGTTCCGGGTGTTTACCTCGTTACTGCGCCTGGAACTGATCGACAACACCGAGCTTCGGGCGTTTGCCGAGTCGGTGCTGGCCAAACGGCAGATCTTTACGCCCAAGGCTCTTGAACTCATCGACCTCGCTGAACGCCAGGGCGGCCTGACGCAAGCCCAGGCCGACGACTTCGTCCTGCAAGCCCTGGAAACGTTTCGCTGGCACCACAGCGCCACCGTCACCGCCGAGCAATACCGTCAACTCAGCGCCCAGCACCGCCTGATCGCTGACGTGGTGGCCTTCAAAGGCCCGCACATCAATCACCTGACGCCGCGCACCCTGGACATTGACATTGTCCAGGCGCAGATGCCCGTGCATGGCATCACGCCCAAGGCGGTGATCGAAGGCCCGCCCCGCCGCCAGTGCCCGATCCTGCTGCGCCAGACCAGTTTCAAGGCACTCGACGAGACCGTCGCGTTCATCGACCAGCCCCACGCCCAAGGCAGCCACAGCGCCCGCTTTGGTGAAATCGAACAACGGGGCGCGGCCCTCACGCCCAAGGGGCGCGCGCTCTACGATCAGTTGCTGAACGCGGCTCGGGATGCCTTGGGGGAATTTCCCAACGAGGCCAATGCCACGCGCTACAACACGCTGATGGCCGAACACTTTGCCTCGTTCCCGGACAGCCACGATGAGTTGCGCCGGCAGGCATTGGCGTACTTCCGCTATTTCGTGACACAAAAGGGCCTGGCCGCCAAAGGTACACTCGAGCCATCGACGTCGCTGGAGCACCTGGTAGAACAGCATTACTTACGCGCCGAACCGCTGGTGTATGAAGATTTCCTGCCGGTCAGCGCCGCCGGTATCTTCCAGTCGAACCTCGGCGATGACGCCCAGAGCCGTTACGCCGGACAGTCCAATCGCCAGGCCTTCGAAACGGCGTTGGGACGAACGACCATCGATGAGCTGGGGCTGTACGCCGAGACGCAGCAGCGCTCCATTGATGAGTGCAGGATGGCGTTGGGTTTGTAGGGTGCCCGCTCCTCTGCCTGCCTGGAAAGATTCCGTGCTGTGGACTGATTGTGGCGAGGGGATTTATCCCCGCTGGGCTGCGGAGCAGCCCTAATATAGTCAACACAATCTGTCTGATGCGCCGAGATATCAGGATTGAGGGCCGCTTCGCAGCCCAGCGGGGATAAATCCCCTCGCCACAAGAGTTGTATTTCGCTTTTACTTCTCTGAGCTGACTAGCATCAGGCTGCTTCGCAGGCCGGCGGGAGTGTTACTGCTACAAGATCGGGACTGGCAAAAAATGCCCACCGGCTTTCGCCATGAAACCCATCAATCGGGTCGTTCTGTCCGTTCTCAAAGGCTCGCAACCGTTGCGCAAAAAACTGCACGGCACTGCGCAGGCCGTTGCGCACATCCTGTCCAGATGGCCGGACAAAGACTCGACAGTTTTTCTATAAAAATAATTAACCAATTGAAATAAAAGCATTTTTTAAAAAATGGCACAGCTCTTGATAACTCCTCCGGCACCTCGGGAGATCCCTTCCCAGGTCCTTTAGTTATCCAGCAAGGAGAGCATCCATTGGCTACCCCCGCGTACATGTCCATCGAAGGCACCAAACAAGGTCTGATCACCGCCGGCGCGTTTACCGCCGACTCGGTGGGCAACACCTATCAGGAAGGTCATGAAGACCAGGTCATGGTGCAGGGCTTCCAGCATCAGGTCATCATCCCGCGCGATCCACAGTCCGGCCAGCCAACTGGCCAGCGCGTGCATAAACCACTGATCATCACCAAGGTCTTCGACAAGGCTTCGCCGTTGTTGCTGGCAGCCCTGACCTGCGGTGAACGACTGACCAAGGTTGAAATCCAGTGGTACCGCACTTCTGCCGCCGGCACCCAGGAGCATTACTACACCACTACATTGGAAGACGCGATTATCGTCGATATCAAGGACTACATGCTCAACTGTCAGGACCCGGCGAACACGCACTTCACCCATCTGGAAGATGTGCACTTCACTTATCGCAAGATTACCTGGACTCACGAAGTCAGCGGAACGTCGGGCTCCGATGACTGGCGCTCGCCGGTTTCCGGTTAATACCGGGACAGTCATTCAGGCAACGGCCGGCGTTGCCGGTCGATGTACATGAATAAGAGGAGTTGTTTCAGACGGTGTTCGCCCAGTGCGACGGCCTCGGCATTCCATGCACTGGTAAAGAGCCAGACACTGGGCGAACGGGCTCAATAATAGTGGAACTTTTGAGCCATGTCCGCCTCGCTGTTGTAAATAGTTATTCACTATTGAGTTATTTTTAATTATTGACAGCCAATTCACACTTCATTCATTTGATCGTTTGACTGAGTTTCAGAACTTGGATCCCATCAATACAATCTGTTAGATGAATGCAACACCTCAGTTCAACAAATCCATTCAACCATGTAACGCGTTACATACGCCTGACAAGTTATACGTCGCCGTTTTTATTGGAGCGAGATGACGGACTTGCGTGATGGCGCCCGGTTTTTTGCGCATCGGTCTCTCCCGTCCCGGGATTACCCTCCTGCTGCTTACGCTTGGCCGGGTCGTTCGGGCGCAGGGCATCGTTATCGCGCTCGACTTCGCCGGGCAGCGCCGGTTCATCGGGATTCCGTGTGGCGTGGTCGGGATGGTTCTTCATGGCTGCTCCTGGGGTATTCGGGCTCGCAGATCAGGCATCGGGGTCGGCGACTTCCTCAGCGACGTTGGCATCCGGGGAGCGCTGGTGGAGCTGTTCGGCCCGGGCCTTGAGCTCCTGCCACTGCGCCAGGTCGATAGCCCCTTGGCCGAACAGGTCGTTGGCCACCTGCATCAACTCGCTGAAATGAACATCGGGCGACTGCTGCCAGTAGGCCTTGTCGTCGAACAGTCGCTGCCAATCGGCCAGCGACGGGGGTTTGAGGTCATCGCTCATGACGGGCTCCTATCAGGCCTTGTCCGGGCATTCATAACGTATGAGGGAGCCGCTCCCCGGGAGTTCCGACGAGTCTCAATAACCGGTCATTTCCAGGTAGCCGCTGCCGCCATGACTGCCGCTCACCTGCACCGGGCCTTCCCAATAGGGGATGCGCAGGGCCATCCAGGCGTCAGGGTTCAGGGCACGGGTGTTGATCTCGAGCTGCTTGCCGGGGATTCTGATGGACCAGCGCACCGGCATCGAGCGTCCGGCGACCTGGGCCGTGTCCACAGGCACCAGCTCGATGTCCGCGGCATGCAGGGGCTGCGCCTGGCCCCGGGCATCGATCCAGGTGCCGGTGAGATACGGCGCCCCGTCCTTGTGGCGCATGCGGTAGAGCATCACGTGCTCGCCACTGTCCAGGTGCAGGGAGAACCAGTCCCATCCGGTCTGGTTGGCGGTCAGCGGCTGGCTGCTCCATTCGCGATCGAGCCAGGCCGGGCCACTGACCGTATAGCGCTGACCGTCGATTTCCAGCTGACCACTGGCCTGGAAGAACGGTTGGCTGTAGTAGTACGACGCCTGCCCCTGTTCGGATTTCTGGCTGAAGCCCTTGTCGCCCTGCAACACCAGCGGACGGGTCGACGTGAGTCGCAGCTCATAGCGAAAGTGTGGGTCGCGGGCCTTCAGCTGCATGTCGGTCAAGGGGTCGGTGCCGCTCGCTTGGGTCGCGAATTGCCAATCGTCGATCCAGGCCTCGAAGGGCACCGTCCGCACCCCGGCCTGCCCCACCCCGCCCCGTGCGTAGCGCTCGGCGGCATGATGGACCGTCGCGGACGTGACCGCGGCGTGGCCGAGCCAGATCGTTTGGTTGCGCCAGCCCTCCGCTTGGGGGCCGGCGCTCAAGGCACTGCGAAACAGTGTCCATTGCACACCGAATTCACGCCCTTCGGCATCCTTGAGATTGGCGGTGACGTACCACCATTCGATGCGATAGCCCTGATGAGCGCCGTGATCCGCCGGAAAGTCGAACACCCGCCCTGGCACGACCGGGGTGAAGGCGACGGCCTCGCCACCCAGACCGGCGAAGCCTTTTTGGGTTTCAGGCGGGCGGTCACAACCGCTGAGCAGCGCCAACAGCAGCAGGCCGATCCTGACTTTCATGAACGATCCTCCTGGGAAAAGCGCCTGAGCAGATCCGCAGGCTGGGTACGGTACAAGGCGTACAGCGGCCAAGCGGACGCCAGCAACGTGGCGAACATCGCCAACGCGAGCAGTTGCGCCAGTTGCACCGGGAACACCCGCAACGGCAAACGCCAACCGAACGCCTGCACATTGATCACCGCATCCAGGCACCAGGCCAGGGCAATGCCCAGCGGCACGGCGAGCACCAGAGTCAGCAGCGACAGCAGCCAGGTCTGGCCGAGGTTGAGCAGCATCAGTTGCCGGCGCGTCACGCCCAGCGCCCATAGCGGCGCTAACTGGCCGAGACGACTCTGGCTCTGGGTCAGCAAGCTGATGAACAACGCCACGCCAGCCACGGCCAGCGTCAGACCGTTCAGTGCGGCGGTGGCGGCAAAGGTGCGTTCGAACACCTGGGTCGACCAGCCCTTGAGCCGGGCCTGATCGACAATCCGGCTGTCGTCCAGGTCGAATCGGCTTTGCAACGCCGCCAGCAGCGCCGGCATGGCGGACGGCTCGATCCGCAGATTGAAGCGATACGGCGTCAGTTCCGGCCAGTGGGCGAGCAGGTGGTCGGCATTGACTAGCACATGGCCCTTGGGATTGCCGTAGTCGGCATAGATCCCGACGATACGCGGCGTCCATGGCCCCTGCGGGGTCGGCAGGGTCAGTTGATCGCCAACCCGGACCTTGAGGCGCCGGGCCAACTGTTCGCTGAGCATCAGCGTGTCGGCGGCGGCCAGTTGCTCCCAAGATCCGTCGGCGGATTCCAGCAGCGGCCAATGCTGGCGATAGAGGGGGTGGTCGATGATGCCGAAAACGTCCGTCGGCCAGCCCTGCAACGGCACCGAGACCTGCCAGTTGGGCAGTATGGCGGTTACGGTCGGTTGCTGTTTGAGCCAGGCGTGCAGTTCGCCGGCCTGGGCCGGGGCCTGCGGGCTGACGTACAGTTCCGCGGTCAGGCGTTGTTCGAGCCAGTGGGTGAAGGTCTGGCGGAAACCGGCGGTCATGCTGCCGGCACCGATGTTCGCCGCCAATGCCAGCAGCAAGGCCATCAACGCCAGGCTCAACGTCGGCAATTGCTGGCGGCAGTCGGCGAGAAACCATTGCCCGAGCACTGAACGGCTGCGACGCAGCAGCAGGTTTAGCGCACGATTGAGCAACACCGGCAAGGCCAGCGCCGCGCCCAGCAGCAAGGCGGTCATCAGGACAAAACCGCTGGCCAGGCTGTCGCCCAGGAACAGCGCAAACACGGCAATCAGCGCCGCCAATGTCGCCACCCAGCCCTGACGGCGCAGCCAGCGTGCGTGGGCCTGATGCCAGGCCTGGGGATTGGCCAGCGCCAGCAATGGCAAGCGCGCCGCCCGCAGCAAACTGTCGGCGCCAGCCAGCAGCGCGCCGAGCAGGCTCAGGCCAACGCCGCTCAGCCACCACCACGGGCTGAGATTCAGATGCCCGGGCACCTCGGCGCCATACAACCCTCGCAGGCTCGCCGCGACATCCGGCAACAGCAGGCTCGCCAGCCAGTAGCCGCTCAGGACCCCGGCAATGCCGCCCAACAAAGCCAGTGTCCCCAGCTCGATAGCCAGGCTGATGACCAGCGTCCGGGCACTGACGCCGCACGCCCGCAGGGTTCGCAGCAGGCTGCGGCGTTGCTCCAGGGCCAGGCCGATCGCCGCGTGAACAATGAACAACCCCACCACAAACGACAGGAAGCCCAAAGCGTCGAGGTTCAGGTGAAAGCTTTCGGTCAGGCGCGACAGGTTGTTTTCTTCATCGGCGCGCTTGAACTGCAACCGACCGTTGAACGCTTCCGGCAGCGCCGCGTTGAACGTGGCAGGCAGCAGCAATCGCGACAACCGTTGCGGCTGCCCGAGCACTTGCTGGGCGAAACCGATGTCCATCAGCAGCATGCCGGGCGCCATGTCCGTCTGGGTGTGCAAGGGCGGCAAGGCGTATCCATCGACGGTCAGGGGCCGGTCGCCCTCGCCCAGTCCCAGGGCTTGCAGGGTTTGCGGGGCGATCCAGGTGCGGCCGGGTTCCGTGAAAAACGCCACCACCTCGCTCATCTCCCGCACCTGCCCCGCCAGCGCCGCACCAGCGGGCAGCGACACCGGTTCGATGCCCATCAGTTGCAGGCGCTGGTCCTCATGCCCCTTGAGCGTCACCCTCGCCTGCAACACCGGCGACACCGGCCAACCCTGGCGACGCAGCTCGACAAACCATTGTTGCGGGAAGGTGCCGCCACCGGGCGCACTGAGGCTGGCCTGGGGTTCGCCGCCAATGAGCCGGCTGGCCCGGGCGTAGCTGTCCCGGGCCTGACTGTTCAAGGCTTGTACGCCGGTCAGCAGACTGGTGGCGAGCCAGAGCCCGGTCAGCACACTGAAAAACTGCACCGGGTGCAGGCGCCAATGGCTGAGCAGGGCCTTGAGGGTTTGGCGGAAAATCATCACCCCTGAGCCACCTGCGCCAGCCGCCCGCCATGCAACACCACGCGTTCAGCCAAACGGGCCGCCACCCGCGAACTGTGGGTGACCATCAGCAGGCTGGTGGAGCTGCCGTCCAACAGTTCCAGCAGCAAGTGCAGCACTTCATCGCTGGTGGCTTCGTCGAGGCTGCCGGTGGGTTCGTCGGCCAGCAGCAAAGGCGGACGCGAAGCCAGCGCCCGGCCCAGGGCAACCCGTTGCTGTTGGCCGCCGGAAAGCTGTTCGGGATAACGTCGCAGCAATTCCCCCAGACCGAGTCGTTGTATCAGATGGGTCTGCCAGGCAAGGTCATGGCGCCCACACAATCGCGCCTGGAACGCCAGGTTGTCTTCGACCGACAGGCTGCTGATGAGATTGAACTGCTGGAACACCAGGCCGATTTCCGTTCGCCGCCAACTCGCCAACTGGCTTTCGCTCATGCCGTCGAGCCGGTACCCGCCACTGCGGATGCTCCCGCGATCGACCTTGTCCAACCCGGCGACCAGATGCAGCAAGGTGCTTTTGCCGCTGCCGGACTCTCCCATCAACGCCAGGCTGCTGCCCGGCGCCAACGTCAGATCGACTCCTTGCAGCACCGGCAACGGGCCCTGAGGGGTCACGTAGCTTTTGAACACATCGCGGACTTCAAGCATGGAAAAGGCTCGGATGAGACACGGTGAGGCTCAGCATAACGGAGTTGAGTGCCGCAATCAGTCCATGCACGCCGTTGACATCGACCCTCCCTGCAAACTGAACCACCGCTATCGCGAGCAGGCTCGCTCCCACAGGGAATTAGCGGTGAGCAGGGATAATGTGTTCACCCCGGGCCGGGGTGGGAGCGAGCCTGCTCGCGATGGCGGCAGCACATTCGACACAGATGCAAGCTGACCCACCGCTTTCGCGAGCAAGCCCGCTCCCACAGGGGATTGGCGGTGGGCATGGGTGGTATGTTCATTCCGGATCTGGGTGGGAGCGAGCCTGCTCGCGATGGCGGCAGCACCGTCAACATCGATGCAAGCTGAACCACTACCTATCGGGCAGTTCAGTGCCCCACCGCCATCTCGGCCTGGGTCGATTGCGGGGTCACGATGCTGTTCAGGTCAATGTGTTTCCAGGCCGGTTTGGCGCCCAGGCGTGCATTGAAGCGGTAGTTGAAAGTGAAGTCGTCTTCGGTCGGTTGGTCCAGGGATTTCCCATAGAGGGTTTCGACTCCAGCACGGTCATAGCCCATCAGCCGCAACAGCGTCGGAAAGATGTTGTAGTGGCTGGAACGGTCCTTGTTGCGGGCCCAGGCCTCGCGCCAATCGAGGGTCTGCAGGTGGCTCCCCTGGATCACCACCAACGGCACCAGCCCCTCCTCCTCCACCGGGTCTCCGCCGCAATGGGTGTTGAGCCCCGGGTTGCCGCGTTCATGCAGGTCCTGGCCGTGGTCGGAGGTGTAGATCAGCACGGCATTGGCCAAGGCCGCCTGGTTGAAGATCCGTCGGAAAAACTCACCGACATTCCACAACAGCGTGTTCTGGTACGCGTTGCGGTAAAGCACCCAGTCATCCTTCTGGCCATTGAAACCGTCACGCCGGCCGGTGTCGGCCACGTCCTGATACTGCCCTCGCGGCAAGGCGGGGCGATAGCTCATGAAATCGTCGGGGTACTTGTCGTGCACCGGAAAATGCGCGCCGACCTTGTTGATGACCACCAGCTCCGGTTGTCCATCGCCCAACAGCTCGATCAACTTGTCCGCCGCCGCCATGTCGCGGTCGCGCACGCTGGTCTGGTCGAATTGGACAAACACATCGATGTCCTTTTTCTCCAGATCGGTCATCAGATTCTGCAGGTTGCCCCCCGTGCGCTGGGCGTCGATGTAGACGGTGCGCAAGCCCGCGCCCTTGGCGTACTGCCAGATCGAAGGCTCGGTGCTGTTGATGCGCATGTAGTCAGCGCGGGTTCCACCATAGCGCAGGGTGACGTTGGTGTCGGCGCTGCAATTGGCAATGGACGCCGCGTAGCCGAAATTGAAAATTTCCACCCCCGACGGCGGTGTCTTGAGCCCGGTGTGCACACCCGACGGCGTGTTGATATCCAGGTAGTTGCCGGAGATGCTTTCATCGATGATCAATACGATGTCATGCCCAATCGGCGGCGTTTGCCGCACCAGCCGTACCGGTTCCCGGGGACCGACCGTGTTGTGCAAGGCCTCATAGGCGAACAAGTTCAAATAGGCCAGTGGTGTGTACATCACCGGTAGACCACGGGCGCCCTCGCCTGCCCGTACGAAGAGCACGCCGCTGAGCAACAGCACGCCAAGTAGCGGCGCGGCGACAGGGAGATAACCGGGCAACGCTATCCGCCGGCGAGGCTTGAGGCCGATCCCCAACAGTAGCAACAGCCCGGCAACCACCGCGCGGATGATCACCTCGTGATACTGCCAGGCCGCCTCCTGGATAAAACCACCGGAGTACACCAGCGACACGAACTGGCTGTAGGTCAGGTAACTGTCGGTCACCCGGGTGTACACCTCGAAGAACACCGCCGACGCAAACATCGCCAACGCAAACAGATGCCGCACGAGGGCCTGGCGGATATAGGCGGTCATCCACAACGCCACCACCAACGCCACGAACATCACGCCGAACAGTATCGTCGCAAAGCCAAACCCCAGCGCCGCCAGACGGTCAAGGTAATAGTCATATCCCCTGATCAGGTACAGCGCCAGCAGCAGTTCCTTGAGGTATCGGGCCATGTCGTTCTCGACGTAATCATGACATTTGCAAAATGCTCTGTTCCTGGACACTAGCAGCGGCTTTCCAAAGCGCAAGAAAGGCCATGAACAGAACCTGCGTCAAAAAAAAGTTAGCCCAAAAATGACACGAAACACCCCTAAAAAAACGAAAAATCTATGGACAAATACCGTTCATCGATTTTTTTGACGCGCTTAAAAGCCTTTAAAACCGGCAGTTTTCCAAGACTGTCAATAACTTGATATCAAAAGGCCCGGCACTTTCTAGTTTTGCCAACAGTGACAACTGTCATTTTGCTGACACGCTTTTCTGAGGCTGCGCTATACCCCCCTAAACAGTTTCATCCGGGTTACATAAAAACGATCTACGAGGCACGCCAGAATGGACGTGAGCGTATTTGGGACGGGGTATGTGGGGTTGATCCAGGCGGCAGCGTTGGCCGACGTCGGGCACCGTGTGTTGTGCGTCGACATCGACCCGAACAAGATCCGACAACTGCAGCAAGCGGTTCCCCCGATCAGCGAACCGGGGCTCTCCGGTTTGCTCGAAGACAACATCAAGGCCGGGCGCCTGTCGTTCAGTTCCCAGGCCAGCGATGCGGTCAATCATGGCGAACTCATTTTCATTGCCGTCGGCACTCCCGCCGATGAAGACGGCTCGGCGGACCTGAGCCATGTACTGGCGGTGACCCGGCAGATCGCCGACTTCATGGACAGTGATCGCACCCTGATCATCAAGTCCACCGTGCCAGTGGGCACGGCCGACAAAGTCGCTGAGTGCGCCCGCCAGGCGCTGGCCCGGCGCGGCTTGAAACGGCTGAACGTGCGGGTGGTGTCCAACCCCGAATTTCTCAAGGAAGGCAGCGCCCTGGCCGATTGCATGCGCCCGGACCGGATCATCATCGGCACCGCCGACACCCTGGCCCGCGACCAGATGAGCGAGCTCTACGCACCCTTCTGCCGCAACCACGAAAAGCTGATGTTCATGGATAACCGCAGCGCCGAACTGACCAAGTACGCCGCCAACGCCATGCTTGCCACACGCATCAGTTTCATGAACGAACTGGCTAACCTCACCGAACGACTGGGCGCCGACATCGAAGCGGTGCGCAAGGGCATCGGCTCGGACCCGCGCATCGGTTATCACTTCATTTATCCCGGCTGCGGCTTCGGCGGCTCGTGCTTTCCCAAGGACCTGCGGGCCCTGCTGCACACCGCCGAACAGAGCGGCATGCCGCTGCACCTGCTGCGCAGCGTCACCGACGTCAACGACCGCCAGCGGCACATACTGTTCGAGAAACTGACCAAGCAGTTTCCCGATGGCCTGGCCGGCAAGTCGATTGCGGTCTGGGGCCTGGCCTTCAAGCCCAATACCGACGACATGCGCGAAGCACCCAGCCGCTACCTGATGGAAGCGCTGTGGCGCGAAGGCGCCCGGGTCCAGGCCTACGACCCGGAAGCCATGTCTGAATGCCGGCGGCTCTACGGCTACCGCAAGGACCTGAACCTGTGCGCCACCCGTGACGACACCCTGGAAGACGCTGACGCCCTGGTGATCTGCACCGAATGGAAGAACTTCCGCGTGGTGGATTTCGACCTGCTGGCCAGCAAACTGCGCGCCCGGATCATCATTGACGGCCGCAACTTGTACAACCCGGAACACCTCGCTGCCGCCGGGCTGCTGTATCGCGGCATCGGGCTGCGGCACACCGTGCCGGACGGCTCGGCACCGGGGCCGCAAGCGTGAACATCCTGGTAACCGGCGCGGCCGGTTTCATCGGCGCCCACTGCGTGCAGCGACTGCTGTGCGACGGCCACCGGGTGTGCGGGCTGGACAATTTCAACGACTACTACGACCCCCGGCTCAAGCATGACCGCATCGCCTGGGTGAAGGCTCAGGCCGGTGACTTCCCCCTGGCACGGCTGGACCTGACCGACGCCAGCGCCATCGATGAACTGTTTCAGTCGTACCGCCCGGACGTGGTGATCCACCTCGCCGCACAGGCGGGGGTGCGCTATTCCCTGGAGAACCCGCGGGCCTACGTCGACAGCAACCTCACCGGGTTCCTGAACATCCTCGAGAGCTGCCGCCGTCATCCGGTCAGGCACCTGATCTACGCCTCCTCAAGCTCCGTGTACGGCGCCAACCCGCGCACGCCTTATTCCGAACAGGACAACGTCGACCATCCGCTGTCGCTGTACGCCGCCAGCAAAAAAGCCAACGAGCTGATGGCCCACAGCTACAGCCACCTGTTCGGCATCCCTTGCACCGGCCTGCGCTTTTTTACCGTGTACGGCCCTTGGGGCCGGCCGGACATGTCGCCGATTCAGTTCGCCCGGGCCATCGCCGAAGGCCGGGTGCTGCAATTGTTCAACCATGGCGAGCACCAGCGTGATTTCACCTACATCGACGACATCGTCGAAAGCATCGCCCGGCTGATCGAGCGTCCGCCCCACGTGACAGCCGCGCGGGATGTGGAACCCTCGGACCCATCCACCAGCCGCGCGCCCTGGCGCATCTACAACATCGGCGGACAGCACCCGGTGGCCCTGCGGACCTACGTCGCGCTGCTGGAAAAACACCTGGGGCTAACCGCCCGTATCGAACTGCTGCCCCTGCAACCGGGGGATGTGCTCAACACCTGCGCCGACACCAGCGACCTGGCACGGGCCACCGGCTTCCAGCCACGCATCGAACTGGACGAGGGTCTGGGCCGCTTCATTGACTGGTTCCTCGATTACTACGCGCTGCCTGCTGCCCGCCCGCCGCTCGCGGCTGAACTTGCAGACGAAACCCAGAGGAGGAGTCTATGACCCGTCATGAGCAATCCCTTCCGATCAATACCCCCTGCGACAAACGTGTCGACCCCGAACACCGCAGGCGCCTGGACGCGGCCATCCACCGGCAAGGCCGTGGCTGGCTGACCGGCCGCGACGGCGGTCGGCCGTGGACCGTCTCGCGGACCAACCGGGTAGTCGCCTGCCTCGGTGCCCTGGTCCTGTTGGTCCTGCTCTGCCCGCTGCTGCTGGGCCTGGCCGTGCTGGTCAAGCTCTCCAGCCCCGGCCCGGTGCTGTTCGTGCAGAAGCGCACCGGCTACCGCGGCCGCGTCTTCGGCATGTACAAGTTCCGCACCATGGTCGCCAATGCCGAGGCCCTCAAGGAGTCGCTGCGCCACCTCAACAAGCACGGTGCCGACGCCATCGACTTCAAGATCGACAACGACCCGCGTATCACCCCCATCGGCCGGTTCCTGCGACGCAGCAGCCTCGACGAACTGCCGAACCTGATCAATGTGGTGACCGGCGACATGCGCCTGGTGGGCCCGCGCCCAACCTCGTTCAACGCCTATCGCTACAAGGACAACCATCTTGTGCGCCTGAGCATCTACCCCGGCCTCACCGGCCTGTGGCAGATCTCCGGGCGCAGCAATATCGACTTCGACCAGCGCGTGGAACTGGACCTCAGCTACATCGCCGAGCAGAGCCTGTTGTTGGATTTGAAGATCCTGATGATCACCCCCTTCAAAGTTTTCAGCGGCCACGGAGCGAGTTAAATGGACGGTTCAACGAATATCCTGAGCATCGCAAGCCCGAGCGAGACCAACCTGACCTCGACCGTGCTCGACCCTTCCCTGCGGATCCTGCTTCTGACGTCCGCCAACACCGGCACCGGGACCAGCACCAGTGCCATGGCACTGGCCGCTCAACTGGCGCAGATGAGCAGCGGCCGCGTATTGCTGGTGGACGCCAGCCAGTCACCGCGCAACCTCAGCCAGCAACTGGGGCTGCACAAGGAGCGCGGCTTCAGCGACCTGCTGTTCAACCACCTCACCCCGCCGCTGTTGCAGGACTGCGTGGTGCAAACCTCCAGCCTGCCCTTCGACTTATTGCCCATCGGGCGCCTGGGGCGCAATGCCGAACGCTTCAATCCCGAACAGCTGCGCCATCTGTTCAGGCACCTGGCGGCGCAGTACCGCTTCGTGGTGATCGACGCCGACGCCGTGTATGCGGCCTCCGACACCCTGGTCATGAGCGCCCAGGTGGACGGCGTGGTGCTGGTGGTACGCGGTGAGGACACCCGCTGGGAGGTGGCCCAGGCCGCCCGCCAGCGCCTGGCCCAGGCCGGCGCGAAAGTGGTGGGCAGCGTGTTCAACCGGCGCAAGTACTACATGCCGAAGTGGCTCTACAACAACCTGTAAGCGTGCAGAAGGATGACGAGATGAACGCCAAGATGCTTGTCCTGCTGTTGCTGCCGCTTGCCGGCTGCTCCAGCACCAGCGATACCAGCTCGATGCCGGTGCAGATCCTTACGGCCGCGCCGGCCAACGCCCAGGCCACCGACATGCCCAAGGTCGAACAGACCCTGCGGCCCCAGGATGTGCTTGATGTGATCTTTCACATCAGCACCACCGGCTCCCAGGCCTATCGCGTGCAACCGGGCGACCAGGTGGCCCTGAACTTCACCGCCGCCAGCCAACTCAACGGCACGCAACAGGTGATGCCCGACGGCAGCATCGAACTGCCGGGCGCCAACACCTCGGTGAAAATCTCCGGCCTGACCACCGACGAGGCGCGCCTGGCGGTGCAACGGGCCTACGACCAGAAAATGCTGTTCCAGCCCAATCGCAACCAATTGACCGTAATGGTGACCAGCCCGCTGTCCGGCGAGACGAACCTGCGCAACACCTTGACTCACCCGGCCACCGGCATGAGCCGGGAAATCATCGTGGGCCGGGACGGCTACGCCAGCTTCCCGGAAATCGGCTCGGTGCCGTTGCAAGGGATGACCGTCACCCAGTTGGAGACCTTCCTCAACGAGCGCTATGCCCAGCTGCCCGGCCACATGACCGTGGACGTGCTGCTCAAGTCCACCGCCGGTAACGAGATCTATGTCCTCGGTGAAGTGGCCCAACCCGGTTCCTACCCGATCCGCCGGCCGATCTCCGTTCTCGAGGCGCTGACCCTGGCCCGGGGCACAAACGTCAAGGCAAGGCTCGACTCTGTGGTGATCATGCGTCGCAACGGCAATCAGGTTGAAGCCCGTCACTACGACGTGGAAAAGGCCCTGAGCGGAGACGCCTCGCAGATCGCCTACCTGCAACCGGAAGACATGCTGTACGTGCCCAAGACCGGTCTGGCCAAAGCCGGTGAAATGGCCCGGCAACTGGCCGATGTGGTGCTGTTCCAGGGCGTTGGGGTCAGCTTGGGCTACCGCCTCGATAGCAAAGGCGACAACAGCAGATCCAGCACCAACACTTCTGCGACAGGTAATTGATCATGAATCCCAAGGAAAATTATTTGCATGAGTTCTTCAGGATCTTCTTCGCCAACAAGCAGTGGGTGAAGCGCGTCTTCCTGATCTTCGCCGTGATCGCCCTGGTGCTGCCGTTGATGCTCAAGCAGAGCTTCGACATCACCGCCCAGGTGATCGTCCAGTCGAAAAAACTCTCCCAGGGCGACGCCACCACGTCGCTGAACCAGGAAAACGCCACTTTCATCCCGCCGTCCCTGGCGGACATGGAAACCGAAAGCAATATCCTGCGCTCACCGGCGTTGATCCGGCAGACCATCAGTGCTCTGCGCGACCAGGGCGACTACACCCCAAGCCCAGGCATTCTCAACAAATGGGTGAGCGAGCCGCTCAAGATGTACATCACCCAGCCCCTGCGCGAGTACGTCATCAACCCGCTGCGCGAGGGCCTGGGGCTGGAGGTCGATCCGGTGCGCGACACCGTGCTCGATACGCTGACCGACGAGGCCATCGAAAACCTGAAGATCGAGACCCTGCCCGGCTCCAACGTCATCTCCATCGTCTATAGCTTCGGCGACCCGACCCAGGGCACCCGGTTCGTGGCGCAACTGCTGCAGAACTACCTCAGCAACCGCCAGGACCTGCAATCGATCGAACTGCCGCAGACCTTCTATGAGCAGAAGAAAGCCCAATACCAGACCCGCCTGGACGGCCTGGAAGGCACTCGGCTCAAGCTGCTGGAAAACATCGGCTCGTCCGACCCCAAGGAAGAAATCACCTTCCGCCTGAACGCCATCAACACCGAAGAGCAGGCCCTGAACCTGTATCAGGATCGCCTGCTGCAAAGCCAACGCTGGCTCGATTACCTCAAGACCAGTCTGGCGTCGGCGAACAGCTCGCGGTTCAACGATTACACCTTCCCGTTCACCTTCACCACCACCGTGGACAACATTGCCTTCGAGGACCGGGAGATCAAACAACTGGGCGAGCAACTGACCAGCCAGGTCAGCCGCTACATGAATGATCTGGCGATCTTCCAGCCCAGCAGCGAACCGATGCTGTTGGCCCGGGAACAGATCGTCCGCACGCGCCAACAGTTCCTGAAAGTGGTCAACAACCGGGTCCAGGAGCGCACCACCGACCTGGCGGTGGTCAGTTCGGTGATCAATCAGAAAGTCGAACGCATCGCCGCCTTCAAGGAGCGCATCCATCAGTTGCAGGAAACCCAAAGCAAGCTGCGGCAGATGGACACCGAGATCAACGCCCTGCATGCGGCGTTCTCCACCTACGCCCAACGGTTCGCCGAAGCCAGCACCGCCCGTTCGCTGGACAACGATCTGTCCAACGCCCGGGTTCTGAGCCCGCCGTTCGAACCGACCGCTGCGGCCTTTCCCAAGCCGATGCTGATTATCCCGTTTGGCCTGTTCAGCGGCCTGCTGCTGGCGATTGCCCTGGTCTACGTGCGTGAGTTCTTTGACCATCGCTTCAAGCACCCAGCGCAGATCAGCCAGCAACTGGATGTACCGGTGCTGCTGGTGATCAACGAACAGTCCCCCGACCAGGTCAACCCGCACCGCAACTGGAGCCTGCCCAGCCTTGTCCATTGGGTGCGAAATTGAACGCGCCGTTCGACCCGCCCCTCCACAGCAGCCCCCTGTCGATCATTCATCTGCTCGACAGCGGCGGCTTCTATGGGGCCGAGCGGATGCTGCTCGATCATTGCCTGGCAACGCCCGGACAGCATCAGGTGCTGTTCCTGGCGGCGCCGCCGACGTTGATCACGCGCTTTCGCCAGGCCGGGGTCGATTGCCGTCACTGCGCCAGTTGGGCCGAGCTGTTGCAGCACCTGCGCCAGCGCCGCGACGAGCGACCGCTGATCAACACCCACAACTTCAAGGGGTTGTTGTTCGGCTGGTCGGCGGCCACGCTCCTGCATCTGCCGCTGGTGATCACCCAGCATGGCTTCACGCCGCGCAGCCCCAAGCAGCATTTCTACACCTGGCTGAGCCTGCAACTGTGCCGCACGGCGTCGGTCAAGCGCGTGGTCTGCGTAGCCGAGAGCATCGCCGCGCTGCACCGCCAGGCCAGCGTGCGGGCGGAAAAACTCGATGTGATCCCCAACGGCCTGCCAGCAGCCAGCACGCCACTGACCCACCGCACCGACCAGCAACGCTGGCGGGTCGGCTACGTCGGCCGCTTGAGCAGCGAGAAAGGCCCGGACCTGTTCCTCGACGCCATGATTCCCCTGTGCCAGCGGCACCCGTCGCTGCACGCGGTGATGCTCGGCGACGGCCCGGAACGCCAGGTCCTGCTCAAGCGCATCACCGAGGCCGGGTTGCCCACGCGCATTGAGCTGCCCGGGTACCAGACCGACATGAATGCCTGGTGGAGTCGACTCGACGCACTGGTGATCAGCTCGCGCACCGAAGGCACGCCGATGATTCTGCTCGAGGCCATGCAAGCCGGGGTACCGGTGGTGGCGTTCGGCGTCGGCGGCATTCCCGATGTCGTGCAGGACCGTCACAACGGTTTGCTCGCCGCACCTGCCGACAGCGCCGAATTGGCGCGGCAGATCGAAACGCTATTCAGCGAACCGCCCCTGGCGCAGATCCTGGCCGATAACGCACGCCGCACCCAACAGGACCGCTACGACCTGCGCAGGCTGGCCGAACGCTGGTCGCAGCTCTACATCCGTACGGCACGGGAGGCTCGTCCATGATTGTCCCACTCTCGATCGTCAGCCTGCTGGGGCTGGTGTGCCTGGCGTTGCTGGCCAGCCCTTATCCGTTCCTCGCCCCGGGTGCGGTGCTCGGCCTGGTCGGCGTCGCCGTGCTGTACCGCAAGCCCGGCTGGGGTTTGCTGGGCATTGCCGCGCTGGTGCCATTCGAAGGTCTGTTCAAGGACAACGCGTTTTCCGGCAGCAAGTTCTTCGGCCTGGCGCTGATCCTGATCCTGATGCTGCAACTGGCCCTGCACCAGATTCCCGCGACACGCTTGCGCAGCAATATCTGGAAGCCTCTGATCGGCTTCATGGTGCTCTATGGCCTGAGCCTGTTGATCTCGGAAAACATGGACCTGTCCCTGCCTCACCTGCGAGAGCTGACGGTGGGGCCAATTCTATTCGTGATCACCTTGCTGATCGGTCGCGAGCTGAACCTGGATCTGTTCGCCCGCCTGATGACGGTGAGCGTCGCCACCACGTGCGTGCTCGCGATGTTCTCGGCCAAGTATCAGGATCAGGGCCGCGCTTCCGGCCTGCTGGAAGACCCCAACGCCTTTGCGCTGTTGATTGCGTTCACCGTACCGCTGGCCTTGTGGCTGGTGCTGCGCAGTCCGAACCTGTTGCACCGATTGTTCTGGGGCGGGGGGTTCATCCTGTTGCTGGGCGGCATGACCAAGACCGAGTCGCGTTCCGGACTGGTGGTGCTGTTGCTCAGTCTGGTGATCGGCTTGTACCACTATCGTGCGCAGCTGCCACGCATCCGTCCGCGGCACCTGGGCTTCGCCATGCTCGGGCTGGCATTGTTGATTCCCCTGGCGGTCGCGGTGATGCCCGCCGGCTACGTGGCACGCATACAGTCGTTGAGCATACTCAGCGCCGGCGTCAACGCCCACAAGGACGAATCCCTGGGCCGCCGCGCCTCCTACATTCTGGTCGGCAGCCAGATGATCCGCGAAAACCCGATACTCGGGTCAGGGCCCGGAACCTTCCCCCTGCACTACGCGCCCACCGGCTATGCCAAAGCGTTCTCGGCCAACCGCAAGCTGGGGGATCTGTATCGCCGGGCCCATAACACCTACCTGGAAATCTTCAGCGAGATCGGCGTGCCGGGCGGGCTGATGTTCGTCGGCATGCTTGGCCTTGGCCTGTACAACCTGCTGCACGCCCGTGGGCTCTGGTTACAGCGCCGCGACTGGGCGCAGGCGGACCTGCTGACACACCTGGGCATGAGTTTCCTGTCGCTGGGGCTGTTCTTGATGTTTCTCAGTGCGCCGAACCACAAGTTGCTGTGGATCATGCTCGCCCTCACCAGCGTGTTGCGCTACGAGGCCGAACAGGCCGCGCCACAGGAGGCTCGTCCATGAGTGGCGTCAGCATTGTGATCCCGATGTATAACGAGGCCCGGCACATCGGCCGGACCCTGCGGGCGGCCCGGGAAGCAGCTCGCCAGGCAGGCTTGGCGTGCGAGTTGATCGTGGTGGACAACGGCTCCGACGACCACGGCCCGCGCATCGCCAATGAACTGGGCGCGCGGGTGCTGATCGTCCCGGGCGTGCACATCGGCGCCCTGCGCAATCGCGGCGCGGCGCTGGCCCATGGCGATTGGCTGGCGTTCATCGATGCCGACATCGAGATGCCGGCCAACTGGCTCAAGCTGCTGCTGGAGCTGGAAGGTCACCAGGGCGATGTCCTCGGACTGGACCTCGACACCCCCCGCCAGGCACCTTGGTTCGCGGAAGCCTGGCAGCGTCGCAGCCAGCGTCCCGGCACCCATCGCCTGCACCGGGTGCAGTGGCTGCCCAGCGCCAATCTGTTGATGCGTCGGTCGTGGTTCGAACGGATCGGCGGTTTCGACGAAACCCTGCGCACCGGCGAGGACAAGGACTTCTCCCTGCGCCTGCGCCAGATCGACGCGCAACTGTTGCTGGTCAACGAATGCGTGGCCCTGCATTGGGGCTACGAAGGCAGTTGGCGCGAGTGGATGAGCAAGGAACTGTGGCGCCAGGGCAGTCATCTGCAACTGCTGCGCAGCCACGGTCCGAGCTTGCGCCTGCTGCGGTTCCCGGTGTTGTCCATCACCGCTTGGGGGCTGGATCTGCTGGCGCTGCTTGCCTTGCTCCAGGGCCAGTTGCGCCTGGCGCTGATGCTGTTGTCGATCACCTTGCTTGTCCCCTTGTTCCTCAGCCTGCGCCAGAGCCGCCGCGACCCGCGCCTGACCTTGCAGCTATGGGCCTTGCACGGGGTGCGCCTGCACCTGACCGGTGCCGCGTTGCTGCTCAACCTCTGTCATTGGAACGTCAGGAGACCTGCCCGTGGCTGAATTCATTTATTGGACCTGCCTGTTGCTGCCGGTGTACGCCTACCTTGGTTACCCGCTGATGCTGGGCCTGCTGACCCCGCTGTTTCCGGTCCGGCGCTACGGCAAGGCACTGCCGATGGACATCAGCATCGTCATCGCCGCCCACAACGAAGCACGACACATCGAAGACAAACTGCGCACCTTGCTCGCCCAGGACTATCCGGCGCGCTCGCTGCAGATCATCCTCGCCAGCGACGGCTCCAGCGACGACACGGTGGCCTGCGCACGCCGGGTAATCGACCCGCGCCTCACCGTGCTCGACCTGCCCCGCCAGGGCAAGGCCGCGGCCCTCAATACCGGCGTGGCCCACAGCAGCGGCGAGATCCTGGTCTTTACCGACGCCGATAACCAATGGGCCCACGACACCCTCGGCCATTTGCTCGCCCCCCTGGGTGATCCGGAGGTCGGCGCCTGTGCCGGACACATGGAAATCCCCGTGCCGGGCAAGGGCCTGAGCCTGGGGGACAGCCTGTATCGGCACTACGAAGGCTGGCTGCGGCGGGTGGAAAGCCGCACCGACTGCATGGTCTCGGCCGATGGTGCGTTGCTGGCCCTGCGCCGGGAGCTGTTCGAGCCGATCCCGGCCCAGGTCAACGATGACTTCTTCCTCAGCACCTGCGCGCCGGCCGCCGGCAAGTCCATCGTCTATGTGCCGAAGGCCCGGGTGACCGACCAGGGCGTGGACGAAGCCGACAAGCAGTTTCGCCGGCGCCAGCGGGTCACCGTCGGTGGCCTGCAGAGCCTGGCCCAGCGTCGGGCGTTGCTCAATCCGATGCGTCATGGCCTGTACGCCATCGGCCTGATCAGCCACAAGCTGATCCGCCGCCTGGCGCCGGTGTTGCTGCTGCCACTGCTGCTCAGCAACCTCTGGTTGTGGAGCGACCAGGGGTTCTATCGCCTGAGCCTGGCCGCCCAGGTGCTCGGCTACGCCATGGCGCTGCTTGGGCTGGTGGATATGCACCACCGCTTGCCCCGGCCCTTTCGCCTCGCGGCGTTCGTGCTGGTGACGCTCGCGGGCATGAGCATCGGCCTGTGGCAGTTCCTGCGGGGCCGGCGCTACAGCCAATGGAATCCCGAGCAGAACCGCTGAGGAGGTGGCCGATGTCGATCAAACAAGTCTTCAAGCGCACCGGCGGCTGGCTGTACCTGAACACGTCACTGGGCCGCCACCCGATGCGCGGCGCCGGCGTGATCCTGATGCTGCACAGGGTATTGAGCAACGACCGGGCCGCCGAGCTTCCCCACCGCAATGAACTGTGCGTGGGCCCCGAAGCCTTCGAGCACCTGTTGATCTGGCTGCAACGCTACTTCGAATGCGTGCCCCTGATGAGCTTGTTGCTGGCTGATCCTGATAGCGTCCCGAACCGCCCACGGGTGGCCCTGACCTTCGACGACGGCTGGCGCGACAACGCCATGAATGCCTTTCCGTTGCTGCGCCAATACCAGGTGCCGGCGAGCATTTTCCTGTCCACCGATTTCATTGGCAGCCGCCAGCACTTCTGGTGGGAAAGCATTGGCGAGACCCTGTGGGGCAGCCATGGCCAGGTGGCCCGGCATTCGTTGATCGAGCACTTGCAGAACGCCGGCCGTCCGTTGCCGGTGCTGCTCGATGACATCGACGACGAGCGTCGCAGCCTGGCGTTGCTGCACTACCTGCAGAGCCTCAAGAGCCTCGATCCACGTACCTTGAGCGAACTCACCGACACCTGCCCGCAGGGCTCCCAGCCCCAGGCCCTGGACTGGTCCCAGGTGCGCATGCTCGAAGATTCCGGCCTGATCCGCTTCGGGCCCCATGGTGCCAGCCACGCGATTCTGACCGGGCTGGACGACCAGCACCTGCACGAAGAACTGACGCGCAGTTGGACGGCCCTGGAAAACGGCTGCGCCCAACCGTTGCCGGTGTATTGCTACCCCAACGGCGATCACGATGCCCGCGTGCGCCAACAGGTGGCGGCCCACGGTTTTACCTTCGCCCTGGGCACCGAGGCGGGGCTGTATCGCAACGACGGCGACCCCTTGAACCTGCCGCGTTTCGGCGTCAGCCAGCGCAATGCCCATCATCCCGAACTGCTGGCCTGGCGGATCCGCCGAGGGACACGCCCATGAGCCGCGCTCATTACCTCAAGCACCTGGCACTGAGCATGGGCACGCGCCTGGCGATGATCGGCCTGCGCCTGCTGCGCAATGTGCTGCTGGCACGGATTCTCGGGCCCAGCGAACGCGGGCTGTTTGCCTTGCTCAGCACCTTGCCGGACCTGATCAGCGCCGCCACCAGTGGCGGCCTGAATACCGCCGTGGGTTACCAGGCGGCACAACAACGCCCGATGGGGCTGCTGCTCAGCCAGGTGCTGGTGTTCGGTTGCCTGTTGGCCGGGGTGCTGACCCTCCTGGTGGTGGCACTGGCGCGGGTGTTCGGTGCTGAGCTGGATATCACCATGCAGTTGGGTTTGCTGGCCTGGCTGCTGTTGCTCGCCGTGCCGTTGACCGTGCTCAAGAGCGGCCTGCTGACGCTGCACAATGCCTCGGGCGGCGTGGGCGGCTTCAATGCCTTGCGCCTGATGGAATCCCTGGCGCCGCTGCTGCTGTTCCTGGCGCTGTTCTGGATGTGGAAGGACGCGGCCCTGGAAGCGGCACTGATCAGTTGGCTGACGGGGCTGAGCCTGGTGGTGCTGGCCGGTTGGGTGTGGTTGCGCCGCGATCATGTGGTCACCCTGCGCTGGGATCGCAGCCATCAGAACGAACTGTTGCGCTACGGCGCCCGCAGCCATCCGGACCTGCTGTTCCAGCAAATGCTGCTGCGCTCGGACTTCCTGTTCATCGGTGCCCTGCTGGGCAGCACGGCCCTGGGTCACTACGCCATGGCCAGCGCCGCCGCCGAGCTACTGCTGATCGTGCCGGAGGCAGTGACCACGCCCCTGATGAAACGCCTGTTGCAACAGGACCGCGACATGCAGCGCCTGACGCCCCTGGCCCTGCGTCTGACCGCCACGGTGATGCTCGGCGCCTGCCTGGGCATGGCGCTGATCGGCGAATGGTTGATCGTCACCCTATTCGGTGCGGTCTACCAACCGGCCTATCCTGCCTTGCTGGCGCTGCTGCCGGGGCTGTTCGGGTTGTGCTATGCGAGCATCCTGCGCCTGGACCTGCTGGGCAAGAACCGGCCCGGTACGGTATCGCTGCTGATGGGTTTGGGGGCGTTGTTGAACCTGGCGCTGAACCTGCTGTTGATTCCCCGCTATGGCATCGTCGGTGCCGCTGCCGCTTCCTCCATCGCGTACCTGGGGGTGACCCTGGCGCTGCTGGCGATGTATTGCCGCCTCAGCGGCGTGGCGCTGTGGCAAACACTGATCATCCTGCCCAGCGACCTGTTGCCGATGCGGCAGATGCTGATGGGGAAATCGGCATGAGCTTCGTCGCCCCTCAGTCCGCCATCGCGAGCAGGCTCGCTCCCACAGGGATCTCACCAAACCCGCTCCCACAGGGGCCTGGTGTCGATCACAGTAGCAGTGCCCGATGCAGATCCAGGGTGGGAGCGAGCCTGCTCACGATAGGGTCGGCGCGGTGCTGGACAATGGCTGCATGCCTGTGGGCCCTGGCACTTCCGGCCCATGGCGCCTCCATGTCCTGGACCGGCATCCGCGATGGCAGCCTGTACCTGCAGACCGACCGGCCGGACCGGGTGACCGTGCGCTGGGTGCCGGCCTGGCAGGCCAACGCCAATTCGGAACACCTGTACCTGCTCGACGGCCAGGGGCGCCTGGTAGGGAAACGCTTGATCAAGAAGGTCCAGGAACGTGGCGAGCAGCAGTGGCCTTTGCTGCCGGGGACCGCCAGCTATCGCCTGGAAATTCCCGGCTACAGTTTCCGCCGCTACACCGTCGAACACGACGCCCATACCCGGGCACTGTTCGCCCCGGCCAAGGTGCATTTCAATGCCGAAACCCACGACGGCGATGAGTTGTATTTCAAGGTCGCCCCCGGTGAACAGGCCGTGTTGGCGGGCAAATTCCACGGCGGCGTGCGCAGCCTGCAAGCCCGGCGCGTCGCCGATGGCAAACAGGTGCAGTTGAACCTCAAGCCGTATCCGGCCTATGGGCAGTTCGATCAAGTCGCCCTGCCCGTCGCCAATGTCGAGCAAACCTGGCGCCTGCAATTGCAGGGCAACGGCAAGGCGGCATTCTGGCTGGATGGCACGGCGAATCTGTTCGCCCAGGACCCGGAGCATCTGCGACCGCTGCGCCAGGACCCGGGGCAGGCGCGCCTGAAACTCTATGACGAGGTCCTGGGAACCACTCCGAAACTGGGGGTCTACCTGCCCTACGTCATGCCCCCGCCATCGGCCTACCCGGTGATCGAAGCCCTCAAGCCTCAGGCCGCCAGCTATTACAGCCTGGTCGACATCACCGCGGACAGACCGGACTATGAAAATCAGTTTCGGCGCCTGTACCAGGACCGCTTCGGCATCACCCGGGACATCACCCTGCTGGCCGGTAGCGCGCGCAAGGCCGACCTGCAGGCCGACCGCATCAGCAACAACGGTTTGCAAGCCTGGCTCAAGGCGACCCGCGCCTTGGGTGGCAAAGGCATCCACTACCTCAGTTTCGCCGATGAGCCGAACCTCAACTACGCCGATTTCGCCAGCTACCAGCAAGTGTTCGAGAGCATGGCCAATCAGGTCCGCGCCCTACCCGCCAACGCACGGGCAGGCGTGCGCATTGCCATTCCCGCCAGCTCACGGTTCACCAACGGCCCTCTGGCCGACAATGCTGCCGATAAACGCGGTATCGATTGGGCGCGGCGTCTGCTGGCCAAATACGATGATCAGATCGACGCCTTGGCCTGGCATGAATGGATGATTCGCGACCTGCTCGCCACCCGTGTATACCGCCACAGTGTGCGTCAGGCCGCCCGCCTGGTGGGCCTGGATAACAACGGACGACCACGCAAGGCCCTGCTGCTGGACCAGACCAACATGTCCAGCGGCTCGAGCCTGAGCCCCTACGACCAGGAAACCCATTACGCCGCCCTGTGGTGGACGTCCGTGGTCATCAACGCCTCGGCCGACGGCTGGCTGGACATGCTCAACTGGTTCATGCTCGCCGACGAACCCGAGTACCCCAAAGGCATGGTGCGGGTGCTGGACAGCCAGCGCTTCGAACTCAAGCCAGTGGGTCTGGCCCAGCAGTTCATCCAACAGCATTGGCTCAACCAGGTGCTACGCCTGGATAACGACGCCTTCGAAGTCGACGTGCTGGCCATGGCCTCCGACGCGAAGCGCAGCCTGCTGGGCGTGAACAAAAGCACGCGGCCGCAACAGGTCAGCCTGGACGGCGCGTCCTGTCCGCAGGCGCAAGCGGAGCTGGTGTATTTCGGCCCCGACAACCAAAGCCGCAGCGCCCCGTTCAACTGCGAGGCCGGGCAGATCCGGTTTCTCCTGCCAGGAGACACCGTGTTTGCCCTGGGCTGGACCGCCCTCTCTTTCCCCCAAGCCGCCACCCGTCAGGAGGCACCATGAGCGTTTTGCAAACATTACGTAACGGCATTCAGAAAAAAGGCCTGCGCTCCGTCCTCAAACTGCTGTTCAGGCGCTACGTGTTTTTCCACACCCGACTGGTGTGGCTGGAGCACGATGTGCGGACCCCACTCCCCCCGCATAACCTCAAGCCCTACCCACCGATGCGCCTGGAGTTCATCACGGTCAGCAATGCCGATGCTTTTGCCCGGCACTTCGGCGACCGCGTCGAAACCATGCGCGAGCTGGCGGCCGAAGGCTACACAGGCTTGATGTATCTGGATGCTCAGGGCGACACCGTGGGTTTCGCCTGGGCCAGTACACGGGACTATTTCGACCGTCATTTCTATCGCTGCAATTTTCCGATCAAGCCTGGCGAGTATTTTCAGTTCGGTGGCGAGGCGATCCGTGAATATTGGGGTACCAGCATATCGGCGGACATGCAGTTGGAAGTCTGGAAAGTCATGGCAGGCCACGGTTGCAACACCATGGTCGATGTCTGCGATTTGCAAAACATCCAGGGGATCAAGATGCACCTGCGCATGGGCTTCCAGGAGCGCGGCAAGATCACCCACGTGTATCGCCTGTTCGGTCGCTGGCGGTTGTTCCGCGACACGCTCTACCGCGGCTCGGTACTGGACGCCTTTCGTAAACCAGCCCAGCCGCTTGCATCGACCGCGCCGGCCTGATGTCCATGGCGATCCAACCCCATCGCGAACAGGCTCGCGATGGGGCCTTTCCTCAACCCGCCCCCCGTCAGGAGGCATCATGAACGTTCTGCAAAAATTGCGTGATCGCATTCAGCAAAAAGGTCTGCGCGCCGTTCTAAATCAGCTGTGCAGACACTATGTGTATTTCCACGAACAACTGGTGTGGATGGAACGCGATCTGGTCAGTCCGATACGGCCCAACAACCTCAGGCCCTATACGCCGTTGCGCCGGGAAATCATTACCACCAGCAATGCCGATGCCTTCGCCAAGTACTTTGGCGACCGCGTCGAGACCATGCGCGAACTGGCTGCCGAAGGCCACACCGGGCTCATGTACCTGGACGACAAGGGCAATACCGTCGCTTTCATCTGGGGCAGTACACGGGACTATTTCGACCGCCACTTCTTTCGCTGCTGGTTCCCGGTCAAACCGGGTGAGTTCTTCGAGTTCGGTGGTGAGCTGTACCGCGCTTACTGGGGGACCCAGCTATCGGCGGATTTCCAGCTGGACCTGTGGAAAGCCATGGCCGAGCAAGGTTGCAACAAAGTGGTCGACGTCTTCGAGCTGCGCAATATTCCAGCCGTCAAACTGCACCTGCGCATGGATTATCAGGAGCGCGGCCAGATCACCCATATGTATTGCTTGTTCGGCCGCTGGCGGTTCTTCCGTGACACGTTTTACACCGGCTCGATCCTGGACTCTTTCCGTAAACCGGCCAAGCCGGTTTCGTCCACTGCGACGGCCTGACGTCCATGACCATCCGGTTCCAATGGTGTCGCTCCCTGGGCGCGGCGGACTTTCCTGTATCAGCTTATGAACAGCTGCGAACCCAGGTGGCCGACACAACCCCGTTCAACACCCTGGCCTGGCTGCAGGCGGCGGAATTTGCCCTGTTGCCTGATCAGCAATTGCATGTATTACTGGGCTGGCAGGACCAGGACTTGTCTCTATGCCTGCCTCTGGTTTCGGGACGTGAGCGTATCGGCGGACTGCGGTTCCGGGTACTGCATCACTTGGGTTACCCCTTGGCCGATCGCATCGCCCTGCTGGCGCGCCTGGACGCCGAAGGCATGGGTCAGGCGCTGATGCAGATCCGTCAGCAGGTGCCCCACGCGATGTTGCAACTCAATGAAGTGGTGGACCCGGTCAGCGAGCAAAGCGTCCTCAGCGCCTGGATGGCACTGAGCTCCACCGGGGAGCGGCGGCTCAGTTGCCGGGTTCCGGTGCACTTGATCAGTGACAGTGATCATCAGGAGGTCTCTGGCGATCCGCGTTACAAGCTGCGTCGGGCGCGCAAGCGGATCGCCGCTTGCGGTGCCGAAATCCGCCGCGTGACGCCGGACGCTATCAGCATGGGCCAGCTGTTGCGGACGCTTGCCGAGGTCGAGGCCGCCAGTTGGAAAGGTGAGGAAGGCGTCGGCATCTTCGCCGATCCCAGGCGCCGGCAATGGATGAACCATGCCTTCACCGCCCTCGCCGCCCAGGGCCTGGTGCGGGTGGTGGTGCTGGAACTGAATGGCGACTGCATCAGCTATCGCCTCGGCCTGCTGGACCAAGGCCGATTGTACGACTACAACCTGGCGTTCCTGCCGCAGCACGCCGACCTGGGCAGCGGCCGGGTATTGCTCGAAGAGTGGATTCGCTGGGGGCTGGACGAAAACTGGCGATGGATCGACGCATCCCGGGTCAGCCTGGAAAACTCCAGCCATCAATTACATGAGCGCATGACCGGACAACTGGAACACTGGCGCTGGAGCTTCTATTCATGGCAACCGGGTGGCCTGGTCCTGGGGCTGGCGTTGCGGCTATGGAAAAGTCTGAAGCCGTGGCTTGGCAAGCGCCCGGCCGAACGGAACTCAACGGCTGTATCTTCACCCAATCCCAAGAGCAAGGAGAACGATCATGCCTCGCGAGGTCATAATCAATGCTGACGACTTTGGACTCAGTATCAGCGACAACGCAATCATTCAAGCGGCCTTCAAGGCAGGGGTCATCAGCTCCGCCACCCTGATGGTCAATACCCCAGGTTTCGAACAGGCCTGCAAGATGGCCCGACACCCCATGCTCCGCGGGCGTATTGGCTTGCACTTCAATATTACTCATGGCTCGCCGCTGAGCCCGTGGATTGCATCGCGCCGCACATTTTGCGACGCAAACGGTGAATTCGACCTGAGCCTGTCGCGTTATGCCCTGCGTCTGGGCGCGAAGGACCTGGCCGCGGTGCAGGAGGAACTCCAAGCCCAGTGGCAACGTTGCCTGGACTACGGCGTGCGACCCAGCCACCTCGATTCCCACAACCATGTGCACAACATCTGGCCCATCGGCGAAGTCGTGGCCCGCTTCGCCGCCCGACAAGGCGTGCCCATACGCCTGGCACGCAACCTGGGGGAGAACCTGAGCCTGCCCAAACGTATTTTCAAAACTTTTTTCAATCGGCGGTTGCGCAGTCTCGGCGGCGCCACGGCCGACTACGTCTGCACGCCGGCCGACCTGCAATATGCAGCACCACCGGACCATGGCACACTCGAAGTGATCGTGCATCCGCTGCACCTCGAAGAGGACTTTGGCGACGACAGCCTGGAAGCCGGGTGTTCATTGACCGAGGTGTTGCGCAAACGCCTGGCGGGGGTACCCAAGGTGCCTTATGGCGGGGCGAGACAGCGGTTGGTGTTGGCTGAGTTCGAGGATGTGAGTGGCTAGTGATGCTGTGTGGCTGCTTCGTGTAATCACATTAACCGTACAAGCCACTCGTCAGAAACAAGCAGCCACGCAAAATCCGTCCACCCTGCGTGCGGATCTGTTAAAACGCATCTTTCTGTCTAGAGTAGCGAGTCGCGTCGATGCTTTCATCCTTGCTCCCCCGTCGGCGCCGCTGGCTCGCCTATTTGTGCATGGCTGCGATGGTGGTCGGGTTGCCGGTGGGCTGCGCTGTGTTGCAGCACAAGGAACGCGAGCTGGTGTTTCGCATCGAGCCAGGGACGGCGAGCTGGTTCAGCGGCCTTCCGAGTAGCGTGCAGGAGTTCGACCTCAAGCCCAAAAGCTTCAAGGCCGGGGAAAATATCCATGGCTGGTGGTGGCCGGCCGAACGCAAGAATGCCCCGGCGATCCTTTACCTGCACGGGGTGCGCTGGAACCTGACTGGCCAGTTGTTTCGCATCCAGCAGTTGCACGCCCTGGGCTTTTCAGTGCTGGCGATCGATTACCGTGGCTTTGGCAAGAGCCATGGCGACCTGCCGTCCGAAGCCAGCGTTTATGAGGATGCGCGATTCGCCTGGGAACGACTTGAAGTGTTGCAACCGGACCCGGCCTTGCGGCTGATCTACGGTCACTCCCTGGGCGGCGCCGTCGCGGTGGACCTCGCTGCCGAACTCGGTCAGAAGGCTGCGAAAGACGGTAGCGTCGTGCCGGCCCGAGGCCTGGTCATCGAATCCACTTTTACCTCGCTGGGCGACGTGGCGACCGCCATGGCGAATACCTCCCTGCCCGTGCGCTGGCTGCTGTCGCAGAAGTTCGACTCCATCGACAAGATCCCCGAGATCAACATGCCGCTGCTGGTGGTACATGGCGCGGCGGACAACTACGTTCCGCCGCGGTTCAGCGAACAACTGTTCAAGGCGGCCCATCAGCCGAAGCACCTGCTGCTGGTACCTGGTGGGACGCACATCAACAGCATGAAACTGGCCGGCAAGAACTATCGGCAGGCGCTGGATACCCTGATGAAAGCCACGCCCACCCCAGTGGCCGGGGGTCCCAAGACAAGTAAGGTCAAGGCAGGCTGACAATTTTTCAGCGACCTGACAGTGGAGCGAGCTTGCTCGCGATGGCGGTGGGGTCTGGCTGGTGTCATCGCGAGCAGGCTCGCTCCCACAGGGTTCGGTGGTGTTTCCAGGTATAAAAAAACGGCACCTTTCGGTGCCGTTCATTTATTGCAGGGTGCTTACTTGCGGGCTGCTTCCCACGATTTCAGCAGTTCGTTGTAGTTAACCGTTTCGCCTTTTGGCTTCTCGTTCGCCAGTTTCGGCTTCGGTGCGCCCGGTTGGTCGAACCAGTACTGCGCATCGCGTTCCGGGTTCATTTTCGGCGCGCAAGTGGCCTGGGCCTTGGAGCGTTCCAGACGGGTCATGATCGCGTCCTGATCCTTGGCCAAGCCGTCGAGTGCCTGTTGCGGAGTTTTCTCGCCGCTGGCAGCTTCGGCGATGTGGCTCCACCACAGCTGAGCGAGACGCGGATAGTCCGGCACGTTGGTCCCGGTCGGGGTCCATTGCACGCGGGCCGGGCTGCGGTAGAACTCCACCAGGCCACCCAGCTTCGGTGCCAGGTCGGTCAACGCCTGGGAGTTGATGTCCGACTCGCGAATCGGCGTCAGGCCAACGATGGTTTTCTTCAGCGACACGGTTTTCGATGTCACGAACTGGGCATAGAGCCAGGCCGCAAGCTTCTGCTTCTCCGGCGTGGATTTCATGAAGGTCCATGAACCCACGTCCTGATACCCCAGCTTCATGCCCTCTTCCCAGTACGGACCACGCGGCGAAGGCGCCATCCGCCATTTCGGCGTGCCATCGGCGTTTACCACCGGCAGGCCCGGCTTGGTCATGTCGGCGGTGAAGGCGGTGTACCAGAAAATCTGCTGAGCGATGTTGCCTTGGGCCGGCACCGGGCCGGACTCGGAGAAGGTCATGCCCGCCGCTTCCGGTGGCGCGTACTTCTTCATCCAGTCCACATATTTGGTGGTGGCGAACACGGCCGCGGGACCGTTGGTGTCGCCGCCACGGGTCACGCTGGAACCGACCGGATGGCAGTCCTCGACGCGGATACCCCACTCGTCCACCGGCAAACCGTTAGGCAGGCCTTTGTCGCCGCCACCGGCCATGGAGAACCAGGCATCGGTGAAACGCCAGCCCAGGGACGGGTCTTTCTTGCCGTAGTCCATGTGGCCGTAGACGCGCTTGCCGTCGATCTCCTTGACGTCCTCGGAGAAGAACTTGGCGATGTCTTCATAGGCCGACCAGTTCACCGGTACACCCAGCTCGTAGCCGTACTTCTCCTTGAACTTGGCCTTCAGGTCCGGACGCTCGAACCAGTCGGCGCGGAACCAGTAGAGGTTGGCGAATTGCTGGTCGGGCAGTTGATAGAGCTTGCCGTCCGGCGCGGTGGTGAAGGAGGTGCCGATGAAATCCTTGAGGTCCAGGGTCGGCGAAGTGAAATTCTTGCCTTCGTTGGCCATCAGATCGGTGATCGCTTCGGTCTTGCCGTAGCGAAAGTGCGTACCGATCAGGTCCGAGTCGTTGACCCAGCCGTCATAGATATTCTTGTCCGATTGCATCTGGGTCTGCAGCTTCTCCACCACGTCGCCTTCCTGAAGCAGGTCGTGGGTCAGCTGGATGCCGGTGATTTCGCTGAAGGCCTTGGCCAGCACCTTGGATTCATATTCGTGGGTGGCGATGGTTTCCGACACCACGTTGATTTTCATCCCGCGAAACGGCTCGGACGCCTTGATGAACCACTTGAGTTCTTCAAGCTGCTGCTCGGCTGTCAGGGTTGACGGCTTGAATTCACTGCCGATCCATTTTTTAGCGGCGTCTTCATAGGCGTCGGCCCAGGCCACAGCGCTCAACCCGCTGAGTGCCAGTGCGGCTGCCAATGAAACGCTATGTCGCAGCTTATTGTTTTTATTGAACATAGAGACCTCCTGTTTGGGTTTAAGAGCCTGATCGTCGAACCTTCGACGTGACCTGTACGGCCACTAGCCCCACCGCATCACTGCCAACAGCCACACCAAAGACAACGCGAACGCTATCCAGATGCTCCAGTCGGTCACGCCGATCACCAGCAGATGCAGGTAGGCGCTACCGAGAAGACCGATAAACAACCGATCGCCACGGGTGGTAGCAATCGGCAGGAAACCGCGCCGAGGGATACTCGGCGAACGCAGTTCCCAGGTGGTCATGCCCACAAGCAGCAAGGCGATGACCCCAAAAAAAGCCGCCGTAGGGACGGTCCAGTTCATCCATTCCATCATCGACTCCTCAGACCCGACCCAGGGCAAAGCCCTTGGCCACGTGGTTGCGAACGAACCAGATCACCAGCATGCCCGGCAGGATGGTCAACACCCCCGCCGCCGCCAGCACCCCCCAGTCGATACCCGAGGCCGACACGGTGCGGGTCATGACCGCAGCGATCGGCTTGGCATTCACCGAAGTGAGCGTGCGGGCCAGCAACAGTTCGACCCAGGAAAACATGAAGCAGAAGAACGCCGTCACGCCGATGCCGGAGCCAATCAACGGGATGAAGATCTTGGCGAAGAACTTGGGGAAACTGTAGCCGTCAATGTAGGCGGTCTCGTCAATTTCTTTTGGCACCCCGGACATGAAGCCTTCGAGGATCCACACCGCCAACGGCACGTTGAACAGGCAGTGGGCCAGCGCCACGGCGATATGGGTGTCGAACAGCCCGATGGACGAATACAGCTGGAAGAACGGCAACAGGAACACCGCCGGTGGCGCCATGCGGTTGGTCAGCAGCCAGAAGAACAGGTGCTTGTCCCCCAGGAACCGGTAACGCGAGAACGCATAAGCCGCCGGCAGCGCCACGCCCAGGGAAATCAGCGTGTTCAGGCTCACGTAGTAGAGCGAGTTCAGATAGCCGGTGTACCAGCTCGGGTCGGTGAAGATCACCTTGTAGTTGTGAAAAGTGAAATCCTGGGGCCAGAGGGTCAGGCTGCCGAGGATTTCAGTGTTGCTTTTGAACGACATGTTCAGCAGCCAGTAGATGGGCACCAGCAGGAACAGGATGTAGAGCAGCAACGGGATCAGCTTTTTATTGCTCATCGTGCGGGCCTCAACGGTTGGCGTCGGAGTGAGTCATGGCGGTGTAGAACAGCCACGACACCAACAGAATGATCAGGAAGTACACCAGGGAAAACGCTGCCGCCGGGCCCAGGTCGAATTGACCGATGGCCATCTGCGTCAGGGTCTGGCTCAGGAACGTGGTGGCGTTACCCGGCCCGCCGCCGGTGAGCACGAACGGTTCGGTGTAAATCATGAAACTGTCCATGAAGCGCAGCATCACCGCGATCAGCAGCACGCTCTTCATCTTCGGCAACTGAATGTGCCGGAACACCGCCCAGTTGGACGCCCGATCAATCCGCGCCGCCTGGTAATACACATCCGGAATCGCCCGCAACCCGGAGTAGCACAGCAGCGCCACCAGCGAAGTCCAGTGCCAGACGTCCATCACCAGCACCGTCACCCAGGCGTCCATGGTATTGGCCGCATAGTTGTAGTTGATGCCCAGGGCGTTGAGGGTCGAACCGAGCAGGCCGATATCGGCGCGGCCGAAAATCTGCCAGATGGTGCCGACCACGTTCCATGGGATCAGCAGCGGGATCGCCAGGATGATCAACACCAGGGATGACCATTTGCCCTTGGTCGGCATGGTCAGGGCGATGGCGATCCCCAGGGGGATTTCGATCAGCAGCACGCATGCCGAATAGATGAACTGGCGCAGCAACGAGTCATGCAGCCGTGGGTCCAGCAGCACCTGCTTGTACCAGTCGGCACCGACGAAGTAGCGGCTGGACTGGTCGAAGATGTCCTGCACCGAATAGTTGACCACGGTCATCATCGGGATCACCGCACTGAAGGCCACCAGCAGGAACACCGGCAACACCAGCCACCAGGCCTTGTTGTTCTGCACCTTGTTCATGGCTGCACCTCGTTCGACGATTCCAGCAAATATTCATTGGCGTACACCATCAGCCATTGGGCCGGGAAGCTGATATACGCCGTGCCTTCCGGCACCGGTTTGTCTTCGGCCAGGCGCACCTTGAGCGGCGCGCCGTCGAGGTTGAGGGTCAGGATCTTGTAGGTGCCCAGGTCTTCGACGTGGGTCACCTCGGCGCGCATCGCGTCGTCGTAGGGGCCATCCCAGACATGGACGAATTCGGGGCGGATACCGACTTTCAGGGTCTTGCCTTCAGCCTCGGCCACGCGCTTTTGCAGGGTTTCGGACAATGGCAGGTGGGTCGAGCCGAAACCGACGCCGCCCGGTTGCGCGGTGACCTCGATCAGGTTCATCCCGGGGCTGCCGATGAAGTAACCGACAAAGGTGTGGCTCGGGCGCTCGAACAAGTCCCGGGGCGTGCCGAATTGCACGATCTGGCCGCCGTACATCACTGCGATCTTATCGGCGAAGGTGGAAGCTTCCAACTGGTCGTGGGTCACGTAGACCATGGTGATGTTGAACTGCTCGTGGATCTGCTTGAGCTTGCGCCGCAACTTCCATTTCAGGTGCGGGTCGATCACCGTCAGCGGTTCGTCGAAGAGGATCGCCGACACGTCGTCGCGTACCAGTCCACGGCCCATGGAGACTTTCTGTTTCTCATCGGCGGTGAGATTGCGAGCCTTTTTGTCCAGCAGGTTCTGAAGGTCGAGGACTTCGGCGATTTCCTGCACTTTGGTATGGACTTTCGCTTCGGCCATACCCTGGTTGCGCAGCGGGAACGCCAGGTTGTCGAACACCGTCATGGTGTCGTAGACCACCGGGAACTGGAACACTTGGGCGATGTTGCGCCGCTCCGGGCTCAGGTCGTTGACGACCTTGTTGTCGAACTTCACCTGGCCCTCGGAAGGGCTGAGCAATCCTGAAATGATGTTGAGCAAGGTGGATTTACCGCACCCCGAAGGCCCAAGCAACGCATAGGCGCCGCCCTGCTCCCAGACGTGGTTCATCTCGCGGATCGCGTAATCCTCGGGGCCCGCCGGGGTGCTGGTGTAGCTGTGGGCGAGGTTCTGCAAATGAATTTCAGCCATCAGGCAACCCTCGCAATACGCTGGCCCGGGGCCTGAACCAACTTGCCCTGGGCGTCGAAGACAAACAGTTTGTGGGTCGGGATGTAGATGCGGATCGGCGCATCGACGTCGTACTCATGCACGCCGGGCAGGTGCAGCACCAACAGGAAATGTTCGTTGCGCACGTGCAGGAAGGTCTCCGAGCCACTGATCTCGGCCACCTCGACGGTCACCGCCAGTTCCAGGTCGTCGTCGTTGCTCGGCACCAGGGAAATATGGCTGGGGCGCACGCCAAAGCGGAATTCGCCCTCGCCCACCGGGCGCAGATCGACGTTCAGCGGGAAATGCACGAAATTGGCGAAGCTCACTTCATTACCGGCAATGCGTCCCGGCATGAGGTTGATGGGCGGCTCGGAAAACAGCTCGGCGGCCAGCACGGTTTGTGGCTGGTGATAGACCGAGGCCGCCTTGCCGCTCTGGATCACCCGGCCTTCGTGAAGAATAGTGGTGGTGCCGCCCAGGGCCAACGCTTCGTTGGGCTCGGTGGTGGCATAGACGGCGATGGTGTGGCGGGCCTGGAACAGTTCGCGCATTTCCTGGCGAAGCTCTTCACGCAGTTTGTAGTCCAGGTTCACCAGCGGCTCGTCGAACAGGATCAGCTCCGCATCCTTGACCAGCGCGCGGGCCATGGCGGTACGCTGCTGCTGGCCGCCGGAGAGTTCCAGTGGATGGCGCTTCAAGAACTTTTCGATCCGCAGCATCTTCGCGGTTTCCAGCACCTTGCTCTGGATCACCTCGTTGGACACACCGGCCTGGCGCAAGGGCGAGGCGATGTTTTCGAAAACGGTCATGGTCGGGTAGTTGATGAACTGCTGATAGACCATCGACACGTTACGCAACCGAACCGGACGATTCGTCACGTCAACGCCGTTCATCAGGATGCGACCGCTGTCAGGCTTGTCCAGGCCGGCCATCAGGCGCATGAGACTGGTCTTGCCGGACAATGTGCGGCCCAACAGAACGTTGAAGGATCCGGGTTCGAAATTCAGGTTGGCATCGTCGATCCAGGACTGGCCCTCGACGGTGCGACAAATGTGCTCAAGCGTTAATGACATGGCTCGGCCTTTTTATTTTTTGGAGTCAAGCGACCGAAGGTTAAAAGCGAAAGCCGTGCCAGAAATTTCAACACCCTGAATTTATTGGGTTTTATGGATTTTTTCAGGAGAAATACGTTCGCCGATGAACACAAGTGAACAGACATGACTGAACAACTGAACAATTCGCTGGTTGACAATGAACAATTATGAACAACAATGAATGAAGGTTTTTTGAGGCTTAACTGTCTTCCTGTGGGAGCGAGCCTGCTCGCGATAGCGTCGGATCAGCCGCACCCATATTGCCGATAGACCGCTATCGCGAGCAGGCTCGCTCCCACAGGATTTGCGTTCTACCTGGCAATCGGGCTTGCCCCAGCACAAGGAGTCTGTGCGAAACTCACCACAACAATAAAAAACAGCTTCTGCGAGAGTGCCCCATGGCCGCACCAGCTCCTGCCTTGTCCCACGACGCCATCATCCAGGCTTCCTGGTCCCGCTGCCGTGCCTTTGGCCTGAATCACCAGAGCGCGCCGACCTTCGACCCGTTGCCCGCCGAAGGCATTGCCCAGTTGCTGGAAAGCCAGCATTCCCTGGTGCAGACCACCCACCAGGAAGTCCTGCCTTACTATGAGAACATCCTCAGCAATTCCAATTGCCTGATCATGCTGGCCGACAACCAGGGACAGGTGCTGACCTCCTGGGGCACCCAGCGCTTCATCGAGCCAAAACTGGCCCACGGCTTCAGCGCCGGGGCGAGCTGGATGGAGCGTTGCACCGGCACCAATGCCATCGGCACCGCGCTGGCCTGCGAACAGGCCGTGCACATTGAACACGATGAACACTTCCTCAAGGCCAACCGCTTCATGACCGGCTCCGCCGCGCCGATCTTCGATGCCGAGCGCAAGGTCATCGCCGTGCTGGACGTGTCCAGCGACAGCTACCTGCCGCCCTCCCATACCCTGGGCATGGTCAAGATGATGAGCCAGACCGTGGAGAACCGGCTGATCCTCAACCTGTTCCGCGGTGAACACTTCCAGCTCATCTTCAACACCGGCTTGAACAACCTCGACAGCCAATGGGCCGGCCTGCTGATTTTCGATGAGAGCGGCCAGGTCCTCTCCGCCAACCGTCGGGCCGATAACCTGCTGGGCCTGAGCCTGTCGCGGGTGAGCATCGAAAGCCTGTTCAAGGTCTCGTTGCTGGACCTGCTGAACCAGCCCGACGGCCTGCCGTTTTCCCTGCAAGCAGCCGGGCGCAATCGTTTCCAGTGCATGCTCAAGCGCCCGAACCAGATCTCGATCAAGCCACGCATCTTCACCGAACCGGTGCCGGCGCCCTCATCTGCTCCTGCTCCCGCTCCCGCCAGCCACGTCATCAGCCTCAATACCCTGCACTTTGGTGACAGCCGCGTGGAAAAAGCCGTGCGCCAGGCCGAACGCTTGCTGGAAAAAGACATTCCGCTGCTGATCCACGGCGAAACCGGCGTCGGCAAGGAAGTGTTCGTCAAGGCTTTGCACCAGGCCAGCTCCCGTTGCCAGCAGCCATTCATTGCGGTCAACTGCGCGGCCATCCCGGCCGAGCTGGTGGAATCGGAATTGTTCGGTTACGAAAAAGGCGCCTTCACCGGCGCCAACCAGAAGGGCAGCATCGGCCTGATCCGCAAGGCCGACCGTGGCACACTGTTCCTCGACGAGATCGGCGACATGCCCCTGCCGACCCAGGCCCGCTTGCTGCGGGTACTGCAGGAGCGTTGCGTGCAACCGGTGGGCAGCGCCGAGCTGTTCCCGGTGGACATCCGCATCATCTCCGCCACCAACCGCTCGCTGCGCGAACAAGTGCAACTGGGCCGTTTCCGCGAAGACCTGTACTACCGCATCGGCGGCCTGACCCTGGAACTGCCGCCCCTGCGCGAACGCAGCGACAAGCAGGCGCTGTTCAAACGTCTCTGGGAACATCATCGCGAGCCGACCCAATGGGCTGGCTTGAGCCGCGAGGTACAGGAATTGTTCGAGCGTCATCCGTGGCCGGGCAATCTGCGACAAGTCAGCAGCGTGCTGCAAGTGGCCTTGGCGATGGCGGAGGAACAGCCGATCCGCCCTGAACACCTGCCGGATGATTTCTTCGTGGACCTGGAGATGGACCCGGTGGACGCACCGGAGCCACTGTCGGTGGACCTGAACGACGCCGAAGACTTGAACCGCCAATTGCAGGCGGTCGGCGGAAACATCTCGCACTTGGCGCGCCGGCTCGGGGTCAGCCGTAATACCTTGTATAAACGCCTGCGGCAGCTTGAAAACTGAGGGAGCAGCAGCCTGCCAACAGGCTGCTACGCCGGGTTCAGCCGAGCCTCAATCAAACGCACCGTTCAGCACTTCGTAGATGATGCCACTGGCGATCGCCACCAGGATCAAGTCAGTGCCCACCTGCCGCCACTCGTAGCCATCGTAGTGCGGCAAGCGTCCCAACAGACGCCCGTCCAGCTTCTTGGCAATACCCGGCGGCATCGGTTTGCCCCGGGCAAGGTTTTTCTGGATGCCCGGTGGCAGCGCCGGGCCGGGGCTCCAATAGTCGCGGTAACCACCGATCACACCGATGATGCCGCCCCGGTCGATGCTCGGGCCGTTGTGCCAGTCGCCGCCACCGCCACCGCCGTGAGCGTTGCCCTTGCCACCCTGGTTACCATAGTTGCCTTGACCGCCCTTGTTGCCTTGTCCTCCTTTGCCCTGCCCGTGACCTGGCACCTGGTCGAACTGAGCGTTTCCCTTGCCGTTCCCCGGATCCGCGACGACAATTTCAGGCCCCGCCACCAAGGCGAAGCATGTAACCACTGCTATCAACGAGCGAGACTTGAGCATGATGGTTCTCACTAAAAAGGGAAGGTCCCTGCACATATGGACGCTTAGGATGATATTAGTTCCACATCACGTCCCCCGCCGCTGAGGCCTGCAACGAACGCCAAAGGAGCTCCATGCGCAAGGATTACCTGGCTTTCTTCGTTTCATTATTCCTCTCCCGGCTGGCCGATCAGATCTTGCTGTTTATCGTCCCGTTGATTGTGTTCCAGACCACCAACAGCGTCTCCTGGGCGGGCTTGGCTTTCTTTGTCGAATCCCTGCCGCGCTATTTGTCGTTCCCGATCTGCGGCGCGTTGTGCGACAAGTTCTCGCCCGTCCGCATCCTGCACATCAGCCAGGTCTACCGTGCCGTGGCGTGCCTCGCTGCCATAACGCTCTACGGGATCTTTGGCGGCCTCTACTGGATCATCGCTCTCTCGGCCGTGTGCGGCGTGCTGACCACCCAGGGCATCATGGCCCGAGAAGTGGTGATGCCTTACATCTTCAAGCACTACACCTATGCCAAGACCCTGTCCTACTCGCAGATCGCCGACCAGGGCGGGCTGGTATTGGGCCCGCTGCTCGCCGCGCTGATACTTGAGGTGTGGGCATGGCATTGGGTGGTACTGGCAATTTCCGCGCTGTTCCTGCTGGCGGACCTGGCCATGCGCTACTGGCAGAGCACCAGTTCAGTCACCCTGGAAACGTTCGAGCAACATCACGACCTGTGGCTGAACCCGCTACGCATCGCTTTCAGCCATATCCGCAACCTGGCGGAACTGAAGAAGATCATCAGCCTGGCGGTCGGCGTCAATCTGATCATTGGCGTCACGCTCGCCACTTCGGCGGCCATGGTCATTGGCCAATACAGCGCCGGCAAGGACTACTACGCCGGGTTGCAGGCGGCCGGTGCCGTGACCACCATCGGCATCCTGTTCCTCCTGGCACGGGTCACACTGCCCTTGAAGTGGCTGGGCATCCTGTCGTACATGCTGATCGCCACAGGCGCCTTCATCACCGCCCTCAGCCCGAACGCCTGGGGTTATGTGGTGGGTTTTCTGCTGGTCGTCGGCTTCGACAAAATGTTCAACGTCTACATGCGCAGCATCCGCCAGCAAGTCATCCCGCCCCAGGATTTCGGCAAGACCGTCGGCATCATCACGTTGCTCAACAACCTGTCACAACCGCTGGCGGGCCTGCTGGTCGCGCTGCTGGCGGCGCCGATCGGATTGCAAAAGGTGATTCTGCTGCTGGCGTTGGCGGCTGGACTGATCGGCCTCGGGGTGGTAGTGGCCTATCGGACCCCGAGTCCTCGATCAACGCTCCGTGGCGCGGATACCGAATGAAATCGCGCAACCGATGCTGACCTCGCGCTAAGCCCGTCGCTGCACGCTTACTGACTTATTGTTGAGGCATGGTTGAGGCATTACAGGTGTACGAATCCATTCGTCGCCTGCCAGACGTGGCCAACCTTGCCCGGCCACGTCTGGCTCAGGGTTTGCAGCAATCGCGGTAGCAGCCAGGACGACGATATCCTGGCGCTGCGACAACCCAATCACGCTTGGTCAGCCACCGGAGATGTACCGTGTCAACTCTCAATGAAATCGCAGCGAACCACGCGAGAATGGCAAAGGCAAAGGAAGATGAATCGAAACGGCTGAGTGAGTTTCATGCGCAGGTGCTGGGTGGTTTTGAACTGCCGTCTGTTGATGCGACGCAGGAGTCGTCCTTGTTCTTCATGGCTCCCGTTCTGGAGCATTCGTTCGTGGAAGGCACTGGCTGCACGATCTGATTTCTCACTCCGGTGTCGAGGGGACCGGAGAAGCACATTCTGGAAACACGTGTACAGGACTTATGAACTGCATAAGTCCTTCCATTACCACTCATCAGATACATAGCGCGACCTGTCAACTCTGACAGTAGCCATGAATCGGATCGAGGCATGAAATGACGCCAGTACCCCAAATGGAGATACAGGCGTGGACACCGACAACAGTAAAACTACAAACGCAGCCTCACCCCGGGCAGGCGAACTTGATCCCGAATTCAATAATGGTCAGATCTTCATTCTTTCCGGAACAGACGCCACCGATGTCGCAATTGGTCCAGGGAACAAGCTGTATATCGTGGGTGGCACTGCACTCAACTTCAGTAGTCAGTACATGATTACCGCACTCAATCCTGACGGTACTCCCGATCAGACCTTCAATAACGGCCGCCCCGTTACGAACTCATTCGTACCTGACTTACCAAGCTTGGCAGATCAGGTTCACTTATTACCAGATGGAAAAATCCTCATCCTTGGAAGAGTAATAATTCCACCTGATTTTATGGTTAGCAATTTCGCACTGGCCCGTTACCTGCCAGACGGCACCCCGGATCTTTCATTCGGCGTCAACGGTCACTCGGTTCCGCTTCATGAAGATTTCGATAATCTAAGCGTGAGCAGCTACAACTTTGCAGCCGACTCCCCTGCCCCAAAGTATCTTGAGTCTGGGCAAACTTCGTTATTTCTGCATGGCGGGCGCACGTACATTTCGGGATTTACTGTGAGAGAGGGCAAAGCCTTGACGCTGCTCATGTGTCTGGATGACTTGGGCAATCTCGTACAGGACTTTGGCAACAAGGGAGGAAGTATCATTGAGCATCCCAAGCCGTACCCCGATACCCATAGTGTGAATGCACGAAGCATGTTGGTCACCGATCGCCATATCTATCTGGGAGGTCATATACAGTACAACCAAAAGAATTACATGGCATGGGTCAGAGTACATTTGAGCGGGCAGCTCGATTTGAGCTTTGGCGCAGGTGGCTTTGTCTTTGATTTCGGCGATAAAGGCAGAGGAACTTTCAACTCCATCGCATTCAGAAACGACCTCACGCTTGTCGGAGTCGGCAGCGGTAGGAGCGCCGCCACTCGGCGTACGATTCATGGAATGCTGGCAAGCATCGACAAGGAAGGCAACGCAGATCCGAGTTTCAATTATGGCGAGCCCATCCTCAGTATCATGAATGATAGCTCTCGATGGCACGACTGTGCGGTTCAACCGGACGGGCGCATTGTGACCTGTGGCAGCTCCGGGAAAAATGAAGAGCTCCTGATCGTTGGCCGTTATCAGCCCGATGGGACGTTCGACGTCAGCTTCGGCAAAAACCATGGCTGGACCGAATATCCCATGAAAGACGAAATGTTTCTGTCAGCACTGACGGTACAGCAGGACCATGCCATCGTCGTAGTCGGTCGGTTTGCTGAGAACCGCCGGGTATTCCCTTTCGTATTGCGACTGAAAGGGTAAGGCATGGAGAAAAAGCAGTTATTCCCTCGGGAAATCATGAAGAGCTCACGATCAGGGGCTTTCCCCCCATGAAATCATAGGCATCAAAGGTGCCTCACCACAGCAGCTGCCAGTATGCCCGCCGCAATCGCCGGCAACGGTTTCTTCAGGACCAGCATGACAACTGCCGTGGTGAGCAACGCCAGGCGTGCGCCGTCGTCCCCCTTGACCGCCATCGGTGCCAGGACCGCCACCAATACCGAGCCCGACATGGCGGTGATGAACTGCTGTACCCGATAGTTGATCGGCACGAACGACATCACGAAGACCCCGCCCCACCGAGTCGCCAATGTCACGAGCGCCATGATCAGGATGATCACCAGCGTGCCGTACCCCGCCGTCGCGATATTCATTGTTTTTCCTCCATCCATAACGCGCCCAGCAGCCCACCCGCCAACGCCCCCACGACGACATGACTGTTGGCCGGTAAGTACCAGTAAGCCATCAGCGAAGAGCAGGCCGCGACGGTCCAGATGATGAACATGCGCAAGTTCTTCTTGCCGCCGACCACCATCGCCAACAGAAAACACCCCATCACCATGTCGAGTCCGAAACTGACGGGATTCTGGATGGCGCTGCCGAAATGCAGGCCCAGCCAACTGCCCAGGATCCAGGCGGCCCACAGCGCAATGCCGCCCCCGAACAACAACCCGAACCCCGGTTTGCCGCGGTTGAACGCTTGCATCGCCATGGCCCAGTTGGCGTCCGAGACCACCAGCATCACACCGTAGCGCTTGGCCACCGGCAGCTCCCGCAGCCACGGATAGAGCGTCGCGCCCATCAACAGGTGGCGGGCGTTGATGGCGAACACAGTGATGATCAACGGCACCACAGGGACCTGTTCACCCCACAGGTCCAGCGCGGCAAATTGTGAAGCGCCGGCAAACACCAGCGTACTCATGAGTACGGCCGAGGTATCACTCAAGCCCGTTTGCGCAGCGGCCAGGCCGAACGCGACCCCGAACACCACGACGAACAGAGAGATCGGCATCAACAGTTTGAAGCCGTCGTAGATGTACTCGCGCTTCAACTCATGCAGAGGGGGTTCAACGTTTGACAAGACAGCGCCTCGTTCAAGGATCGGCTTAGAAGGGGCAAGTATGCGAGCCGCAGACAACTTCCGAAAAGCACATAATTCGAACAGGCCCTATTCGATAACCTCATGCCTCAGTGAATGCGTTCATATTGACAGAGGCTTATCCGGATTCCCGGACTCCAGCGTACTAGCACGAGCGGGATACCTGGGCATTGGCTAAGATTGCTGCGGGATTGATCAGTCCCCGCGTCGAGCATCCCTGTAGAACGAGTGAGGTGGCATGAGTACGCTTGAGAAAGCCATTGCGATTTCCGCCCGGGCCCACGAAGGGCAGGCCGATAAGGGTGGCTCGCCTTACATCCTGCATCCGCTGAAAGTCATGTTGCGTCTGTCGCGTCACGAAGAACGTATTGTGGCGGTGCTGCATGACGTGATCGAAGACACCCACGTGACGCTCGCAGACCTGCGCAACGAGGGTTTCAGCGAGGCGATTCTGGCCGCCATTGAGTCCCTCACCAAGCGCGAAGGCGAGTCCTATCAGGTCTTCATCGAACGGGCCGGCCGTGATCCCCTGGCGCGCCGAGTGAAACTGGCCGACCTCGCGGAAAACAGTGATTTGTCACGGATAGACAGGCCGAGCCAGAACGATCTGGAGCGGGTTGAAAAGTATCGCAAGGCTGCTGAGTACCTGATGGCGCTTGAGTGACGAAGTGGCCGGCTGAAGGACTTCACAAGTGCCGAGTTCGCTCTCGCTGGGCCGCACAGCAACCCCAGGCAATCCGGCTACTTATGGGCAGGGGGCAACAAGCCCAAGTTACCGAAGGACCGGAAGAGGTACGGATTAAATTGTGCGGTCCGTCCACCTCTCCGGTACATGACCGCCACGCTACTGGAAGTCCCACTCCCCTGCTGGAACCAGTTGGCAGAACGGCCCATCCAGCGTCGCATTATGGTGAGCCACGATGGCTTCAGCACTCATCACAGGCGAATCCGAAGTGGTATGTCCATCGGCAACGAGTACGGCATCGAAGCCAAGATCGCGAGCGGCACGACAAGTACTGTCTACGCAATATTGAGTCTTCATGCCGGTGACCACTACGCCAGTCACGCCGCGAAATCGCAACTCATCCGCCAGATTGGTCTTCTCAAAGGCATTGGGCCGTCGCTTCTCGAACACCACTTCCGTGCCCTGCAGTTCCAGTTCTTGCGCAATGTTCGTCAGCGGGCTGCCCGTTTCGATGGCAGAACCCGCAGGCCCGATGTGCCGAGCCAGAAAAACAGGAGCGCCAGCGCGGCGCGCCTTCGTCATCAGGGCGTTGATGGTTTTCAACAACGCCTCACAGCGCCATGGCTTTTCCGGGCCATGGACAAGTCCAACCTGAACATCAAGTATCAACAGTGCGTACATGGTGCATCTCCTTGCGTTAGAGCCACCGACACAAGGCGATAAAAAAGGCCCTGTCCATCGCTGGCGGGCCTTTGAAGTTCGTCTACTGATCGTTCACGACACCTCGCACGCTCCGCTTTCAGCGGTCGTGGTGGTGGTCGTCGAGGTGAGACAATAGAGAGCCATGCAGTGAAACTAGCAGTATCACCGAGCGCGGACAAGCCAAGAGTCCGTTCAGCCTCAGGGAGTATTGGCACTGGACGCAGCATCCTGATCGGGCTGCGCCGAAAGCGGTACATCGAACACTCGATCGAACACCCATTGAAAAGCCAGCGAATAGAAAAAGAAAAACACAAACAGCCCCAGGTTGGTGATCAATGCCAGCCAAAGACTGATGCCCAGCCACGCCCCAATCACCGGAGTCAGGATCAGCGTCAATCCCCCCTCGAATCCCAAGGAGTGAAGCAAGCGTCGTCGCCAACTGCGATGACGATGGTACTGGCGGCGCTCCCACCATTCGAACAGGCCATTGAAAAGCATGTTCCAGGCCAGCGCCACGGCAGAAATCACCAGTGACAGTTGGGTCGAATAGACCAGACCCTGATCGTAGGACAGCGCCAGGGCCGGCGCCACGAACAGCACGCCGCCAGCCTCATAGAGGATCGCCTGGAGAATCTTGCGGGGGGTGCCTTGCATCGTGGCTCTCACGGGTTGGGGTTAGAAGTCCACAGCCTGGCGAGTTGAGCGCCCACGCACAATTGAGCTAAATTGAGCCACGCTCAACTTGAGTCATCCATCCCCATGTTCGCCAGACTGCCCCTCACCGCCCTGCGCGGCTTCGAGTCTGCCGCAAGGCTCGGCAGTTTCAAGGCAGCGGCCCAGGAACTGAATATCAGCCCGGCGGCGATCTCCCATCAGGTCAAAAGCCTTGAGGCCTTCCTTGGCGTGCAACTGTTCGAACGCTCCAGCCAGAACGTGCGCCTGAGCGCCGACGGCGAGCGCCTTCACCCGCACATCCACCGGGCCCTGCTCGATATCCAACACGGCCTGCAGATGCTGTCGCCATCTGGTGCTGAGCAGTCTCTGGTGGTGAGTACTACGCCAGCGTTCGCCAGCCTGTGGCTGATACCCCGGCTTGGGGATTTTCATCGGTTGCACCCGGATATCGACGTCAGCCTTCACAGCAGCAACGAGGTGGTGGACCTCCAGCGTGACGCAAGCATCGACCTGGCGATCCGCGCCTTGTTCACCCCTGCCCCACAGCTGATCGAACAGCCGTTATTGGACGAGTACTTCGGCGTCTATTGCCGCCCCGACTGGCAGCCGCCCGTAGAGAACTCACCTGTCGAGCTGATCGACGTGCCGTGGTTGAGCCACTCAAGCGTCGCGGTCGACTGGCCAGCCTGGTGCGCCGCGGCAGGCACCCTGAGCTGGCTGGATAATGCACGCTTGCGACGTTATGACCAGGAACAACATGCGCTGCAGGCAGCCATTGCCGGCCATGGACTGGTGCTCGCCAGTAACGTGCTGGTTGCTGAAGCGGTTGCACGAAGGCAATTGGTTGGCTATCGCCCTGAGGTGCGTCTGCCTGGGGCACGGTATAGCGTAGTGTGCGTGCCAGGGCGGGAGCGGCAGGCGGTGGTGCGGGTTTTTAGTGAGTGGTTGGTGGAGCAGACCAGGGGCTGAACATTGGGCGCTCAGGCTTGCTCATTGATCCAAGACTCTGCACGCACGTCTCGTCTTGGCAATGGAGTCGTTCGAAAACGTTGCGCCTAGATGCTATTTTCAATGGAACGCCGGGACGGACCGGCATCCATCAAAGGAATGATCATGGCTTTCGATTGGCACTCAGGACCTATCACTCGCTCCACACTTATCGACAAGAACTACCGGAATACGCAGAAGGTACGCCAGTTCCTCACCAACGAGTGCGGCGGCGCATTCAAGTTCGATCGCGCCTTCATGGCCTGGATCAAGAGTGGCGAGCCATCGACGATGGGTGATGTGGCGGACCAATGGCTAGACACACGCCGCTGAGGACGCCTCCCCCTCTGATCAGTCCACTCAAAACGAAGTGTTACAGCCTAATACCAGTCAGTTAAGGATCAAACGGCGCAAAACCTGTGGGAGCAAAGCTTGCTCGCGATTGCGGTAAGTCAGTCAGCAGCAATGTTGACTGGTCTGTCGTTATCGCGAGCAAGCTTTGCTCCCACAGGTTTGTGGCTTAACTGACTGGCATCAAGCGTTACGGGCTGCTCTTCTCGTCAATGAAGCACCCTGCGGCTTTCACCAATCCTGATCCGATCGAGGGCTCTATTTAACGCATCCAAGGCATCGATCAGCGCTTTCGCCTCAGCTTCCCGACCGTCGCCCCAGAGGCGTTCAGCCATTTTATTCAGTGCCTGGATAGAACGCTCGATGTCAGCAGCAGTCACCGCTTTGCTTTCCTGCTGTTTCTTAGGCATTGATCAACCCTTCCTCAGGGCGTGCTTCGCCGGCTGCAGTGCGGCGACTCCCCATCAGCACACATGATCCAGAGTCGAGCATGCCGTCTATGGACCTCAGCAGAACTGATTTCCTTTCAAGAAAGGGCGATTTATGCTGGAAACGAAAGTTTGCGGACGCTACACGCCCCAGCAAGCCAGGGGATAAGATCTTCGCCATCGCCCACAATCACTTATTCTTGGGCGGAGGCGGTGCTGAGGGAGCCTTGGGCCTAACGTTCTGCGGCGTTGATTTGCATTTTTCGTCTTGAGTAGACACCCATTTTCCGCCGCCGGGCATCGGCTGTGGAGCTTTGCTCGTCATGTAATTACTCCGAAACGTCCTTGGTGAACTCGACCCATTGTACCTTCGATGAATCTACAACCACAAAATCCGCCCCGAAAGGCCGCTCGCCCTCATCTTCGAGCCAGCTTGGCCCCTCGATCACAAACTGCCCGCTCGATGGATCCGACGGCCATTCGGAAGGCCAACCATAAAGACGTCGCTCATCGTTCAGATGCAAAACCACAAATCTTTCATGCCTTGCGAATGTGCTGTACCACTCACTTGGATAGGAGGTTTGCTTCGTAATATTTTTATTCCGCAACCAGGCATGAAGCTTATCGTTTGTAGCCCAATAGCAGGACAGCAAGCCGAGCTGGACTGAAACCACGAAGGACCAGAAAGCCTCGGCTTTTATATCCCATAGTCCAACCGTATACCCCTTAGAGCCTATCCACAGCAGTCCAGCTTTGATTACTAAAACAGCGCCATGAATCACGAAGGTGAAAATCAGCGCCTGGACAATCTGACCGAACGTGTCGGGCCGTTTGAATGCTGTCAGCGAGTAGAAAATCCATGCAGTCAAAAAACCTGGAATCAAATACTGCAGCAGCGGGATCACTTCTTTTACTAACTCGTCCAAATTGCAATTTCTTCCATCCAGTTGGCAAGTCCGAGTCGCCATCGGGCGACGGAGGGAATTTAAGATTCATCCTTTGATGCGACAAGGTGCTGGATTCCGAGATTTGCGTAGGAATTTGCAACGCAATCTGAGTGGCTCGTGCTAAAGAGGGTGGGCTCCAGACAAACCCTGGAAGACTTGGGGCGTTAATAGAGAAAATCCGGATCGGACACGCAAGCTGACTCTAAGATACCTCCCGATGCGTTCTCTGTAGAGGCGCACCGGCAGTTTTGAAAATGGTCAGTATTTTGGGGCTCCGAACAATAAGAATTTAATCGTGCACACCATATAAACCATTCAGCACGACAAGCTCAAAGATCGCCACCAAAACGCACAGCGTCAGAAAACCTGGGCTGAAAACCCGCTTACGGTTGGACGAACCGTCACCGAGCCAAGTGGCGTCGGAGTAGAAACTAAACACTGCGATAAGTGCCAGCACGGCATAGATCCGTGCTTTGCTCCAGAATCCTTGTGTCCGCCATTGCGTCATCCGTATTCATTCCATGGCTCTTGATCTTTGGTTACACGTAAGATCACGGCACCACGAAATCCACCCAATCGCAGCCTGCCCTCGCATTCACTTGGTTTTCGCGCTCTTGATGTCGCTTATGATTTGCTGAGAAATAGCCTGGACCTGCTTTTGGGTCATGGCCGACATGACACCTTCCCAGGCAGACGACGACGTGTCATAGGTCCGGGTGCCAATCAGATGGCCTGATTTCAAGTCCGAGTAATCTGCGCGGGAATTGACCCACGCATTTCCTACCATGACACCAGCTCCGTAGCGTGCGCCTGGGGTCAGGTAACGGAAATTGGTCACGTTGATCTTGATGCCGACCCCGTCCTTGCCGTCGAGGCTTGTCGGCTGGGCTTCGGCAAGGTGGTAGCCCGCGCGAGTCGCTTCCACTTGCAGGGCGTCACTCCATTCTTGCTTCAGGCGAGACCAGTCCTCGTTCTGTTCAACCTTGCTGTTTCCCTGGAAATTGACGACCAGGTTCTGCTTGGCCGACTCCTGGATGACCAGCGTCTCAGTCCCGCCGCTTTTCACAGAGGCAGCACACCCACTTAACATCACAATGGCAACAGCGCAGGAAAGCGCAATCGAGAGCTTCATTTTGTTCATTGATGTCCATATCCACAGAATTGGTTGAGAGAGGTCAGGCATTCCCGTGGCGGCAGATGAGCGCACACGTTGAATGCGCAGAATTTAGCATCATTACTTTGCCACTACGAGCCGGGGGCTTTATGAAATAGGGTCAGAACCACGATGCTCCTCTCACTCTTAATCGATCCGTCTCCATCGTGGTTCGCCGCTGTTTTCCCCGCTCTAATCCACTGACGAGGTTTCCGGCGGGCCCCAATAAGCCTCTCTCACCTCGTCCAACGCCTGCCAGGGTTGGGTGGCGAATCTCGCATTCAAACAGCTCGGCTCATGAATGAACGCCAGCTCTCTATCGCTCTCGGACTGCTCTGCGCCACAGCCCTTGCATTTAACAACCTGATTGCGCAGCGCCCAGTTCTCATGCCATGAGATAAGCTTTTCGAGAGGGGTCACTTTCCTACATCCCATTACAAAACCTGTACAAAAATATAAATTATGTACAGGTTATTGGCTAGCCAGTCGCGTCGACACGACTGACCCTCGGGAGCCTTACAGATTTAGCCCCATCATCTTCAAAAGGCTTTATCTCGAGCGTGCCAGCAGGCGCCAGAAGAAATCGAGCATGGCCAATCCTGACCTGATAGCGTTGCGGACAAGGGCCATGGATGTGCGGTGAATGGGCAAACCAGGTGTTCCAATGTCAGGCCGGAATAAGGAACGTTAATGCCGTACAACTACACGAACGGCCGCCTTCTTCGCAGGTCGGGCTCGCAGGGAGCGAGCATTACCAGGGTGGCAGTGCAATAGAGCAGAAAGAGATCATGCTCAGATCGAGCGCTATCCCTTTGTCAGTCGCGACAATGGTCTTGTGGGCTGCGGATGCTAGGAAAACGCGGGCAGACCACAACTATGAGACGGTCCGATTACAAATGAACTCAAGCGGTGCCCTGCCCCCAGCTGTCTGGTTTCCGCCGATTGAGGTGGGTCATATAGCGTCACTTGCAGCAACGCCTCACCGTAGCGCGTATTGGGAAAGAGCCCGTCTATCTACACGCCCAGTTTCTGCCCGCACACTTATCGACCGCCTTCGCGGACGAGAAAATAGACGGTGGTCAGCAATGGAGTGGCCTGGCATGTTGCAGATTGATCGAGACTTTATGAAAAAGCTGGTTTTGGCACTCTCGCTGGTCACATTGGCCGCCTGCACCCCTTATAGATCCCTGGCCTCGACAGATCCAAATTGGATGCGTCTTGGTGGAGATGAACCTGAAGGCTATCCAAGGACATTTGTTGAGAACCTGAGCGGCCATTGCTCTCTGGTGACCGAGTCATGGTCTGAAGGAAAGATCAATGGACGTCTCCTATGGACCAAGCATCAATCCCGAAAGTCTGTTGCCTGCCCATAGCGCCAGTGCAGGGACTCATTTCGCACCGGGAAGGCACTAGCTCACGACTTAACTCGCCACGGCGGAAGAGCCCCTTCGAACAGCGAAAAGGCGCGCTGCATGAAACGATTGAAGCGAGCGGCATCACGCCGCAGCGTATGCGTCCGGCCAAGTCATCTACCCAGCCCCGAAAAGCCAAGACATGGTGTGCACTTAAATTAAGTGGACACCAGTTCTAACCTTTTAAGTGGGTATTTATGCAGCCAACACGCCGTTCCTATTCCAAGTCCTTCAAAGCCCAAGTCATTCAAGAGTGTGCCCAGCTTGGTGCTTCGATTGCCAGCGTCGCCCTCAGCCATAACCTCAACGCAAACCTCGTCCACAAATGGATTCGGCTGCAATCGCAGAAAAGCACAGCGCTGCAACCTGCATTTATTCCATTACCCGTGTCGCTGGCTGGGACAAAATCCCACCCATCATCATCGAACATCTGCGTTGAAATACAGCACACGCGCGGCACCGTAAAAGTGAGCTGGCCCACTGAAAATGCTGCTGCCTGCGCGACCTTTCTTCGAGACCTTCTGCGATGATTCGCATCGACTCCATCTGGCTCGCCACCGAGCCGATGGACATGCGCGCCGGTACCGAGACGGCATTGGCCAGGGTGATCGCAGTGTTCGGTGCGGCGCAGCCGCACTGTGCTTATCTGTTCGCCAACCGCCGCGCCAATCGCATTAAAGTGCTAGTGCATGACGGCTTCGGGATATGGCTGGCAGCGCGCCGGTTAAACCAAGGCAAGTTTCACTGGCCTGGCATTCGCCATGGCTCTGAAATGGAACTCGATACCGAGCAGCTTCAGGCATTGGTGCTGGGTCTGCCATGGCAACGTGCAGGCTCTGGAGGCTCGATCACACTGCTTTAACCGCGACCATTAGCCTATCGGTCTATCGCCGCGAATTGCCTGCTCTGGCAAAATCGGCCCCATGACTTCGCTACCCAATCTCGATCACCTGCCCCCTGAACAACTGCGCGCCTTGGCGGCGCAGTTAATTCAGCGTGTCGAGACGCTCGACCAACAAGTTGAGACGATGGGCAAGACCGTTGAGACCATGGGCAAGAAGATCAACCGTGATCAAACGCTGATCGAGAAACTGACCCACGAAATCGCCCAGCTCAAGCGTTTGAAATTTGCCAAACGCAGCGAGCAAATGAATCCCGAGCAGGCCAGCCTGCTCGATGACCTGATCGATACCGATATCGCAGCGATTGAAGCAGAGCTTCAAAGCTTGCAGGCAGTGATAACTCCGTCTGAGAAAAAGCAGAAGCCCAAGCGCACCGCATTACCGGTTGAGTTTCCACGCACGCTGATCCATCACGAACCGGACGACACTTACTGTCCATGTGGCTGTGCTCTCAAGCGCATCGGCGAGGATGTCAGCGAGAAGCTGGACTACACGCCCGGCGTATTTACCGTTGAACGCCATGTACGTGGCAAATGGGTCTGCGATGACTGCGAAACGCTGACCCAGGCGCCCGTACCGGCGCAGGTTATTGATAAAGGCATTCCGACTGCGGGCCTGCTGGCCCACGTCATGATCGCCAAGTTTGCCGACCACCTGCCGCTTTACCGTCAGGAATCGATCTTCGGTCGAGCTGGCCTGGCGATTCCACGCTCAACCCTGGCTCAATGGGTTGGTGTAACTGGGGTTCAGTTGCAGCCGCTGGTCGATGCGCTGCGCGACGTGGTGCTCGGGCAGCTGGTTATTCATGCCGATGAAACACCCGTGCAAATGCTCATGCCGGGAACGAAGAAGACTCACCGCTCCTATGTGTGGGCCTACGCCACCAGCCAATTCTGCGAAACAGCGGCAGTCGTTTACGACTTCAGCCCCAGCCGCGCCGGTGAGCATGCTCGCAGCTTCCTGCAAGGCTGGAAGGGCAAGCTGGTCTGCGATGATTTTGGTGGTTACAAGGCCAGCTTCGAACTCGGTGTGACCGAGATCGGCTGCATGGCCCATGCGCGACGCAAGTTCTTCGAACTGCATGCCACCAACAAGAGCATGCTCGCCGAGCAGGCCCTGCGCTACATCCAGTTGCTTTACGAAATCGAAAGTGAAGTTCGCGACCTGGAACCGGATTTACGCCGTCGAATTCGGCAAGAAAAGGCTGTGCCTGTGATGGATGCGCTGCATGCCTGGATGATCGCCCAGCGCGATCTCGTGCCCGAAGGTTCAGCTATCAGCAGAGCACTGGATTACAGCCTGAAACGCTGGTCAGCGCTGTCGCGCTACCTTGATGACGGGGCCGTACCCATAGACAACAATTGGGCCGAGAACCAGATCCGACCATGGGCTCTTGGACGCAAGAATTGGCTCTTCGCAGGGTCGTTACGCAGCGGCAAGCGGGCGGCAGCGATCATGAGCTTGATCCAGTCTGCGCGGCTGAATGGCCATGATCCGTATGCCTATCTGAAGGACGTTCTCACGCGCCTGCCGACACAGCGGGCTAGTGAGATCGATCAATTGCTGCCACACAACTGGCAACCGGTTTGGTTGCGCGGGGCGTGATCCCGGAGGCATGCGCTCCGCGTAGCATTCTAGTCACTGCTTGTTGGTTCGATTTACGATGGTGACCATAATTTTCGCACTGTGTCGAAATCGGAGGATGAAAATGAAAGGAAGCTGCGCTTGTGGGGCTGTAGGTTATGAGATCGATAGCATTGATACGCCAATTAGCCATTGTCATTGTAGTACCTGTCGGAAGACCCATGCTGCGGCTTATGTCTCCACAGCTGGGGTGTTGAGAGAGCATTTTAAATGGACTCAAGGGGTCAACGCAGGTGTGTCAGCGATATGGGCTAGAGATGGAAATGTCCTGTAACGCAGACGAGCCTCTGCCGAGATACGGCATAAATCCGCCACATCCTCAGTACGACTCAGCCGGAAGTAGTAGGTATGCATGCTTTCTATCTTTCAGGTTCACTGGATTCGTAGTCTAATTTTACCTCGCATAACTCAGTTCAGCATCCACACATGAGAAAGCAACTGCTCGAATTCACTCATCCGCTGTGTCAGCGAACGAGTCAAAACGTCCTTGGAGTAAGCATGGGGATCATGTCCGTTCATGCGTACGGATTGGATAAACTCATGATCGTCGACGTCTGTTTGCCGCTCCGCAGAAACTGCGAAAAGCCAGTTCTAACCCCCAACGCCCAAGGTCGGATCTAGTTCCCCGCCCAAATATTGGCCGAGTCGTCGAGTTAACGCTACAGCGCCGGTCACCGAGTAATCGCTTCGGTGTACATGGAGACCTTGGCCTTTGGCTGCTTACCTTGCGGTGGACTTATGGAGTGCTTCTCGCTAATGTCATATCCAGAATACTGACGCATTTCGGCTACTTAAAAAGGGATATCTATATGGAAGTACGTTGCGCATCAATTGAGGAAGTTCGTCAGCACATAGACCGCATCGATCGCGATGTGGTTGCACTCCTCGCCAAGCGAGGCGACCTCGTCACTCAGGCGGCGGGTTTCAAGAAAACCACTGATGATGTGCGCGCTCCAGCCAGGGTTGAACAGGTCATCAGTAAAGTGCGCGGAATTGCAACCGATTTCGGCGCCTCACCTGATGTCGTGGAACGGGTATATAGAGCTATGATCTCTGCATTCATTGAAGAAGAGTTGAAAACTCACTCAACCTTAAAAGAGAAGTTTTAAAGACTTCGGCTTTCACAGTCACTGAGGCTCCGCGAGGCTGGAATTTAAGCCCCGTACCTCAACTCTAAAAGCCGCGACGGCGAGCACAGCAAACGATGTTTGATGCGCCTCCCGACGTTGGAGGCGAGTGAGATGGGCCAGTTGCTGCCGCATAACTAGGAACCGGTTTCATCACGCAAGATGTGATGCCCAGACGCTTACGCCGCAGCCCCGCTTGTTGGCCGCCAATCAGGCATAAATGGGCCATCTGACCCATCACTTCTGCTTCGCCTGGCCTATGGACCAAGCGGCGGCAGGTCCGTATCGCGAAGTCCAGTCGTCTTGTGTCGACACGCTGCTGAAACTCACCTACCAACGGATCGTGCAGCGACCAGGCTCGAATGGAAACTTCCCGTCCAGGCTGTTTCTCAGCCGCAATACTCAAGTAGCGTTTCAAGGTTTCGCCCGCACTCCGTCCCTGCGCCGCATAAGCGAGCATGCGCTCCGTGTAGTCTTCTTCCCAAGCGGCCAGCAAGGTGCGGACAAAGTCTTCGCGATTGCGGAAATGGTGATAGAACGATCCACGGGTCACATTCAATCGGCGCGATAGACTCTCGGCCGAAACGCCCATGTGTCCTATTTGGTCGAGGGCCTCAAAACCAGCCGCGATCCAATGGTTACGCGTTAGTTTTCTCACCCGTTATTTCGCTCCCTGTGTAGCACCATACAGACTGTGTAGGGTGGGCAACCGATTGATACGTTGCGAACACCAGCACTTGTCATGGAGCTCGCCTTGAAGAAAATCGTTCTGGTCGCTTTCGACAATTCACTGATATCGACCTGTTCCTGATGTGGGACATTCTAGGCCGCAATACTGAGGACTGGCACGTCCGAATAGTGGGCTCCAGCCCTATCGTGCGATCGGCGCACGGCCTGCCTGTTTCGGTGCACGGTCCGCTTTCCGAAGCCAATAGTGCCGACGCGGTATTGTTCGTCAGCGGCAAGGAAGGCATCCCCTCCGCACTTGCCGCCCCGGATTTCCTGCCGTCGTTTGAACTTGACGCCAGACGCCAGAGAATCGGCTCCATCTGCGCCGGTGCCTTCATTCTCGAACGACTTGGGTTGCTTAACGGCCAAGCGACTACACACCCGGATGCACGATCGGAACTGCAAGCCCTGGGACTTGAGTCCATGGACCAGCCTCTTGTATGCCAGGGGAACATTGCAACCGCTGGCGGATGCCTTTCGGCACTCTACTTGGTGGGATGGTTGGTGGAATCCTGGTTCGATGTCGACAAGCGCCGTGCGACGTTGCTTCCTGTTCTGCCAACCGGGCAGCAAGCGCTCTATGATGCTTTGATTGGGCTCAGCATTTGCCAAGGAAAAATGGGCGCTTCAACAACATCCAATTAATTCGTGTCAGAACTCAGGAAGGATCCCCCGATGCGCCGAGAATTTGAGCTCATTACATCCGTACCAGTCCCCGCCAGGTCCGGCATCACCCACCTTTACAAGTCGACGAACCTGGCGGACGCCTTTGCGATTCGGCTCCCGGCGGGCGCCTCTGGCAATCCGGATTTACTGGCTCGATTCATCCTTTCCCACCAGCCCTCCTGGATCGGCGGGCTCATGAAAGTCCGAGACACTATCGTTGCCTGTTTTGGTCTCAAGACAGCCAAACAGTTGGCAACCCTTGCCAATCGGGTTGGAATCTTCAAGGTCTACAGCACAAACCAGACTGAAATCGTGCTGGGAGAGGACGACAAGCACCTCGACTTCCGGATATCGATCCTATGTGTTGAAGAAGCAGAACTGGAAGGCAGTCGCCAACTGGTTTTTTCAACCGTGGTGCAGTGTCACAATCGTCTAGGCCGGGCCTATATTTTGATCATTGCCCCATTTCACCGCTTGGTTGTTAAGGCCAGTCTCCTGCGTGCGGCGCGGGTTGGTTGGCCTTTGGCTGGCTGATCCCAAGGCTAAGAGCGTTGTGTGCCCCCTGAGGTCTAACCCGTCCATCGAAAGCAATATGGAGAACGAGTAGCGAAAAAGCTCTATTGCAAAAGGGACCGGTTACGATTATTAGATAGGACCAATTATGAACGAAACCAAAAATGTACCCGTTCCGAATGGCACTTACTTAACCTTCTTCGGATGTCCATTCTTCCTGACCTCGGCCCTTGCTGATCGACGTGTTTCCATCAGCATGGGGTAAGGCTTGGGTCTTCGTTTTATGGCTCGCGGCTCAATTCTGCCTGGACGCTTACCGACGCGCTTCTGGGCAATCAGCTCAAGCAGATTGAGCATCTTGTCCTCTTGCTCTTGAGCCCCGTACTGCCTCAACGCAAGGCACAGCTGAAGGCTATGCTTGAAGCTCAGTTCGCGAGGCAGGCAGTCGACTAACAGAGCTGATTGCGTCATGAGCATCCGTATCAGGTTGTGCGCCAACAAGTAAATCCATAACTCTTTGACGGCCATATCCGGCGTCTTGCAGCTCAGTGCTTCAAGCCCCAGCGTAGTCTTGAGGTTGCGCAGATCCAACTCCACATGCCATCGATCCTTGAACAGGGATTTGAGGGACGCTTTGGGCACTTGCTGCGGGCAACTCGAAGTGGTGACCAGGATTTTCCCTCCGGCCTTCAACTCACGTACCGTCAGCGTTTCAGGTGCCCTTTCGTAATAGGCCTGACTCATCCAGGACGGCTTTGCCTTTGGTTTTTTCAGTTCAACCAAATGATCTTCCGACCCCAAGGACTTCCCCAACTGAAAATCCGTGCTGCGCCGTCGAGCGCCGTATTGTTCGAACACCCCGTCCACGCCCCGACGGTGCAGTTCACACAACAAAAAGTAGGTAGCGTAGTAGGCATCGCTTAGGCTCTGTACGAAAAGAGATGTCGCAAACACCGCATGGAGCATGCGAGTGAGACCATGGCGGCATAACTTTTTGCGAGCTTGTCGAAGCGTGTCACGATCCGACGGTTCTCTTTCAGCCAGCCAAACATGCGCTCGATGATGTTGCGCTGTCGGTACTTGGGCCGATCAAACAGTCTGGGTAAACCAGGCTTGGGCTTGCGCTTCATTGAGCGCAGCGGGATGACGGGCTGCATTCGATATTGGTCGCAGTAGCGGCGCAGCGCTTCGGCATCATAGCCCTTGTCGGCGAGCAGCCATTTACAGCGCTTGCGCGGACGGCCACGTTGGCTCGATGGAATGCTGACCTCGTCCAACAGTGGTTGTGCGTAGCTGATGTCACTGGCTTGACCGCCAGAGAGGAGGAAGCGCAACGGTGTTCCGTTGGCGTCGCAAAGCATGTGGATTTTGGTTGTCAGGCCGCCGCGACTACGGCCTAGAGCGTGATCGGCAGGCTCGTCAGCCCCCTTTTTTCCCGGCGCCAGATGAGGCCCGGGTTGCGCGTACTGCTGTTGAGTCGATCATCCAGGTTTGCAGATCGATCAAGCCCTGCTCATTCAATCTCAGGTGCAAGCGTTTGAGCATCTGTTCGACCGTTCCCTGATTTCGCCAGCCCCGAAACCGTTGATACACCGTTGACCATGGGCCGAAGCGCTCAGGCATATCTCGCCATGCAGCACCCGAACAGAGCACCCATAGCACGCCGTCAAGCATCAATCGGTCGCTCAGTCGAGGCCGCCCCCGGCCATGAGTTTCGATGAAGAGATCGGAGACCACATCCCAGGCCTCATCCGAGAGTTCATAACGCTTCGCCATCACAGAATTCCTTTCCGCTGATGGCGGGTGACTCTACAAAATCTCAGCGTGCAAGGAGCGCCAATTGGGTTTCTCGGGATTTCGTACAGAGCCTAAATTCAGCGTTAGCTCATCTAGATTAATGGCTACTATCTTGAGATTAGATTGCAGTTTGATCCGCCAGGCGCTCTGAAAAGTCAGACACCTTGTGCAAGTGAGATGGTAATGTGCTACATCTGGTAGCTGTCGAAGCGCAGCCTAAAAGTTAGACGCGCAGGCTGAAATTTAGGGAATTATCTTGAGAGTCGGCTGGAGACGCTAATTGAGGATTTCATTAGATACAAATATCTTGCATCAAGAGGGGTATACGTCCCAGTCGATGCGACTTTTGCATCGCCTGGTTGTCGCAGGCTCTATCCAAATAGTTATCAGTCGGATGGTTATTCGTGAATACGACACCAAACGGCTAGCAGAAATCTCATCAAAGTTGCAGGGAGCTAAAGATAACCTGAAAGATATCAATAAAATATTCACCAAGGCTAACAAGAATATTTCTATGCTTGATACCCTTGACTCCCAATTGTCTAATTTTTTTCCTGAGCTTGAGTCTTATCTTAAAGAAACCACGCGGAAATGGCTTTCTGATTTCAACGTAAGTGTCATCGATATGGCTCCAGAGTGCTACGAAAATATATGGGATGACTATTTTTCAGGCAATGGATGCTTTAAAAAACCTAAGAATCGCGATGACATCCCTGATGCAGTAATAAGTTGCTCGCTAGAAAATTTGATTGATGATGGCAAACCACTTGTTTTTATTTGTAAGGATGGCCAGCTAAAAGCGCACTTAGGAAAAAACGCTAATGTGCAAGTATTCGGGGAGCTTTCAGAACTAACTCGCAGCCCAGTTTTTGAGAGTAAGCTACATGCATTAGATGCCCAGGATAAAGCTATCGAAGAATTTAAAACGGTTATTGGTTCTGACGCTTTTCTTCAGAAAGTAATTAATTATTTTTCATCTCCTGAGTCGGATTTCTTTTATGCGTACTGGGAAGATGATCAGATAGAAAATCAGGGTAGCTTGCCGCTTTCCGTTTTCGGCGGGGTTAGTGCAGGAAGTCTAGTGATCTCAAGCATTGAGCAAAAAAAGTTTGCACCGGTGGCGTGCATTGATCCTGGGCATTACGTGGTACCTGTATCGTTTTGCGCCGACATCCCAATCAGTTTCGTCGGTGACTATGGGGAATGGCTTCATGCTTCCGATGAAGTTAAACGGGAGGTGGGCGTCGACTCCGCTAATGGGGACGGAGCCTGCGAGTTTAGCGTACTAAGAAACGCAACTATAACAGGCGAAATCGTTATACATCTACTTAAGAAAGAAGATCCGCAAAGTCTATTAATTCATGCAAATTATATTGGCACAGATGAATCACCGCTAGACGTGGAATTTGTCCCTGGAAAAATTATACTTTGAATGTGATTGGCAATCATTCGAGACCTTCGAAGCAGTCAATGACGTCTTGCCAACCTGGAAGAGGTTCAGATATCAAGCCAGGCGTATCCGGGGCGATACTTAGGGTCCAGTTCTTGGGCTCAAAAAATAATGAGTGCTCGTCAGCGAACCACTTAATTGACTGAAACTCGCACACCGTACGCAGGAGTAGCTGTTCACTTAAGCGCATTGCTCCTTTCATTAGGTCTGTTGGGTCAATACATATCTGAACAGCATCGGCGCCATTCATGAGCATAGTGGCGTGAAGCCCTTGGGCGTTAAAATGCTTTTTTAGCACTAGAAGGTCGATGAGTGCGACAATATGGACAATCTCCTGCATGAAGAGAATTGAATTATGTTCGTCCATCGATAGGGTGAACGGATAGGCAGGCAACCAACTCATGTCTGGTGTCAGTGAAACACATAGGGTCGAATAGCTGGCATAGGCTCTCAACTCGGCGTCAAGAAGCCCAGGATTTTCTGTAAACCATTCGGTACTGAATATTATGTACCTAAGGCCTGGCTCGGGGGAACTTGAAGCAAACCCGCAGGCAGTCACCCGCGTCATGCAATCGTTGATTTCTCGCTCGTAGTTGATCTCAGGATTTATAATTTCAACGCGCTTGGTGTTGCCGGTACCTCGAAAATTCACAGCTCCATCATTTGCAAAGAAATCGGCAAGTACTTGAAGTTGCTCAACTTGCCGATCACTACGTGCGTTACGGTTCTTGGATGACTTCATTTCAATAGGCACAGGATCTTCAGCGCCGAGCGCACAAATGTCGCCGTGGCGAATGATGTTGGTCAGATCTGACAATACTACTGGGACGCCCATGCGTATTCCGAGGCGGCAGTGCCGATACTCTTGGCGAAAGCCAGTCTTGTCAGAGATAAATCCTGCATCCTGTTTGACGTTGTAGTCGCCATCGTAGAGCAAATGCTTTAAGCTGTATTTCGACTGGTAAGTAAAAGCTATTCCGTCACCAAAGCATCTCCATAGGAATAGAAGATGGCGCACTTCAACGACCATAGCGTCTATTCGATTAACTAAGAGCTTAACCAGCTTCGCCTTTTCCTTAGTCAACCGACCACGAGACTTCAACGCGCTCAACCGATGCCTTGCTCGTTTCAGCCGGCGAATACGCCTTTCTCCCCGCGAAATATTACGGATGAGCGAACGCTGCAACTCAAGCACAGTTGAGAGCTGATTGGGGGCACGCCTAATATCATGTAACAGTTGGGCCGCCTGAGCTAACCTAAAATGCTCTCTGGGAAATCTCATCTGCATCCATCCATACTCGCCGGGCTGCCGACGCACTCATTAGGGGCATCTGCAGCTATGTGGAGATAGTAGCTCATTGCAAGAGTCGAACATCGGTTCAGAGTTATCGTTTGAGCACCATTCAAGCTTTATCAAGCTAACTTTTACTGATTGAGCACAAAACTAGCTAGCGGAGTGATAAAACTTGCCGCACAAATGCGGCAAGTTAATCAGCAGTTTTTTAGCTGAACAAGAATATATACTAGTAGGCTTGCTTCATTATCTGCTGCAACGCCTTTATTCTCTGTATGGAGCCATCTCTTACTGTAGTTGGCTTGAAAGGTTTGTTCAGCTCTATCGACTCAGTATTGATTGCTTTTGCCAGCTCTGTATTTGCTGACATGGTTTGAGCAACAAAATCTTTGCATGCGGACTCCAAGGGCGTCCATTGCGCTCTACCTTGGCTAGATTCAATATTGACTTTTGACAAGTAAGCACTGCTTTGCAATAAATCAGTACACACCATAAATGTATTAGGGGCACCGGTTGTGTCGTTTGTCATCTCTACTAGTTTAAGCACCGCATCCGTAACAACCTTGACATTTGTTGATGTTAAGCCTTGTCCAGTCGAGTCTGGTAACTTTACTTCAATTTTCCCAGAGGTAGATGCTGTGATTTTTTGAGTCGTAGTTTTTTTGCTCTCCAATTCCGCTATTTCTTTCTTCAGGGCTACAGCCTCAACGGAGGTTTGGTCCTTGATCGAAGCTAATTTTTCCTTCCCCTTCGTCAATTCTTCCTCTAGTTTTAAAAGCTGTGATGCCCCAGAGTCGGAGTTTGTAGTAATCGAAATTTGTGGGGACTTAAGCACTCCGGTTAGCTGTTCAATTGCCATAAGTGCGATTGTATTTTGCTGGTTTCGGCTCAGCAATGTTTGGTAGGTATATGCTGTCAATCCTTGGTTTGCGTATGCCTGACAAATACTGAATAGCTGGTCCCTTAGCAACTGAATTGAGTGGGTTCTTAGACCTATGTTAGATCCTGATTCCGAAAAAGCCGAAGCGATTGCCACTCCGTTTTTAGCTTCGCCGCTCAAACTCCCCGCCAACATCATGAGCGCGTCTGGACTAGCTTCTGGGCAAGTAACTTTGAATTCGTGATACTTACCGCTTCCTATTTCCTGTTTTACCTCCGTCACTATTGCCAAGCGCTTACTAGCCTCCAGCTCTTTATAATTAGTCATAATATTACAGCCAGCCAGAAGACTCACTGTGCTGATTAAAGCCAAGCAATATTTTATTTCCATGTGCGCTACCCATTATTGTTTTAGTCGTTGGCAAGGTAAGGCGTAGATCCCGTCCGTAGTGGACGCGGTCATCAAGTCCGCGTCGTATATCAGAGAAGCTCATCCTCGACTTTTACGCAAGGTGGTGGAAGCAGTTGTTACCCTCGATCCAAAAAGCTGAACCTGAGCGGTATGCGTGCTACGCATGGTGCATAGCTCATGAGGGCAGTGAAATCGAGGAGTGCGTCGCCACCCGAATATTTGATCGCTCACCGTTCAACTCGTCTGCCATGCGACTCTTGCTTTCCATGCCATCCACAAACAGGGTTTTCACTCAAGAAGGTTTCACATTTCCGTACCTGATTCTTGAGCGTACATTAAGAGGTAAACATGCCTCCGGTGGAGAAAAAATACTTTAAGGGATAGGTGACGTGTGGGCCGGATGAGCGAGCGGCAGCAGGGTGCGTGAAAACGCGTCTCATTGCATGCAGGTTACTTTGGGGAGCCCCCTGGCCCATCACGATTGACCGACATTTAACCAAACCGGCCGGTCGTGACAGCTATGAATCATGAGATTTTTAGATAATCAGCGTTTCGTCCACCTCTACAAATTTCGCATCGAAAAGAGCTTCTCCTGATGCGTCTTTATAAACAAGGTGATGACGAACGCCCGAGGCGGGAGAGGAAAAATTACCAACGAATTCATCACCCTCTCTCCGTAGCAAATGATAGAGATCCGCTTTCTGATAGACATAATTGCCCTCAGGTATCTTCATTCGTCCGTTTTCATTGAACAGATATAGCTCTGAAGGTTTGTTCGAAAGAGTGCCCACAGGCGTGTCTATGATTAACTGCCCAGCTCGTCCCTCCACAATTGCGCGATTAAACCCTTGGTGCAGTTCGGCCATTGCAATGGTGACATAAGTATTAATGACGCTATCGGAGCCATCTCTCGCTACAGATGGTTGAAGAAAAACTACAGCATCAAATCCATAATCATGTCCATGATCCTTCAGCATTAAATCACATGCCTCTTTTAGTATCGCTATTTCTGTTGAGCTGTGCACTCTGACCCATAGATAGCGAAAATAATTATCAGAGCATGGCAGTTGCGCTAGCATATTTTCGCCAGCTTCGACTAGTTTGTTTTTTGCATTTCTCAACGCACTGAAATGCTGCGGGCAATAAATGAGGACAAAGTGCGACTGGATGGAGGATGCATAAGTTTCCTTTGAGCGTTCAAGCTCAGCAAATCTTAGGCTACAGCCTTTGTATGTATAGGTGTCGTATCTTCTTAGCTTATTGCGCACAAAATCTATTAAGAATTCAAAAGTACTCGGTGGAATGTATAGATCCGAGTAAAGGATCAGTCTTCCACGTTTCCCTAAAGAATTAAGTCGCTCAGAAAAAGCTGACTTCAACTGGTCGCCTAACTGATGAAATTCAGTTTCATACTGAGCCATTGTCTGGCTCTTAATTGATATGAAATATTTGAAACCGCTTGGAAAAATCGACAGCGAAATCATAGCCCTTTTGATTGCCTGGTGCGGGGCTAACTTTTCCTGTGTTTGCCTTTATAGAGCCGCAAGTTAATATTTCCGTGATAAATCCATGAGCATTTTTAATGCCTGACTTTATTTTTTTTGCCGTTGAATTTAGCCATTGTTGATGCGTTTTCTCCAGCTCTAGAATCGTTTTTCCCAAACCAAAAAGTTCATTGGTGGCCAACCAATCCTTTCTTCTCCAGAGAGTCTGAAGTCGATGACCTAATTGTCCTTCATTACCATCCAACCAAGACCTTCCGAAAAGGCCTTCGACCGCAGCAATACATTCGGTTGCGAACTCTGGCGATTTTACGCCTGTCGAGTCCAGCAAATGTGATGTATCCCGACCAAAACGATCCTGCACAGGCCCCTGCATTAACGCCTTCCTTGTTAAAAATTTGAATATCAATATTCGGCCAACTTATCTCGAATTGGCACTCGGAGTGCAACGCGGATCTGATTCTTTCGAACGGTTTTTTAGTCGTCTAATCAAGATCAATGTGATCTATATTACGAGTGCTCTCGCAGCGTAGGCTGAATGCCAAACACTTCATGTAGGTTCATGACACCTCCCATGTGATGCTGCATCCTATCGTCTGTCGGAATATAATGGCAAATGGACATATCCTCGAGTCCTACACCATACACACCCCGTAACACCGAGCCCTAATCCCAAGGCTACGTCACCTTGCGCCTTTGCCTACAACTAAGCCAGAATCCGCCCGCTTGTGTGCCCTGGGCCGTACCGGTAGCTTGGTTTCCGTCACTGCTCATCAGTGACCGGGTTTAGCGACCCGAATCGGTACGGTTGCATCAGCGCTCCTGATCTCATTGCAGATATTCCTATCTGCGACTGTTGTAATGGTGGCTGTGCGCGGGAGACCTTCGGGTCTGCCGGGCTCCTGTACCCCCGGTTCGCTAACCTGCGTACAGCCGCCACCCTAACTTGCTTAGCGACAAGCATGGTGTGGCTCAACCAGGTACAGGAGTTTCATCATGTTCAAGGTCACACCCAATCCTCCGGATTCGGATCCCACCTCATCCTACTCAAGCCTCGATCCGGAGAAACTCCACGAAGCTACCGAGCGGGCACTCAATTTCTATTTGAAGCCCGAACAGGACAAACCCAAGAAAGATCCACCCCCGAGCCAGCTCTTCACCGTCATCGACGGCATCGACACTGAAAGCCTGCTCGCCAACCTCAGCGAAAACCTAGCCTCGGCCAACGCCATGATCAACGACCTGGCGTTCGACCTGGACGGATCACGCCGACATGTCGCGCTGGGCATTCAGCAGGTGATCGAGCTGAGCGAGCTATTGGCAAACAGGGCGTTGGATAACGTCGATCCACGCTAGCAGCCAGCCCGTAACGTGAGGCCGAGTCGGACCTTTGTAGCCCCAGTCTACAGAGCCGCCGACTCGCCCACCCGGCAAGGGGGCGTCAAGCCACTCAGCCCTATAAGCGCCTGTCGCCCGCGTGCATCAGCCAACTCACGTTGCCCGGCGGCAACCTCAGATCCCCGGCATAAATACGTTATAAAACGCGTCAGAGGCCTTGCCCCTCGGCAGCCGACCTCATCATCCGCGATCAACCCCAATGCTTCCCTCAAAGCCAACGTCTGCTCGCACACGTTCGCGTCTTTTGCTGCCGTTTTGTACCCACCTCAACCACGCCAACCTCGGGGCAACACCTCCCTAATCCTGATTAAAAGCCCAACCCGTCCGAAGCCCCGAAACTGCGCACACCATCCCAACAGCGCAGCCGTCATGAACCCACTCCACATCTTCAAACCCGGCACCCACACCGCCCAATGCGGTACCACCTACAACTTCACCGAAGCCGACCTAGCCGCCACCGTCGCCGCCTACAACCCAACCCTCCACGAAGCCCCCCTGGTCATCGGCCACCCGCAACACGATGCCCCAGCCGCCGGCTGGGTCAAATCCCTATCCGCCACCGCCCACGGCCTCATCGCCGAACCCCAGCAAATCGACGCCGCGTTCGCCGAGCAAATCGCCAAGGGCAGCTACAAAAAAATCTCCGCGTCCTTCTACCACCCAACCGCCGCCAACAACCCCGTGCCCGGCGTCTACTACCTACGCCACGTCGGCTTCCTCGGCGCCCAACCACCGGCCGTCAAAGGCCTTCGCCCCATCGAACTGGCCGAAGGCGAACCCGGCGTCATCGAGTTCAGCGAAAGCGACCCAAACACCACCGCATTAGAAGCAGAGAACCTCCGCCTAGAAGCCGAACTCACCCAACGCGACAACGCTGCCCGCATCGCCGCCCAACAAACCCTTCACGCCACCAGAGTCGCCTACGCTGAGCAACTGGTCGCCGCCGGCATGAAGCCACTGCACGCCCCCGTGTTCATCGCGGCGCTCGACGCCGTGCAGTCCGGCACCACCCCTTTGGAGTTCGGCGAAGGCGACCAACGCCAGCCCCTAAGCGTCGGCCTCAAAACCCTCTTCAAGGACCTGACCCAAGCCGTCAGCTCCACCGAAGTCGCCACCAAGGCCCGCACCGGTCAGGCCGACGCCGCCACTGCCAACCCCTTGCTCGCCGACGCCGAAGCCCGTGCCCAACGATAGGAAACCCCATGGCCACATTCACCCCACCCAAAGACCTTGGCGATTTACTGCTGATGCAAGTCAGTCCCGGCTGGACCAAAGACAAGGCCGTCCTACTCGGCGGCACCGACTACCCCCTGGGGCAGGTACTCGCCAAGGTGGCCGGCAAATACCAGGCCCTCGACCTCAGCAGCACCGGCGCCAAAAAAGCCGCTGCCGTACTGGCCGAGCACGTCGACGCCAGAACCGGCGACAAGCCCGGCGTCGTCATCGCTCGCGGTGCGGTCCTCGCCCTGGCCGAATTGGTTTGGCCGGCCGGCATCACCGAGCCGCAGAAGACCGCGGCCCTCGCCGAACTCAACGCCCAAGGCATTGTCTCCCGCGCCACCCTTTAACCGGAGCCCACCATGAACCTGCAAGACCTGTTCAGCGTTGCCAACCTCACCGCCGCCGTGAACAAGCTCCCAGCCATCCCCGGCAAAGTCGGCGTCATGGGGCTGTTCGACGAGAAAGGCGTCACCAGCACCGCCGTCGTCATTGATGAGCGCGAAGGCCGCCTAGTGCTGGTGCCCAATACGTCCCGCAACGACGACCCGACGCCGCTCGAAGGCCGCAAACGTAAACGTCGCACCTTCGAAACCCTGCACCTGCCGGTCAGCAGCTCAATCCTGCCCAGCCAATTGCAAGGCATCGCCGCGTTCGGCCAGGAAAGCGCCACCGCGCCCGTCGTCACCGTCGTCAACGACCACCTGCAGGAGCTGAAAAACAGCGTCGAAGCCATCCGCGAATTCCAGCGCGTTGGCGCATTGCGCGGCCAACTGCTGGATGCCGACGGCTCGGTGTTGTTCGACCTGTTTGATGAATTCGACGTCAAGCAGAAGAGGGTCACCGTGCCCCTCAGCAAGCCCGAGACCAACGTGCGCAAAGCCTGCCTCGACGCCAAACGCCACGCAGAATCCGAACTAGGCGGCGTGATGGTCACCGGCTTTCGTGCCTTGTGTGGGCCAGACTGGTTTGACGCGCTCACCGACCACGCCAAGGTCAAAGAAGCGTTCGCCCATTATCAAGCGGCCCAAGATCGTCTCGGCGGTGACCTGCGTTCGGGCTTCACCTTTGGCGGCATCGAATACGTCGAGTACGACGTCACCGTCAGCGGCCAGCGCTTCATCCCGGCCGACGTCGCCCAGGTCTTCCCGGTCGCCCGCGGCGTGTTCCGTTTGTTCAACGCCCCGGCCAACTACAACGAAACCGTCAACACCCTGGGCCAACCGTTCTACAGCAAGGCCGAGCCACGCAAGATGGGCAAAGGCTGGGACCTGGAAGCCCAGGCCAACCCTTTGGCCATGTGTTTGTTCCCGAAGCCCTCGTTGAACTGAAGGCGGGTTGATCATGCGCTATTGCACCCGCGCCGACCTCGGCAACTATCAGGCAAATGCAACAAAGCGCTTCGCCCAAGGCGATAGCAGTCATTGAGAAGCTGGCCAGAGCCGCGGCGAAGGGAAGGCTCAGAGAGTCGGACTTGGTGCTCTTGGAGGACATCGCAGGCCTGCTAGAGAAGGCTAACGCCGAAAAACCTTGAGCCCAGATGCAAAAAGCCCGGCGCTAGGCCGGGCTTTGGAGATGGAGACAGAATTATTTACATTTTGCAGCCATAAACTCGCCAGATTTCGACGAGCGGATCACATCCTTCTGCTCATCAATGGCCGCACGAGCCGCCATATGATAAATCTCTCGCCTTTCTTCCGCGGACCCGTGGCGGAAAAATTCAGACATTGTCGACGAACCATGAGGCTTCGTCGAAGCGCCTGCTGCCTTTTCGCCTTTCATGGGAATACTCCGTTCAAAATACGTTCAAGCTCGTTGGGATCATAGGGCTGGTTGATAAACCCGTCAATTTCGTCAGCTGAAAGGTCAATGCCAATATCGCCGTTCGCGCCATCGTTGTCCTTGATGATCACATCCACCTGCAACGCATCCTGAAACTCACGCTTGAGAGTACAGACAGAGACCTTTGCAGCATAGAATTGTCTGACAAACTCAGGGCAAGGAATATTCCTTCCGTCTTTCCTTTCTCTCGCGAGAACAAACTCCCAGGCAAGCTCAGGACGCTGGTAGACGTAGATTACTTGGGCAGACCTGTTCTCTTTATCAAGGGCCCGCGAGATATTTCGGCGCGCCACTTCGAGATTCGCAAGAGTCCCATCCAGCAGGAACGATTGACGTTGCTGGTAAACCAAATCCAGGGTTCGCTCAACAATGGTCGTTACCCCGCGCTGGAAAAGACTGGAGTTTCGCCCCGTGTACTCAAGAAAATAAACTCTAAAATCATCAGGATCGATCCGTAACGCCTTCGATCCACCGGCTTGCATCATTCCAATAAACGCCCGGGACACCTCAGTTTTCCCTGCGCCCGGCGACCCAGCCATGAACACAGAGACTGGGTACTCATCGCTCGGATAGGTCTCCAAACAGGCCAGATCCCGGGCGATACGGGTTCGGTTTTGCTTTGCAAATACCGCAGCACGCTCAGAAATGGCTTGCTCTTCCTGCGTCATGAATTCATCCCTCTAATGGGCAGGACTTTAACACCCCTATCCTGCGAAAGCCCGGCGTATGGCCGGGCTCTCTGCATTTGCTAGGTCAGCAAGTTCTCTTCCCTGCTCTGCCACATTGCCTGAAGCTTGGTCAGCCCCTTGCCTGTGATCAGCGTGGAGCACATTGGGACGATGCCGTCTATTGGATGCTCGAAGGTGCCGAACTTCACATCGAGTAGACCAGCCTCGATCTTCGCCTGGTACGGCTCTTTTGTTCTTGTTACGACCATATGCCGGCCGGCGAGCGCCCGACCTTTCACGAGATCCGAGCACTCGGTGCCTGGCTATACGAGCAGCAGGGTTTCGATCAGGAATACATCCAGGGATTGATGGGGCACGCGGACGTCAAGATGACCGAGCACTACCAGACAGGGCACGGCGAAGAGGCGGTGGTTTACATGAAGGTCAAAGCCGACCTGAAGGTGTAGTGCGGTGTTCGTTTGCCCAAAATATTCCCAAAGTTTGCCCAAGGGAAAAAGCAAAAAGGGGTTACCGTTTCCGGTAACCCCTCTAGACCGCCCAGCAGAGCGGATTTTGTTTGGTAGGCGCGATTGGACTCGAACCAACGACCCCCACCATGTCAAGGTGACCACGAGACACGCATAAGCTCCTGATTCATTGGGGAAATAATAGTTTTTTGATCGTTCCAAAACTGGCGATACGCCCTATAAGAATCAATAACTTAGCGTTGTATATTCCTACAGTACTACCACCCTCCCCGGCGCTCTGCCAACCGAATATCCCTCCCAAACTGCTACCCTGTTTTCATCGAACAAGGAGTCGCCCATACCCAACTCAGACCTGCTCCCCTCCCTGCTCTTCAAGATCAACGAGAACCAGCTCGCCCTGGAGGCTGCCATCTTGGAGCTATCCAACTGGGTCGAGGCGCGCGGCTCAGCTGATGTCGCCGACAATGCGCGCGGTGCCCTGGACACGATCGACAAGAACGAAGAGTTCATCAAGATGACCTTGGCGGTTCTGATGACGCCTGAATGACCGACTTCGGACGAAGTTACGCGTGACAGCAGCACTGAATGATTATTCAGTGGCAAGCCAGACGAGGGCGGGCGGCGACAAGGTATTCCGATCAGGAATAAGCCCATGAAAATCATGAATTTTATTTATTGCTGTGGATCTCGTAGCGTACCTCCTTCTGCATAAGGAGATGACCCTGTGAATAATTCCCGCCTGCGCTTGTACGTTGACTCTCAATTTTCCAGCCCCTATGCCATGTCGGCTTTCGTGGTACTCCGCGAAAAGGGCATCGAATTTGAAATGATCCCGCTAGACCTCGACGCATCCGAAAACCAGTCAGAAGACTATGCCAGCCTCTCGCAGACCCAGCGGGTACCCACACTTGTGCACGGCGACTTCGCCTTATCTGAATCGTCGGCGATCACTGAGTACCTAGAAGACGTTTTCCCCCAGGCGCCGGTTTACCCACAAGATCCGATGCAGCATGCAAAGGCACGACAAGTACAGGCATGGGTGCGAAGTGACCTGCTGCCCATTCGGCAGGAACGATCCACATTGGTTGTGTTTTATGGACTCAAATCAACCCCCTTGTCGCCAGCTGCCGAGTCGGCAGCGCGCAAGCTGTTCGGTGCCGCACAAACGCTACTGGCCGACAACCCCGAGTACCTGTTTGGCCAATGGTCGATCGCCGATGTGGATCTGGCCTTGATGCTCAACCGGCTGATACTCAATGGTGACTCCGTACCACCCGCGCTGGTGGAGTACGCGCAGCGCCAATGGCAACGACCAACCGTACAAGAGTGGGTCAAATTGCAACGTCCTCCGATGTAGTCGGCGCACGTATCATTTTATGGAGAGCGGCTTATTTTTAGAGAGAGGGTTTCGGGCTCGTTCAGAAACTCTGGAAATGTACGAACAATCCTACTTGATGCTGGATAACGAGGTCCAGGAGCTGACCGCTCAGCTACGCAAAGCCCGGCAGGACATCTTCGGTTTGGTCGAAATGCACGCCGCCGAGGCCAAGGAATGCGCCAAGCTCGCGCTAAACTGAAGCAGGTGAAGTGGGATCGGAATTCAGAGCAACTGGAATACGTGAAGCTGATGAACAGGACCAACAATGAACTCGGTGGGCAAGACAAATTGATAGCCGACCTGTACCAGCGCCTGAAGGTGTATGAGGGCGATAGCCTTCCCGATGTGAGAACCGGCAAGAATCGGAACTGAGCAGCCAGGGGGCGCTATGTGCGGACGACTATCCCAATACACCGGCATCCATGACTTCGTGGCTGCGCTGAGCATGCCCAACGCCATGGTCAGCACCGTGGGCGATCAACTGGAGCGGTACAACGCCGCTCCATCGCAACAGCTCGCCCTCTTCCATCAGGAAGGCGACAGCTTGCACGCCGACCTGGTCCGTTGGGGCTGGCGGCCGCACTGGGCCAAGGACCGAGCAGCCCCAATCAATGCCCGGGTCGAGAAAGTCGCCCACGGCCCCCTCTACCGGTAAAAAGGTAAAAAGGGGACAGATTTATTTCCACCTAGGATTTGGCTCACTTCCTATCAGCTCGTCATAATCGTTGTCTGTCCTAGTTTTCCCGGTTCTCTTCCCTCTGCCAGCACGCCATTCACTCGTCCTATTCATCGCTATCCGACGAGATAATCCCACTGCCACCGTCAACAAATGACTGACAACCCTCATCGAATGACGGAGACCCCGTGTCACAGGCCCCCTCATCATCGATTCCATTTTCTTCCGCCCACTCATACCCCGCTTGATGCCCTGAGCAGTCATCGGTGCATCCATAGCCGTCAAACGTATCCGCAGAAGCTGTTGCGCTTAATACCGATGCCAGCAATGTCAATGCAGACAGCATTTTCATGGAAGCCTCCTATGAGACAGACGGGGGATGTACTCCTGAAAACAAAGCGTCTAACAGGGAATCATTGCTCAATATTCACTAAGAGCTTTTTCTGCCTCAATATCCTGATCAGCACAGGCTTTAACCATCGCGAATCCGTATGTGCGCATTTGCTTCATGCAGCGCGCTACCGTCGGCTTGTACTTTTCAGGAATTTTATTGACGGCAGCTAAAGCATCCAGATCCTGGTCAACGCAAGCCTTCACCATTGCAGCCCCATACGTCCCCATCTGTGACTTGCATCGATCGATGATCTCCTTTTTCACATCGGTATCTGCGTACGCCACTGCCGAAAATGAAGCCGCCATACCAACCAACATAATGATCCCGCGCATATCCCTATACTCACTCATACCTGAAGAAATAAGGCACAACGCTATTACGGCCCGGCCATTTTGTCTATGCATCAGGAAGAAGGGGGAGAGTTTTTGAGATTGTCGCGTCGATGGAGCCATGGGATGGGATCGTTCTGCAAATTGCAGACAACAAAAAAGGGCCCACCTTTCGGTGAGCCCTTCTAGACCGCCCAGCAGAGCGGATTTTGTTTGGTAGGCGCGATTGGACTCGAACCAACGACCCCCACCATGTCAAGGTGGTGCTCTAACCAACTGAGCTACGTGCCTGCTGTGAGGCGGCATTCTACGGAATTCCGAAGGGGTGTCAACACCTTTTTTTCACCTAACCCTATGAATATGCAAAATATTTAATTTCCCCCATGGGACGAAGATTTTGAGGTGGCTGGCGGCCGATTTTTATCTCGGGTAGGATCTGCGCACTCGTAAAAAATATAAAACAGAGGTTGCAGAATGGCGAACACACCTTATCCAGCGTCCTATTACGCCGCGTCGGCCAACCCGGTGCCGCCCCGCCCGGCCCTGCAGGATGACATCGAGACTGATGTGTGCGTGATCGGCGCAGGCTATACCGGCCTGTCTTCTGCCCTGTTTTTGCTGGAAAACGGTTTCAAGGTCACGATTCTCGAGGCCGCCAAGGTGGGGTTTGGCGCGTCGGGTCGTAATGGCGGGCAGATCGTCAACAGCTATAGCCGCGACATCGATGTGATCGAGCGCAGTGTCGGCCCGCAGCAGGCGCAGTTGCTGGGCAAGATGGCATTCGAGGGTGGGCGGATCATTCGGGAGCGGGTGGCGAAGTATCAGATTCAGTGCGATCTGAAGGACGGCGGTGTATTTGCCGCCCTCACGGCTAAACAGATGGGCCATCTGGAGTCGCAGAAGCGTTTATGGGAGCGCTTCGGCCATACCCAGCTGGAGCTGCTGGATCAGCGTCGTATTCGCGAGGTGGTGGCGTGCGATCAGTATATCGGCGGCATGCTGGACATGAGCGGCGGGCATATCCATCCGCTCAATCTGGCCTTGGGTGAGGCGGCGGCCGTGGAGTCCCTGGGTGGGGTGATTCATGAGCAGTCGCCGGCGGTGCGCATCGAGCGCGGTGCCAGCCCGGTGGTGCATACGCCGCAGGGCAAGGTCAGGGCCAAGTTCATTATCGTGGCCGGCAATGCCTATCTGGGCAACCTGGTGCCGGAGCTGGCGGCCAAGTCCATGCCTTGCGGCACGCAGGTGATCACGACCGAGCCGTTGGGAGACGAGTTGGCCCACAGCCTGTTGCCCCAGGATTATTGCGTCGAGGACTGCAATTACCTGCTCGACTACTACCGGCTGACGGGCGACAAGCGCCTGATCTTCGGCGGTGGCGTGGTGTATGGCGCGAGGGATCCGGCGAACATCGAAGCGATCATCCGGCCGAAGATGCTCAAGGCGTTCCCGCAGCTCAAGAATGTGAAGATCGACTACGCCTGGACCGGAAACTTCCTGCTGACATTGTCGCGTCTTCCGCAGGTCGGACGGCTGGGGGATAACATCTACTACTCCCAGGGCTGCAGCGGCCATGGCGTGACTTATACGCATCTGGCGGGCAAGGTGTTGGCCGAGGCGCTGCGTGGCCAGGCCGAGCGTTTCGATGCGTTTGCCGACCTGCCCCACTACCCTTTCCCTGGCGGCCAGCTACTGCGCACGCCATTCGCGGCGTTGGGCGCGTGGTATTACGGGTTGCGGGACAAGCTGGGGGTGTGAAACCCGCATTCGGTGGCCCCATGTGATGGGTGGGGCCACTCAATCAAGGGCCTGATATTCAGAAAGTCCCTGCAACCTCCCCTCCACCTGAGTGCGCGTCTCGCCACCAATCCAGACCTGGCCGGCGTCATCGCGACACACATGGATGCGGCCTTTGCGACCGAGACGGGTGCCTTGAGCTGCAACATAGGCTTGCCCAGCCAGACCAGCCTCGAACAACCACTGCGCCAGCGAGGCGTTCAGGCTGCCCGTGACCGGGTCTTCAACGATGGCGCCCAGGTGGTTGCTGAAAAAGGCGCGCACCTCAAAGGCCGTATCACCACTGGAATGCGGCCCGACCACGCCCACATCGATTCTGCGCGGCCAGTTTTGTGCCGGTTGCAGGGCCAGGACTTGCTCGGCCGAGGCCAGTCGGATGCCCAGCCAGCCAGGACCATTGTCGACCCAGGCCGCATCGACGACGTCACGCGGATCTATCCGCAGAAGTTGCACCGCCTCGCTCAGCTCTTCCCTTGACGGGGTTCCGGAGCGAATCACCGCAGGAGCGGCAAAGCACAGCCGGCCTTGATCGCGACGAATGCTCACGAGCCCCGCACCACATTCCTGGACAACGTGCGCCTCGTTCTTGGGTTTGCGACCGGTCGCAAGCCAGGCATGGCAGCTCCCCAATGTCGGGTGCCCGGCGAACGGTAACTCCCGGTCCAGCGAAAAGATCCTGACCCGGTAGTCTGCGTCCGGGTGCGTTGGCGATAGCACAAAGGCCGTTTCCGACAGGTTGAACCAGCGAGTCAGTCGTTGCATGCCAGCCGTCTCCAGCGCGTCGGCCCCCATGACCACGGCCAGTGGGTTGCCGGAGAACGGCCCGGCGCCAAACACGTCGATGATTTTAATCACAGGGTCCAAGGCACCCTCCTTCGTTTTCCTGATGGCTTCAAAACGCAGAAATCAATGGGAGGACAGGAGAAGCTTCAATCCCGCGACCGCGAACAGCGTAGAAAACAGCCCTTGAATCCAACGCCGCAGCCGGGCGTAGACGGCGATCATCCGGGCCGTCGAAAACACGATGGCGTAGCCGCCGAAGATAATGATGCCGAGCAAAGCGCAACCGCCGATGATCGCAGGCAAGGTGCCGGCTGGGGCATCTTCACGGAGCCCGAGCGACATGATCGCCATCCAGGACATGATGGCCTTGGGGTTGCCGATGTGCATGAGCACGCCCTGGCGGTACAGCGGCAGATAACGCCGAGCCTCCCGCCCGGCAACCGTCTCGGCGCTGTCGTGTGTCGATGCCATGGCAGCCTTGCCCGCGCGCATCGCCAGGTAGAGCAAATAGACCCCGCCCGCCGCCTTGATGATGAAAAGCGCCTGGGCATAAGCGGCCAACAATGCGCAGATGCCCGTCGCCGCCAGAAATGCCCAGAAGAGTGAACCGGTCATGACGCCGGATGCCAGGACCAAGGCGTGGGAGCGCCCGTCACGCATCGCCACGCCCATGATCGCCATATTGCTCGGGCCCGGGCTGGCGGCGGCAAGGATGTAGCTGCCAAAGGCAAGCATGACCGGATGATCGATCATTGGATGTCCTCAAGAGGCGTCCGAGACGGCGGCGTTTCCGTCGTCCGGAACAGCCGAACCGTTGTTCCGCAAGCACCATAATGCGCGTGACACTTCATGACTATTGAAATAGTGTCACGCGACACTATTCGTTCAACGGGTATCCGCAATGCACCTTCAATCGCCTTGGACACCCCGTCTCGCGGACATCGACGCGAACGCATCGGAACGCCTGGTGCGCGCCCTGGCCGACGACATCGTTGAAGGTCGATTGAAAAGTGGCGACCGCCTCCCCGCCCATCGGCAGCTCGCCTGGCAACTGGGGATCGGGCTGGGTACGGTGACGAAAGCCTATGCCGCCCTGGAACGGCGGGGGCTGGTGCGCAGCGTCAAGGGTCGGGCAACGTTCGTGGCCATCCTGCAGGCACACGAGCAGCGGCTGATCGATCTTTCATCCAACGTGCCGCCCGCCATGTTGACGAGCCGGCTCCTGGCGCGGACCTTGACCGGTATCGCTCGCAAGATCGACGCCGACCATCTCAATCTCTACTCACCCCCCGCCGGACATCTGGAACATCGTCGCCTGTTGGCCCGCTGGCTTGAAACCCTCGGCATCGTGGTCGAACCGTCCCACCTGGTGCTGACGAGCAATGCCCGCCAAGCCATCTCCCTGGCTTTCGATCTCGCCTGCGGCCCCCACGGGGTGATCCTGACGGAACGCCTTACCTATCCCGGCGCGATTGCCCTGGCCCGGCGCAAAAGCCATCGGATGCAGGGGATCGAGATCGACGCGCAAGGCATGCTGCCGGAGGCACTCGCCCAGGCCCTCGGTCATCTCGCAGCAGCCAGCAACAAAGTGGTCTATCTCACCCCCACGCTTCACAACCCGACCACGGCGACGATGGGTGCGGCGCGACGGCAGGCTATTGTCGAGGTCTGTCGACAAGCGGGTGTGTGGATCATCGAAGATGGTGTCTATGCGCTGGGATCTGCGCCAGGGCCTGCCCTTGCGACGCTGGCGCCCGAGAGGGTGTTGCACGTCAACGGTCTGTCCAAGTCCCTCGGTCCCGGGCTGAGGATCGGCATGCTCACGCTGCCCGCTGAATTGCACGGCGCTGCGCAGGAAGCCTTGCAGGATATTCCCCTGGGTCCGTCGCCGTTGTCTTGCGCCGTGGTGGAGGACTGGTTGTCCAACGGCGTGATCGCTTCAATCCAGCAGGACTTGCGCCACGAAGCGCGACGCAGGACAAGCCTCGCCACCGCATTGCTCGACGAGGCCGCACTCGTTTCGCATCCGGACGCCTATCACATCTGGCTACCGATGCCTCGCGACGCCGCTGATCACTTCACCAAGGCGGCGGCCCAGGCGGGCATCAGGGTGACAGCACCAGAATCGCTGATGGTGGATCGCGATCAGTCGATGACTGGCATTCGCCTGTGTCTTGGGGGTCCATCTTTCGAGGAGTTGACCCAGGGGCTGACCCGCCTGTCGAACTTGCTGAAGGCACCCGATTGAACCCGGAACAGCCTCCAACCGCCTCAAACGTCCAGCACCAACGTCTCACTCCCCTGCGCCGGCACGGCGCAGCAGATCAACACCTCATCCGCCTCCAATCGTTGCGCCGGCGTGTTCAGGTAATGCACCTGGCCACTGCTCAGTCGGGTCTTGCAGGTGCCGCAGGAACCTCCGCGGCAACTGAACTCCGGATTCAGACCCCGTGCTTCCGCCAGTTCGAGCAACGTCCCGGTGCCGGGTTCCCAGCGCGCTTCCTTGCCCGAGGTGGCGAACAGGACTTTCACCGCTTCATCGGCCATGGGCACCTGTTCCGCCGCTGGCACGCTGACTTCAATGTCACGAACCAGTGTTGACGGACCGAAGGTTTCCGCGTGAATGCGATCATCCGGAATGCGCAATTCGCGCAGACCATCGTACAGCGCCTGGGTAAAACTCCCCGGCCCGCAGAGGTAGTAGTCGTAGTCATTCAACGGGAGCAAGGTCTTGAGCAGTTCAATGTCGATGCGGCCGGCCATGTCGTAATGGTCGGCTGAACCGTCGATGGGCGGCTGGCTGACCACACGCAGGACCTTGATCTTGTCCCCCGCACGAGCCACCAGTTCGTCGACCTCATCGCGAAAGGCCAGGTCGGCGACTGAACGGCTGCTTTGTATCAGCCACGTCGGCCGCATACGATTGATGCGTTTTCCTTGATAGACCACTTCGCGCAGCATCGACAGCAACGGCGTGATACCAACGCCCGCGCCCAGCAGCACCAGTGGACGCCGCTCGGAAGCCTGGACCGTGAAATCCCCCTGGGGCGCACGGGCTTCGATCCAGTCCCCTACTTGAATCCGCTCATGCAGGTGCGAGGACACCGAACCGTCGCGCTTGACGCTGATGCGCAAGAATTCATCCGATGGTGAACTGGAAACGCTGTAGGTGCGAATGGCGGGGGCCTGCTGCCCTTCCAGCAGAACCCGCACGGGCAAATGCTGCCCCGGCTCGAACCTGGGCAGTCCGACGCCGTCATTGGCTTGCAGATAGAACGAGCGAATGGCGCGGCTCTCATCCACGATGCGCTCCACCCGCATCGCTCGCCAGTGGCTGCGCAAAGCTTCGGCCTGCAAGCGCTCGGCCGCCCGCTCCCAACTGCCCGTCATCATCGAGTTGGGTGAGGCGCCCTCGACCGTGTCTGTCCAGCGCAACGGGAGCGCGGCCTGACGGTAGACAATACGCTGCGGCTTGAAGCGCCATAGCCGCTCGGCGCCCTGGAACGCGGCGATTTCGGGGCTGTCCAGCAGCACCTCGGCTGAACCGCTCATTTGCAACAGGTCACCGCTCTGGAAGTCGATAAATACCAGACCGGCCCGGGGGTTCAGCAGGATGTTGCCCAGGGTGTTGAAAAACAGATTCCCGGAGAAATCCGGAATGGTCAGGGTCCCGTCTTCTTCCATTCGCACAAAACCGGGCTTGCCGCCGCGATGCGAGGCATCGACCTGGTTCTGGCCGTCGCGCACCACGTAGGTCGCGACGTAGAACGAGTCGGCCGCGGTGACCATACGACGCACCTGCGGGTCCGCGCCGGTCAACTCAAGCACGGCGCCTGCGGCCTCATCGACGAAGGCGTACTGACGCAAGTTGATGTAGCGCGGGCAATTGCCGTAGGCCTGGGTCACGGCGATTTCAATCCCCTCATCCGACTGACGCAGTACGTTGCCATTCATGCGGTTGCGCCGGCGGGTATGCAGCTCGATGCCAAGCATGCCGATGGCATCGCCCGGCTTCATGCCGTTCTGGGCCGGGTCGTCGGGCTGCGGCTGGAGGCTGATGTGCAGACGTTCCGGCGCGGGAGAACTCATGAAGCCAGGTTGCCCCGTGCGAATTGTCGCCCATACATCGCCTTGCCGATCCACCGTTCCCAGCACTACGAAGGGCAACTGGGCATAGAACTCGCGATGCTGGTCCGGCATCCATGAGCGGGCCATTTGTCGTTGGCCGACACCCACCATCATGTCGACCGCACCGACTGCGCGCTGCAAGGTCAACTCGCCTTCATGCCAAGCAGAAAATTGCGAAGTCGAGACTTTATCCATTCGAGGTCACCTCGCGCACGCGGCGACAATTCGCGCCAGCGGCTATGGTCAGGGTTCTTTCACCCCCCGCGGAGGTGAGCGTGAGCGCTCATATTCCCTCCGATGCACCTGCGACGGAATCCGCACAAACTACAATCCACTCTTTCAGAAACTGGAATGGTCGCAGGCTTGACCTGAATTGCAGACACAAAAAACCCCGGTCTTTCGACCAGGGTCTTTGCTATCGATCAGAAGAGGCTTTTCGGCTTTCTTCCCGGCTTCAAGGCGTTCAGTGGGCCTCGAAGCAGATATGGCGCAGCGGACGGGACTCGAACCCGCGACCCCCGGCGTGACAGGCCGGTATTCTAACCGACTGAACTACCGCTGCGTATCGCTGTGGACTTGCGTCCATTTGACTCGTCTGACCAACCCCTTGGGCTTGATCTCGAACCAGGCGAACCTGACTCGGAAAATATGGCGCAGCGGACGGGACTCGAACCCGCGACCCCCGGCGTGACAGGCCGGTATTCTAACCGACTGAACTACCGCTGCGCGTCGGTGGAGGCTTTTGACAGCTTCCGTCCTGCTTTCGCAAGACTCTCATGGAACATGGTGGGTGATGACGGGATCGAACCGCCGACATTCTGCTTGTAAGGCAGACGCTCTCCCGGCTGAGCTAATCACCCTTTGCTTCGCTGAGGCCGCGAAATTTACGCAGGTGCCGAAGCTAAGTCAATAGCAGGGTTGAGTTTTTTTCAAAAACAGCTTCGAGCGACAAGCTTCGGGCTGCAAGCAGAAATGCCAACACCGCGAAACCGCTGGCAGCTTGTAGCTCGCCACTTGCAGCTGCAATCATTCATAAATCATTTTCTTGGTCATGCCGCCGTCCACCACGAACTCCTGGCCCGTGACGAAACCGGCATTGCGCGACAACAACCACGCCACCATCGCCGCCACGTCTTCTACCGTGCCTACCCTGCCCGCCGGATGCTGGGCATGATCGGCGTCGGTCAACGGCTCTGCACGGCGCTGGAACGGGTCCCGTGCGTCGATCCAGCCAGGGCTGACGGCATTGACCCGGATCTCCGGCCCGAGGCTGATCGCCAAGGCATGGGTCAGGGCCAACAGGCCACCTTTGCTCGCGGCATAGGCTTCGGTGTCGGGTTCCGACTGCGCGGCACGGGTCGAGGCCAGGTTGACGATGGCGCCGTTGTGGGCACGCAGGTAAGGCGCACAGTGCTTGGCCAGCAGCATCGGCCCGCCGAGGTTCACCGCCAGGACCCGATTCCAGTGGGCCAGGTCCAGGCTTTCGAGGGTGATGTTGTGCGGGTCGGCAATGGCCGCGTTGCACACCAGCGCATCGAGCCGGCCGAACTGGCCCAGCACCTCGGCAATGCCGGTGGCGACCTGGGTTTCGTCCGCTACGTCCATGGCGATGAACCAGGCGTTATCGCCCAACGTCCTGGCCACCTTGGAACCGCGCTCGCGATCCAGGTCGGTCAGGACCACTTGCCAACCTTCACAGATCAGCCAGGCGGCGATGCCCAGGCCAATGCCCCGGGCAGCGCCCGTCACCAGTGCAACCCGGCCATGGGTGCCGCTGGACGGCGTTGCCAGCTCGATCACAAGGCCGCCAACCCACGCGCCAGGTCGGCTTGCAGGTCGGCCACGTCTTCCAGGCCGACCGCGACGCGGATCAGGCTGTCGCGGATTCCCGCTGCTTCACGCTCCTGCGGCGACAGACGGCCGTGGGAGGTGGTGCTCGGGTGGGTAATGGTGGTCTTGCTGTCGCCCAGGTTGGCGGTGATGGACACCAGCCGGGTAGCATCGATGAAGCGCCAGGCGCCCTCCTTGCCCCCCTTGACCTCGAAGCTCACCACGGCACCGAAACCGCGCTGCTGACGCAGGGCCAGGTCGTGCTGCGGATGGCTCTTGAGGCCGGCGTAATGGACTTTCTCGATGCCGTCCTGCTGCTCCAGCCACTCGGCCAGGGCCTGGGCATTGGCACAATGGGCTTTCATGCGCAGGCCCAGGGTTTCCAGGCCCTTGAGGAAGACCCAGGCGTTGAACGGACTGAGGGTCGGCCCGGCGGTGCGCAAAAAGCCCACCACTTCTTTCATCTGCTCGCCACGACCGGCCACCACGCCGCCCATGCAACGGCCCTGGCCGTCGATGAACTTGGTGGCCGAATGCACCACCACGTCCGCGCCCAGTTTCAGCGGTTGTTGCAGCGCCGGGGTGCAGAAACAGTTGTCGACCACCAGCATGGCGCCCTTGGCGTGGGCGATTTCCGCCAACGCGGCGATGTCCACCAGTTCGGCCAAGGGGTTGGACGGTGATTCGACAAACAGCAATTTGGTATTGGCCTTGATCGCCGCATCCCAACCGGACAGATCCGCCAGGGGCACGTAATCGACTTCCACGCCGAAGCGCTTGAAGTACTTTTCGAACAGGCTGATGGTCGAGCCGAAGACACTGCGCGATACCAGCACATGATCACCGGCGCTGCACAGACTCATCACCACGGCCATGATCGCCGCCATGCCGGTGGCGGTGGCAACCGCCTGCTCGGCCCCTTCCAGCGCGGCAATACGCTCTTCGAAAGCGCGCACGGTGGGGTTGGTGTAGCGCGAGTAGACATTGCCCGGTACTTCACCGGCGAACCGCGCCGCCGCGTCGGCCGCGGTACGGAACACGTAGCTGGAGGTGAAGAACATCGGATCGCCGTGTTCGGCTTCCGGCGTGCGGTGCTGGCCGGCGCGAACCGCCAGGGTGTCGAACGCTACGCCTTCAAGGTCGCTGTCCAGCCGACCGGCATCCCAATCCTGACTCATGCTGTCACTCCTGCAATCGGTCAAACGCAAACCGGCCCCTCAGGGCCGGTGCGTCACTTTAGTTGTTGTACAGATCGATGATCGCGCTGACCGCCTGGGTCTTGGCCTTGGACGCATCGTTGCGGGCGCTTTCGATCTTGTTCAGGTAGGCCTCGTCGATGTCGCCGGTGACGTACTTGCCGTCGAACACCGCACAGTCGAACTGCTCGATCTTGATCTTGCCGCCGCCCACGGCTTCGATCAAGTCCGGCAGGTCCTGGTAGATCAGCCAGTCGGCACCGATCAGGTCGGCGACTTCCTGAGTCGTGCGGTTATGAGCGATCAGCTCATGGGCACTCGGCATGTCGATGCCGTAGACGTTCGGGTAGCGCACGGCCGGGGCCGCCGAGCAGAAGTACACGTTCTTGGCACCGGCTTCGCGGGCCATCTGGATGATCTGCTTGCACGTGGTGCCACGCACGATGGAGTCATCCACCAGCATCACGTTCTTGCCGCGGAATTCCAGCTCGATGGCGTTGAGCTTCTGGCGCACGGATTTTTTCCGCGCGGCCTGGCCCGGCATGATGAAAGTCCGGCCGATGTAGCGGTTCTTCACGAAGCCTTCGCGGAACTTGACGCCCAGGTGGTTCGCCAACTCCAGGGCCGCGGTGCGGCTGGTGTCCGGGATCGGGATGACCACGTCGATGTCATGGTCCGGACGCTCGCGCAGGATCTTCTCGGCCAGTTTCTCGCCCATGCGCAGGCGGGCCTTGTAGACCGAGATGCCGTCGATGATCGAGTCCGGGCGCGCTAGGTAGACGTGTTCGAAGATGCACGGCGTGAGGCTCGGGTTGGTCGCGCACTGGCGGGTGAACAGCTTGCCGTCTTCAGTGATGTAGACCGCTTCGCCCGGCGCCAGGTCGCGAATCAGGGTGAAGCCCAGCACGTCCAGGGACACGCTCTCGGAGGCGATCATGTATTCGACGCCTTCGTCGGTGTGACGCTGGCCGAAGACGATAGGACGAATGCCGTGGGGGTCGCGGAAGCCGACGATACCGTAGCCGGTGACCATCGCCACCACCGAGTAGCCACCGACACAACGGTTATGCACGTCGGTCACGGCAGCGAACACATCCTCTTCGGTCGGCTGCAGCTTGCCACGCTGGGCCAGCTCGTGGGCGAACACGTTGAGCATCACTTCCGAGTCGGAACTGGTGTTGACGTGACGCAGGTCGGATTCGTAGATTTCCTTGGCCAACTGTTCGACGTTGGTCAGGTTGCCGTTGTGCGCCAGGGTGATGCCGTACGGCGAGTTGACGTAGAACGGCTGGGCTTCGGCCGAGGTCGAACTGCCCGCCGTCGGGTAGCGCACATGGCCGATACCCATGTGGCCGACCAGGCGCTGCATGTGACGCTGGTGGAACACGTCACGCACCAGACCGTTGTCCTTGCGCAGGAATAACCGGCCGTCATGGCTGGTCACGATACCGGCAGCGTCCTGGCCGCGGTGCTGGAGCACGGTTAGCGCGTCATACAGCGCCTGATTGACGTTCGACTTACCGACGATACCGACGATGCCACACATGCGACGCAACCCCTACTTAATGGATCTGAACTGAACAACACTCACTGCGGCGTTTTGGCCGTCGGCAAGAGGTGTTCCTTGAACGGTATTTCAGCGGGTACGCTGATACCGCTGGCAAGCCACTGACTGCTCCAACCCAGGATCAGGTTTTTTGACCAGTCTGCGACCAATAGAAATTGTGGCACGAGCCGGGACTCCTGCCACCACGAATCCTGTTGTACCGGCCCCAGGCTCAGCAGCCCGACAGCCACGACCACCAGCAACGCGCCACGCGCGGCGCCAAAGGCCATGCCCAGGAACCGGTCCGTCCCGGAAAGCCCGGTGACGCGAATCAGTTCGCCGATCAGATAGTTGATCATGGCGCCGACCAGCAAGGTGGCGATAAACAAGATGGCACAGCCCGCGATCACGCGAGCCGACGGCGTTTCGATGTATCCGGCGAGGTACTGGGACAGCGAGCCACCAAACATCCAGGCAACGATTCCCGCGATGATCCAGGTCAGCAGCGAGAGGGCTTCCTTGACGAAGCCTCGGCTCAGACTGATCAATGCGGAGATGGCGATGATCGCAACGATCGCCCAGTCAACCCAGGTAAATGGCACGGTGCAGCCTACAGACGGATAAGGCGGCGCATTTTAGCAGAGCCCAGGGCTGTCGGTAAGCGGCGATTGTCAGTGTGTATGAAATCAGATGCTTAGCCGCGTTCCGGCTGAAAACGCACCACAAAACCCTTGAGATTCTGCTGCCGACCGAGCAGGTCGCGCAGGCGGTCGGCCTCGGCACGCTCGATCAACGGCCCGACAAACACCCGATTCTTGCCATCGGCGGAACGGATGTAGGCATTGTAGCCCTGACTGCGCAGGGATTTCTGCAGGTTTTCCGCGCTTTCGCGGCTGCTCAGGCTGGCCAGCTGCACGGACCAACTGACCGACAGGCCATTGGCGTCCACGCGACTTTGACTGGTGTCCGGCTTGGTCGGTGCCGCGGTGATCGGCTGGGTCGGCTGGGTCGGCGCGGGCTTGACCGCCGGGGTCGCCGGCACAGGAGCTGGCGCCGGAGCGACAGCGGGCTTGGTCGGGACAGCCGGTGCCGCGGGGATCGGTGCAGATGGCGTGGCCGGTTGCTCAGCCAGTTCCTCGTCGCTCGGGACCGGCTCTTGGGGCAGTGCCTGCGGCTCGGGCACCGTCACCGGCTCGACCTGCACAGGCGGAACCGATGGCGCCTGGGGCGCGGCAGGTGCATCGACCGTGACCTGGCGCTGCTCGTCCTGACGGGAAAACAGCATCGGCAGGAAAATCACCGCCAGGGCCACCAATACCAGGGCCCCCACCATGCGCTGCTTGTATGCCTTATCCAGCAATGCCATCTGCAGCTTCCTCCGTGGAGCGCCGGGCCAGCCATTGCAGGGCCTCGGCAACACAAAAAAATGATCCGAACAACAGGATTTCGTCATCGGCCGTTGCCACGGCGCACTGCCCTTCCAGTGCGGCAGCAACGCTGTCGTAAGCATCCACCGAAGCGCCACGGCGCTGCAAGGCCGCCTGCAATTCAATTGCAGGACGTGAGCGCGGCGAATCCAGGGGCGTTACCGCCCAGTGCTGGACACTAGCATCCAACGCCTCGACCACGCCATCCAGATCCTTGTCTGACAGCAGGCCGAACACCGCCAGGCGTCGCCCTGCCACCGGCCGCCGCGCCAGGCGCTCGGCCAGGTACTGTGCCGCATGGGGGTTGTGACCGACATCCAGCAACAGGTTCAGGCGTTTGCCCTGCCACTGGAACTGGCGCCGATCGAGACGACCGACAACGCGAGTCGCCTGCAACGCCTTGACGATCTGCCCGGCGTCCCACGGCAGACCCAGCAGCAGGTAGGCCTGGAGCGCCAGCGCGGCGTTCTCCATAGGCAGATCCAGCAGCGGCAGGTCGCGCAACTCCACCGGGTGCCCCTGGAGATCGCTACCGCGCCATTGCCAATGCTGCTCGGTCATGGCCAGATCGAAATCCCGTCCCCGCAGGAAGAACGGACAGGCCAGTTCCCGGACCTTGTCCAGCAGCGGTTGCGGAGGATTGAGATCACCGCAGAGCGCAGGCGCGCCCTGACGAAAGATGCCGGCCTTCTCGAAGGCCACGGAGTCGCGGGTATCACCCAGGTAATCGGCATGGTCCACGCCGATGCTGGTAACCAATGCGATGTCCGCATCCACCAGGTTGACCGTGTCCAGCCGCCCGCCCAGGCCGACTTCCAGCACAACGGCGTCGAGGCCGGCACGAGCGAACAGCCAGAAGGCCGCCAGGGTGCCCATCTCGAAGTACGTGAGGGAAATCTCGCCCCGCCCGGCGTCCACCGCGGCGAAAGCCTCGCACAGCTCGGCATCGGCGGCTTCGACGCCGTTGACCTGCACCCGCTCGTTATAACGCAGCAGGTGTGGCGAGCTGTAGACACCGACGCTCAACCCCTGGGCCCGCAGCAGTGAGGCCACGAAGGCACAGGTCGAGCCCTTGCCGTTGGTGCCGGTGACGGTGATGACCCGGGGCGCCGGCTTGCCCAGCCCCATGCGGGACATGACCGCTTGCGAGCGCTCCAACCCCATATCGATGGCGGATGGATGCAATTGCTCGAGGTAGGCCAGCCAGTCGTCCAGGGTGCGTTCGGTCATAGCCCGGCAGGCACCGGCGGAACCACTATCGGCTCGATGGGTGCGGCGACGTACTGAGGCGTCGGCAGGCCCATCAGTTGAGCCAACAGGTTACCCAGGCGCGGACGCAGCTCCTGGCGATGGATGATCATGTCGATGGCACCGTGCTCCAGCAGGAACTCGCTGCGCTGGAAGCCTTCCGGCAGCTTTTCGCGCACGGTCTGCTCGATGACCCGCGGGCCAGCGAAGCCGATCAGGGCTTTAGGCTCACCGATGATCACGTCGCCCAGCATCGCCAGACTGGCGGAGACACCGCCGTAGACCGGATCGGTCAGCACCGAGATGAACGGCAGGCCTTCTTCACGCAGACGCGCCAGGACGGCGGAGGTCTTGGCCATCTGCATCAGCGAGATCAGTGCCTCTTGCATCCGCGCACCGCCGGAAGCGGCGAAGCAGATCATGGGGCAGCGGTTTTCCAAGGCGTAATTGGCGGCGCGAACGAAGCGCTCACCGACGATGGCGCCCATGGAACCGCCCATGAACGAGAACTCGAAGGCCGAGACCACCACCGGCATGCCTAGCAGGGTGCCGCTCATGGACACCAGGGCGTCTTTTTCGCCGGTCTGCTTCTGGGCCGCGGTCAGGCGATCCTTGTACTTCTTGCCATCGCGGAATTTCAGGCGATCCACGGGCTCCAGGTCCGCACCCAGCTCAACACGGCCTTCGGCGTCCAGGAAAATATCGATACGGGCACGCGCGCCAATGCGCATGTGGTGATTGCACTTGGGGCAAACGTCCAGGGTCTTTTCCAGCTCGGGACGGTACAGCACCGCTTCGCAGGATGGACATTTGTGCCACAGACCTTCAGGCACCGAGCTTTTCTTCACCTCGGAACGCATGATCGAGGGGATCAGTTTGTCTACCAACCAGTTGCTCATGCTTTCTTTCTCCAGTACCGGCGGCCCGAACGCTCTGGTTCGCGGCCCCGCGTATGCCCTTGAGCTAAATTCATTGTGCGGCGAGGGCCGAAAGGCCACCACGGTCAGCGCGAAACATGACCTGCGTGCGGCCCAACCTTTCTCAACCATTCCTGCAACCGCTGCACCGCGGTTGCCGCTACGCTATCGGCCCGCCCGGAGGCGGCGCCTGCCTGCTGTGTACAGTGCAGGTATGGACGGCGGCAGTCTGCCAGCCGTCACATTGGCGACTGGCTGCTGCGCACAGCGGCCATGAATGCCCGGATCTTCGCCGGATCCTTGATGCCCTTGCCCTGCTCCACCCCGCCGCTCACGTCCACCGCATAAGGACGAACCTGGCGAATCGCTTCGGCCACGTTGTCAACCGTGAGGCCACCGGCGAGGATGATCGGTTTGCTCAGCCCCCGGGGCACCAGCGACCAGTCGAACGCTTCACCGGTCCCACCTGGAACGCCCTCCACATAGGTATCCAGCAAAATGCCGCTGGCGCTGGCGAACGTCTCGCATGCAGCCGCGATGTCATCCCCCGCCTTGACCCGCAGTGCCTTGATGTAGGGACGATGCCAGCCTTCGCAGTCGGCCGGCTTCTCGTCGCCATGGAATTGCAACAGGCCCAGCGGTACCGCATCGAGGATCTCGCCCAGCTCGCAACGGCTGGCGTTGACGAACAGGCCGACCGGGGTCACGAACGGCGGCAAGGCCTGGATGATCGCCCTCGCCTGCTGCACGGTCACCGCCCGCGGGCTCTTGGCATAGAACACCAGCCCGATGGCATCGGCTCCGGCCTCGACAGCTGCCAGCGCGTCCTCAACGCGGGTGATCCCGCAAATCTTGCTGCGAACGACCGACATGTTGTCAAAACCCCAGCTAAATCCGTGAAAGTCCCGGATGGTAGCAAATGCAGCGGAGGGCGTCAGCCGTCGAGTTCCGAGAAGCCGGTGAGGAAATGTGGCCCGATGTAACGCTCCGGCAATTCGAACTCGTCGCGGTATTCAACCTGTACCAGGTACAAGCCAAACGGATGCGCCGTCACGCCACCGGAGCGGCGGATGCGGCTGTCGAGCACTTCCTTGATCCACTCCACCGGCCGCTCACCGGCGCCGATGGTCATCAGCACGCCGGCGATGTTGCGCACCATGTGATGCAGGAATGCACTGGCGCGGATGTCGAGCACGATCATCTTGCCGTGACGGGTCACACGCAGGTGATGCAGCTCCTTGATCGGAGACTTGGCTTGGCACTGGCCGGCGCGAAAAGCGCTGAAATCGTGAACCCCGACCAGGTACTGCGCGGCCTCGGCCATGCGCTCGACATCCAGCGGACGGTGGTTCCAGGTGATTTCTTCGTTCAGGTGCGCCGGACGGATCTGATCGTTGTAGATCACATAGCGGTAACGCCGGGCGATGGCCTTGAAGCGTGCGTGGAAATGCGCCGGCATCACCTTGGCCCAACTGACGCTGACGTCATGGGGCAGGTTGATGTTGGCCCCCATGACCCAGGCCTTCATCGAACGCTCGACCTGGGTGTCGAAATGCACCACTTGGCCGCAGGCGTGCACACCGGCATCGGTGCGCCCGGCACAGTGCAGCGACACGGGTGAATCGGCGACTTTGGACAGCGCGTTTTCAAGGGTTTCCTGCACGGTCGCGACGCCGGAGGCCTGGCGCTGCCAGCCACGATAACGCGAACCTTTGTATTCCACGCCCAAGGCGATCCGGAAAAAGCCGTCAGCCGCCATTTCGGCAGCCGGGTTGTCTATGTTTGCCAAGGAATTACAGCCTGCTGAGGTACGCAAAGGCGGGCATTATAAGGCGGGTGGGGTGGGATGCCAGTGCAACCGTCGATCCGGTGTTGGATGTGCCGGCCTCATCGCGAGCAGGCTCGCTCCCACAGGGGATTTGCGGCACTCACAAGACCCTGTGGGAGCGGGCTTGCTCGCGAAACGGTGGCACAGCCAACATTGATGCAGCCTGACACACCGCCTTCGCGAGCAAGCCCGCTCCCACAGGATTGCGTCTGAACCCAAGTCTCACGCCAGCCGCGCGAGCATCTCCTGCGCTTCGCTCTTCTGGGTGGCATCGCCTTCGCTGAGGACTTCACCAAGGATATCCCGGGCACCGTCGTGGTCTCCCATGTCGATGTAGGCCTGGGCCAGGTCGAGCTTGGTCGCCACTTCATCGGTGCCGCTGAGGAAGTCGAAGTCCGGCTCGTCTTCGGCACTGGCCATGGCGTCTTCCGCCGTGAAGGATGGCTGGCCCAGGCTGTCGGACAGGCGATCCAGCTCGGCGTTGACATCATCCAGCTCGGACTCGAAGGGATCCTTCGGCGCGTCCATTTCGTCGGCCAGGGACAGATCGAAATCCGCCGGCAGCTCGAGATCGTCGGCCGGGGTGTCGAGCAAGGCCGGGGTCTCGGCTGCAGGTTCGTCCAGCCCCTTGAGATCGTCGCCCAGGTCCAGCAGGAAATCCTCGTCGTCCAGGGCCGGCGCTGGCGCCGGCGCATCGGCGCCCAGGTCCAGGTCGAACTCCGACAGATCGTCCAGGCTTTCGTTGGCTTCGGTCTGCTGCTTGAGCACCGATTCAAAGCTCAGATCGTCGTCCATCGGGAACGCATCGAGCTCTGGCACTGGCTCAGGGGCCGGCGCCGCCGGTGTGTTTTCCAGGTCCTCCAGACTCAGGTCGAAGGCACTGTCCAGTTCTTCATTGGTGGCCGGCGTTTCTTCCAGCAACTCCTTGACGTACTGGGCGTCCAGCTCGGCAGCCACCGCCGCCGCGGCCAGGGTCGCGCTGGTGGCAACCACCATGGCCGGGAAGCGGCTCTTGAGCTGCTCGACCTGGGCGAAGTTTTCACCATTGGCTACCAATTGGCGTTCCTGGGCGACAAACGCGTCGCGGTCGCCCTGCAGGCCGTAGACTTCCATCAATTTCAGACGCAGGTCGCTGCGTTGTGGCTCGGCCTTGATGCCCTGTTCGAGCTGATCGGCCGCCTGGTTCAAGCGACCGCGATCGATATGGGCCTGGGCCTGGCCCAGCACATCGTCGAAGCGATCGGCAGCCGGGGCGACCAATGGCGCGGCGATAGGCGGCGAAACCACCACAGGCGCGACCACCGGGGCCGGCTGGGGAACGGGTTTGGGTGCCGGCGCGGGGGCTGGCTTAGGGTCGAGCTTTACGCTTGGCGCCGGTACTTCAATGCCCTCGAAGCTGCTCGGGGGCAGATCGAGCTCCGGGGAGAAGTCGGCCTCCTCCTCGAGGGCCCGGGCCATGCGCAAGTGCTTCTCGGCTTCCTGCTGGGCCTTGCGGCGGCGGGCGAGCAACAGCAGCAGCAACAGCAGGACCAACGCACCACCACCGATCAAGCCGAGCAGGATCGGGTTGGTCAGCAGGTCGTTGTATTTCTGTTCACTGGATGCCGCCGGGGTCTCGGCCGGAGCCGCCGGTGGCGTCGCTTCGGGCGTCGCTTCGGGAGCGGCTTGCGGTGCCGGTGCAAGGACTTGTGCCGATGGCTCCGGCGTCAACTGCGCCGACATCGCTGGCGTTGCTTCGTTGGCTGGCGGAACTGCGGCACCTTCGGCCTGCATCTTCGCCAGTTGATTATTCTTCAGCTCGATCAGGCGCTGCAGCTTGTCCAACTGGCTCTGCAGGTCCGCCATGCGGCTTTTCAATTCTTCGTTGTCACGACGAGCCGAGTCGAGGCTTTCCTGGGTGACCGCGAGCTTGTCGCTCAGGGCCTGGGCATCGCCGGCAGCCCCCTTGCCTTTACCCTTGCCTGCCTTCGCAGACTCCGCTGTCACCAGGCTCAGGTTATCGCGGCCGGCGGTCTGCGACGGCGCGGCTTTGCCCTGGCCACGCTTGGTCGCGTCCAGTTGCTGCTGGCCACCAGGTGCCGCAGTCGCACGGCCTTGGCGCCCCTGGCGCCAGGCGGCGTTCTGCGCAGCCACTTCGGCGATGGCTTGGGGTTGCGGCAACGCGGTGCTTTGGACCGGGTCCGGCAGGCGCAGGACCTCGCCGGTCTTGAGCAGGTTGATATTGCCGTTGATGAAAGCGTGCGGGTTCAGCGCCTGGATCGCCAGCATGGTTTGCTGGACCGACCCGCCGTTGCGGGCCTTGGCGGCGATTTCCCAGAGGGTATCGCGCGGCGTGGTGGTGTACTGGGACGGCTTGGTGGCGCCAGTGACCGGCGTCGACACCACCTGGGGTGGTTTCGGTCGGGCAGCCTCGGCAGCCTGGGGCGAGAACTTGGACGGGTCGACCAGTACGCTGTAGTCACGCAGCAGGCGGCCGTTGGGCCACATCACCTGTACCAGGAACTTGACCAGCGGCTCGGACAGCGGCCGGCTGGACGTCACCCGCAGGACACTCTTGCCATTGGCGTTGATCACCGGAGTGAAAGCCAGGTCATTGAGAAACGCCTGGCGGGGTACGCCGGCCTTGGCGAAATCCTCGGGCGAGGCCAGGCTCGGTACGACTTCGGCAGCGGTCAGTTGCTGGACATCGAGCAGCTCGATCTCCGCGACCAGAGGCTGGTTCGGCGTCGACTTCAGGGTCAATTCCCCGAGCCCGAGCGCTTGCGCCATACCGGAGGACAGCGCCGAGGCGGCCGCTATTGCTAACACCAGTTTGCGAACTTGAACCATAGCCTCTTCCTTTGTTTGAACATTCCTCGGCCAGCGAGAAGGTATTGATGTCGCTGCCGCTAGGCATTTCACGCAGCCCCGAAGGACGGGGCGCACGATCGTTTCTACTCATGCCCGGGAACGTCCCTAGCGGGAGATTTTCGCCTTCAGCGTCCAGGCCAAGCATAGCGCCCGGCTAGAATCATTCGACAAATTGTTGCCAAGTATCTTTTACAGCAGGTCTTTTATCAACAACTCCGCCACCTGCACTGCGTTGAGCGCCGCGCCCTTGCGCACGTTATCCGTCGTCAGCCACATATTCAGTTCCGTCGGGTCGTCGATACCACCGCGCACGCGCCCCACATACACCACATCCTGCCCCACCGCATCGCCGACCGGTGTCGGGTAATCGCCCGCCTCCACCAGTTCGATGCCGGGGGCCGCTTCCAGGGCAGCGTTGACTTTCGTCAGGTCGACAGCGTTCGCAGACTGCACGGTCACGCTAAAGCTATCGCCGAAAAACACCGGGGCTTGAATGCAAGTGACGGAAATCTTTAACAAAGGTTGATCCAGCACCTGGCGCAACTCACGCACCAGACGTTTTTCCAGTTGCGTGTGGCCTTGCTCATCCGGGGTACCGACCTGGGCCAGCAGGTTGAATGCCATTTGCCGGTCGAAGAAAGTCGGCTCCAGTGGACGGGCGTTGAGCAACTCGGCGGTCTGGCGCGCCAACTCGGTCACGGCGACGCGGCCTTGGGCAGATACGGCGAGGCTGGCGGTCAGGCTGATGCGCTGCACATCCAGGCACTCGCGAAGTGGGGCCAACGCCACGGCCAGTGCGATGGCCGACGCACTCGGACTGCTGACCTGGAACGGCTTGCCGAGGCCCGCCAGCACCTGGGCGTTGGCTTCCGGCACGATCTGCGGTGCCTGTTCCGGTGGCAGGGCACCGGACAGGTCGATGAGCGTGCAACCGGCGGCGGTGGCACGCGGGGCGAAGCTCAGGGTGACCGCCGGACCGGCCGCAAAGAACACCAGTTGCACTTTGCTGAAATCGAACTCGTCGACTTCTCGTACCCGCACGTTTTTGTTGCGGAACATCACCGAACTGCCTGCCGATTCACTGCTGGCCAGCAGGTGCAGGTTGCCGACGGGGAAGTCCCGCTCTTCGAGAATCTGGACGAGGGTTTCGCCGACAGTACCGGTGGCGCCGATCACGGCAATGTCAAAGGACTGGCTCATGGGTCTACCTCAGGTAAAACGTGGGGAGCGGCACTTTACCGGGTGGTTGGTATGCAGGCAATTGGCAGGGAATTCTTGCGCTGACTGCACCGGCCAAATCGCGGGCAAGCCTTGCTCCCACAAGCCCTGTGCTCATTGAAAACCTACTGTGACAGTTTCATTGTGGGAGCATAGCTTGCTCGCGATGGCGATCTCCCCAGACACACATTACCCATAAAAAAACCCGCACCTCTCACAAGGCACGGGTTCTTTACACAGCAAAGACAATCAACGCTCGAGCAGGATCCGCAGCATGCGCCGCAGCGGTTCGGCCGCGCCCCACAGCAGTTGGTCGCCGACAGTGAAGGCACCGACGAACTGCGAGCCCATGTTCAGCTTGCGCAGGCGTCCCACCGGCACGTTCAGGGTACCGGTGACCTTGGTCGGGCTCAGCTCCTGCATGCTGGTTTCGCGGTTGTTCGGCACCAGCTTGACCCAAGGGTTGTGCTGGCTGATCAGCCCTTCGATGTCGGCGATCGGCACGTCCTTGTTCAGCTTGATGGTCAGCGCCTGGCTGTGGCAGCGCATGGCGCCGATGCGCACGCAAATGCCGTCCACCGGGATCGGGCTCTTGAAGCGACCGAGGATCTTGTTGGTTTCGGCCTGGGCCTTCCACTCTTCGCGGCTCTGGCCGTTAGGCAGTTCCTTGTCGATCCACGGAATCAGGCTGCCGGCCAGCGGCACACCGAAGTTCTCGGTCGGGTAGGCATCGCTGCGCATCGCCTCGGCGACCTTGCGGTCGATGTCCAGAATGGCGCTGGCCGGGTTCGCCAGGTCATCGGCGACGGCCGCGTGGGTCGCGCCCATCTGCTTGATCAGCTCGCGCATGTTCTGCGCGCCGGCACCGGAAGCCGCCTGGTAGGTCATGGCGCTCATCCACTCCACCAGACCGGCTTCGAACAGGCCGCCCAGGCCCATCAGCATCAGGCTGACGGTGCAGTTGCCGCCGATGTAGTTCTTGGTGCCGGCGTCCAGTTGCTGGTCGATGACCTTGCGGTTGACCGGGTCGAGGATGATCACCGCGTCGTCCTGCATGCGCAGGCTGGAAGCGGCGTCGATCCAGTAGCCCTGCCAGCCGGCTTCGCGCAGTTTCGGGAAGACTTCGCTGGTGTAGTCGCCACCCTGGCACGTCAGGATCACATCGAGGGTCTTGAGCTCATCAATGCTGTAGGCATCCTTGAGCGCACCGGTATCCTTGCCCACGGACGGGCCCTGGCCACCGACATTGGAAGTGGTGAAGAACACCGGCTCGATGAGATCGAAATCCTGCTCTTCCAGCATTCGCTGCATGAGCACGGAACCGACCATGCCCCGCCAACCGATCAGACCTACACGTTTCATCGCAACTGCACCTATACAAAAGTGGGCCACCGTCGAAGCGGTGGACCAGAGAGATTACAGATTCCGCAGCGCGGCGACTACCGCGTCGCCCATTTGCTGCGTACCGACTTTGGTACAACCGGCCGACCAGATGTCGCCGGTGCGCAAACCTTGGTCCAACACCACACTGACGGCCTTTTCAATGGCGTCGGCGGCGTCGGTGAGGTTGAAGCTGTAGCGCAGCATCATCGACACCGACAGGATGGTCGCCAATGGGTTGGCAATGCCCTGCCCGGCAATATCCGGCGCCGAACCGTGGCACGGCTCGTACATGCCTTTGTTGTTGGCATCCAGGGAGGCCGACGGCAGCATGCCGATGGAGCCGGTGAGCATCGACGCTTCGTCGGACAGGATGTCGCCGAACATGTTGTCAGTGACAATCACATCGAACTGCTTCGGTGCGCGCACCAGTTGCATGGCCGCGTTATCGACGTACATGTGGCTCAGTTCGACGTCCGGGTAATCCTTGGCCACCTGCTCGACCACTTCGCGCCACAGTTGGCTGGATGCCAGCACGTTGGCCTTGTCCACCGAGCACAGCTTCTTGCCACGCACGCGGGCCATGTCGAAGCCGACCCGGGCGATACGGCGGATTTCGCTCTCGCTGTACGGCAGGGTGTCGTAGGCCTGACGCTCGCCATTATCCAACTCACGGGTACCGCGCGGGGCACCGAAGTAGATACCGCCGGTCAGTTCACGGACGATGAGGATGTCCAGGCCGGAAACGATTTCCGGCTTCAGGCTCGAGGCGTCGGCCAGTTGCGGATAGAGGATCGCCGGACGCAGGTTGCCGAACAGGCCCAGTTGGGCGCGAATCTTCAGCAGGCCGCGCTCGGGGCGGATGTCGCGCTCGATCTTGTCCCATTTCGGGCCACCCACGGCCCCCAGCAGCACGGCATCGGCTGCACGGGCACGGTCCAGGGTCTCATCGGCCAGGGGCACGCCGTGCTTGTCGATGGCCGCGCCGCCGATCACGTCGTGGCTGAGTTCGAAACCCAGGCCGTACTTGTCATTCGCCAGTTCCAGGACCTTGACCGCTTCGGCCATGATTTCCGGACCAATGCCGTCACCTGGGAGAATCAGAATCTGCTTGCTCATGCTTTCCTCGTTTGTTGTACCGACGCGCCAGGCTTTCTACTTCCGGGCAGGCCAGGAAAAAGGCTATCGCTCGGCCCACAGCACCAGTACATCCGTACTGAAAGAACCATCGGCCTCAATTTCGAAATATTCACGCACTTCATCGCCCATCGCGCGTTGCAGCTCGAGTATTGCCCCGCGCATCACCTCGGGCGTGCGCATGCGCTCGACCCAGGAGCGGTATTCCAGGCGCAGGCGCTGGCGAGAGGTGCTGCTCACCTGCAACCCCGCCTCGCTGACCTGACGCAACCACTCGGCGGCCGAATAATCGCGCACATGACTGGTGTCGCGCAGCACCTCGACGCTTTGCAGGTAGGTGTCCAGCAACGGCATGCCCGGCGACAGCACATCAATGAACGCCGCCACGCCGCCCGGCTTGAGCACCCGGCGCACTTCCCGCAAGGCCAGACCGAGGTCGCCCCAATGATGCGCCGAATAGCGGCTGAACACGAAGTCGAACTCAGAATCGGTGAACGGCAGGCGCTCGGCGGCGCCGCACACAGTGGTGATATTGCCCAGCCCACGTTCCGCAGCCGCCGTCGCCACGACATCGAGCATCTGCCGGGACAGGTCATAGGCCACCACTTCACCGGCCAACGGCGCCACGTGAAAACTCACGTGACCAGCGCCGCAACCCAGATCCAGCACCCGGGCATCGCCATGACCAGCCAACGCAGCCTGTAGCAGCGCGAACTCGGCGCCCTGGGCGTGCACGGCACTGCTCAGATAAGCCGAAGCCTGTTCACCGAATTGCTTTTGTACAACCTGGCTGTGGGCGGTGCTGGTCATGGGATGTCCTTAGGGTTTTGTAGTGCCTGGGCTGGCCTCTTCGTGAGCAGGCTCGCTCCCACAGGGTTTGGGATACACCGCAAATCCAATGTGGGAGCGAGCCTGCTCGCGATGGCGTCGTCATGCCTTATGCGAAATCAAACCTCGCGAAACAACCAGGGCTGGCTCGCCCGATGCTTGGCTTCGAACGCGGCAATCGCCTCGCCGTCCTGCAGGGTCAGGCCGATGTCGTCCAGGCCGTTGAGCAGGCAATGCTTGCGAAACGCATCGATCTCGAACCCCAGCACCTTGCCGTCGGGACGGGTCACGGTCTGGGCTGCAAGGTCGATCTGCAGCTGATAACCCGGGTTGGCCTCGACCTGCTGGAACAGCTCGTCCACTTCAGCGTCGCTGAGGATGATCGGCAGCAAACCGTTCTTGAAACTGTTGTTGAAGAAGATATCGGCGTAGCTCGGCGCGATGATGCTGCGGAAGCCGTACTCTTCAAGCGCCCATGGCGCGTGTTCGCGGCTCGAACCGCAACCGAAGTTCTCCCGGGCCAGCAGCACGCTGGCGCCCTGGTAGCGCTCGGCGTTGAGCACGAAGTCCTTGTTCAGCGGCCGCTTCGAGTTGTCCTGGTAGGGCTGGCCCACATCCAGGTAGCGCCATTCGTCGAACAGGTTCGGACCGAAGCCGGTGCGCTTGATGGATTTCAAGAACTGCTTGGGGATGATCTGGTCGGTGTCGACGTTGGCACGATCCAGAGGCGCGACAAGACCAGTGTGCTGGGTAAAAGCTTTCATGCTGCGCTCTCCTTTCAGATCAATTCACGAACGTCGACGAAACGGCCGTTGACGGCAGCCGCCGCGGCCATGGCCGGGCTGACCAGGTGGGTACGGCCACCGGCGCCCTGACGGCCTTCGAAGTTACGGTTGGAAGTGGAAGCGCAATGCTCGCCCGACTCCAGGCGATCCGGGTTCATCGCCAGGCACATCGAGCACCCTGGCTCGCGCCACTCGAAACCGGCCTCGAGGAACACCTTGTCCAGCCCTTCCGCTTCGGCCTGGGCCTTCACCAGGCCGGAGCCCGGCACCACGATGGCCTGCTTGATAGTCGACGCGACCTTGCGGCCCTTGGCGATCACCGCCGCGGCGCGCAGGTCTTCGATCCGCGAGTTGGTGCAGGAACCGATGAACACGCGGTCGAGCTGAATGTCGGTGATCGCCTGGTTCGCCTTCAAGCCCATGTATTTCAGGGCGCGGACGATGGAGTCGCGCTTGACCAGATCCATCTCCTTGGCCGGATCCGGTACGTTCTGATCCACCGCCAGGACCATCTCAGGGGACGTACCCCAGCTGACCTGCGGCTTGATCTGGGTCGCATCGAGCTCGACCACCGTGTCGAACTTGGCATCGGCGTCGGACACCAGGTCTTTCCAGGCCTCGACCGCCAGGTCCCACTCGGCGCCTTTCGGGGCGAATGGGCGACCCTTGACGTATTCGACGGTCTTTTCATCGGCGGCCACCAGGCCCACGCGGGCACCGGCCTCGATGGACATGTTGCAGATGGTCATGCGGCCTTCGACGGACAGGTCGCGGATCGCGCTGCCGGCGAACTCGATGGCATGGCCGTTACCGCCAGCGGTGCCGATCTTGCCGATCACGGCCAGGACGATGTCCTTGGCCGTCACGCCGAACGGCAGCTTGCCCTCGACGCGCACCAGCATGTTCTTCATTTTCTTGGCCACCAGGCACTGGGTGGCGAGCACATGCTCGACCTCGGAGGTGCCGATGCCGTGGGCCAGGGCACCAAAGGCACCGTGGGTGGAGGTGTGGGAGTCGCCGCAGACCACGGTCATGCCGGGCAAGGTCGCGCCCTGCTCCGGGCCGATGACATGGACGATGCCCTGGCGCACGTCGTTCATCTTGAATTCAACGATGCCGTATTCGTCACAGTTGTCATCGAGGGTCTGGACCTGCAAACGCGAAACCTGGTCGACAATGGCGTCGATACCGCCCTTGCGCTCCGGGGTGGTCGGCACGTTGTGGTCCGGGGTCGCGATGTTGGCATCGATCCGCCATGGCTTGCGCCCGGCCAGGCGCAGCCCTTCGAAGGCTTGCGGCGAGGTCACTTCGTGGATGATGTGACGGTCGATATAGATCAGCGCCGAGCCATCGTCGCGCTGCTTGACCAAATGCGAATCCCAGAGCTTGTCGTAGAGCGTTTTGCCGGCCATCAGACGGTTCCTCATCAGCTTGTTTCTATGCCCTGGATCTTGAGTGTCTCAATAACCCTTTGGCTTGTGAGGCTGATGTTATGGGGCTACATTAAATAACTCAAATTCATATTTTTCATACTTTGCATAACCAACAGGAATTCTATCGAGACCGCCATGGACCTCGCCAACCTCAACGCCTTTATCGCCATTGCCGAGACGGGCAGTTTCTCCGGCGCCGGTGAACACCTGCACCTGACCCAGCCGGCCATCAGCAAGCGTATCGCCGGGCTGGAACAGCAGCTCAACGTCCGCCTGTTCGACCGGCTGGGCCGCGAAACCGGCCTGACCGAGGCCGGTCGGGCCCTGCTGCCCCGGGCCTATCAGATCCTCAATGTGCTGGACGACACCCGTCGCGCCCTGACCAACCTGACCGGCGAAGTCACCGGACGGCTGACGCTCGCCACCAGCCATCACATCGGCCTGCACCGCCTGCCGCCTTTGTTGAGGGAGTTCACCCGACGTTACCCACAGGTAGCGCTGGATATTCAGTTTCTGGATTCGGAAGTGGCCTACGAGGAAATTCTCCACGGCCGGGCGGAACTGGCGGTCATCACCCTTGCCCCCGAACCGCACGCGTTGATGCGCGCCACACCGGTCTGGGACGACCCCCTGGATTTCGTCGTGGCACCGGAACATTCGCTGCTGGACAACCCCGCGGTCAGCCTCGCGGACATCGCCCTGCACCCCGCGGTTTTCCCGGGGGGCAACACTTTTACCCATCATATCGTCCGGCGTCTGTTCGAGGCCCAGGGTCTGACACCGAACATCGCCATGAGCACGAATTATCTGGAAACCATCAAGATGATGGTCTCCATCGGCCTGGCCTGGAGCGTCCTGCCGCGCACCATGCTCGACGATCAGGTGGCGCGCATTCCTTTGCCGGGCATACAACTCAGTCGCCAGCTAGGCTATATCTTGCACACTGAACGGACGCTGTCGAATGCTGCGCGCGCTTTCATGTCCTTACTGGACGCACAAATCGATCTGCCAGGGACAAAGGCATAGGTTGTGCTACTCCTATAGAGCCGAAATGCCTGCGCTTAACGCCCAACTGCCCAAGGCTCGCTAGATAATGCCCAAACCCGCCGACCATCTTCCGCCCCTGCCGCGCATCCAGGCGCTTGACCCGAAACGGTCCGAGCAAAGTTGGGACAGCGCGCCGCAGTTACTGGCCGCCCTGAACGGTGCACGGCTGGGGGCCTGGTCGTGGGACATCGACACCGGGCGGATCAGTTGGTCCAGGGGCACCCAGGCGCTGTTCGGCTTCGATCCGCGCCAGCCGCTTCCGGCGGACGTGGACTACCTGGACCTGCTCTTGCCTGAAGACCGGGCCAAGGCCGTCCGCGCTTTTCACGCGGCAGTGGCCGGCGCGCCGCTGGAACAGGCGATGCACCATCGTATTGTCTGGCCCGACGGCAGCCTGCACTGGCTTGAAATCAGCGGCAGCGTATCGCCCGACAAGCACGGGCGCCCGCGGATGATCGGGGTCATCCGCGAGATCACCCACCAGCGCGAGCGCGAACAGGCCTTGCGCAGTTCGGAGAAGCGCTTCGCCACGCTCTTTCATCTCTGCCCGAACATGGTCCTGCTGACCCGCCAGGAGGATGGGCTGATCAGCGAAGCCAACCAGTATTTCGAAAGCCTGTTCGGCTGGCCGGTGCACGACGTCATCGGCCGTACCACCCTGGAGCTGGGCTTGTGGGTCGACCCCAGCCAGCGGGCGAAACTGGTGGAGGCCACCAAGGCCAAGGGCGAACTGGTGAGCATGGAAGTGGAATTCCGCGCCAGTAACGGCCAGATCCACAACGGCATCCTCAGCGCGCAGAAGGTCGAACTTGAAGGCCAGCCCTATTTGCTGAGCACGTTTCTCGACACCACGGAACGCAAATTGGCCGAACAGGCCCTCAAGGACAGCCAGGAACGCCTCGACCTGGCCCTCGACTCGGCACAACTGGGCACCTGGGACTGGCACATCCCCAGCGGCATGCTCTACGGCTCGGCCCGTGCCGCGCAGCTCCATGGCCTGGAGCCCAAACCGTTCCACGAGTCGTTCGACGCGTTTTTCGAGGGAGTGCCCAATGAAGAGCGCAACAACATGCGCAATGCGTATCGCAGCCTGCGCGAAGGCCCGGCGGGCAATTATCAACTGACCTACCGCGTGCAATTGCCGGATGGCAGCTCCCGTTACCTGGAGAGCCGCGCCCGCCTCTACCGCAATGACGACGGCAGCCCACAGCGCATGGCCGGAACCCTGCTGGACATCACCGATCAGGTGGAGCGCGAGCAGAGCCTGGCGGCGTCGGAGGAAAAATTTGCCACGCTGTTCCAGGTCAGCCCCGATCCGATCTGCGTCACCCATCAGGACAGCAGCCGCTTCCTCGAGATCAACTCCAGCTTCACTCAGACCTTCGGCTGGTCCGCCAGTGACGTGATCGGCCACAGCGCCGATGAAATCGGCCTCTGGGACGCTTCGGGCAACAGCCTGCAACGCATCGAACGGGTGATTCGCGAGCAATCGCTGAACAACGTTGCCATTGTCGTCCATCACAAGGATGGCCAGCCGCTGACCTGCGTAATCTCCAGCCGGCAGATCAACGTCAGCAACCAGCCCTGCATCGTCACCACCCTGCGGGACATCACCCAGCAACAACGCTCCGAAGCGGCCCTCAAGGCCAGCGAGGAAAAATTCGCCAAGGCGTTCCACTCCAGCCCTGACGCCATCACCATCACCGAACGCGAAAGCGGCCGCTACCTTGAGGTCAACGACGGCTTTTGCCGCCTGACCGGCTACCGCGCCGACGAAGTGATCGGGAACACAGTGTACGAGGTGGGCATCTGGGCCGAGGAAAAACAGCGCGCAACCCTGCTGGCCGAATTGCAACTCAAGGGCCGCGTGCATCACCAGGAAATGCTCGGGCGCAACAAGCGCGGGGAAATGCTCACGGTTGAGGTGTCGGTTGAGCCAATTACGCTCAACGAGACGGACTGCCTGCTGCTGACCGCCCGGGACGTGAGCCTGCTGCGCAACGCCGAGGCCCAGATCCGTCACCTGGCCTATCACGACCCGCTGACCAACCTGCCCAACCGGGCCTTGCTGATGGACCGGCTGAGCCAACAGATCGCCCTGCTCAAGCGCCATAATCTACGGGGCGCGCTGCTGTTCCTCGATCTTGACCACTTCAAGCACATCAACGATTCCCTGGGCCATCCGGTGGGTGACACCGTGCTGAAAATCATCACCGCGCGCCTGGAAGCCAGCGTGCGCCTGGAGGACACCGTCGCGCGGTTGGGCGGTGACGAATTCGTGGTGCTGCTCAGCGGCCTGGAAGGCACCCGCAATGAAGTCAGCGAGCAGGTGCAGAAGCTGGCCGACACCCTGCGCGAATTGCTTTCGGAACCGATGTTCCTCGACGGCCAGCGACTGCAGGTCACGCCCAGCATCGGCATGGCGCTGATTCCCGACCACGGTTCCACCCCAACCGATCTGCTCAAGCGCGCCGACATTGCGCTCTATCGCGCCAAGGATTCGGGGCGCAACACCTCGCAGATGTTCCACACCACCATGCAGAAGGCAGCCAGTGAACGGCTGCGCATGGAAACCGACCTGCGCCAGGCCCTGGCCCGCGACGAGTTCAGCCTGCATTTCCAACCCCAGGTCGACGCCCGGGATAACCGAATCGTCGGTGCCGAAGCACTGGTGCGCTGGCATCATCCCGAACTGGGCGCCCAGTCGCCCAGCGAGTTCATCAAAGTCCTGGAAGACAGCGGGTTGATCCTGGAAGTGGGCACCTGGATCCTTGATGAAGCCTGCGATGGCTTCAAGCAATTGATCGCCAAGGGCAAGATCGATCCGCAACGGTTCAGCCTGTGCGTGAACATCAGCCCGCGCCAGTTCCGTCAGAGCGATTTTGTCGAACGCATCGAGAACAGCCTCGCGATCCACGGCCTGCCTTGTACCATTTTGAAACTGGAAATCACCGAAGGCATCGTGATCCAGAACCTGGACGACACCATCGGCAAGATGCGCCGCCTCAAGAAACTGGGGGTGAGCTTCGCCATGGACGACTTTGGCACCGGTTATTCGTCGCTGACCTACCTCAAGCGTCTGCCGGTGGATACGCTAAAAATCGACCAGTCATTCGTGCGCGACGCCACCAGCGACCCCAACGACGCCGAGATCATCCGCGCCATCGTCGCCATGGCCCGCAGCCTCAACCTGGAAATGATTGCCGAAGGCGTGGAAACTCTGGAACAACTGCACTTCCTGCAAGGCCTCGACTGCCATCTGTACCAGGGCTACCTGCACAGTCGGCCGTTGCCGCTGGATGCGTTTGAGCGGTTGTTGCCGTAACGAGCGCAGCTGTTTTCTGTGGCGAGGGGATTTATCCCCGCTGGGCTGCAAAGCAGCCCTAAAACCTGCCACCTCGGTGTGCCAGGCTGACTAGGGTGGACCGGTCTAATGGGGCTGCTGCACAGCCCAGCGGGGATAAATCCCCTCGCCACAATGGAGTTTTACAAAGTTTTCGATATGAAAAAGGGCGCCATCTCGGCGCCCTTTTTCAGTGGCGATATATCAGTTCTGCAGCGCGGGTTGCTGCTGCGCACCGTTGATCGGGATGCGCTTGGCTTTCGCCTCTTCCGGAACCACCCGCAACAGGTCGATACTCAACAGACCGTTGCTCAGGCCGGCGGACTTGATCTCAATATGATCCGCCAAGCGGAAGGACAGCTTGAATGCACGCTGGGCGATGCCCTGATGCAGGTAGGTCACGCTGTCGTTGCTGGCCTCACGCTTGCCACCGCTGATGGTCAGCACACCTTTTTCCACCTGCAGGTCCAGGTCTTCTTCCCGGAAGCCAGCGGCGGCGACTACGATACGGTATTCATCATCACCGTATTTTTCCACGTTGTAGGGTGGATAGCTGCTGCCCGGTTCGTTGCGCAGGGCGGTTTCGAACAGGTCGTTGAAACGGTCGAAGCCCACCGAGGAACGGAACAGAGGGGCCAGCGAAAATGCAGTACTCATGATTCAAATCTCCTGAAAAGTTCAGCAAGGTTTTTTGTCTCCGCGACCCGAATTCGGCATCGCGTACCCCTTATCTAGGGGCCGCCAAATACTTTTCAAGAGCTTTTTTTCAAATTTTTTTCAGGCCGCTTCAGTGCGCTGCATACCTAGCAAATGACCCACGGCATCGAGCTCGGTTTCCCTGCGCAGCGCGGTAAACAGCTCGACCGCCTCGGGATAATTGCGGGTCAACATCGCCAGCCATTGCTTCAACCGCCCAGGCGCCTGACGTGGGGTCAGCTGTTCGACCACTTGTCCCCAGAAATCCTGGAGCATCGGCTGCAGCTCGGCCCAGGACATCTGCACCACCTCTTCACCGGCGCGAGCGGCGGTGATCTGCCGGGCCAGGTCCGGACGGGAAACCAGGCCACGACCGAGCATGATGTCCTCTACGCCGCTGATCTCACGGCAACGACGCCAATCTTCGACGCTCCAGATATCCCCGTTGGCGAACACCGGCACCTTGACCACTTCCTGAACCCGGGGGATCCATTCCCAGTGGGCCGGCGGCTTGTAGCCGTCAGTCTTGGTCCGCGCATGCACAACGATGTGCGCCGCCCCGCCTTCGGCCAGCGCCGTGGCGCAGACCAGCGCGCCGTCCGGACTATCGAAGCCCAGGCGCATCTTGGCGGTGACCGGAATGTGTTTCGGCACGGCGCGACGCACGTGTTCGACGATCTGGTTGAGCAGTTCCGGCTCCTTGAGCAACACCGCGCCGCCCCGGGACTTGTTCACTGTCTTGGCCGGGCAGCCGAAATTCAGGTCGACCACCTCTGAACCCAACTCACAGGCCAGTGCCGCGTTTTCCGCCAGGCACACCGGGTCGGAACCCAGCAACTGCACCCGCAGCGGCACGCCGGCAGCGGTCCGCGCGCCGGTCAGCAGTTCGGGGGCGAGCTTGTGGAAATAGGCCGGTGTGAGCAGGCGGTCATTGACGCGGATGAACTCGGTCACGCACCAGTCGATACCACCGACGCGCGTCAGGACGTCCCGCAGGATGTTGTCGACCAACCCCTCCATGGGCGCCAGGGCAATTTGCATGGGAAAACGCACTCAACGAAAAAACGTGCGGCAGTTTACCGGATTCTGTGGGAGCGAGCCTGCTCGCGATGGCGGTGGATCAGCTGGCGAGGATGCCAACTGTGCCACAGGCCTCCAGCGCCGGGCCGTAGCCTTCGATGAACTCCGGCGGCATGCGCTTGGGTTTGCCGGTGGAGAGCTCGATGCAGACGAATGAGGTCTGCGCCCGCAGCAAGGTGGCGTTGTCGCTGGGGCGGATCAGTTGGAAATGCCGGCTCATCTTCAGTCGCTGGTCCCAGTCGACGATCCAGGTGGCCAGTTGCAGCTCGTCGCCTTCGTAGGCGGCCGCCAGGTAATCGATTTCATGGCGCACCACCGCCATCGCCCGGTCCAGCCGGCGATACTCCGCCAGATCCAGCCCCAGGCGCTGGGAATGACGCCAGGCACAGCGTTCGAGCCAGGTGACGTAAACCGCGTTGTTGGCGTGGCCCAGCCCGTCGATGTCTTCGGCGGCTACTTGAAGATCAATGATGAACGGTGTTGCCCGATCCCAGCCCATGCCCCTCTCCCGGTCGAATGTGGATCGGGGCAGTGTACCCGATCCCTGCGGGCAAGCCTTGCTCCCACAACTCAGGCCGATTGCCGTGCTTGCAGATTGCGCCCGGCCAACAGTGATAACACGCCATCGATGACCCGGGGATCGGCCAGCACCCGCTGGTGCCCGCCCTGGGGCAAGCGCAGCAGGCGGCTGTCGAACCAGGCCTCGTGAATCAGCTGCGACTCCTTGACCGAGACGGACGTGTCGTCCTCGGCGTGGACGATCAACCCCGGCACATCCAGCTGATAATGCGCAACGTCCATCTTCGAGGCGCGCATGCCCACATCGTTTTCCACCTGACGAATGAAGGCCGAACGCGCGTGGGGCGGCAGGCCCACCAGCCGGGCGAAGCCGCGCAGCACCCCAAGGATGCGCGCAGGTGCGGCGATACTGACCAGCGTCTCGGTGCGCAACCCCAACTGGACCGCGAGCATGGCACTGGCCCCGCCCATGGAATGCCCGATCACCGCTTGCAGCGGCGGCAGTTCGGCCGCGGCTTCAAGCATCGCCCTGGCGAACAGCAGGACATTCGCCTCGCGACCAGGTGAGCGGCCATGGGCCGGACCGTCCAGCGCCACTACCATATAACCAGCCTCCACCAGCGCCGTGATCAGTGCGGCGAACTGCGTGGGTCGCCCTTCCCAGCCATGCATCAGCAAGACGGTCGGGCCTTTGCCCCAGCGCAGGGCAGAAAGACCGAAGCGCAAGGTGATGCGCTCGGAGGTTGCCAGCAATGGCAGTTCCCAGTCCCGTGGCGGCAGGTTCCGGGGACGCATGAACAGTGCGCGCATCTTCTTTGCCACCAAACGCGGAGCTACCCGCCCCAGCGTGCCATTGACACCACGAATCCAGCTCAATCTGTCCATCGCTCTTCTCCCACGGTTTGCGCCTTGGCTCACCGCATCGCGGATTTGGCGGCGCGCAGAACACGATCCGATAACTCTCCCGGGCCCAATGCCCGGGCCAGCGCCAGGCCACCTACCATCAAGGCAATGTCGGCGAGGGCCTTGTCGGCATCTTCCGGGCTGGCCGCCAATTGCGCGGCCATTAACTCAATGTGTTCGTTGAGCACTTCACGAAACGGATCCGGCAGCCGTCCCAGTTCACCAATCGATGCCGGAATCGGACAGGCGTTTTCGGTAGAGTCCCGATGCTTGCGTGACAGGTAAAACGCTGCCACCAGGGCTCGCCGCTCTTCGCCGGTCAGCTCGGCATCCATGTCGGCGATCAAACCGCGACGCCGGCTGAGCAGTTGCTTGAAAGCTTCCAGCATCAACGCATCCTTGCTTTCGAAATGGGCGTAGAACCCGCCCACTGTCAGCCCGGCCGCGCCCATGACGTCGCCCACGCTCGGCTCGACCGGACCGCGCTGGATCAGCGCATCGCTGGCGGCCTTGATAATGCGTTCACGGGTCTGTGCTTTTTTATCGCTCATCGTTTGCCTCCGAATATTACGATCACAATATTATTCTCATAATAATTTTCCGCAAGCAGAATCTCGATCCGCTGGTCGGCAGTCTATTTTTCGAGGATAGGAGAATTGGCTGAACGCCAGACAAACAAAAGGGCCATTCAAGAATTGAATGACCCTCATAAAATCCCGCAGAGCGGGTAATCGTGGCGTCCCCTAGGGGACTCGAACCCCTGTTACCGCCGTGAAAGGGCGGTGTCCTAGGCCACTAGACGAAGGGGACACAAACCTTCTTGCTTGATCAGCGCTGAGAACTGATCGATTCAAGGCCGGTGTGGCCAGACCTTGAACCTGACGATTGGTGGAGCTAGACGGGATCGAACCGTCGACCTCTTGCATGCCATGCAAGCGCTCTCCCAGCTGAGCTATAGCCCCAGGTTTTTCGCCTCGCGGCGGAGCGACATCTTGCAACATCGCTTCTGTAAAACTGGCGTCCCCTAGGGGACTCGAACCCCTGTTACCGCCGTGAAAGGGCGGTGTCCTAGGCCACTAGACGAAGGGGACGCAAACCCTTCTAACTGCTGATCAACGCTGAGTGCTGATCGCTTCAAGGCCGGTGTGGCCAGACCTTGAAGTGTAAATTGGTGGAGCTAGACGGGATCGAACCGTCGACCTCTTGCATGCCATGCAAGCGCTCTCCCAGCTGAGCTATAGCCCCTCATCGCTGAGGACGGGGCGAATCTTAAGGGCGTATCGGAGGGCTGTCAAATTTATTTTCAACAAATTTGAAAATTTTTTGCCGGGATAACAATCACTTACCGACAAACCCCGGAAAACCGGGGTATGCCCTGCCCCAACGACCGCTTAGGCAATCGCGCCCAGCAGTTTTTCCCACTCCTTGTTTTCCTTCTTCGACACGCCACCGAGCAGATCGATGGCCTGGCGCAGGCGGAAACGGGTCAGGTCCGGCCCCAGGATTTCCATCGCATCGAGCACCGACACCGAGCTGGCCTGGCCGGTAATGGCGGCAAACATCAGCGGCATGGCGTCGCGCAATTTCAGCTCCAGGGATTCGACCACGGCCTGGATGGTCGCGGTGATGCTGTCCTTTTCCCATTGACGCAGGCTTTCGAGCTTCCACAGGATCAATTGCATCAACTGGCGCACCTGATCGCCCGAGAGTTTCTTGGATTCGAACAGCTTCGCATCCGGCGTCACGCCACCGGCAAAAAAGAAGCCGGCCAGCGGCGCGATCTGGCTGAACGTCTCCACCCTGCCCTGCACGTGGGGCGCGATCTTCATCATGTACTCGGGGTTCAATGCCCACTTCTGCACGCGTGCGGCGAATTCTTCCACCGGCAGATCGCGCAGCCACTGGCCGTTGAGCCAGGACAGTTTTTCGATGTCGAAGATCGGACCGCCCAGGGACACCCGCGACAGGTCGAAATGCTCGACCATTTCCTGCAGCGAGAACTTCTCGCGCTCGTCCGGCATCGACCAACCCATGCGGCCCAGGTAATTGAGCATCGCCTCGGGCATGAAGCCCATGCGCTCGTAGAATGTCACCGAGGTCGGGTTCTTGCGCTTGGACAGCTTGCTCTTGTCCGGGTTACGCAACAGCGGCATGTAGCACAGCTGCGGTTGCTCCCAGCCGAAGTATTCGTAGAGCAGGATCAGTTTCGGCGCCGATGGCAGCCATTCTTCACCGCGCAATACGTGGGTGATGCCCATCAGGTGGTCGTCGACCACGTTCGCCAGGAAGTACGTCGGCAAGCCGTCGGTCTTCATCAACACCTGCATGTCCATGCGATCCCACGGGATCTCGACATCGCCACGCAGCATGTCCGGCACCACGCAGACGCCTTCGCTCGGCACCTTCATGCGGATCACATGGGGCTCGCCGGCGGCCAGGCGCCGGGCGACTTCTTCCTTGGACAGCAGCAGCGCGCGGCCGTCGTAGCGCGGGGTCTCACCGCGGGCCATCTGCTCGGCGCGCATCTGGTCCAGCTCTTCAGCCGTGCAGAAGCAGGGAAACGCGTGCCCCATATCCACCAGTTGCTGGCAATACTGCTTGTAGATGTCGCCACGCTCGCTTTGCCGGTACGGGCCGTGTGGGCCGCCAACGTCCGGGCCTTCGCTCCAGTCGATGCCGAGCCAGCGCAGGGCGTCGAAAATCTGCTGTTCGGACTCGCGCGTCGAACGCAACTGGTCGGTGTCCTCGATCCGCAGGATGAACTCACCGCCGTGCTGCTTGGCAAAGCAATAGTTGAACAAAGCGATGTAGGCGGTGCCGACATGGGGATCGCCAGTGGGCGAAGGCGCGATGCGGGTACGGACGGTGGTCATGGCATGTCTCGGAAAGAATATAAAAGCGAAGATGAAACAGGGGGCGAATGGTAACAGGCGTTGGTGGGCGGGCTCCAGTCAGAGGGGGATTTGAGTGGCACCTGCCAGACCGGATCGCGCCCATCGCGAGCAGGCTCGCTCCCACAGGAGAACGCATTCCAACCGTGGGAGCGAGCCTGCTCGCGATGGCGCCTGGAAGGTCGACGCAAAAACCTCAGACAGTCAGCAACCGCTCACGCAACTTGCCAATCTCGTCCCGCAACTGCGCCGCCGCCTCGAACTCCAGGTCCCGGGCCAGTTGGTACATCTTCTCTTCCAACTGCCGGATGCGCTTGGTGATTTCGCTTGGCGAGCGCAGTTCCGCTTCGTAGCGGGCGCTCTCTTCGGCGGCCTTGGCCATGCCCTTGCGCTTCTTGCTGCGCGAACCGGGCACGGTGGCACCTTCCATGATGTCGGCCACGTCCTTGAACACCCCTTTGGGCGTGATGCCGTTGGCCAGGTTGAAGGCGATCTGCTTGTCACGACGGCGCTCGGTCTCGCCGATGGCCCGTTCCATGGAGCCGGTGATGCGGTCGGCATACAGGATCGCCCGGCCGTTGAGGTTACGCGCCGCCCGACCGATGGTCTGGATCAGCGAACGCTCGGAACGCAGGAACCCCTCCTTGTCAGCGTCGAGGATCGCCACCAGCGACACTTCCGGCATGTCCAGGCCTTCGCGCAGCAGGTTGATGCCCACCACCACGTCGAAGGTGCCCAGGCGCAGGTCGCGGATGATCTCGACCCGCTCCACCGTGTCGATGTCCGAGTGCAGGTATCGCACCCGCACGCCATGGTCGGCCAGGTAATCGGTGAGGTCCTCGGCCATGCGCTTGGTCAGGGTGGTCACCAGGACCCGCTCTTCGATGGCCACGCGCTTGTTGATTTCCGACAGCAGGTCATCGACCTGGGTCAGTGCCGGGCGCACTTCGACTTGCGGGTCCACCAGGCCGGTCGGCCGCACGACCTGCTCGACCACCCGGCCGGCATGCTCGGCCTCGTAGTTACCGGGGGTGGCCGAGACGAAGATGGTCTGCGGGCTCACGCTTTCCCATTCATCGAAGCGCATCGGCCGGTTGTCCAGCGCCGAAGGCAGGCGGAAACCGTATTCCACCAGGGTTTCCTTGCGGGACCGGTCGCCTTTGTACATCGCGCCGACCTGGGGCACGCTGACGTGGGATTCGTCGATCACCAGCAAGGCATCGGCCGGCAGGTAGTCATACAAGGTCGGAGGCGGCGCACCCGCCGGGCGACCCGACAGGTAGCGCGAATAGTTTTCGATGCCGTTGCAGTAGCCCAGCTCGAGGATCATCTCCAGGTCGAACCGGGTCCGCTGCTCAAGGCGCTGGGCTTCCACCAGTTTGTTGTTCGAGCGCAGGTACTCCAGGCGTTCCTGGAGCTCGGCCTTGATCCCGTCAATGGCGTCCAGCAGGGTTTCCCGTGGCGTGACGTAATGGCTCTTGGGGTAGAAGGTGAAACGCGGCAGCTTGCGGATCACCTCGCCGGTCAGCGGATCGAACGCCGAAATGCTCTCCACTTCGTCATCGAACAGCTCGATGCGGATCGCCTCCAGGTCGGATTCCGCCGGGTAGATGTCGATTACATCGCCGCGCACCCGGAACGTCGCCCGGGCGAAGTCCATGTCGTTGCGGGTGTATTGCAGGTCCGCGAGGCGGCGCAGCAAGGCACGCTGGTCGAGTTTGTCGCCGCGATCCACGTGCAGCACCATCTTCAGGTACGTTTCCGGGCTGCCCAGGCCATAGATACACGACACCGTGGTGACGATGATCGCGTCCTTGCGTTCGAGCAACGCCTTGGTCGCCGACAGTCGCATCTGTTCGATGTGGTCGTTGATCGAGGCATCCTTCTCGATGAAGGTATCCGACGACGGCACGTAGGCTTCCGGCTGGTAGTAGTCGTAATACGAGACGAAGTACTCCACCGCGTTGTTCGGGAAAAACGCCTTGAACTCACCGTACAGCTGCGCCGCCAGGGTCTTGTTCGGCGCCAGCACCAGGGTCGGGCGCTGCACCTGGGCGATCACGTTGGCGATGCTGAAGGTCTTGCCCGAACCGGTCACACCGAGCAACGTCTGGTGGGCCAGCCCCGCTTCGATACCTTCGACCATCAGGCGGATGGCTTCCGGCTGGTCGCCAGCGGGCTGGAATCGGGTGACTAGCTGGAATTCAGACATAACATAACCCCTGGGTTCACGCCTGTCGGCCAGGCGACGGGAATGAGGAAGACCGAAACGACTGATGTCGCCCGTGGAAAAAGCTGGAATGCAGACAATGTGGAGGTGAATGCCTTCGCTTTCAAGACGAACGTCCTACACGCCTTGGAGTCTTTGACGCGGCGAAGGGACTAACGGTCGAAAAAAATCGAAAATACTTATCGTAAAAACCGAATCGCCTGTCGCTCTGCCCGGTGATGGCCTCTATACTAGCTCCCCGTTTGTGCACCGCTCTAGTGCATCCGGCTGGAGCGCCACACGTCCCCTCACACTCCATTCAGAGCCGCGCACTAATGAGCCTGTTTTCCGCTGTCGAATTGGCACCCCGCGACCCAATCCTGGGCCTCAACGAAGCATTCAACGCCGACACCCGTACCGATAAGGTCAACCTGGGCGTGGGTGTTTACTGCAATGAAGAGGGGCGTATTCCGCTTCTGCGCGCCGTTGTCGAAGCCGAGACGATTCGCGTGGCTCAGCACGTTTCCCGTGGCTACCTGCCGATCGACGGCATCGCGGCCTATGATCAGGCGGTCCAGACCCTGCTGTTCGGCAAGGACTCGCCACTGATCGCCTCCGGCCGCGTCATTACCACCCAGGCCGTGGGCGGCACTGGCGCACTGAAGATCGGTGCCGACTTCCTCAAGCAATTGCTGCCTGACGCCGTCGTGGCCATCAGCGACCCGAGCTGGGAAAACCACCGCGCCCTGTTCGAAACCGCCGGTTTCCCCGTACAGAACTACCGCTACTACGACGCCGCCACTCACGACGTGAACCGTACCGGCCTGCTCGAAGACCTCAACGCCCTGCCCGACCGTTCGATCGTTGTGCTGCACGCCTGCTGCCACAACCCGACCGGCGTGGACCTGAGCCCCGAGGACTGGAAAAACGTACTGGCCGTGGTCAAGGCCAAGAACCATGTGCCGTTCCTGGACATGGCCTACCAGGGCTTTGGCGACGGCATCGACGAAGACGCGGCAGCCGTGCGCCTGTTCGCCGAATCGGGCCTGACCTTCTTTGCGTCCAGCTCGTTCTCCAAGTCGTTCTCCCTGTACGGCGAGCGCGTAGGCGCCCTGTCGATCGTCAGCGAATCGAAGGAAGAAAGTGCTCGCGTGCTGTCCCAGGTCAAGCGCGTGATCCGCACCAACTACTCCAACCCGCCGACCCACGGCGCCAGCATCGTGGCCGCCGTGCTCAACAGCCCCGAGCTGCGGGCCCAGTGGGAAGCCGAGCTGGCGGAAATGCGCTTGCGGATCCGTGGCATGCGCAACCAGATGGTGGACATGCTGGCCAAGGCCGCGCCGCACCGGGATTTCAGCTTCGTCGCACGTCAGCGCGGGATGTTCTCCTACTCCGGCCTGACCGTTGAACAAGTGACGCGGCTGCGCAACGAGTTCGGCATCTACGCCCTGGACACCGGCCGCATCTGCGTAGCCGCGCTGAACCAGAACAACATCGATGCGGTGACCAAGGCGATTGTCCAGGTGATCTAAAAAACCGCATAAAACCTGTGGGAGCGAGCCTGCTCGCGATGGCGGAGGGTCATCCAACATTGATGTTGAATGATGCGCCGCCATCGCGAGCAGGCTCGCTCCCACAGTCGTTTTTGCGGCATGATCCTTACTTGTGTGAAGCGGTAACAAGTGTTTGAGTACCCCCCACGACCAATCAAACCCACCGCCCACCACCCAAAGCTTGACTTCTCTTTTCCAATCAGTAACATACGCGTCATTCCGCGATAGCTCAGTTGGTAGAGCAAGTGACTGTTAATCACTGGGTCCCTGGTTCGAGTCCAGGTCGTGGAGCCAGACAGCAATATCAAAAGCCCCTGAATCGAAAGATCCAGGGGCTTTTTTGTGGGCGAAAAACCTGCCGGAGGCCGTATAAGGCCCGCCCGAGGTCGCTACCGGAACAATATTCCGGCGCCAAAAAGGCATTATGGTCTGAATCCTGCTTTCTTTTTCCGCCAACCCGAGCTGTCACGTGAGCGTCATGGCTGTGCCGCAAGCTGGCCCTGTCCGTCAACAACAGCTTCATAACAACAAGGACGAAGGTATGCCCACGCAAAACCCCCACCGCATCGTCGGCCTGTGCACCTCCGGCAAGGTGTACAACGTGCTGACCGAGCTCAAGCACCTGGAAGGCCATCGTACCGCCAAGTTCCTTTCGCTGTTGACGGAAAACCTGGTGCGCAAGGGGGTGCTCAATGAACGGGAAGTGGTGCACATGCTCGATCTGGTGGTCGATTGAGCGGCATCGATTCCCACTATTGAAGCAGTTGATTTTTCCCCTTGCCGGCTGAGTCGTAAGGTAACCCCATCGATAGATGGAGGTTGTCCCCATGCTCAACATTCAAATCATGTCTGTCATTGGCAGCGCCGTTCCCGCCGCTCTCCGTGAACGTGGCCTGCTGGCCTGCTGGTATCTGGTCCAGGACGGCGTGACCATCAGCGGCCCACTGACTTCACTGCCCGCCGCCCAGGCCCTGTCGCAGCGCATCGGCACCTACCTGTTGAGCGCCTGATGGCGCACGACTAGGGCAACTTCACCCGGGGCGCGCTTTCGACAAACAAGGCCCAACAGGAAATGAACAAGGCAGCGATGAGCGGCCCGATCACGAACCCGTTCAGCCCGAACACCGCCAGGCCGCCCAGCGTCGAAACCAGCACCATGTAGTCCGGCATCTTGGTGTCCTTGCCTACCAGGATCGGGCGCAGGAGATTATCCACCAGGCCGATCACGAACACGCCGAACAGCGTCAGCACGACGCCTTGCCAGATCGCCCCGGAGAGCAGGAAATACACCGCCACCGGCGCCCAGACGATACCCGCCCCCACCGCCGGCAGCAGCGACAGGAAGGCCATCAGCACAGCCCAGGGCAACACGGTTGAAATGCCCAGGACCCAGAAGATCAGCCCGCCCAGAGCCCCTTGGGTGATCGCCACCAGCAGGTTGCCCTTGACCGTCGCGCGCACCACCCGATTGAACTTCAATTGCAGGCGCCGCTTCTGGTACTCCGCCAGGGGAATGGCCGTGCGCACCTTGCGCACCAGTTCCGCGCCGTCGCGCAGGAAGAAGAACAGCAGGTAGAGCATCACAAAGAAGCTGACCAGGAACTGAAACGTCCCCTGGCCGAAGCTGAAGGCCTGGGTGGCGAAGAACTCGCTGCCCTGCATGGCGCTCTTGACGATCTTGTCCCGCAATCCGCTCAGGTTACCCAAGCCAAAGCGGTCAAGCAGATGCTGGAAGTACGGCGGCAAGGCGTCCTTGAACCGCGCCAGGTAATCGGCAATGTCCAGCTCCCCGCTTTCCAGGCTCTTGTATAACGCCGTGCCTTCCTGGACCAGCAGCGTGCTGATGACGATCACCGGCAGGATCGCGATGACCACACAGATGCCCAGGGTGAACAGCGAAGTGACATTGCGCGGCCAGCCGAACTTCAGTTGCAGGCGGTGCTGCATCGGCGCGAAGACAATGCCGAGGATGACCGCCCAGAACACCGCGCCATAGAACGGCAGCAGGATCCAGATGAAGGCGACACTGACCAGGATCAGCAGCAGCATCTGGGATTTGTATTGCAGGCTCTTTCGGTTCATTTGCTTTCCATGTCACAGGCTCGATAAGTGTTAGTCCGTCGGGATTCGCCGGAGTGCCGTTGCGTTCACCGACCCCATTGATCCAGATCAACAGCGCCTGGTCGGCCGTGGCGTACCCTCGGCGCTTTTTGCGATCAGACGTCACCATGCCCCTCGTAGCCCCTGAACTGCTTGCCCCGGCCGGCACCCTGAAAAACATGCGCTATGCCTTCGCCTACGGCGCCGACGCGGTTTACGCCGGCCAGCCGCGCTACAGCCTGCGGGTGCGCAACAATGAATTCGACCATGCCAACCTGGCCCTGGGCATTCGTGAAGCCCAAGCTTCGGGCAAGCGCTTCTACGTGGTGGTGAACATTGCGCCGCACAACGCCAAACTGCGCACTTTCCTCAAGGACCTCGAGCCGGTGATCGCCATGGCGCCCGATGCGCTGATCATGTCCGACCCGGGGCTGATCATGCTGGTGCGACGGAACTTCCCACAGATGCCGATCCATCTGTCGGTGCAGGCCAACACGGTGAACTGGGCGAGCGTCGAGTTCTGGCAACAACAGGGCCTGAGCCGGATCATTCTTTCCCGGGAACTGTCCCTGGAGGAAATCGCCGAGATCCGCCAGCAAGTGCCGGCCATGGAACTGGAAGTGTTCGTCCATGGGGCCCTGTGCATGGCCTATTCCGGGCGTTGTCTGTTGTCGGGCTACCTGAATCGGCGCGACGCCAACCAGGGCAGTTGCACCAACGCCTGTCGCTGGAAATACTCGGCCCAGCCAGCGGTGGAAAACGCCGTGGGCGACATCGTGCACAGCTACCAGCCCGAACCCACCCTGGGCCTCGGCGCGCCCACCGGCCAGGTATTCCTGCTCCAGGAGGCCAACCGTCCGGACGAATCCATGCCGGCGTTCGAGGACGAGCATGGCACCTACATCATGAACGCCAAGGATCTGCGTGCCGTGCAGCATGTGGAGCGGCTGACCCGCATGGGCGTGCACTCCCTGAAGATCGAAGGCCGGACCAAGTCGCACTTCTACTGCGCGCGCACCACCCAGGTGTATCGCCGGGCGATCGATGACGCCATGGCCGGCCGCACCTTCGACCGTGGCCTGATGACCGACCTGGAGTCACTGGCCCAGCGCGGCTATACCGAGGGCTTCCTGCGCCGGCATGTGCATGATGAATACCAGAACTACCAGAACGGCAGCTCAGTCTCGGAGCGCCAGCAGTTCGTCGGCGAACTCACCGGCGAGCGGCGCGAACGCCTGGCTGAAGTGCGGGTCAAGAACCGCTTCGAGCTGGGCGACCACATGGAGCTGATGACGCCCAAGGGCAATTTTCACTTCGACCTGCATCAACTGCAGGACGTGAAAGGCCGGAGCATCGACGTCGCGCCGGGGGACGGGCATGTGGTGTACGTGCCGATACCGGATGCGGTGGACCTGCGGTTCGGGTTGTTGATGCGGGATGTGCGCAAGTCATAGGAGGGGCGGGCTTGGCAGTTGGCATCCTTGCCAACTGAACCGCCGCTATCGCGAGCAGGCTCGCTCCCACAGGGTCCGGGCTGAATCTGATACTTGCACGTCACCACCGATCCCTTGTGGGAGCGAGCCTGCTCGCGATGGCGGTGGATCGGTCATGAATGTTTAACTGGCTCACCATTCCAACAGGGATGGGGGCCACCCAACGGACCACGGCAGGAACTGCCGAAGGCTGCGATCCTCCTTTCCCGATAGGGCCTGGCATCCCAGGCGAAGACATCTGGATCGGAAGCAGAAGATCGCAGCCTTCGGCAGCTCCTGGCCGTCAGATCCGGAACTGTCCGACCAATTTGCCCAGGCGCTGGCCCAGGTCGCTCAGGCTGCGGGAGGTCTGGGCGCCGAGTTGGGTTTCGTCGGCCACGCTGTCCACCGCCACGGCGATCTGATGCACGCTGCGGTTGATTTCCTCGGCTACCGCGGTCTGCTCTTCCGCGGCGCTGGCGATCTGGGCGTTCATCGAGTTGATGGTGCCGATCAACTGCGCCATGGTGTCCAGGGAGGCTCCCGCCTCGTTGGCCCGGACCGATGTGCCGTCACCGGCCTCACTGGAACGACGCATCGCTTCCACCGCCGCATGGGTACCCGATTGCAGGCGGTCGATCATGCCCTGGATTTCCTGGGTGCTCTGCTGGGTCCGGCTGGCCAGGGCACGGACTTCATCGGCCACCACCGCAAAACCACGTCCCGCTTCCCCGGCACGCGCCGCCTCGATGGCCGCGTTGAGGGCCAGCAGGTTGGTCTGCTCGGCGATCGAACGAATCACCCCGAGTACGCTGACAATCGAAGCCACGTCCTGTTGCAGGCTGTCCAGGGACACGCCACTGCTGCGGATGTCGTTTACCAGCGCATGAATCTGCTGGATGCTGCCAGCCACCACCCGCTTGGCGGATTGACCTTCTTCGTCGGTCTGCTGGGCGGCTACGGCGGCGCCCTGGGCGCTGCGGGCCACTTCCTGGGCGGCGGACGACATCTCGTTGATCGCCGTGGCGACCTGGTCGGTTTCGTGGCGCTGGCGCTCCATGGCCTGCTCGGAACGCTGGGCCTGTTCGGAGACCTGGGCCACCAGCCCGGTCAGTTGCGAAGTCATGTCGGTGATCTGTCGCACCAGGCCATGGATCTTGTCGACGAAGCGGTTGAACGAGCCGGCCAGCTGGCCGAGTTCGTCCTGGCTGGTGATCGCCAGGCGCCGGGTCAGGTCGCCCTCGCCCGCCGCGATGTCGTCGAGGTTGTCTTTCATCAGGTTCAAGGGTCGCAGGATGGTGTTGGCCAGCAGCAGGCCCACCACCGCAATCACCAGCAGCACGACGGCAGCGATGCCGACAATGCTCAGGATCACGCCTTGCACACGCTCATGGACCTTGGCTTCCACCAGCGCCACCTGGGCTTCGATACCGTCCAGGTTGACCGAACTGCCGACTGCCATGTCCCACTTGGGCAGGTATTCGGTGTAGCCGAGCTTGGGCACCAAGGCCTTGCTATTGGGCAGCGGCGAGCTGTATTCGAGGTAGTGGGTCCCGTCCTTGGCAACTTTCACCAGGTCACGGTTGACGTAGACACCGTTCGGATCACGGTTTTCCTTGAAACTCTTGCCCACGCCGTCGGGGCTGTTGGCCTTGAACAGCCGCACGGTTTCGGAGTCGTAGCCGAAGAAGTAGCCGTCCTTGCCGTAACTGATGTTCGACAGCAGCTTGATGGCCTCGGCCCGCGCCGCGTTATCACCGGGAGCGGCTGCATCGTACAGCGGCTTGATGGCGGTCAGGCCCACCGCTACGTAGCTCTGCAGCGTCGCCTTGGCATCGGTAAGCAGGCGTTCGCGGGTCTGCTGAACCTCTTTACCGGCCTGTTCCGTCAAGATGAAAGCCGTGGTCAAGCTGATGATCATGGCGGACAACAGTACCGGCAATATTGCCAGGGACAGGACTTTAGCCTTCAGGCTCAGGCGCATGCTGATCACTCTTGTAAGTGTTATTGGCGTGGTTAGCTGTGTTAACGGCAAGCTTGGGGAAAACTGTAGGCCAATATCAAAAGCAATCGCGAGCAGGCTCGCTCCCACGGGAAATGTGGGAGCGAGCCTGCTCGCGATGAAAGCGAACCTGTCTCGGACTACAGCACCATCGCCGCCACCCAACCAAACGCCAGCAACGGCAGGTTGTAGTGAAGGAAGGTTGGAACCACCGTGTCCCAGATGTGGTGGTGCTGGCCGTCGATGTTCAGGCCGGAGGTCGGGCCGAGGGTCGAGTCCGAGGCAGGCGAGCCCGCATCGCCCAGGGCACCGGCGGTGCCGACGATGCAGACGATCGCCAGCGGGCTGAAGTCCAGTTGCAGGCACAGCGGCACGAAAATCGTGGCCAGGATCGGTACGGTGGAGAACGACGAGCCGATGCCCATGGTCACCAGCAGGCCCACCAGCAACATCATCAGCGCGCCGATAGCCTTGTTGTGGCCGATCCAGGCCGCCGAGGCTTCCACCAGGTTCTGCACTTCGCCGGTGGCCTTCATCACCTCGGCAAACCCCGAAGCGGCGATCATGATGAAGCCGATCATCGCCATCATTTTCATGCCTTCGGTGAACAGGTCGTCAGTCTCGCGCCAACGCACCACCCCCGACAGCGAGAAGATCAGGAACCCGGCCAGGGCACCGATGATCATCGAATCCACCAACAACTGAACCGCGAACGCCGCCGCCACAGCGATCCCGGCCACCATCAGGCTCATCGGGTTGTAGCGCACCGCCACCTGCTCGGCCCGGGCAATTTTCTTCAGGTCGTAGACGCGCTTCTTGCGGTAGCTGAACAACGACAGCAGCAAGCCGAATACCATGCCCAGCGCCGGGATGCCCATGGCGTGGGTGACATTGATGCCGCTGACGTCCACGCCGCTGCGGGCGATGTTGGCGAGCAGGATTTCATTGAGGAAAATATTGCCGAACCCCACGGGCAGGAACATGTAGGGGGTGATCAGGCCGAAGGTCATGACGCAGGCGATCATCCGACGATCCATCTGCAGCTTGGTCAGCACGTAGAGCAGCGGCGGTACCAGCAGCGGAATGAAGGCGATGTGGATCGGCAGGATATTCTGGGACGCGACGGCCACCGTCCCCAGCAAACCGATCAGCACCCATTTGACGCTGGAGCCCCCGGCGGCGTCCTGGCGGTCCACCAGGGCCAGCACCTTGTCGGCCAGGGCGTGGGCCATGCCGGACTTGGCAATCGCCACCGCGAAAGCGCCGAGCAAGGCGTAGGACAATGCCACTGTCGCACCGCCACCAAGGCCCGCGTTGAACGCCTTGAGCGTCGCCTCGATGCCCAGGCCACCGGTCAGGCCGCCCACCAACGCGCCGATAATCAGCGCGATCACCACATGCACACGGGACAGGCTGAGCACCAGCATGACGCCAACCGCGGCAATTACTGCATTTATCATCGTTACCTCAAGGCACAGCGGTGCAAAGCCACCGGAAAAAAGGCGGGGACTTTGCAGCAAGCGGCGCCAAGCTGCAAGGGCCGTGCGGCGGGTTTCGAGGTTGCCGTATTCAAAATCACCGCAGCCCTCCTGTGGGAGCGAGCCTGCTCGCGATAGCGTCCGGTCAGTCACCTTGATGCAAGCTGATACGCCGCCATCGCGAGCAGGCTCGCTCCCACAGGGTGATTTGGTGTGATCAGCGCCGAGGCAGTTCGATCAGGACTTTCAGCCCGCCCCACTCGCTGTCGTGCAGGGTCAGCGTCCCGCCCCAGGTGTCGACAATGTCCCGCACGATACCAAGCCCCAGGCCGTGGCCATCGGTCTGCTCGTCCAGGCGCGTGCCCCGGCTGAAGACCTGCTCGCGCCGCTCCTCGGGAATGCCTGGGCCGTCGTCTTCCACCGCCAGGGTGAATGTCCCGGCCGTTTCGGTCACGGTCAGGCGCACTTCGGCATCCGACCATTTACAGGCGTTGTCCAGCAGGTTGCCCAGTAGTTCCAGCAGGTCTTCGCGGTCCCAGGGCAGGTGCTGGCCTGGCGCGGCCACATAGCTCAGGTGCAAATGCTCGCCGTGGATCATGTTCAGCGTCGCCAGCAGCCCCGGCAGTTCCGCATCGCAGTCCAGCTGCGCGCCGGGCAAGGCATCGCCGGCCAGTCGGGCGCGGTTGAGCTCACGGTTCAGGCGCTGGCGCACCTGTTCCAGTTGTTCAAGCAACAACTTGCGCAGTTCAGGGTATGGATCGAGCTTTTCGTTCGAGGCCAGGCTTTGCAACACTGCCAGCGGGGTTTTCAGGGCATGGCCCAGGTTGCCCAGGGAATTGCGCGAGCGCTTGAGACTGTCTTCGGTGTGGGCCAGCAAATGATTGATCTGCGCCACCAGCGGTTCCAGCTCAAGGGGCACCTGTTCGTCGAGTTGCGAACGCTGGCCACGCTGTAGTTGAGCGATCTGTTCCCGGGCCTTCTCCAGCGGACGCAAGGCACGGCGCACCGTAAACCGTTGCAGCAGCAGGATCAGCAACAGCCCCGCCAGGCCGAGGACGAGGCCGATCTGCTGCATGCGCAGGAAACTGTCGCGCACGGGCGTGTAGTCCTGGGCCACGCTGATGGAAATCGCCTGGCCCAGGCGCCGATAGTCGGTGCGCAATACCAACAGTTTCTGGCCTTCAGGCCCCAGTTGCAGGTTGCTGTGCAGGCCCGGATGGTCGAGCCGGGGCAGTTCCTGGTCCCACAGGGAACGGGAACGCCAGTGCACGTCGGCAAAATCGATGCGGAAATAATGCCCGGAGAACGGTCGCAGATAGGCCGGCGACAAGCGCCGCTCATCCAGTTGCAGCCCCTGGGGGCCACGCGCCAGGGCCACCAGCAGACTCTCGCTGTCATTGCGCAAGCCGGCTTCCAGATAGCGCTGCAACCCCAGCTCGAACAGCCACAGACTGGTTTGCGCCAGGACCAGGCCGACCACCACCATCACACCGATCAGGCCCAGGCTCAGCCGTCGCTGAATAGATCTCACCGGGCCTGTCCGCCGAACAGGTAACCCTGCCCGCGACGGGTTTCGATCACGTTGCGTCCCAGCTTGCGTCGCAGGTGATTGACGTGGACTTCCAGCACATTGGAATCACGCTCGGTTTCACCGTCATATAGATGTTCGGCGAGATGGCTCTTGGAGAGGATCTGCTCGGGGTGAAGCATGAAATAGCGCAACAGGCGAAATTCGGCGGAGGTCAGTTGGATGTCCGCGCCGTCGCGGACCACACACTGGCGCCCCTCATCCAGATGCAGCCCGGCAGCCTGGAGCGTCGGCTGATTGGCCTGGCCATGGGAGCGGCGCAGCAGCGCCTGGACCCGCAGGTGCAGTTCCTCGGGATGAAACGGCTTGGTCAGGTAATCGTCGGCACCGGCCTTGAGGCCCTCGATGCGTTCGGCCCAGGAACCGCGGGCGGTGAGGATCAGCACCGGGGTGCTCAGGCCGCCGGCACGCCACTGGGCCAACACCTCGAGCCCCGGCACACCCGGCAGGCCAAGGTCGAGGATGATCAGGTCATAGGGTTCGCTGCTGCCCTGATACACCGCGTCGCGACCGTCGGCGAGCCAGTCCACGGCGTAGCCCTGTCGTGTCAGCCCGGCCATCAACTCGTCGGCCAGGGGAACGTGATCTTCCACCAGAAGCAGGCGCATCAGTCTTCCTTATCTTTGAGCAAGCGGCCGGATGCGGCCTCCAGATCCAGTTCGCGCACGACACCGTCGGTGTCCAGCATCTCGACCTCATAAATATAGACGCCGTGTTTCTCTTCCAGCTCGGCCTCCAGCAACTTGGCGCCGGGATGCAGGTCCAGCGCCTGTTGCAGCAATTGCTCCAGCGGCAGTATCACGCCTTGCTGGCGCAGTTGCAGGGCCTCGTCCTGGTCCAGGTCCCGCGCCATGACCACCGAACAAAACGCCAGCAGCACCAGCGGCCATCGACCGCGGGCGCAGAGATTAAGCTTCATTAAGTATCCTGATGATTCTTGAGCACCTTGCCGGTAACGGCGTCCAGTTCCATATCCCATTCAACGCCCTGGGTGTCGCGCAGCTCCACCTGATAAATGAACTTGCCGTACTTTTCTTCCAGCTCGACGTCGGTCACGGTGGCGCCAGGGTGTTTGGCCAGGGCGGCGGCATTGAGTGTTGCAAAGGACTGAATGGTACCAGCGTCTTGCAGTTTTCGGGATTCGTCGGGGCCCAGGTCCCGTGCGTGGGCAAGACTGGCGCCCAGTGCCATGAGCGTTGCGATGAAAAAGGCAGTCAGGCGGTTCAAGGGTTATCTCCTTTTTATAATCGTCACGGGGCGACTGTAGCCGGGTGAACTTAACTGAAGCTGAATGGCCATCATGGAACACAGATCAACGACCGAGCTCCTTGTGGGAGCGAGCCTGCTCGCGATGGCGGTGGGTCAGTCACCTTGTTGAAATCTGATGCGCCGCCATCGCGAGCAGGCTCGCTCCCACAGGGATTTGTGTCGCTATAATCCGTTGCTTGCCCACGCCAAGAGACCGGTATGACCGCCATCCACATCAAGTTTCCCGCCCTCACCCTCAAGGCAGGTCCCCGTGCCCTGGCGCGGATTCGCGAAGCCGGCCTCAAGGCGGCCGACGTCGGCATCCTGCCCGGTGCCGCCGGTGGTCCCAAGGCCCTGGGCATCCAGGGACTGGACCTGGCGCTGTTTGGCGAATGGCTGCCTGCCGCTCCCCGTGAGCGCTCGTTGATCGGCGCTTCCGTGGGCTCCTGGCGCTTCGCCAGCGCCTGCCTGCCGGATGCCGCCGACAGCATCCGACGCCTGGGCAGTTTGTACAACGGGCAAAGTTTCGCCAAGGGCGTGACCATGGCCGGGGTCAGCCAGAGTTCGCAACGCATGCTCGACGACCTGCTCGAAGGCCGCGACGCGACGATCCTCGCCAACCCGCATTACCGGCTCAACATCATGGTAGTCAAAAGCCACGGCTTGCTCGCGCAGGATCATCGCGGGCGGCTGGGCCTGGGCCTGTCGTCGGTCATTGCCGACAACCTGCGAGGCCGGGCGCGGCTGTCGCGGCATTTCGAACGGCTGATCATCCACGACCCGCGCCTGGCACCGCCGCTGCATCCCTTGAACGACTTCCCATCACGATTCGTCCCGCTTGCGGCCGGCAATCTGCGCCAGGCGCTGCTGGCCTCGGGCTCGATTCCGATGGTGATGGAGGGCGTGCGCGACCTGCCGGGCGCCGGTGCCGGCACCTACCGCGACGGCGGCTTGCTGGACTATCACCTCGACCTGCCCTACAGCGGCGAAGACATCGTGCTGTATCCCCATTTCACCGACCGGGTCATTCCCGGCTGGTTCGACAAGAGCCTGCCGTGGCGCCGGGGCAACATCGGACGCCTGCAAGATGTCCTGTTGGTGGCGCCGTCCCGTGAGTACCTGGCTCGCCTGCCCTACGGCAAGCTGCCGGACCGGAACGACTTCAAGCGTTTCATGGGCGATGACGCGAGCCGCCGCACCTACTGGCAGACGGCGATGGACGAGAGTCGCCGCCTGGGCGACGAGTTCCTTGAATTGGCGGCCAACGGTGGGCTGGGCGAGCGTTTGCTGACCCTTTAGTCAGCATGAGCGCGCAACGCCGGAGCCAAACTGATAAACTCCGCCGCCTGCCTCGCGACCGCTACCTTAAAGAGCCTGAACTTGTGGAAATCTTCAAAGAATTCACCTTCGAATCCGCCCACCGCCTGCCCCACGTACCGGACGGCCACAAGTGCGGCCGTCTGCACGGCCACTCGTTCAAGGTGGCGATTCACCTGAGCGGTGACATCGACCCGCACACCGGCTGGATTCGTGACTTCTCGGAAATCAAGGCGATCTTCAAGCCGCTCTACGAGCGCCTGGACCACAACTACCTCAACGACATCCCTGGCCTGGAAAACCCCACCAGCGAAGTCCTCGCCAAGTGGATCTGGAACGAGCTCAAGCCGTTGCTGCCGGAACTCAGCGCCATTCGCATCCATGAGACGTGCACCAGCGGCTGCATCTATCGCGGCGAGTAACCCGCAGTCCCAATCTTGCATAGAGCTTTTGTGGCGAGGGGATTGATCTGTGGAGAGGGGTCTATCTGTGGCGAGGGGATTTATCCCCGCTGGCGTGCGTAGCGCGCCCCAAAGATACGAAGCGAATTAATGCTGGAAATTTGGGGCTGCTTCGCAGCCCAGCGGGGATAAATCCCCTCGCCACAGATAGACCTCTCTCCACAGATAGACCTCTCTCCACAGATAAATCCCCTCTCCACAGATAGCCCCCTCTCCACAGATCAATCCCCTCTCCACAGATAGCCCCCCTCTCCACAGATCAATCCCCTCGCCGCAGGTATGTTTCCCCAGGAAAACTGCAATGGCCTATGCTCTATCCCCTGAACCCCCCTTCAGTGGAGCATCGACCATGACCGACTGGCCGCTGGATCAGGCATACACCTTCAACGGACACACCATTCGCTATGCCATCCACGGTGACGGCCCGCCGCTGGTATTCGTCCATGGCACGCCCTTTTCGTCGTACGTGTGGCATCGAATCGCCCCGCTCTTGAGCGCCACCCACCGGGTGCATTACTTTGACCTGTTGGGTTATGGCCAATCCGGGCAACCCGATGCCGATGTCTCCCTCGGCGTACAGAACCACCTGTTCGCGCAGCTGCTGGAGCACTGGGGCCTGGACTGTCCCGATGTGGTGGCCCACGACTTTGGCGGCGCCACCGCCCTGCGCACGCACCTGCTCAATGGCAAAAACTACCGCAGCCTGACGCTGATCGACCCGGTGGCGCTGTCGCCCTGGGGCTCCCCCTTCGTCCAGCATGTGCGACGGCATGAAGCAGCCTTCAGCGGGCTGCCCGATTACATTCAGCGCGCCATTGTGCCGACGTATATCCGCGGCGCGATCAAGCGGGACATCCCGGACGCAGAACTGGCGCCCTACGTACAGCCGTGGCTTGGCGAGACAGGCCAGGCCGCGTTTTATCGGCAGATTGCGCAAATGGACGAGCGTTACACCCGCGAGGCAGAGGGCCTGTATTCGAGTGTGCGCTGCCCGACGCAGATACTGTGGGGCGAGGATGACCAATGGATCCCCATCGAGCGCGGCCGGGCGCTGCACGCGCTGATTCCAGGCGCGCAATTCCACCCGGTGCCGAACGCCGGGCATCTGGTCCAGGAAGATGCGCCGGAAGCCATTGTGGCGGCAATCTTGGGTTTCTTGTTACAGCTCCAGCCTCTCTGAAACCCAATCCCCTGTGGGAGCGAGCCTGCTCGCGATGGCGGCCTATCCGTTGAAATGGACGTGACTGATCCGGCGCCATCGCGAGCAGGCTCGCTCCCACAGGGGGTAATGAGAACCGTGTTCCAACTTGAATCATCGCTGCACCACTTTCACGCCCCGCCCGCCCCCATTTCCTCGGATTGTCTATAAATAACCTCGTGATCATCCGCTTGGCACGACCGCTGCACGCTTGCGACATTCCCCCTCCTGCGCAAGGACCGCCACATGACTCAGAACGATCCAGGCAACGACTACCCGTTGAGCGAAGTCCCGGTGCACGCCCGCAAGGGCCTGGCCTCCACGGCCATGGTGTTGCTGGGTTTCACCTTCTTCACCGCCACGATGTTTGCCGGCGGCAAGCTGGGAGTCGCGTTCGGTTTTGCCGAGATGCTCACCGTGATCGTGATCGGCAACCTGCTGCTGGGGCTCTATGCCGCGGGGTTGGGTTACATCGCGTTCAAGAGCGGGCTCAATTCGGTGCTGATGGGCCGTTTCTGTTTTGGCGAGGTCGGCAGCAAGCTCAGCGATCTGATCCTGGGTTTCACCCAGATCGGCTGGTACGCCTGGGGCACGGCGACCGCCGCGGTGGTGCTGGGTAAATATTTCGGCCTGGGCGAAGGCGCCGTGCTGGGGCTGATGGTGCTGTTCGGCCTGGGGTTCTGCGCCACGGCCTACATCGGCTATCGCGGGTTGGAGATGCTCTCGTACATCGCCGTGCCGGCCATGATGTTGTTGCTGATGCTGTCGATGTGGGTCGCGACGGAAAAGGTCGGGGGCCTGGAGGGCCTGCTGGCGGTGGTACCCACGGGCAGCCTCGATGGGTCCAGCGCCATCACGCTGGTGTTCGGTACCTTCGTCAGCGGCGCCACCCAGGCGACCAACTGGACCCGGTTTTCCCGCTCGGCGAAAGTCGCGGTGCTGGCAAGCCTGATTGGTTTCTTCCTCGGCAATGGCCTGATGGTGTTGATTGGCGCTTACGGGGCCATCGTCTACCAGCAGCCGGATGTGGTCGAAGTGCTGCTGTTGCAGGGCTTCGCCATGGCGGCGATGGCGATGCTGCTGCTCAACATCTGGAGCACCCAGGACAACACCATCTACAACTTCGCCGTGGCCGGTTGCAACCTGCTACGCACCCGTCGACGCAAGACCGTCACCCTGGGCGGCGCCGTGATCGGCACCCTGCTGGCCCTGCTGGGCATGTACGACATGCTGGTGCCGTACCTGATCCTGCTGGGTACGGTGATCCCGCCCATAGGCGGCGTGATCATGGCCGACTTCTTCTTCCGCTGGCGCGGGCGTTATCCACGCCTGTCCGATGCACGGCTGCCCGCCTTCAACTGGCCGGGCTTGCTGGCTTATGGGCTCGGCACTGTCGCGGCGTTCAATTCACCCTGGGTGGCACCGCTGGTAGGAATCGCCACTGGCGCGCTAACGTATGTGCTATTGATCGGCGTCATGGGTACCCGGACCACCGACGCGCCACTCCAAGACCTATAAGAAGGATTCGCCCGATGCACATCATCAACGCTCGCCTGCGCAACCGCGAAGGCTTGCATGAGCTGCACCTGGAAAACGGCCTGATCGCCAGCATCGCCCGCCAGACCGAGGCCCCCAGCCTCGGCCCGGAGGATCTCGATGCCGGCGGCAACCTGGTGGTGCCGCCCTTCGTCGAGCCGCACATTCACCTGGACGCCACCCTCACCGCTGGCGAGCCGCGCTGGAACATGAGCGGCACCTTGTTCGAAGGCATCGAGTGCTGGGGTGAACGCAAGGCCACCATCACCGAAGAAGACACCCGGACCCGCGCGACGAAAACCATCCAGGCCCTCGCCGCCCATGGAATCCAGCATGTGCGCACCCACGTCGACGTCACCGACCCCGCGCTCACCGCCCTCAAGGCCATGCTGGAAGTGCGCGAGCAAAACCGTCATCTGATCGACATGCAGATCGTCGCGTTTCCCCAGGAAGGCATCGAGTCCTACCGCAACGGCCGCGATCTGATGGAAGAAGCGATCCGCATGGGCGCCGACGTGGTGGGCGGCATTCCGCACTTCGAGTACACCCGCGACCAGGGCGTCAGCTCGGTGAAATTCCTGATGGACCTGGCCGAGCGCACCGGCTGCCTGGTGGACGTACATTGCGACGAAACCGACGACCCGCATTCGCGCTTCCTCGAAGTGCTGGCCGAGGAAGCCCGCAGCCGCGACATGGGTGCCCGGGTCACCGCCAGCCACACCACGGCCATGGGCTCCTACGACAACGCCTACTGCGCCAAGCTGTTTCGCCTGCTCGGGCACTCGGGCATCAGCTTCGTCTCCTGCCCCACCGAAAGCATCCACTTGCAGGGACGCTTCGACACCTTCCCGAAACGCCGCGGCGTCACCCGGGTCAATGAACTGCTGGAAGCCGGGATGAACGTGTGTTTCGGCCAGGACTCCATCGTCGATCCATGGTATCCCCTGGGCAACGGCAACATCCTGCGGGTACTCGAAGCCGGCCTGCACATCTGCCACATGCTTGGCTACCGCAACCTGCAAAGCGCCCTCGACCTGGTCACCGACAACAGCGCCAAGGCCATGGCCCTGGGCGAACGCTACGGGCTGGAAGCCGGACGCCCGGCGAACCTGCTGATCCTTTCGGCCGACAGCGACTATGAAGTGATCCGCAGCCAGGGGTTGCCGCTCTACTCGATTCGCAACGGTGAAGTGCTGATGAGGCGGCAGATGCCAGTGGTGGAGTTTGGGCCGCAGTTGGGCTGAGCGAGCCGACGATAGCGGTCTGTCCGTTGACCGTGAGGTGGCTGGCCCGACGCTATCGCGAGCAGGCTCGCTCCCACAGGGGGGATGCGGCGGACACAAGATGTATGCCTGCGAAGATCCAATGTGGGAGCGAACCTGCTCGCGATAGCGTCATCAGCCACACAGCAGGACGCTAAAGAAGCCGCGCCGCCCCAAACAAACTGACCCGCACCAGCTCCCCGCCCACCTCTGTCAACAGGATCGGTGCCGTCCCGCCCGGCATCACCACACGCACAGGTCCCGCTTTCACCCAACCCACCCGCCAAGCGGCGCTGGCCACGGCACTGGCGCTGGTACCGGAAGAAGCGGTCGGCCCTTCGCCCCGCTCGAATACCCGGGCAGCGATCTGTCCTTCGGCTTCCAGACAGGCCCATTGCAGGTTCACCCCCGCCGGGCACGGAATCCCGGCGCCACCGGGCGTGGCATAAGCGATACGGGTCAAGCTTTGGGAAAGTGCCGGGGCGCTCATCTGCGCATTGCTCGGCAGCGCTTCGGCGCTGTCCACCAAGGTCACGCAATGGGGGTTGCCCATGCTCACGAACTGACTGTTGCCCCACGCCGGGTTCAACGCTTGCAGCACCGCCACTCGGCTGACTTCGCGCTGGTTGAAGCGCACGCTTTCCGTCGTTTGGGCAGCAACGGCCTGGGGCCCGAACAGCGGTTGCCCAAGGTCCAGCCAGAAGCCCTGCGTGCCTTCGAACTCAGCGGCACGAACCGACGTTTGCAGCGGCGATGAGCCTGCGTGTTTGTCGTGATGTACCTGCAACACACAATCGTCCTCTCCCGGCATCAAACCTTGTGCCTGTAGGGCATGGGAGAAAATGGTCAGGCCGTTGCCACTGCGCTCGGCCAGGGTACCGTCGGTGTTGACGATCAACAGGTCAAAGGGCGGTTCGTCCTGGAACGGCCCGATCAGCAGACCGTCGCTGCGATGAGCCTTGGCGCCCGGTGGTTGCTCACCCGGCGCCCAGGCGCAAAACCCATGCACCGCAGCCGCTGCCCAGGACTCACGCGCCTGTGCCGCCTGGGCCGCAGACGACGGCAGGTCCACACCTTGGGCACGGACCTGTTGCGGTGAAACGACACCATAGATATTGCCGCGTGCATCATAGAACTGCGTCATGGACCCGATCCGCATTCAACCAGCAGGGTCGCCACTGTATGCTGCCCTGGCCTGTGGGAGCAAAGCTTGCTCGATGCAGCACCCTCGGTCGGCACCTAGAGGTCGCCGTGAGGTCAGTGGATATGCCAGCATAGGGTTCCCACCCGCATCACAGCCTCGCAAAACCAAGGACGCTTCATGACCGCCATCACGCCCCCACCCACGTTTGTGCCCGGACGCCTGGAACAGATGTCCACCCGCATCGCTTATCTCATCGCCGGCGTCGGCATCGCCGCCTGGGCACCACTGGTGCCTTATGCCAAGGTGCGGGCGAACCTGGATGAAGGCACCCTCGGCCTGCTGTTGTTGTGCCTGGGGGTGGGGTCGATCCTGGCGATGCCGATTTCCGGCGCATTGGCGGCACGGTTCGGCTGTCGACGGGTGCTGAGCGGTGGCACGGTCCTGATCTGCCTGGCGTTGCCTTTGCTGGCGACGATGAGCACGTTTTCCTGGTTGGTGGCCGCGTTGTTTCTGTTCGGCGCCGGGCTCGGCACGGTGGACTCGACCGTGAATCTGCAAGCGGTGATCGTCGAGCGGGCCAGTGGCAAGACCATGATGTCGGGCTTCCACGGCATGTTCAGCCTCGGCGGGATCATCGGCGCGGCTGGCGTCAGCGCCCTGCTCGGCCTAGGGTTGTCGCCGCTGGGCGCGACGCTGGTGGTCAATGGATTGCTGCTGGTGGCACTGTTCAAGGCCGCGCCGCACTTGCTGCCTTATGGCAGTGAAAGCTCGGGCCCGGCGTTCGCCGTTCCCCACGGCATCGTGTTGTTTATCGGCATCCTGTGTTTCATCGTGTTCCTGGCCGAAGGGGCGGTGCTGGATTGGAGCGCCGTGTTCCTGGCCACAGAGCGCGGGGTCGAGACCGCCTATGCCGGGTTGGGTTATGCCGCGTTCGCGCTGACCATGACCGTCGGCCGCCTGACCGGCGATGCGGTGGTGCACCGCCTGGGCGCCCGACGGGTGATCATCTATGGCGGCACCACGGCCGCAGTCGGCTTCCTGCTGGCCACCCTGGCGCCGATGTGGCAGGCAGCGCTGTTGGGTTATGCGTTGGTGGGAGCCGGCTGTTCGAACATCGTGCCGGTGTTGTACACCGCCGTCGGCAAACAGACCCTGATGCCAGAAGCGATTGCCGTACCGGCCATCACCACCATCGGCTACGCCGGCATCCTCGCCGGCCCGGCGCTGATCGGGTTCGTGGCCCACGGCAGCAGCCTGAGCGTGGCCTTCGGGCTGCTGGCGTTGTCGCTGGTAGTGGTGGCGGCCAGTGGGAAGGTCCTGAAAGTCTGAATGTTCCCGGAACCCTTGTGGCGAGGGGATTTATCCCCGCTGGGCTGCGAAGCGGCCCCAACCAATCGATGCAGTGTGTCAGGACACACCGAGGGGCCTGGTTTTAGGGCTGCTTCGCAGCCCAGCGGGGATAAATCCCCTCGCCACAGAAGCAGATGTGAAACTTAAAAGCCCACGCTGGCCTGCACGAAGAACGTCCGCGGGGCGCCGGCGTAGATCCCCGAGTTGTTGTCGCTGGAGCGGGTGTAGTACTGATGATCGAACAGGTTTTTCACCCCGGCGCCGAGTTTCAGGTTCGACAGTTGCTCACCGAAGTCGTAACCCGCGCGCACGTTCCACAGCACGTAGCCTGGCATGTCGCCGAACTGCCCATCGGCGCTGCCGTGGGTATGGTAGTTATCGCTGAAGCTGCCATCGGCATTGACGCTGTTGCCCGGTGAGCGTTGCTTGGACTGGGCAAAGACATCGAGGTTGTAGGTCCAGCGATTGGCTTCGTAACGCAACCCCACGTTTGCCACCTGGCGGGAGTAGAACGGCAGGTCACGTCCCTTGAAGCTCGGGATCTCACCTTCATAGGTCGCCCGGGTGTAGGTGAAGCCGGCATTGGCGCTCAAGCCTTCGAGGCGTGGGTCCAGCGCGGCCATGTCGTAATGCACCGAGGCTTCCAGGCCCTGGTGCTTGGTGGCGCCCATGTTGGTCCAGCCCACATCGTTGCTGATGTACTGCAATTCGTCGTCGAAGTCGATGTAGAACAGCGTCACTTCCCCGCCCCACACGTCATCGTTGTAGCGCGTGCCGATTTCGTAGGTCTTGGCCTTTTCCGGGCTCAGGCCGTTGGCGGTGTTGTTGCCATCGCCGCCCTGGCCCAGTTGGAAATATTGCAGGCTGCCAAACGAAGTCTCGTAGTTGGCGAACAGCTTCCAGGCATCGGACAGGTGGTACATCACGCTCAGGGCCGGCAGCGGCTCGTTGCTGTCGATGCTGCGACGTTTCTCCTGCACCGGACGGCCGGCCGTGTCGAGCACCGGGCGGTCGTGCCACTGCGTACTGATGCTTTCAAAGCGGATGCCCGGGGTGATGGTCCATTTGCCGACGTCGATCTTGTCATCGACATAGACCGCGTGGGCCTCGGTGCCGCCGGTACGGTCCTGATAGACATGGCCGTCGGAGCCCGGACGCACCACCGGCTGGTTATCGCGCAACGCCAGGCGACTGGCCTCTTCGTGCATGCCCTCCTTGAGGTAGCGATAACCGACACTGGCCTCCTGGGTGGTGGCGCCGAGGTCGAATACATGGGACACCCGCGGCTCGATGCCGAAGGTGTAGTAGGTACGCGGGTAGGACACCAACGTGCGCTGGTCCCGGGCGGCAATGGTGCTGCCACGGTAGCTGTCCGAGTAATAAGTCAGCACCTCGGCCTGGGTACGCTCGCTGATTTCCCGGATCCACTTGAACGAGACGTCCTTGCGCCGTCCGCTGAAGTTGTCCCAGTCGCGGTCGGACTGGTACGGGTCGGCGTCGTACTGGGCCTGGGTCAGCCCGCCCGGCATGTCGGCCCGGGCGTCGTAGTAATGCAGGTTCAGCGAGAAATCGTCCACCTCGGTGGGCGCCCAATGGGTCTTGAGGATGACGTCGTCGATGTCGTTGCCATTGTTGCTCTGGCGATAACCGTTGCCGTTCACACCTGAATACAGCAGCGCAACGCCCAAACCGTTATCCGCCGTGCCACCGAGGAACGCCGTGTCGATGTGCTTCCAGCCACCGCGCTGGGAAGTTTCCAGGGTCGTGCCGATTTCGCCGGTGGCTTTTTCCGGGATGGCGCGAGTCACGAAGTTGATCACCCCGCCGACGTTCTGCGGCCCATAGCGCACAGACCCGGCGCCGCGCACCACGTCGATGCTGTCCAGGTTGCCCGAAGAGATCGGGGCCATGGACAGTTGCGGCTGACCATACGGCGCAAACGCCGCCGGCACGCCGTCGATCAGCACGGTAGAACGTGGCGACAGCCGTGACGTGAGGCCGCGCACGCCGACGTTCAGGGCGATGTCGCTGCCACCGGTGCCGTTGGCGTCCTGCACCTGCACGCCCGGCACGCGCCGCAACACTTCGCCGACATTCATGGCGCCCTGCTCCACCATCGCTTCGCGACGGATCACCGTCCGCGCGCCGGGATGGTTCTGCACCACTTCGGCGTTGGCGTCGCCGAGCCAGTCGCCCACCACCTGGATTTCGGTAGTCCCCAGTTCCATCGGGCCACTGGTGGACACCGATGGTGCCGGCAACACGGTCACCGAACCTTCATCGAGTTGGTAGCGCAGCCCGCTGCCCTGCAGCAATTGGCGCAAGGCCGCTTCCGGCGACAGATTGCCGTCCACGGCCGGGGCCTGTTTGCCGGCCACCACCTCCGGACGGAAGAAAACCTGCAACGAGGTCTGCTGCCCAAGCTGGCTCAAGGCCTGGCCCAGCGGCTGCGCCTGGATATGAATCGCGGTGGCGGCCTGATCGGCGAAAGCCTGGGGCAGCGCGGCGCTGACGGCCAGGGTCAAGGCCAGCGGCAGCCAGGGTGCAGAAGTGCGGTTGTTGTTTTTGGCGGGGGTTTTCACGTCGAACCTTGTCCTGTCAAATCGCAAGAATACGCGTCTGTTAATGCAAACCAGTTGCAGTTGGACAAGAAGACGAAGAACTCGAAAAAAACCTGAATCTATCGCGCAATTATTTCCTGGCTGCCGTCGTCCAGGGTATGAACGGCCACCGGCAGGATATTCGGCAAGGCCTTGATCAGCGCTTCGGGGTTGTCGGCACGGAACACGCTGGTCAGGAGCAGGTTGCCCACCGCTGCACTGCCAACCCGCAGGGGTTTGCCGCGATAACGGGAGACTTCTTCCGCCACGTCCCTCAGCGGCGCGTTGTTGAATACCAGTTTGCCGTTGCGCCAGGCGGTGAGTTCATCGGCGTTGATCGCATAAGGCGCAGCGACCTTGCCTTGGGCATCGATCCGGGTACCAAACCCTGCCGTGAGGTTGACGAACTGAGCCTGCGGCGCATCGCGCCCCTGGACCTTGACGCTGCCCTGCTCCACCGCCACCCGGGTGTTGTCGGCATCGCGGCGCACGTCGAAGCGCGTGCCGGTCACTGTCACCTGGCCGTTGCCCGCCTCCACGGTGAATGGCCGACCGGCGTCATGCTCGACGCTGAACAAGGCCTCGCCTTCGGCCAGTTCCACTCGCCGTTGGTGATGGGCAAATCGAATCCGCACCCGGCTGCGGCTGTTGAGGTCGATCATCGAGCCGTCCGGCAAGGCGATGTGCCGGCGCTCACCCAGGGCCGTGGCAAATTCCGCGCTGTATTCGGTGGGAGAACCCAGGCCGCTGAACAAGCCCAATCCAACCGCCACCGCGAGCAGGCCGGCGGCCACTGCATATCGCAACAGGGGTCGACGCTTGGGTCGCGCGGCGGGACGTTCGCACAGCGTTTGCAGGCGTTCCCTGGGCACCAGGTCCGTGGCACTCCAAATACCTTGCAACAATTGGATTTCGTCGCGATGGATGGGATGTTCGTCCAGCCAGGCGTGAAAATGCTGGCGCTCCTCGACGCTCATGGCCGGGGCTTGCAAGCGCAGGAACCATCGCGCCGCATCGTCGCGAAGCCTGTCCCGCCCGCACGGGCATTCACGGCTATCGGTCATGGGAGGTCCTGTGGTTCAAATTAGCCGGACTCATGGTCGCCAGGCTCAAGTGGCCGGATTCGGATGGGAGCGCGCGAGGAGTCATAGATCACCATCCAGGCGATCACGCAGATGCCGCAGGGTGCGGATCATATACTTTTCCACCATGTTTTTTGACAGCCCCAGGCGCTCGGCGATTTCCGCCTGGGTCAGGCCTTCGATCTTCTGCCAGACAAACACGGTGCGGCAGTTGGCCGGAAGCTCGGCAAGCGCCCGCTCGATGGAGTCCGCCAGCTGGATCGCGTGCATGAAATGCTCCGGGTCGCTGGAAAACGACTGACTATGGTCGACAGCCTCCTCCATGGCACCCCGTCGATCTTCGCGCCGATAGCCATCGACTGCGATGTTGCGTGCCGTCTGGTGCAGATAGGCCCGTGGCTGCTCGACACCGGCCGAATTGGCCTCAAGCACCCGCACGAAAGTGTCGTGAGCCAGGTCCTCGGCCTGTTCGCGATTGCGCAGGCGCCGGGTCCAGGTCCCGATCAACTCTTCGTAATGCTCGAAAAAGCCGGGTTTGCGAGGCAACTTGAGGGTCATTACGGCGCGCTGCGGGGACGGGGTCTGAATAGTAATGGTTACCATTAATGAGAAGCAACGGATTCAGACCCGCAACTGGCGGACGGTCAAGCACACCGCCAACGTTCCGCATAGAACCAAGGTCCAGCCCAACGCCTGGCCCCAGCCGGCGAGCATCAGCGCACCACTGATCAACAAGTAATAGAACAAGCCGAACAGTGCCCCGGCGGTACCCAGGCAATCGCGATAATGAGCGAGCGCGGTGCCGAGCACATTAGGTATGGCCACGCCGAACGCCAGTACGATCAACAGCATCGCGGCGACAAAAACAGGGCTGCCGAGCAGACCCTGAACACTCATCCCACCGATCAGCAGCATCAGTGCCGCGATAGCCGACAACCGGTTGCCCTTGAACCCTCGTGCCAGCAGCCGCTTGTTCAGCCAGGCGCCCAAACCCGAGCCCAGCGCCAGGATGACGCCACTGTAACCGAACAACCTGGGGCTCAACCCAAGCCGCTCGAATTGGAATGGCCCAAGATTGTAGTAGCTGAACAGCGCGACGTTGAAAGTCGCCACCAGTAATGTCGACCGCCAGATGGCCGGGTCCTTGAGCATCCGCCAAAGCGTCTTCAGCAGCGGTGGCGACACCAGGTTGGCCGGTAGTGTCTCAGGCAGTGAACGCGCGCTCCAGAACAGGAGGATCAGCGACAGTGCCAACAAGGCGCCGAGTACCCCCTGGTAACCAAAGAACTCCACCAGGCCGGCACCACAGAACAGGCCAATCGCCGGACTGGCCGCCAGGGCGATGCCGATCATCGAGAAGACCTGTCCCAGTTCAGCACCCTGAAAACGGTCGCGCAGGATCGTCTGGGTCACTACCGAACCAACCGCCGCACCAAACGCAGCCAACGCCTGAAGCGCCAGCAAGGCATTGAAGGTATCGACACCCAGCGCCAGCACCGTTGCCGATGCATACAACGCCATGCCGCCGAGCATGGCGGGCCGACGACCGATGCGGTCACACAGGCGCCCCCACACCATCACACCCAGGGCGAAACCGAGGAAAAATACAGACAATGTCTGCGCTGCCATTTGGGCGCCGACGGTAAATTTAAGACTGATGTCTCCCAGTGCAGGGCTATAGAGCGTCTGGGCGATCTGGGGAAACATCACCAGGGCAATCGCCAGTTTGAGTAAATATCTTGAAGTCATGACAGCAAGCTCGTCGGATTGAAGACGAGCCATTTTAGAGGTTCGCGTTTGTCGTATTATCCAAAGCCAGACAACTAATCGCTGAAATCGGACACCTTATGGCCTGGCTCGACTCTCATGCCCATTTCGACCCTGACCGCCACCACGCAGCGGTGATCGGCCTGGCGTCGACGCTGGGCCAGCACGACTCCGGCCTGCACAAACATCAGCGCGGCCAACTGTTGTTCACACGCCGAGGTTGTGCCCGCATCACGCTGGCACAGCAGCTCTGCCTGCTGCCGCCGTCGCGAGCCGCCTGGATTCCGCCGCTGATACCTCATCGTGCGGTGATGCAGCAGAGCGTGGACTATCGGTCGATCTACCTGGCGGCGTCGCTGTGCAAAGACTTGCCGCCCCAGGTGTGCATCATTGATGTCTCGCCGTTACTGCGAGCGGTCCTCGAACCGATCACCGATGCAGCGTTCGATAGCGATTGGACGCAGGGGCGTAACGTGCATCTGCTGGGGTTGTGCCTGGATGAGATTCGCACGGCGACGCAACAACCGATGCTATTGCCGATGCCCGAAGACAAGCGCCTGGCCCCCTTGCTTGCCATCCCGGATCGCCTGCCGCCGACACTAGTGGTGCTGGAACAACACATCGGCGCCAGCGGCAGGACCATCGGACGGATCTTTCAGCGGGAAACCGGCATGGGTTATCAGCAGTGGCGCCAGCAATGGCGCTTGATGCGCGCCATTGAACTGTTAGCCACCGGTCACAGCCTGAGCCACAGCGCCTTTGAACTGGGCTTTGCCAGCGACAGCGCGTTCATCGCGTTCTTCAGGCACATGACCGGCCGCACGCCGAAAGCCTATCTGGATTGATTACGAAGCCAGATTCACGCCTCGGGCATCTTGCGAAAGCCCACCGCCAGGCGGTTCCAGCCGTTGATGGCGTTGATAGCCACGGTCAGGTCGACCATTTCCTTGGGGTTGAAATGCTCGTTCAGCAGTTCATAGTCGGCATCCGGCGCATGGGTGTCGCTCAGGCGGGTCAGGGCTTCGGTCCAGGCCAGCGCGGCGCGCTCGCGAGGGGTGAAGAACGGTGCTTCGCGCCAGGCGGTCACGGCGTACAGGCGACGCTCCGTCTCGCCATCCTTGCGGGCATCGGCGGTGTGCATGTCGATGCAGAAGGCGCAGCCGTTGATTTGCGAGGAACGCAGCTTGACCAGCTCGAGCAGGGACTTTTCCAGGCCCAGTTTCATGACAGCGTTTTCCAGGGCCAGCATGGCTTTGAAGGCGTCGGGGGAAGCGGTGTAGAAATCGATACGCGGTTGCATGGTGTGCTCCAGAACAATGGGGTGTGGCGCTACGTTAGCCCCAGGCCGGCGCGGTACAAATAGCCAATTATTAGGAAGTTCGAGTGACCAATGGGCAGGTTGTTCAGGCCCGGCTGCGCAGCCAGTGCAGGAAGCGTTTCTTGGTCACGGGCTTGGGGGCTTCGAGGATCAGGTTCTGGGCGAGGTGCATGCGTACGTCCAACAGGTTCTTCATGGCGTCATTGATGTCGTGACGGGCGTCAAGGCACGGTTTGAGGTAGTCCTTCTCGATGCGATAAAGGGTACAGAACGTCTTGGCCGAAAAGCTTGCCAATGCGGCCACGTCGGAAATGATACCGGCTTCGCCAATCACTTCTCCCGGCCCCATGCGCCCGCCTTCCAATACCTGGCCGTCGCGTACCATGGTTACGCTGACCACGCCGGATTCGATGATGAACAGATGATCGCTCACCTCGCCGGCGGGCAGGATCATGTCTCCTGCACGGAAGGTCTGCAGGGTCATGTTCTGGCTGAAGGTGTCTTTTTCTTCCTGGCGCAAGGTCGAGAAAATGCTTGAGCTGTCCAGCAATGCGCGGGGCCGCGACGAACCATTGGCCGAGGCGCTTTCGCTGTGGGACAGGAGACTGATCCCAGACGCCCGCAGGTGTCGGAACGCCAGGTCGAACAATTGATTGCGCACCTCGCGCTTCTGGGCTCTCGAGACGACAAAGCCGCTGATTTCGTATTCCGCCCCAGCACTGGTGGAGCTTTTCAGCGTGACGCAAGGGCCCGGCACGGCAAGTAAGGCGCGGCAGCCGATCATGGCGCGCTCCAGCGCTTCGATCACTTTCTGCGGCCGGGCGTGGGGACTGACCTGAACGCTGATGGACAACCCGTGCACATCGCTGGGCCGGCTGAAGTTGATGACCTTGGCCTTGGCCGCCAGTGAGTTGGGAATCACCGCCATGCTGCCCTGGGCGGTCTGCAAGCGCGTGGCGCGCCAGTCGATGTCGGTGACCCGGCCCTCGGTGCCGTCGATGGAGATCCAGTCATCGAGCTGATAAGGCTTGGTGGTGTTGAGCACGATGCCGGAGAACACGTCGCTGAGGGTGCTTTGCAACGCCAGGCCGACGATGATCGCCATCGCCCCGGACGTCGCCAGCACCCCCTTGACCGGCAGATCCAGGACATAAGCCAGCGCGGCAATCACGGCGATCAGGAAGATCACCGCACCAAGCAGATCCTGCAACAGCCGCCCGGTATGGCCGACCCGTTGCATCATTGCCGCACCGATCAGCACCGTCAGGGTTCGTGCGGCGAACAGCCACCAGGCGATCTGCAAGCCAGTGGCCGCCAGGTGCCGCGGCACATCGTCGACCCACTGCGCCGGCTCCATGGGGTTGAGGCCTTCATTGAACAGCAGCATGCTGAACAACGAAAAAATCACCAGCCGCCCGCCGATCTTCCAATAGGACCGCTGCGCACTGACCAGTCGCCACAACAGCATGTCGAGCACAAGCAGCACCAGGGCGCCGAGCAGCGGGTGATCGGTGATCAGAGACAGCATGGGGACAGCTCCAGCAAGGCTATTGGCGAGAAGATTGGCACAGATGTATACGCCGTGGAATCACCACAACCCGTGTGGGAGCGAGCCTGCTCGCGATGCCGGTTGATCCGTCAACGCTTCAGCGACTGGCGGACCGCTATCGCGAGCAGGCTCGCTCCCACATGGATCGGCGTGGCCGGCAATCAAGCGTCCATCTGGCCGAAATGCCCGGAGTGGAAGTCGTTGAAAGCCTGGTGGATTTCCTGCTCGCTGTTCATCACGAACGGGCCATGGCCGACGATGGGTTCGTCGATAGGTTCGCCGCTGAGCAGCAGCACCACCGCGTCGTTATTGGCGTGCAGGGTCAACTGGTCGCCGGCGCGTTCGAACAGGGCCAGTTGCCCCGCCTCGATCCGCTCGCGACCGTTGGCCTGGACCGTGCCATGCAGCACCACCAGTGCCGTGTTGCGGCCTTCGTGCAGGTCGAGGGTCAGGTCCTTGCCGGCATTCAAGCGGATATCCCAGACGTCGATGGGCGTGAAGGTCTTCGCCGGGCCTTGTTGGCCCTCGAAGGTCCCGGCGATCAGGCGCAGCCTGCCGGCGTCGTCCTTCAGCGCAATGTTCGGAATGTCACCCTTGAGCAGCGTCTGGTAGCCGGCCGGGGCCATCTTGTCTTTGGCGGGCAAGTTGACCCACAGCTGGACCATTTCCATGAACCCACCCTGGCGGGCAAAGGCTTCGGAATGGAACTCTTCATGGATGATCCCGGAAGCGGCGGTCATCCATTGCACATCGCCCGGGCCGATCTTGCCGCCGCTGCCGGTGGAATCCCGGTGTTCCAACTCACCCTGGTAAACGATGGTCACGGTTTCGAAACCCCGATGCGGATGCTGGCCGACACCGCGACGCTGATCGGTGGGGGCGAACTCGCTTGGGGCGGCATGGT